>BPGW01000003.1 GCA_026003235.1 Bacteroidia bacterium | reverse complement strand
CCGCAGCCCTATCACCAGAATGTCATCTGTTTGGGGATAATCACCCTTCCAGGTGGCCAGATCGGCTTCCAGGGCCTGGTGCTGAGCTTCGGGAGAAAGAGAAGCAAGCTGCGCCAAAAATCGCTTGAAGCGCTTGGCCATGTATTTTTTCCCTTGAGGGCCTCCAAACTGATCAGCGTATCCATCCGAAGAAGCGTATATCCACGCTCCGGTGGGCGGCTCGATCACATGAAGGGTAAAAAACTGCTGGGCTGGAGCCGAAGCTCCTCCGATGCCTTTTCGGTCGGCAGGGTATTCTTGGGGCTCGGCTTCTCCGGGGCTTACTACCCAGAGAGGGCGATTAGCCCCCGCATAGTGGATCTTGCGGATGGAAGGCTGATAAGCTAAGAGGGCGATGTCCATGCCATCCTCGGAACGCGCTCCTGGCACATCCTGCCGAAGGGCCCGCCGCAAGAGACGATGAGCCCCCGCCAGAATCTCATCAGGAGATCGCAGCCCTTCTTGGAGTACGGCCTGCGTCAACACCGCCGACGCAATCATCGTCATCAGCGCCCCCGGAACCCCGTGCCCTGTGCAGTCGGCTGCCGCAAAGTAAACCCACTCCTCCAGCGCCAAAAACCAATAAAAGTCCCCGCTCACAATGTCGCGCGGCTTCCAAAAAACAAAGCTCTCTGGCAAGTACGTCCGAATCGCATCAGGAGGCACGACCATCCCTTGCTGGATCCGAGCCGCATATTGAATGCTCTCGGTGATTTCTCTGTTTTTTTGTTCAATGAGGCGGTAGGCTTCTTCCAGCTGCCGTTTGCTTTGCTCAATGAGGTTTTTCTCGTACTCGGCGCGTTCGCGTTCTATGGCCAGGCGCAGGGCGGCGGCTTCTTTTTCGCGTTTCTGGGCTTCTTCTCGCTGGCGGTCCGTCACATCCCGCAGCGTCAGAAGGTAACCTTTCACCAGAGGGTCATTGAAAAGCGGTTGGCCCACCGCTTCAAAGTAGCGCCAGTAGCCTTCCCGATGCTGCAGCCTCACCAGAAAGAAAGCCGAACCCTCCCGAGCAAGGGCACTCTCCACTAAGGCTCGATCTTCCGGATGCAGCAGCTCACGAAGGGAAGTTCCTTCCAACTGCGAAGGGGGGTAGCCCAAAGCTCGCTGGGCCGAAGGGCTAGCGTACTGAACAAGGCCGCTTTTGTCCAAGATACAAAACACGTCCGAGGCGTACTGCACCAGGGCTTTGTAGCGCCCTTCAATGCGCAGGATTTCTTCGCGGGCCTGGAGCTGGACGGTTTCGCGGTAAGTGCGCACGCTTCTGTAGAGGTGCCAGCTTACATAAACCCCTCCCATCAAAACCCCTGCCCACAGAAGGCTCAGCAGCGCTCCTTTCCAGGTAGGGCTTAGCCACAGGCTCAGTCCGGCGCCTGCCGCCAGGAGGAGCAAGAGCCCTCCTCCCGCCGCCCAAAGCCAGCGGTTTTGTAAGGGGCGATTTTCTTGGGGACGCATGGCTTCCAGCACCACGGCCATCGCTCGGGCAGCCATATCACCAGAGGGGAAAAGGATAAACAATGCCGCGTTCCCGATACTTATACCCCAGCACGTACTGCATCATCACCTGCAGGCCTCCAAAGGCCGTGGGGGTGGTGTTTCGGCGCGAGAGCAAGCTATAGGCTACCCCTACGGCCAAGCCTTTCTGGAGCGTGAAGCCTGCCATGAGCGCATACTGATCCCGAGCCCGGACCGCCGCCCCCGCCAGCACCGAACCCACCGGCTGAGTAAACCAGTAGCCCCCCTCATAGATCACAAACTCGGTAAGGAAGCTACCGCCTATCCATTGGCTTCGGTTGGAACGGGCATAGACGAGGCTTCCCACAAACTGAAAGGGCGTTCGGGTGTACAGGCGGGCTCCTCCGTACCCTGCCCAGAAGAGGGAGAGCCGTTCGGCGTCTCGCACCAGGAAACCCACCGCCGGCCGGTTCAACCGAGAAGCGGAGAAGCCCACAAAAGGTACCAGTTCCACATTGCCCGGGACTTTCTGGGTGCGGTAGTACAGAAGGCTTACGGCGTAGTCTGCGTTCCATGCTGTGAGCCGGGAGAAGTCTTCGCTGGTAGGGCGGCTGAAGCCGCGCCCATCAAACTGGTCTTCAAACTGCAGGTCGGAGGGTTCCACCGTCCGCTGCACAAAGCCGACTCCTACTCCGGCTCGCAGGTGGTCGTATCGGGCGCGGGCCCCTAAGGGCGCTTCGTAAGCCAGGTTGAGCATGCCCCGTGTGGTGCGCCAGCCGCCCGCGACGTCCGAAAACACATACGCTCCTACCCCGGCCGGCAGCTCTCGCAGCTGAAAGGGAGCCTCCACGCCCGCCCAGGTAGAACTGAAGCGGGCAAATCCTGTGGCAGGCCGAAAAGCATGAACCAGCAAGGCGCGGAAACGCCCTTCCACCAGCCCTACTTGAGCGGGGCTTAAGGCTTGCGCCGCGCTCCACAAGCCGATAGGAAGCACTTCCTGGGCCAGCAGCTCACCGCACCAGATGCACCACCCCAGTATGCGTAATAAGGCCTTCATCGGGCACAAGAATAATAGCGCGATACGAATAGGTACCTGGGTCCAGCGGCCTTCCGTCCGAAGCACGACCGTCCCAAGCTGGCAGATTGTCCGCCGCAAACACCATTTGCCCCCAGCGATCGTACACCTCCAGCCGCGTGAAGGAGAAATGCTCTTCTACGGGCAGGGGACGGAACACATCGTTTTTGCCGTCTCCGTTGGGGGAAAAGGCCGAAGGCAAAAAGACCTTGCGAGGCAGCACCTGAATGCAGTTGGTGCAAACGTAGAAGTCGGCGCAACCTTGATCGTTGCGGGCCAAGAGCACCACCGTGTACGTGCCGGGGGCGCTATAGGAAAAGGTGGGGGTTAGGCGTGCTGTCCACATCAGGCCGATTGAGGTCGCCAAAGTTCCAGACGTAGGAGGTCGCTCCTTGGCTTTGGTTGGTGAAGGTGATGGTAGGATTATTCATGGTGGTGATGCGGGGGGTGGCCTCAAAAAGGGCCGTGGGCGCAGGGAGGATGCTCACCACCAGGGTAGCAAAGCTCTCGCAGTCGCCTATCGCTCCATAGACGGTGAAAGCGGTGTCGCCGGGAGGAAGCCGGCCTGGGTCGTAAAGGGGACCTTCTCCTACATAGGCGGGATGGCTGCGCGAAGGAGGGCCAGCCGCTACCACAGCCGCGCTATTGCCCCGAAACCAGAGAAGGCTGTCAAAGCCTGTAGAGGGGGAGGCATTCAGCACGAGCGGCGCATTGGCACAGATCTGGTTGGGGCCCTGGATAGAGACCGACTGACCGCTCTGCACGTAGACCGAATCGGTATAGTCGGCCGAGCCGCACGTTCCCACTACCCTCCAAGTGAGATGTATCCACTTGCCGGCGTCCGCTGGGGCAGCGTTGTAGCGGGCGTTGGGGTCGCTGTCCGAAGGCTGAAAGGTGCCACGCCCGTTGGGGGTAAGCCATTGGCCCCGAATTCCGGAAATAATTTGGGCCCCTAAAGGGTCAGTGAGCCCCCCTGCGCATAGGGTATCGGAGCCGGGCGGGATGGCGAAGCTGCCTTGTGCGGTGGAGGCATTCACAGCCAGCTGGAGGCACAGGGTGTCCGTACCAGGAGCTCGGCAAAAGCCCAAGTCCTGGGAACGGATCACCCAGCACAGCTGGATGGTTTGGCCTGCGTCAGCCGAAGCTGGAATGTACTTGCCGTTCGGATCCAGGGTATCTACGAAGGTTCCCTGGCCGTCGGGCGTGTACCATACCCCAGGGCCGTAAGCTTGCAGCAAAACCGTGTCGCCCACACAGGCTGGATTCGGGCTAAGGCCCGTAAAACCACGCTCAATTAGATTGGTTGAGACGCTCACCGTAGCAGGCTCCGAATACACTACGCAGGGTCCCAGGTAGAGCCGCGCCCGGTAAGTAGAATCGCTCTGGAGGGGCGGCGTCAGGTACAGGGAAGCGGTGGCGCCGAGGCCACTTCCTACAGCTGCCCAAGTGGAACCGTTCCACACCTCCCAACGCAGGCTATCGTACAGAGTCGGGCCCTCCAAGCTCACCGCCGCTCGCTGGCCGCGGCACACACCGGGAGGGCTCGCTACCGCTTGTCCCCAAGGCGACCCTGGACAAGAGCGCACAACCACGAGCTTGTAGCTGACTTGGGCACAAGGGTTGCCCCCTACCTTGTACGCTACTCCTACGGTATCTACCCTAGGTGGAGCGGGTGTAGGAGGAAAGGTAAAGGTGTAAGCCTGGCTATTCGAGGGAGGGCAACTCCGACCGGACCCTTGCGGGGCAAGGCACCACAAGACTTCGCTGTAGGTAAAGGGGCTAGGCAAGGCAGGCAGGCTGTAAGTATAGCTCCCTCCTGCATAGACGGTATCGGGTCCGCTGATAGGCAGGACAGGGGGGCGAGCCAAGACACGCACCCCGCGCTTGGGAGAGCGCACCCGACAACCGCACTTGCGGTCTATCCCCTCCACCCATACGTCGTACGTGTCCGCCACAGCCAGGGTAAGCTGAAACCGAAAAGTATCCGTGCTGCCCACTTGCGTCACAGGCAAACCCAGCATGAAGACAGGCCCTGGCCCTAAAGGATCCTTTTGCACCCATACCACGAAGCTGTCTACGGGCACGCCAGGGTTTTGCCGTACAAATTGAAAGCGTTTAGGCTGGCCTTCGCAGGTCTGATGGGGGTTGTAAGGAGCATAGGTGGCCCAGACGAGGTTGGACAGCGAAGGGCAGAGTTGCAGTGTGTCCCCTATGCGTTCTCGGATATGGGGCTTAAGGCTTTGCAGGAGGGAGTTGAGGACCGTGAGGTAGGTGGTGTCCCACACCAAAATGCTGGAGTCGCGAGGGCCGCAGGCGCGCAGTGGAACCCGCAACCCCACGATCGTATCCCAGTCCGGAGCAGAAACCAGCGTATCTCCTGGAGGGGTATAGCCCAGCTTGCGGCGTACGGTGACGTTCACCCGAGCCAGCGTGAAGGGGTAAGTGATGTTGTCGTAGTAGTTAGGTCGGGTGACCGCACTGAACTTGCGCTCATGGATCACGCGAGCAGCGCCCATGTTTAGCACCGAAAAGTTGTAAAAGAAGGGGAAGTTAGAGCTGGCGAGCGTATCCGGTGGGCCTGAGCCGCCTGTGCGTCGGATGCGGAGCACGATGTCTACAGAATCGGGGCTGGCGCCGGAGGTGCGCACATAAGCTTGTTTGAGCTCCAGGCGGTACGTTCGCTGAGCCCACAAAAGGGCAGCGCTTAGGCTTACCATCCACCAGGCTGCACTACGGCGCATAGTGCAAGGGGAAGGTATGCGTTTCGTTGGGAGTTACGAGGCGAAGCTGGTACAGGCTGGAAGGCAGACTGGGCAGCTCCAGGCGGGCAGCTCGTGTTGGGTCGCTTGTCCAGGTGTGCTGGAAAAGGAGTCGCCCACGCAGGTCTACCAGCTCCAGGCGAGTAGGGCCGGCCGGACCCTCAATATACAGGGTGCCTGCGGTAGGGTTGGGGTACACCCGCCAGGCGGGCGCTAAAGGAGCCGAAGCGGAAGTGGCCAGGTAGAAGAGCGTATCGGATCGGGCTGCAGCGCCGCAGCGGTGCTGGATTTCGGCCCAGTAAGCGCCCGGCAAATAGGGCAAGATCGTAGGCCCCTGCCCTACCTCAACGCCTTCCCGCATCCAGCGAATGGAGAGGTTTTGCGGGAAAAAGTCCGCTGGCGCCTGGAGAGTTAGCTGGCCATTTTGGAGCTGGACGCGGAAGCCTTCCACGGAGGGGCACAGGGCTACAGGGGAGGGACCGACCTGCACGAAGCGCGCGCGGGCCCGCTGAAAGGGCGCCAGCACGATCTCACCTGTCTCAAGGCTCCAATGGGCCGATAAGGTGTCCCCAAACGCGACAATAGGCACCCGGTAGCGGCCTATCAGCTCCTTATAGCCAGAGAAAGGTGTGCCCTGCGGAGGATGCTGGGGCAGGAGGTTGAGGCTCACGCGCTGGGCGGCTTCTTCCCGCCGCTGGGTCAGGTATAGAGAGCGGTACAAGGGATTCTGCTGGGCATCGTAGGGGCCGCGAGCGATGATCTGGATGTTCTCCCAATCTAAGGGTGCCGCAGCCGTGAAGCGCAGCACGAAGTTAGCACCTAAAGGGGTTTCGGTGGGCTGACCCCGCCAGAAAAGACTTACCTCTACATAATCCCCTCGGACGGCCGCTTCAGCCCAGAGGGTATCCTGCGCCCATCCTACGAAAAGCAAGCCCAAAAGACAGAGGGTCCTCATAGTTCGGTGGAGAGTAAGGCATCTTGGTTTTTCAAGATAAGCTGGTAATCTTTTTCCGTGATGGATCCATCTTTGTCAAAGTCTGCCCGGGTATCTTGCCTTTTCCAGGCCTCCAGAAAAAGCTCCAGGTCGTACGCGTTGATGACGGGGTGGCTTTCCTCGGGGAGGCTACCGAGTTCGCCGGCGGCCAGGCAAGCTTTCCCCGATTTTTCCACATAGCTAGTGCGGGGGTGAAGATTCGCCGGCTGGGTAAAATCAAGCAGGAAAGGTCCTTGACCGGAGATCGGCTTGCCGTAGCGCAAGGGTAGATAGCCTGGGCTATGTATCCAGACTTCTGCAGGCTGAGGGAGGGGAGCCGGCAGCTTCCATTCGGCGGTGCCGCCTTCCAGTTGACCTTGGAAGCGCCATTCGTGGGAACCGGCCCGCAGGATCACTTCTATGGGCGCATCCTGAGCAGCCTCCAGCGCAGCCAGAATGCGCAGGCTTTGCGCCCAACCTGCCATCAAGAGCCCAACCCCATACACCGCTTTCATGTCACAAATATACGGCTTTGAGGCCATGTAGGGCTGCGAAAAATGGCAACCTTCGGTTCGGAACCAAGCAGCGGTTCTTGTTTCATCCCTACAGGCTCCAACCCTTCTTTCGTCCGAAAGTGCTACATTTGCTTCATGCGATCCCTTTACCTACTCCTCGCGGGCTTCGCAAGCTCGCTGACGCTGTGGGCCCAACTGGTGACCCGCTTTATAGACCCGGTATTCTCTCAGGTTCGGATCATCCGGGGGGTTCAGTACGGCAGCAATGTTGACTTTGCGCAGACTCCGGTGAACCTGTACATGGATGTCTACGAGCCGTTAGGAGACACCATGCAGAAAAGGCCGGTGATTATCCTAATCCATGCGGGGAGCTTCTTGCAGCCTAGCATAGCGAGCAGCGGTTTTGGTAGAACGCCTATCGGTACCCGGGTGGATTCTGGGATTGTGGCGTTGTGCCTTGAGTTTGCGAGGCGAGGCTACGTGGCCATCTCGGCCGACCATCGGGTAGGATGGAATCCTCAGGCCACCACCCAAGAAGCTCGTGCTCAGGGCATCATCCAAGCGGTGTGGCGAGCCGTACAGGATGGTCGCGCGCTGGTGCGCTACCTGCGAAAAGACGCCGCCACCACCAACTCCTTTCGCATCGATTCAAACCGGATCGCCATGGGGGGCTCCTCCTCTGGTGCTTATGTAGGCCTCCATGTGGCCTACTTGAATCGCCCCGAGGAGCTGGACAACCCCAAGTTTAAGTTTCCTGACGGCACGCTTTTCGTGGACACCACCGCCCCGGGCATGGACCGAGGCTCTGGGCCTAACGCTTTTGAAGGCGGTAGCGGTAACCCCGGCTATCCTTCTACTATCCAGGCTGTGCTCAACCTCGGCGGCGCTGTAGGCGATACCAGCTTCATCCAGAACGAAGGCGTTCCCGTCATCTCCCTGCATGGAGTACAGGACCCTACCACGCCCTATACTTCAGGGGTGGTTGTCACGGCCGTGGGAAATTACCCCATCATTGAGGTGTTTGGCAGTTATGCTTTACACGAAAACCTGGAACTCAAAGGCAACCTCCAGGCGCTGAAGCCCGAATATGCTGGCGATCAGCCTTTTCCAGGTCTTTATCCCTGGCAAGGGGCCGGGTTTGAGCCCTTCGGATGGTATGCCAACTCTACGGATGCAGATAAAGCGCGTGCCCGTCGGTATGTGGATACTGTAGTGTGGTTCGCTGCGCCTCGTCTCTTTAAGGTGCTACAGCTGCCTACTGTACAAATGCCTGCCGCGCCTACCCTCACCGAAGTGATAGAAGCCACCACCTCGCTCCAGGGTGAAGATGAGCGGCTGGCTTTTCAAGTTTTCCCTTCCCCGGCCTGGAGCCCGCAGATGGAGATTCGGTGTGGGGTTCCCTTCACGGCGGTAGACCTGCTCACGCTTCAAGGCCATGTTGTTCTCCGGCAGGAAATGCCTCCTACCTCCGAATACTTGTGGCACTTGCCGGCTACGCTTTCTGCGGGGCTTTACCTGGTGCGCGTTACAACCCCTCATATCACCCTCTACCAGCGCTGGAGTTATCAGCCCTGACCTGCCAGGCGAGCTTTCTTTTTCTATGCCGGAGGCCCGGTACGTCCTCCTGAAAGAACTTGGAGAAGGGGGGATGGGTAAGGTCTACCTGGCCGAAGATACCCACCGGGAAACGAAAGTCGTCCTAAAGTCCCTCCTCCCCCAGTATGCCGAGAACGAAGAGATCCGCCAACGCTTTTACCGAGAAGCCCAGATTCTCGCTAGTCTCTCGCACCCCGGCATTGTCAAGCTCTATGACTTTTTCATTGACGAGGGCATTCCCTACATGGTCATGGAGTACCTGGAGGGGCAGCCCTTGGATAAATACCTGGAGCGAAAAGGCCCTCTTTCGCCAGAAGAGACCTATAAGATTTTAGCTCCGGTTCTGGATGCGCTGTATTACATGCATCAGGCAGCGGAGGTTATCCACCGAGACCTTAAGCCCTCCAACATCATGGTGCTCTCGGACGGGCGAGGCAAACTCCTGGACTTTGGGATCGCCAAAACCTTAGACTCGCACTACAACCTCACGCGCGCAGGCTTCAAGGTGGGTACCGTGCTCTACATGGCTCCAGAACAGATTCGGGGGGAAGCGCTTTCTCCCCGTACGGATCTTTATGCGATGGGGCTGGTGATATACGAGTGTCTTTTTGGGCGGTATCCTTGGGACTACGAGGGAAAGACGGAATTTCAGTTGTACGAGACGCTTCTCAAGGCCCCGCTGCCGGTTCCAGGCTGGGCACCGGCGCCATGGAAGGCTTTCATTGAAAAAGCTTTAGCTCGCCAGCCTGAAGAGCGGTTTCCTTCGGCTATAGCTATGAAGGAAGCGCTGCGGGCGCTGTCGGAACCGACTAAGGCATCGGTTCACCCCGAAGCAGCCCCGCCCTCTGCTCCGAAAATGAAAGCAGCCCCAAAAAGCTCTCCTGAAAGCCCAACTTCTTCTAAGGCCGAGGTTCGCACGCCTTCTTCCCCGAATAAGGCTTCTCCGGAGCCCTCCGCTCCGGAAGCGGCTCCCTCTCCTGCTCCTTCTGAGCAGCCCCGTAAACGCAGACGATCGTGCTTGGGTTGCTTTTTGCGTCTGGTGGGGATACTGCTCTTAATCGTCGTGGCCCTCGGGGTCATAGTCTTTGGGATCCTGGCCTATGCCCGCCTCCAGGCCCGCCGCCGTGAGGAGAAAATCCGTGCTCTCCTCATAACGGAGCTGAGCAAATATGAGCAAAAATATAGCGCAAAAGGTCAGAAAATAAGTTTCTATCCAAGCACATTGCGATTCACGAGTAGAAGAAGCTGGAACCCTGTTCAGGAGCTGTACATTTTGATAAAGCGAGATTACGAAGAAGAAGGTTTCCTTTCAGTCAATTATCTGCGTAGGTTTGTAGACTACACGACTCGTGAAGAAAAAACGCAGGAGCCTTGTAGTGAGATCGTGTATACCCTTTTCGGCCATTATGAGCAGACTGGCACACGCAAGGTGTGGTCTGTATACCGAATTACCCAAACTTGCCAGCAAGAAGGGTCGGTAGATTTTCGCTATCGGTATCTGCCTACTCGGGAAGAAGTAAAGCTGGAAGGGGAGCCGGAGTGGCATCCTTATGGAGAGCCGACTTGTGAAGAAACGGATCGCACCCTCCTGAGAAGATGGGAGGGTACCTGTGAGGTAGAAGAATGAGGGTGGGTATGGGAGGGCCTGCGGATGTTTACTAACTTCGCTTTATGGAGGCCCTTGTAGGTCTGGTTGTATGGCTGCAAGCGGGGGTGGGTTTTCCTTCTATCCATCAAATAGAGGCAGAGGCTCATAGGCCGTTGGCGTATCTGTCTGAGCGGCAGTGGGATAGCGTCCAGGGCTACCGACCTCGCCCCGGACCTGCCTTCCGGCAAACCAGCACTTGCGCCCTGAACCGCCAGGTCATGGGCTATTACCCCTACTGGATGGGCACCGCTTGGACCAGCTTCCCTTGGAATCTGCTTTCTACCCTCGTGTTTTTCTCCTACGAAGTGGATCCAGCTACGGGCACCTACTCCAATCCCACCGTCATGAATACCTGGCGCACCACCAACCTCGTTCCTACCGCCCAAGGTAACGGCGTGGAAGTGCAACTCTGTGCAACCCTTTTCGGAGGCTCCGATCTGACCACCTTTTTGACCACCCCTGCGGCTCGTTTGCGGTGCATAGATAGTTTGGTCTCGCTGATCGCCCAGCGAAATGCCCAGGGGATCAACATTGACTTTGAAGGATTGCCTTCCAGCCAGCGTACCAACTTCGTGGGCTTTATGCAGCAGCTTCGGGACACGCTGAATCGCCGCCGCCCTGGCGCTAAACTCTCTGTGGCGCTGCCCGCCGTGGATTGGAATAACGCTTACGATGTGGCGGCTTTGAGTACGATCTGCGACCAGCTCTTCATCATGGGGTATGACTTTTACTGGAGCACGGCGCCGACGGCTGGACCTACTGGCCTCCTCCATGTAGGCCAGATCTGGGGCTCTCGCTGCAATAGCCGTACTATCATTGACTACCTCGCCAGTGGGGCAGCCCGCAGCAAACTCATCTTAGGGGTGCCTTACTACGGTTTTCGCTACCCCACCACGACGAATACCTACCCTGCCAGCACGACGGGTTCGGGTACTTCGCGGCTGTATCACCAGGCCTACACCGAGGCCAACACCTACGGCTGGAACTGGGACCCTCATTCCCGGAGCCGGTATTTCATCTACCAGAGCGGGGGGCAATGGTACCAAACCTGGTGGCATGATTCGCTAAGCATAGCCTGGATGTATCGTACGGTTCTCATGCAGGGTATAGCTGGCGTAGGGATGTGGGCGTTGGGGTACGATGGCAGCCGCCCCGAGCTATGGGGGGCCTTGCAAGACCACTTTACAGACTGCGCGCAGGTAGCATGCCAAGACACCTTCTTTGACATGGGAGGCACGCTGGGCTCGTACTTCAACCGGGAAAACTGGACCTGGACGCTTGCGCCGACCGGCGCTTCCCAGGTCACCGTCACCTTTCACAGTTTTCAGCTGGAGAATGGGTACGACACCCTCTGGATTTACGATGGTCCTACGACAGCAAGCCCGCTCATAGGGTATTATACGGGCAACGCTTCGCCGGGGACGGTTACGGGCACCTCTGGCAGCCTAACCTTCCGATACAAGGCGGATGGGGCGACGGTGGCACCTGGGTGGTTAGCCACCTGGAGCTGCGTGCTGGACAACCAGCCTCCTACCACAGCTATCGCTCCCCTCCAGCCCTGGTATGCCTGGGATTTTAGCGTGGGTTTCTCCGACACCGACAACCTGGCCGTAGCGCAGAGGTACGTGTGTGTGGCGGATCAATCGGGATCTCGGTGGGGAGCTCATGGGGCCAAAGGCTTTGCTTACGAGGATTTTCCTGGGACGACCTTGCCCCCGGGGTGGACCGCCGCCGTGGGCACCTGGTCGGTAGCCAGCGGGTACCTCACCCAAAGTGACGAGACCCAGTCCAACACCAACCTGTACTTTCCCCTGACGCAGGACGCTTCCACAGAATGGCTGTATCACTGGCGTATGCGCCTCTCCGGTTCAGGCACCAATCGGCGGGCAGGCCTCCACATCTTCGTCAGCGACCCTACCCTTTCTCAGCGAGGGGATTCCTACCTCTTGTGGTTTCGGCTGGATAACCAGCGCATTGAGATCTATCGCATCACGGGCAATACGCTCCCTTCCCCCCAGTACCAGCAGCCTTATGCTTTCTCAGCAGGCACGTGGTACGACATCAAAGCCACGTACAACCCCTCTACGGGCGAGATTCGCATCTGGATAAACAACGCGCTGGTGGGAAGCTGGACGGATCCAGCGCCTTTGCAGAGCGGCGGGTACGTGTCTCTGCGTACCGGTAATGCCCTCGTGGACTATGACGAGGTGCGGGTTTACCGCAGCCGAGGCTCAACCTTCACCGTGCAAGTAGGAAGCGGCGGTCATGCGCGCTATGAGAGCGCCACACCTACCACGCCTGCGGTGCGGGTGCTGTCTCTGGTGCGCGATGTGGCAGGGTTGTGGTCAGCCGTAGCCACCGCTGAAAGCAAAATAGACTGGACCCCTCCCACCACCAGCCTGAGCGTCTCGGGGTGGAAAACAGCAGATTTCGTCCAGAACTTTAGCGATGCCGACGCGCTCAGTGGTGTAGGAGTTCGTTTTCTCCTTCCGGTTTACTTGGGGACCAGTGGGTGGGAAGCCTCTACGGCGGCAGGCTTTCTGTACGACGATTTTACCGCTGTTCAGAGCGGTTGGACGGTCGGCGCAGGCACTTGGAGCACGAGCGCGGGCTTTCTGACCCAGTCGGATGTCACCTCTACGGGTACCAACTATTACCGCCCCGTGACACAGGGGAACCTGGCGCTGTATCGGGTCAAGGCGCGCCTCACCAACACCACAGGCAATCGCCGCTGGGGCTTTCACATCTTGGTGGATGACCCTACCCAGAGTCAGCGTGGCAACTCTTACCTGATTTGGCTGCGGTATGACCAGCAAGACCTGCAGATTTACGAAACCATCGCCAATACCCTCAATGCGCGGCTTACAGTCCCGCTCGCGCTCTCGGTGGGCACCGATTACCTCGTTGAAGTTCTCTATGACGCTGGCCAGATCACGGTATGGGTGAATGGCGCTTGGGTGGCAACCTGGACGGATTCAACGCCTCTGACTTCGGGCGGCTACCTCAGCCTGCGGACCAACCAGGCGCAGGTGGAGTGGGATGTTGTAGAGGTTTGGCGGGGGCGGGGGGCTTCAGAAACGATTAGCGTGGGGCCCTCAGGCTGGCTGGCAGCTCAGAACCCTACGCCGACCACTTCGGCAGGCCGGCTGTACAGCCGTGTGTACGACTGCGGCCGGGAATCCTTCTGGGGTGGTCTTTTCGCCGGTGGATGTGGATTGGACGCCGCCTGATGCTCCCCCCGCCGTGAGGGATGGAAGCGGACCTGACGAGAGCTTTACCACAAATGGCACTCAGCTCACCGCTAACTGGGACCCTTCTACCGATCCCCACTCGGATGTGGTTGCCTACGAATACGCCATCGGCACGGCGCCTGGTCTTGCGGATGTGCGGGGATGGACGGCTATCGGAGCGGTCCTTTCCTACACCGCTACGGGGCTTTCCCTCACGGCAGGCCAGACTTACTACTGGGGTGTGCGTGCCCGAAACGGCGCCGGCCTTATAGGGCCCGCTTCCTGGTCCAATGGGATCCTCTACGATCCCAATCCGCTCACTTTTTCTCCTTCCCCTCCTGGGAAGGCTGCTTCCCCGCCGGGCCTGCGGCTGTATCCTAATCCCGCGCAAGAGACGATCATCCTGGAAGTGCCGGACAGCCTCCCTGTGTCAGAAGGGTATGTGGTAGACGCCGCCGGTAAGGTGGTCGTGGTGTTTTCGGTAACGAAGCCCCAGCAGCGCCTCTCTGTAGCCACGCTACCCCGAGGACTCTATGGGGTATGGCTCCCGCCTTACCCGGTCTTGCGGTTTTTGCGGGAATAGCCGAGGTGGTTTATCTTTGCAGGAAGCTATGGCGGCTTCGGTACGGCGTCTCTTTGCAGGGGCTTCTCCGCTTCGGTGGCTCCTGATCATCAATGGCGCTCTCTATGTGATAGCTGTCCTGGTAGCTGTGGTCTTTCGGCTGGGGGGCAACCTCCCGCTTTTTGACTACTACTACAAAAAGTTGGCGCTACCGGGTCTGCCTGAAGCGCTTTTGCGTCAGCCTTGGGCGCTTCTTACGCACATGTTTGTGCACGATTGGCGAGGGATTTGGCATGTGCTGATGAATATGCTCTGGCTCTACTGGATGGGGCAGCTTTTTCTGACCACCCAGCCGCCTGTGCGTTTGTGGTGGGCCTACGGCTTGGGGGGCCTGGCTGGAGCGGTAGGGTACTTGGCCTACGCCTGGAGCCGCTATCCTTACCCGGGTTTTGCCATGGGAGCCTCCGCCGCCGTCAATGGCGTGTTTTTTGCTACAGTTACCCTTATGCCTCACTTTCAAGTGTTTCTGTTCTTCCTTGGGCCTATTGCTTTGCGCTGGCTGGCCCTCATTTGGATTTTCCTGGACCTTTTGCTTACTCTCAATGGTAATGAGGCCTCCGCTATTGCGCATCTGTCTGGGGCAGGCATGGGCATGCTTCTGGGTTACGCGCTCAAGCAGGGATGGCAGCCGGAAGCGATCGGCCAGCGATTATGGCATTTCAGCTGGGAAGGAGAAGTTACCCCAGAAGAGGTAGACCGCATTCTGGATAAGATAAGTCAGAAAGGCATCCAAAGCCTCACCCGTAGGGAAAGAAGGATTCTCAAAAAAGCAGCAGAAAAGCTGTAATAGAGTGGTTTTCTTTCGTCTGGCAGGCCTGACCTTCAGTCTGCTGGCCGCAAGTGCCTGGTTTATAGCCCCGTGGGTTTGGGGCCTCCCTTTCTGGGCAAGCCTCATTTGGCTGTATGGGGGAGGCGTCTGGAGCGCTTGGGGGCTGTGGAGAGATGCACGATATCGTGTTTTGTGGGGTATTGTAGGTAGCCTTTGGCTGGTGCATGTGGCCTTTGTCTGGAAGGTATGGCCTGGGTTACGAGAGCCAGGTGCCCTTCGTGTGGCAACCTTCAACATGGACGCCGCGCACTATAGCCGCCCCCAGATAGAACGGCTAGCGGACAGTTTGCGTGCTTGGCATCCGCATATCTTGTGCCTGCAGGAAGTGTATTTGGGCGATTACACGGCCCAAGCGTTCATTCGTCGGCTGGGCTATAGGCATGGAGCTTTTTTGGACGCAGGCGGGCAAATGGGGATGCTGGTGGTGTCGGATTTTCCTTTGCGGGTGCGACCCTCGGCTCCTCTTGGAGAAGGGCAGCACAAGCGGCCTCCAGGAAGTGGAAGTGCTCACTCCCCATGGCAGCTTGACCCTTTTGAATGTGCATTTTCCCTCGTACCGGTTATTTCGGAGCGCTTCCTGGCGGTGGAGCTGGCTGCGTTCGGTGTGGCAGGCCCATCGGCGGTTTGAGGAGGTGCTTTTGGCGCGGGTAGAGCAGGTGAGAGGCCCTCTGCTGGTGTGTGGGGACTTCAACAGCTTGCCTTTCAGTCCGAGGTACTTCACGCTGGCGCAGCGCCTGTGGGAGGGGTTCTGGGCCGCGCCGTGGGGCGCAGGACCCACCTGGCGCTACCCGTGGCTCCGGATAGACTATATCTGGGCTTCGGGGAAGGCCCAGGCTTACCAAGCCCGTTGGCTGCCTTACCAGCAGCATGCCTATGTAGAATGTGCTTACCGGTGGGCAGATCTGGGAGTTCCGGAGAAAGCCTTACCTTTGTCAGCCCGGGGGCGTTAGCTCAGGGGTTTAGAGCGCCTGCTTCACACGCAGGAGGTCGGTGGTTCGAATCCATCACGCCCCACTTGCGGCGAGTCACGGTATTGGGTGCCAGCGGTTCTATCGGTCAGCAGACCCTTTCGCTCCTCGCCGCTTACCCGCATAAGTATCGGCTGGCTGGCCTCTCGGTGCATCGCAACACGCAAGTCTTGGAGCGCTGCTTAGCTGACTTTCTGCCCGAGTGGGTCGCCATCACGGACGACCAGGCCCGAGCGGACTTTATCGGCAGGAATCCCCTCTCTATCCCCGTACTAAGTAAAGAGGCCCTCTACGAGCGGCTGGCTACGGACCCTGGCGAGGTTGTCGTGAATGGCATTGTAGGGGCGGCGGGCTTCTGGGCCAGTTATTATGCCCTTCAACATCCAGCGGCTCGGCTGGCCCTGGCTAACAAGGAAAGTCTGGTGTTTGGGGGGCGGTGGCTGGCTCCTTTTCGCGCCCGCCTTGTGCCGGTAGATAGCGAGCATAGCGCGCTTTTTCAGTGCCTTCACGGGGAAGCGCCAGAGAGCGTAGAGGCGCTGATTCTGACGGCTTCTGGCGGGCCTTTTCGGGGCAAAAAGCGTTCCCAGCTCGAACGCATAACCCCCGATGAGGCGCTGGCTCATCCCGTCTGGAAAATGGGAAGCCGCATCACCGTGGATTCCGCTACCCTCATCAACAAGGCCCTTGAACTGATTGAAGCGTACTGGGCTCTTTGGCGTGCCCGCTGACCGCATCCGCGCCTGGGTCCATCCTGAATGCATCGTGCATTCCTTGGTGCTTTTTCGGGATGGCTCCATGAAAGCCCAGCTCAGCTTGCCCGACATGCGCTTGGCCTATTTTGTATGCGCTGGCGTATCCGGAGAGGGAAGTTTTTCCGGATGGGCGTTCGGACCTAACCCTCATAAAGAGGCTTCACTTTGAGGAGGTGGACGAAGAGACTTTTCCGTCGTTGGGTTTTGCGCGGCAGGCGCTGGCCAAGGGAGGCAGCGCGCCCCGCCCTTCTCAATGCTGCGGACGAAGTGGCGGTAGAAGCGTTTCTGCGGGGCAAAATCGGCTTTCTGGAAATCTTTGACTGGATTGCGTGGGCGCTGGAGCAGCCGGAAGCCTCTTTGGACCCGACGGATCCCTTCCAACTGGCGGCGATAGAGGCGGAATTTCGCCGGAAGCTGGCTCGTCAGCTGGGGCTGGCCTGCCTATGCAAGCTGAAGGCGACTTTGTCGATCGGGTTCGGCTGCGCGTGGAGGCCGGCGACGGCGGCGCAGGGGGTGGTACACTGGCGCCGGGAGAAGTTCGTGCCGCGAGGGGGACCCGATGGCGGAGATGGCGGCGATGGGGGCAGCGTCTGGATGGAAGGCGACCCGCAGAAGTGGACCCTCCTGGATGTCAAGTACCGCCGGGTGGTCAAGGCTCCTTCAGGGCAGCCCGGCCGCGGCCAGTGCCAGAAAGGCGCCTCAGGCGGGGACGTGATTTTGGCGGGTGCCGCTCGGCACAGCGGCTTACGATGACGACACAGACGCTTTTCTGGGGGAAGTGACCCAACCCGGAGAGCGGGTGCTTTTAGCCAAGGGAGGCCAAGGCGGACGCGGCAATCACGCCTTTCGCTCCCCCACCCTGCGTGCGCCGGACTTCGCCGAACCTGGCCAGCCCGGCGAAAAAAGGTGGATTCGCCTTGAGCTCCGTCTCTTGGCGGATGTATGCCTGGTAGGCCCCCCCCAACGCCGGTAAATCCACCCTCCTCTCGGTCCTCACCCGAGCCCGACCCCGCATAGCTCCGTATCCCTTCACCACCCTGGTGCCTCAACTGGGGCGTGGTGCAGGATAGCCGGGGGCGTTCGTTTGTGCTGGCTGACCTGCCCGGCCTCATTGAGGGAGCCCACGCCGGCCGTGGACTGGGGCATCGCTTCCTCCGGCACGTGGAAAAAGGGGGCTATCCTCCTCTTCACGCTTCCTCTTGACCATCCCGAGCCCGCTCAAATCCTACAGATGCTACGGGCCGAACTCCTGCTCTATGACCCCAGCCCTGCTGGAAAAGCCTTACCTCATCGCCTTTACCAAAGCTGACCTGGTGCCTCCAGACCAGCGAAGCCGCTTCTACTTGCCTGCTGAGCCTGTACCTCAGCTTTTTGTATCCGGTGCGACTCACGAAGGCCTTGAAGAGCTCCTTCAGGCCCTTCGTCAAGCTGTGGAAGAGCACCGCGGCCCGCAAAAGACCCCCCAACCATGGAGGCCCTGATCCTGGGCCTGGGGGTGTTTCTTCTGGCTTCTTATGGGATCATGCAGGGCTACCTCACTTGGCTTTTGCGGCGGACAAAACTGCCTGACCTCTCTCCTCCTCCTGAACCTCTACCGGTTTTGTTGGCCACCCGCAACGAAGAAAACCATCTGCCTCAAGCGCTGGAAAGCTTGGAGAGGCAGACCCTTACCGCTGCGTTGGGTGGGGGTTGATGACGGATCGGGGGATGCTACCCCGCGTATTTGGGCTCGGTGGGCGGAGCGTTATCCCCATCGCACCACTTGGATTCGGCTGGAAGATGGCCCCCGAGCTGCTCCCGGCAAGCTGGGTGCCCTCGTAGAAGCGGAAAAGCTCTTGCCTAAGACGCCGTACTTTTTGGTGGCGGATGCGGATATGGTTTTTTTCCCCCTTCGTGGGCTGAGGGGCTGGTGCGTGTGCTGGCTTCAGCCCCTGACTTGGGAGGGGTGTGTGCACCCAGCCTGCCTCGCGAACGCACCCTATGGGAAGCTTTCCAGCGTATTGAGACCGCTTCTACGCTCTACCTTATTGCTGCTTCGCAGCGTCGGGGCCAAATCGTGACCGCCATAGGCAACAGCTTAGCGCTGCGATGGACAGCCTGGCGAAGCCTCGGCCGGATGGCGGGGGGCTGCCTCCCACCCTCGTGGAAGACTATACCCTGTTAGAAGCCCTGAAGCAGGCCGGATGGCGGTTTCAGTGGGTGTGGCACCCTGCTGTGCTGGGCGAAACACGCGCCGAGCCTACCTTTCGTCGGTGGTACCAGCAACGGCTACGATGGCGACAAGCGGTAGGGCAAGTGACGGGCCTCTCCCTCTTTTACTGGGGTGTACAAAGCCTCTTGCCGTGGACGCTACTTTTTCTCCAAAAGGGGTGGGCCTGGCTGGCTTTTTCTGGCCGCCGAACTCCTCCCGCTGTGGCGATGGCGCCAAATCACCGGCTCCCGACGGGTGCTGCGGTATCTCTCCCTCCTTGTAGGGTATCGTTTTCTGCAAGGGGTTTGGCTGATGTACCTGTATTTCGTGCAAGCGCCTGTTCGGTGGAAGGGCCGCCAGTATCCCGCTTAGCTGAGCGTTCGTACCTTTGCGCCATGACCTACGAAGCCCTGGAAGCCCTCAAAGAGCGCTTGGCGGCGCTAAGGAGGTTTCTTTGACATCCCCCGCCGAGAAGCCGAAGTGGCCGAGCTGGAGGCCCAGTCCCAAGCCCCAAATTTCTGGGACGACCCCGAAGTAGCCCGGAAAGTCCTTTCCCGCCTCAAAGCCGAAAAAGCTTGGATAGAAAAATACCAGGAAGCTGCTTCCTTGGTAGAACTGGCCGAAATGGCTCTGCATCTCTTCAAAGAAGGCGCCCTTGAAGAAAAAGAGCTCCAGAAGGCTTTCCTTGATGCTGAAAAAGCCTTGGCAGACCTGGAATGGCAAAAAATGCTTTCGGCTCCCGAAGACGCCTACGGGTGCATCCTTGAAATCAACGCCGGAGCTGGGGGTACAGAGGCTCAGGATTGGGCAGCCATGCTGGCGCGCATGTACACCCTCTACGCCCAAAAGAAAGGATGGCCTGTCGCCATCGTGGATGAACTGGAAGGAGAAGGAGCCGGTTATCGTAGCATCACGCTGGAAATAGATGCCCCGTATGCTTATGGCTATCTGAAAGGGGAAAATGGCGTTCATCGGCTGGTGCGGATCTCTCCCTTTGATGCCAACGCTCGCCGGCACACTTCTTTTGCGGGGGTCTCGGTCTACCCCCTCGTGGATGACCGCATTGAGATCAAGATTGACCCGAGCGACTTAGAGTGGGACACCTTCCGGGCTGGCGGCCACGGCGGCCAGAATGTCAATAAGGTTGAAACGGCCGTCCGGGTCAAACATATCCCCACCGGCATCGTCGTAAGCTGTCAGCAGGAAAGGTCCCAGCACCAGAACCGCGAAAAAGCCCTCCAGATCCTCAAAAGTCGCCTTTACCAGCTGGAGCTTCAAAAACGCCAGGAAGAGCGCGCTAAGATAGAAGCCCAGAAGCGCCCCATTGAATGGGGCTCCCAGATACGCAGTTATGTACTTCACCCCTACAAGCTCGTCAAGGACCTGCGCACCGACTACGAGACCAGCGACGCCCAAGGAGTGCTGGACGGGGATATTGAGCCTTTCCTCAAGAGCTACTTGCTGCAGGCGACCTAAGACCAAGCCCTCCAAAAAGAAGCGGGCCGTGGCTCCTGACCACGGCCCGCACAGCCCTTACCGCCACAGGGATTTACCCTTAGGGCAAGAGGAGAAGCCTCGCTGTAGCTGCCCCTACCTGGAGCAGATAGATGCCAGACTGGGCAGGTAGCTGGAGGGTAGTGCCATGCTGGCCGGTTTGGCCGCGGGCCAGTTCCTGACCTTGAAGGTTCAGCAAGCGCCAGGTTTGCCCCGCAGGTAAAGGTAGAGTCACCTGCTGGCCAGCATGCAGCGGATTAGGCAAACGCAGCGAACCTACTCCCCCCTCCGCCAGAAAGGCTACAGCCACCTGTTTCCACACATAGCGGTACCGCTCAGAAGGGGTAGGCGTGCAAGGCGTAAACGGCGACACACATCCGGATACAATGTGCACAGACAGGCTGTCGCTGCTGGGGTCGTAGGTATAAGTGTTTTTGCTTGCCAGTATGAAAACCCACATCCCCGAAATGTACCCCTCAAACCTGCCTGAATCAGCTACTACTTTGCTGGTACTTCCATCGTAGCGATATAGCAATTCTGCCCTCAAGCCAGGGATCTTGTTGGGAGCACCTGGGCCTATCTCGTCTACCTGGTATAGCTCAAGGCTATCTCGTATCTTGCGACCAGGAGCAGTAGGTTCGTAAAAACTGCGCATAACCTGATGGAAGCTTGTGTCGGGGTTTTCATCGGAGCGGTAGTGCATCTTGGTCTGTCTATTCTGGCTGTCGTAGGTCCAGTCTATCCGCTCATAAGAGGTCCACGACTGGGTGTTCGGGTCGTAGTAGAAAATCTTCAAGCTATCTATTAGACTCAGGCTTCCCACGAGCCGTACCCAGGCGGAGTCTTTCTCCGTGATTTGCCAAGCGCCTTGGTCCCAGGCATAGTGAGAGACTTCCACCTTTACACCTGAACCGGCTACGGAAAATCGGAAGACCTGACTATCGCTGCGAACCAGGGTTCCCGTATTGGGGTCTCGAAAAAAAGAAACGCCCACAGATTCCTGCGAAAAAGCGCTGTACCACCAGGTATAGTTTACTTCGGAGGGGCGCCAGGTCCCCAGGCGCTTATCAAAAACGCTGTCGCTTTTCTCAAGCCCCGTAGGCCAGTAGCTGTAAGTGTGAAAGTCGGACAGCAGCCACGTAGGATTGGACTGTCCCTGCGACTGAACCGTGTCGTGATAAAGGGTATCTCGCCGCCAGGCGTTCTGGCTTAGGCGGGCTGAGGGGGCCTGCAGCGCCTGAACCGCCCGTTGAACCGCTTGAATCCGGCCTTGCAGCCCTTTGAATCGCTCAAGGGCCGCTACCTGGGCTCACCCGGCGCTAAGAAGCGCCATACCCGCGAGTAACTGGAGTCGTCGCATACGTAGAGTAAAGGTACGAAGAGTTGGGTATACGCCAAGCCAAAACCAACCTAAGTTTGCCCTCGTGACCGATGATACCATCGTAGCAGTGGCCACGGCTTGGGCGCCAGCGGCGATTGGAGTGGTGCGCCTTAGCGGTCCGGAAGCCCTCACCATCGCTCGCCGATATTGGCAAGGTCCGGCTCCACGACCCCGACGAGTTCATGTAGGCCACATCCTGGAACCCAGCGGCCAGCTCCTGGATCAGGCCCTGCTGGTGTATTTTCCGGCTCCCCACTCTTATACCGGTGAAGAGGTCGTGGAACTCTCCTGCCATGGAAGCCTTTATGTGCTGCGGCGTGTGGTAGAACTTCTCGTGGAGGGAGGGGCGCGACTGGCGCGACCCGGCGAATTCACCCTGCGCGCTTACCTGAACCGCAAGCTTTCTCTGGACCAAGCCGAAGCCGTGGCCGACCTGATTCAGGCGCAGAGCGCAGCCGCTCACCGCCTGGCCATAAGCCAACTCAAAGGCGCCTACTTTGAGAAAATACGCGCCTTTCGCCAAAAGCTCGTGGAGTTTTTGGCGCTGCTGGAATTGGAGCTGGACTTCAGCGAGGAAGATGTAGAGTTTGCTTCGCGAAGTCAGCTGCAGTCCCTTCTTGGGGAGCTGAAGGGGGAAATAGAGCGGCTTTTGGCCTCCTATCGGGCTGGACAAGCGGTACGGCAGGGCATTCCTTTGGCGATTGTGGGACGCCCCAACGCCGGCAAATCTACCCTTCTGAACGCCCTCCTGGCAGAAGAAAGGGCTATCGTGTCTGACATTCCAGGCACCACACGGGATACCGTAGAAGAGCGGCTCTTCCTTGGGGGCTACGAGCTGCGGCTCATAGATACGGCGGGTCTGCGAGCCGATCCCGCCGATCCCATTGAGGCCGAAGGCATCCGCCGCACCCGCGAAAAAATCGCCCAAGCCTTCCTCATCTTGTATGTATTTGACGCAGCGGCAGAAACATGGGAAGAGGCCCAGCAGCATGCCCATACGCTCCTGGGTACCGGTCCCCTTCCCCCCCTCTTGTGGGTGGCTAACAAAGTAGATCGCCTGGCGGAGCTACCTCCTTGGCCAAAGGAAGTGATTCCCCTCTCTGCCCGGGAAAAAGTCGGGCTTGACAAGCTCCAGCAAGCCATTCTGGATCTCTTGGAAAAGGCCGGCCTGGGCCAAGAGGTGCTTCTTTCGCACGCACGGCATTATGAGAGCTTCGTGCGGGCCCGCTCGGCCATTGAGGGGGCCCTGGCTTTGTTAGAAAGGGGTGGCGGCACCGAACTCCTGGCCGAAGAGCTGCGAGCCGCTCAAAACGCTATCGGCGAAATCACCGGCGAAATCACCCCCGACGAAATCTTAGGCCATATCTTTTCCCGCTTCTGCATCGGAAAGTGAAGGTTCGCAGGTCCATTCCTCGCCGTTGGATGAGGCGCCTTCAAAGATGTCTTCCGGCAAAAGATGTCCGAGGCGGGTGCGCTTCGTCTCCAGGTAACGACGATTGTAGGGGTTAGGAGGGGTGATGAGGGGCAGGGTCTCTACGATCTCAAGGCCATAGCCGGCAAGGCCTGCGCGTTTGGTGGGGTTGTTGGTCAAAAGCCGCATTTTTCGCACCCCTAAGTCTCTCAGGATTTGGGCGCCGGTCCCGTACTCGCGTTCGTCAGGCCGGTAGCCCAGCGCCAGGTTGGCTTCTACCGTGTCCAGGCCTTCCTCCTGCAGCTTGTAGGCATGCATCTTAGGGATAAGGCCAATGCCCCGCCCTTCTTGGTTGATGTAAACCAGCACGCCTTTGCCGGCTTCTTCTATTTTACGCAGGGCCGCAGCCAGCTGATTGCCGCAGTCGCATCGCAGAGAACCCAGAATATCCCCTGTAAAGCACGAGGAGTGCACCCGTACTAAGATGGGTTCGTCAGGCTCCCATGTGCCTTTGACCAAAGCCACATGGGGCTGTTGGGTGATGCGATGGCGGTACACATGCATCACGAAGTGCCCGTACCGCGTGGGCATTTGAACCACGACTTCCTTTTGGATGGTGGTCTCGGTGCGCAGGCGATAAGCGATAAGGTCCTGGATGGTGATGAGGGGTACTTTCCATTGGTCTGCTTTTTGGCGCAGTTCGGGCAGGCGGGCCATGGAGCCGTCTTCGTTCATGATTTCCACGATTACGCCCACGGGGATGAGGCCGGCCAAGCGTAGCAGATCCACGGCGGCTTCGGTGTGGCCTGCGCGCCGTAGGACCCCTTCAGGTCGGGCAATGAGGGGAAAGATATGGCCAGGTCGGGCAAAATCTTCGGCTCGCGCAGCGGGGTCCGCCAATGCCCGCAGCGTTCGGGCTCGGTCCGCCGCCGAAATCCCGGTTACAGGCCCCTCTCCGATATAGTCTACAGAGACCGTGAAAGCTGTGTGATGCGGCGCTGTGTTTTCTGATGCCATGGGGGGCAGATGGAGCTGACGGGCTCGCTCTTCGGTGAGGGGAGCGCATATCAGCCCTCGCGCCTCGCGCGCCATGAAATTGATCGCTTCCGGCGTGGCAAACTGCGCCGCCATCACCAGATCACCTTCGTTTTCCCGGTCCTCGTCGTCTACCACTATCACCATGCGCCCTTCCCGAAGCGCCTTCAGGGCCTCTTGGATAGGGTCAATCCGAATCCCTTCGCTCATGCCTGTTTTAACAATTCTCCTATCGCTTCCTTCAAGCGGTGGTGCACTTCTTCTATGGAACCCACGCCGTTGATTCGTCGGAGGAGTCCTCGTTCTTCGTACCATGCGGCCAGTGGTCGGGTTTTCTGGTGGTACTCCTCCAGACGAATGCGGAAAGTGTCCAAGCTGTCATCGGCCCGATGTTCCACTTGGGCGCGGCCTTGTATGCGGGCCAGGAGCGTGTCTTCGGGCACTTCCAGGAAAAGAGCGCCCAGGAGCCGAGCGTTTTTTCGGCGGAGCAGCGCTTCAAGCGCTTCTGCCTGCCCTACCGTACGAGGAAAGCCATCCAGCAGGTAGGTTCGTCCTTCCTGGAGCTGCTGCTCTACCAGGGACACAATGAGCTGGTCCGGGATCAGCTTGCCGCCCTCCACGAGCGCCTGAATGTTTTTACCGAGGGGGGTTCCGGCTTGGATTTCTTGTCGCAGCAGGTCGCCCGTTGCCAAGTAAGCCCAACCGTAGTCTTCCACGAGGCGCCGGGCCTGCGTGCCCTTGCCAGCCCCGGGCGGACCCATCAGCAAAAGCACTTGCATTGAGCAAAGGTAGCGCCACCTTGCTTATCGCGCCAGCGCTCGGAGTTTTTCTTGGGCCAGTCGGCTATAGAGGCTACCCGGCACTTCCCGCAAAAGCCTTTCGTAATACTCTGCGGCTTCAGCGGGGCGACGCGCCAGCCCCCCCAGCAAGTATAACGCCTCGTCTCGGTACAAACTCTCAGAGTCCGGATAGTCCGCCAGCAGGTGAAGGTACGTGCGAGCCTGCGTAGTGTCTCCTCGCTGAAGCGCTACTTGGGCCTTCAGCCAAAGCACATCGTCGGTGATGGGATGGCCTTTGTAGGTTTTCTCCAGGGAATCCAACAGGAGCTGGGCCGCCTGCTCTTTCCCTTGGAAGCGATACAATTCCGCCCGAGCAAAGAGACGAAGGGGTTCGGTTAGGGTATCCGGCTTGAGGTTATCCTCAATATGCCAAAAAAGTTGGATGGCGTCGTTAGCTAAGTCGTCCTGGGTATTGTTTTTGAGCAGGCGAAGGCGGGTTTTAGCTAACTCAAATTCCCCCTGGAAGTAGGCCAGCTTGCCCAGAGCGAAGTAAGCTTCGCTGAGCCAGGCGGTCTGAGGTAGGCGGCTCTCCAGCTCCAAGAGGGCTAAACGAGCTTGGAGGAAGTCGTCCTTCTGCAGGGCTGCTTCGGACAAAAGCAGCTGCTTCTGCGCTACAAGGGAAGGCGTAGGCGGTGAAAGACGACTCAAGAGAACTATCACCGAGTCAGGCTGGTGAAGCTTTAGTAACCAGCGGGCCTTCTCCAGCTGAAGCGCAGGATTGTCGGGATTCTTCTCCAAGAGGGAATCTATGACTCGCAGAGCCTGAGAGGGATGGGATTGAAGGGCTTCTATTTCCAAGTAGCGTGAAAGCGCTGAAGGGAAGTAAGGGCACGCTTCCCCTGCTTGGAGAATCAGCCGCAGCGCCTCCAGCGCAGGAGTGAAGAAGCCTTTTTCGGCGGCGTTCCAGGCGACTTCGTAGAGGGTTTCGCAGGTTTTGCCCAGCCGGAACGAAGCCCGGGCGTACCGAAGCGCTTCCACCAGGTCCCCCTCAGCCAGGTAAAACCGGCACAAAAGCTCAGCCACCTGGGCCGAAGGTTCGCTTTGCCAGAGCTGCAAGAGAGGAAGTTCGGCGCTGTCGGCGCTCATCCCCGCAGCTCGGTACCGCCGCAGCACAAAAAGCAGGGTATCTAAGGGGATCTTTTGCTGGTAAGCGTGCTGGACCCACTCCTGCCAGGCGGCAGGCCAGTTGTTTTCCAGTTCGTAGGTGGCGATGACAAGAGGGGCATAACCGTGGGGGTTCTGACTTCGGGCAGCCAGCAAGGCGGCTCTTTGCCAGTCCGGTCGTCCCCATACCCGCCAAGCGACTTCTGCCAAAGCCTCCAGCACGAAAAGGGGCAGCTCAGGTCGGGCTACGAGCTTGCTCCAGGCCGCCAAAGCGCTCGTGTCTCCCTTGAGGGAAGCGGCCCGGATTTCCCAAGCCGCTGCCCAGGGCGACTGGCGATGGGAACGGCGCTCCTCTTGCAGCCACCGGTTCCATTCCGCAGTTTTGCCCTGCTGGAGGAGGCATTCTGTGGCGTAGGTGGCCCAGAGGTAGTCCCTCTCGCGCTCAAAAAGCCGCTTGAAGAGGGGGTAAGCTTCCTCATAGCGTCCGAGCCGAAAAAGTTCCACCGCTACCTTAGGGTCTTGCCCCCACCCCACTCCTCCCACCAGGGCCAGGCTCCACAGTACCCTTCTCATAAACGCCGTAAGTCATTCCAAAAGGCAAACACCATCAGCGCCAAGATAAGGGCCAGCCCTATATACTGGGCCACTTCACGCAGGCGATAGGAGGGTTCCCTACGGAGGACTGCTTCCATGCCCAAGAAAAGAAGATGCCCTCCGTCCAGGAGGGGAATCGGTAGGAGGTTCATGAAGGCCAGAATAAGGCTTAGCACGGCAGAGAAGGCCAGGAAGCCCCGCCAACCGGTGTTTTCGTAGGTTTTGCCGGCCAGGCGGGCAATCCCAATCGGTCCTGATAGGCTTTCCGAAGCGCGCATCCGCCCCGTCACCAGGTAAAAGAGCCCCTTGAGGTTGGTAGCGGTGAGGCGATAAGCCTGCCGAATCCCCTCTTGGAAAGCTTCGGCCAGAGAGAGGGTCCGCGTTTCGTGGGGTAGAATCACGGCAGGCAGCACGTGGATCCGACGAGCTGTATCCAGGCCAACCTGCACGGAAAAGGTTTGGCCTTTACGCTGGACGGTGAGGCGTACGCTGTCACCGGAGGTGGCTTGCAGGCGAGCGCGCAGTTCTGCGAAGCTGGAGACCGGCGCGTCGTTCACGGCCAAAATCAGATCGCCCTTTTGTAGGCCTGCCTGGGCTGCGGGACCTCCTTCTACGGGCTCGATCTGGGCAGGTAAGCGTAAAGTCAGTCCTTCTTGCCCTTGGGTGTACCTGCGCAAGAGCGAATCGCGCTGGGCCGCTGAGAGAGCTATCCGCACGGTGTCTTTACCTCTGAGCACCTCAAGGACAGGCGGGTCCGCTAAGAGCCACTCAGGCGAGCTGATGCGGTCCAAGTAAGCCGGCTCGCCATTGACCTTCAGCAAGCGATCCCCAGCTTGAATACCCACCAGCGGCACCGCTTCCAATCCATACTCCCAGGCATAAAGGGGCACACGTTCCACCCCATAGACAAAAAACAGCCCCGAAAGTACCGCAATAGCAAAGATTACGTTCATCAAAGGGCCGCCTGCAATAACAATCGCTCGCTGATAGAGGGGCTTAGCGCGAAACTCATCCGGTGCAGGAAGCGCAGGCTCAGAGACTTTTTTGCCAAGCTGGCTTTCATCTACCATGCCGGCGATTTTCACATACCCCCCCAAGGGTAGCACGCCGATGCCGTATTCGGTGCCGTTTTTCTTCCAGCTCCAGAGCTTGGTTGGCCAGTCAAAAAACAGGTAGAACTTTTCCACGCGCATGCCGAAGAGTCGGGCAGGCAGGAAATGCCCCAGCTCATGCACCACAATGAGGACCGTGAGCACGGCAAGAAACAGCCCCAGCGTCAGCACTTTGGCAAACCTACGAAAAACCGGTTTTAGGAGGGGGGAAGGGAGCGAGCTTGCAGCTCCTGAAGGGCTTCTTCTACGGGGACGGCTTCGCGCTGGGTGCGATGCTGGCGGTCTCGCACGGCTACGGTGCCTGTTTCGGCTTCCTTGCTGCCTACCACCCAGATGAGAGGCACCTTTTCTTGCTCAGCGAGGCGAATTTTCTTGCCCAGCTTTTCGTCGCTCTCATCCAGGGCAGGCCGCAAGCCGCGCTCCAGGACCTTGGCCTGAAGCTGCCGGGCGTAAGGCAAAAACTTTTCGCTCACCGGTAGAATCTTGACTTGCACGGGAGCCAGCCACAGGGGCAATTCTCCGGCGGTATGTTCCAAGAGCACCCCTACAAATCGTTCAAAGGACCCCAAGATCGCCCGGTGAATCATGACCGGGGTGTGGGCCTGCCCGTCTGGCCCCACGTAGGTCAAGCCAAAGCGCTGCGGCATGGAAAAGTCCAGCTGAATGGTGCCCAGCTGCCACCGCCGCCGCAAACTGTCCCGCACTACAAAGTCTATCTTAGGCCCATAAAAGGCCCCGTCCCCGGGATTGATCTGGTAAGGCAGCCCCGCTGCCCGCAAAGCTCCCTCCAACGCAGCCTCCGCCTGATTCCACAGCTCCAGCGAACCGATGTACTTGTCAGGGCGAGTGGAGAGGTAAATTTCCTTTTCTTGAAAACCAAAAGCCGCGTACACCTCCTGAACCAACCGCAAAAGGGCTTGGATTTCTTCTTGGATTTGCTCCGGCGTGCAGTAAATGTGCGCATCATCCTGCGTGAAGGCCCGCACTCGGAAAAGGCCCGTCAAAACCCCCGATAGCTCGTGCCGATGCACATGTCCAAACTCAAAGAGCCGCAGAGGTAGGTCCCGATACGATCGCAAGCTTGTCCGGTATACAAGGGTACTGCCCGGGCAGTTCATGGGCTTGACGGCAAAGGGCTGCTCGTCAATCTCGGTGAAGTACATGTTTTCCCGGTAGTTCTCGTAATGGCCGGAGCGCTCCCACAGCGTCTGGGTGAGGATGATAGGGGTTTTGATTTCTTCATAGCCGGCTTGAAGGAGTTTTTTTCGCAGCCAGTCTTGGAGGGCATTCAGGAGCCGCATACCCTTGGGATGCCAGAAGGGAAAGCCCGGCCCCTCCTCGTGAAACGAAAAAAGGTCAAGCTGCTTGCCCAGCACGCGATGGTCACGGCGAGCCGCTTCCTCCAAGAGGTGCAGGTACGCTTCCAGTTCCGCTTGGGAAGGGAAGCTGATGGCATACACGCGCGTGAGCTGGGGATTGCGGCTATCGCCCCGCCAGTAGGCGCCGGCCAAAGAAAGCACCTTCACAGCCCGCACCGGCCCAGAATGCCACAAATGAGGACCCTTACACAAGTCTACAAACCCACCAGACTCATAAAATGTAATTTCATCCGGCGGCAGCTCCCGAATCAGCTCAACCTTGTAAGGGTTTTTCTTTTGCTCGTAATAGCGCAGCGCTTCTTCTTGGGAGACTTTCTTCCGCACGAAGTACTCCGGCTGCTGCGCCAGCTCCATGAACTTCTGCTCTATCCGAGGAAAGTCTGCCGGCGAAGGAGGATGCCCCCCAAAGTCAATGTCGTAGTAAAAGCCATTCTCAATGGGCGGACCGATGGTGAGCTTGCAGTCAGGCCAGAAGTGTTGAATAGCTTCGGCCAGGATGTGCGCGCTGGAGTGCCAAAAGACGAACTTACCTTCCGGACTTTCCCACCCCACCAGCTGAAAAAACGAGTGAGGCCCTACCGGCGCCGCAAGCTCATGAAGGCCCTCCTGCGTTTTAGCCGCAAAGATCTCTGTACCCGCAGGCAGACCTAACCGCTGTAATACAGCATACAAAGGCTCTTCGGGGTCGGCGTCAGCTGTGTAGCGCTGCCCTTTCCATTCCAATACAATCGCCATGAAGGGACGCAAAGCTACAGAAAAAAAGCGCGGTGAGGGATGCCCCTCACCGCCCAAGGACCGCCCCAGGAAAAGGTTACGAATGAGCAGCAGTTTAGGGACTGAAGGTTGCTGCAGGGGAAGGGCGCCTCATGACAAGCCTCTGTGTATCAGGGAGTTTTGGGAGGATTCAAAAAACCGGTTGGTTTTTTAGGGCGGTGTAGGCGGTGAGGGCGGCGGCGAGGGCGGCGGCGGCGAGACCCACCAAGTAAAGTTCTAAGGTGCGGCCGGCCATGCCATAGAGAGGCAGTGCCGCCAGAAGCCCCACCGCATAAGATCGGCTGTAAGCGCGGATGTGGCCTTTTGCGGAGAGGAGGTTGGGCAGCAGGAGGGCGTCCGTACTCCAGAGCCAAGCCACGAGGAGGGCCAGGGCGTAATAGGGCCGTGCCGGAGCGTAGGCGGGGCCAGGGTACCAATCCCATATCAGCAGCCAGAGGGCGGCGCTGCCTAACACAACCCCCGCCAAAGCCCATAGCCCAAACCGCCAACGCCGGTAAAGGAGAAGAAGCGGCAAGCGAGCTTGTACCCACCGGGGATAGCTGTACATCACCGCCTGGGTAAAAAGTTGGCGCAGGTTGAGGGGCAGGAGGGTAGCCCAGCGCCAGTACGCCACGAGCGTAGAATCGCCGCTTCGCCAGCCTACGAGCCAAGTGGGCAGGAGAAAGATGGCTTCTAAGGCGAGGTTTCCCCACAGGGCGTGCCAACCGAAGCGGGAGAGGCCGGGAAAAGCCCGGGCAGGGGCATCCCAGGCGGGTCGTAAGAGGGGTATGCCCAGTCCTAAAAGCCACACAGGCTGCAGCAGCCGCACGAAGGCCGCTCCCCACACGCCTTTCCAGGCGGCGGCGCCACTCAGCAAAGCCAGGCCTGTGAGGGTAGTAGCCAGCTGCCACCCCGCTAAGCGGCGGTTCTCGTATCGCCCCCGTAGGTAAGCTCGCAGGATTTCTGCTGGCAAAAAGGCTGCCAAAGCGGGCACGTGGCACCAGGCCAGCAGCCGCACGGGCATGGGTACAGTCCAGGCTACAGCCCCCAGCAGAAGCCCACTTAGTCCCACCCAGGGGAGAGCTTGCCGCATAGCGTAGCGTAAAAGGGCTGCGCCTTCGCTAGGATGGGCCGAAGCGTAGCGAAGGACCGCCGCAGGAAGCCCCCCATGCGTTAGCGCAGCTACCCCCAGATACAGCGCACCCGCCCAACTCCACGCCCCAAAAGCTTCTACAGGGAGGAGCGCCGTAAGGATGAGCGCCTCAAAGAACGGCTGGGCTCGGTTCAGCAGCGTGGTGAAAGCATAAGCCAGCGCATCTTGTCGCACGGCTCAAAGCTACCTTTGCGCTGTGGAATACCACCTTCTTAGCCCAAGTAGGTGGCGCGCCTATCGGCTATTGGACTTTGGAGAAGGGTATCGCTGGGAGAAGTGGGGGGCTCATACGGTGATTCGGCCGGATGGATGGGCTGTAGGCCCGACGCAAATAGCGCGACAAAACTGGCATGCAAGCCATGTCTACCACCCTACCGGGGCGTATCAGGGCAAGTGGGAACCCCCTCTGCCCGAAAAATGGCCCCTCTCCTACGTGGGTGAGGGGTGGCGGTTCCAACTCTGGGCTCGCGCAGGCAAGTTCAAGCACTTGGGCTTTTTTCCTGAGCAGGCGGCGCATTGGGAGTGGTTGTATGCTTGGCTGCGAAAGCACCCTGGTGCCCGCTTGTTGAACCTTTTCGCGTATACGGGGGCGGCGTCGGTGGTGGCGGCGCTGGCTGGGGCCCAGGTCACGCATGTGGATTCCAGCCGAAGCGCCATCACCTGGGCCGCCGACAACGCCCAACTCAATCAGATTTCCACGATTCGGTGGCTGGTGGAGGATGCGCGGCGGTTTGTGCAGCGGGCCGTCCGACGCGGCGAACGGTATGAGGCCATCTTGCTGGACCCCCCTGCTTTTGGCTCGGGCACGGACCACCGACGCTGGGTCCTTGAGGAAGACCTTCCCCCCCTCCTGGCCCAGCTGAGGCCCCTCTTGCCCCCAGACAAAGGCCTCTTCCTGCTCAATGTGTACTCGGCGGCCTTCTCTCCCCTCACGCTCCGCCGCTTGGTGCGGGAGCTTCTGGAGCCCCCCACTGTAGAAGAGGTGGGAGAACTCGCTTTAGCCAGCGAAACCGGCCGCTACCTCAGCACCGGCCTTTTCGTGCGCTTTACCTACTAAGCTCCAATCTGTCTTGCCTCTTGGCTTCTTTGATCTAGCCCTGGGGGCGCCTACCCAAAAAATAGCTGGGTAGGAAGGTGCTTCCTACCCAGCCGAAAAAGGCTCAGAAGGGCGTTAGCTTACGGGTGCAGGAGCTTACGGGTAGCGAGGCCTTTGCTGTGTTGCCAGAGAAGGGTGTAGACGCCGGGGGCTAACCCTTGCCGAGGGATCGTCACCGTAGCAGAAGCGGGGGCCTGCCATACACGCCTTCCCTGCGCATCGTACAATAGAAGTTGCCCTTCCACGGTGGGGAGGGTGACCTGCCAGGCGCTTTCCTCGGCTCGCACTTGCATGGGCAAGCTGGTGGTGGAACTAACCGTGACTTGTACGGTGTCGCTGTGCGCCCAGCCGCCCGTCACCCCCGAGCAGCACCCAAGCGGGAAGGGCACATCCCCTACCACCAGCTTATAGGTCCCTGCCGCGCTCGGCCAAGAGCCTGAAAAAGAGAAGGTGGCGTACGGGCCAAACGACATGGAATTCCAAGAGCCATTTAGCGTGTTTACGAGGTTGTTTTGCGCATCATACAGATACAGCGTCACGCTGGGGCTGCAGGAGGAGAAGTTGGGAGCCCCAGTGTTGTACCAAGTAGCGCTTATACTATCCTGCAGCTCCACAGAAATGTTAAGAAATGTACCAGGGCTTACTGGACCCATGGGGAGGCCGCTCTGCCACTCTACCTTTTTCGGTACGCGCAGCGGGTTGAGGGTGACGGTCTGGTAAGCGTAATTGGGGGAGCCGTCATAGTAGTTGAAGTTTTGCACCTGGTAGCCCGCCTCACCGGAGAAGCACCGCCAGAAAAAGGCTCCTGGTACGCTTTGGTACATCCAGCAGGGATCCTGGCAAGCAGCACCTGGTAAAATTTGCCATACCGGTGGCAGGGAGTCGCTCGAGCTACCCCACAAGCTCGGCTGGCATAGGGCGTAGAGAGTCCCCGACCACGGGCTGGTGCTATCGGTCAGGGTAGTAAACCCGGGTAGATATGGAAATGAAAGGCAAGCAACCATCTCGTACGCAAAGCCGGTGATAGGGCTGTGGGTGTAGCCTGTGTATACTCTACCAGTGGTAGGGTTTATAGAAGGACTTATGCAGGAGTTGGAGGGTTCTGGAGGCAAGGGGCGGTAAGGGCTATTGAGCAGGCCGAGGGCGGCGGCTCCATTGTTAGGGTTCACCGTGCTAATACCCGAGGGCCAGACCCCATCCTGGTCAAAGATGCCGCTTTGGCAGGAAAGAGAATAATAGTGAATAGCCCGCACACCGTTGGGGAGGAGATTCGGAATGAGGGTTCCGTACCGCTTTTGTTGGGTACTTACCTGGGCCGTATAGGCGGCAAGCATAGAACCTGGCCAAGCGATGCCTACGGGCTCCACGACCGCACCACTGAGCGGCCGCTCGCCTACGCCATGGGGCCCATAGCTGTCGTAGAGAAAGACGAGGGTGCCTGGGGCCGCCAAACTGGAGTCATACAGGAAGGACCCGCACGTGTCCTCCGCCGTGGTGCGCAAGGCCAGCGGCTGAATCGGCGTCTTGTCTCCAATCACATACGCGCTGTCTATGGGGGCGTTTGGATCGTGAGAGCGCAGGAAAACTTTTACATACACTTGGTTGCCGCCATCGGTCCGGAAGCGGAGGTTGCCTGTAGGCTCCAGGCCGAAGATGAGAGTGGCCTCGCCGTTTGCATCGGTCAAGATGGTATCATACCCCCCGGAGGTGGTCAAGCTGGGCGAGGTTGACCGCCAGAACGTCTGGGTTTGAGCGTTGTAAAAGATAGGGTTTCCGGCGCCCAGGTTGACATTGTTGGTGGAAGGGGGAGTCGTACTATTGTCCATGCGGGGGACATAGCGGTACCAGGTGTTGGGCTCTAAGCCGGTGAGGCGCAGCACCGCAAAGTAAGGGAGCCGGGTGTTGGTCTGCGCCACGGGGCTGACCACATACCGAGGGATAATGCTGGCCGCCGAATCAATCTGCGCGCGTCCCCAAGAGGGACTTTGTTGGGCCCACAGTAGGGCCGCACCTGCAAAGAAAAGGGTGGTTCTCATACGACCTCCTTTTTTGCAAATATACGGCCAGAGGGTTAAGGGTAGGTTGAATCGGGAAGGGGAGCTGCTATTCTCTCCTCTCGGAGGCCGGGCGAGGAGATCCCATAGCGAGGGGAGGGGTGCTTTCTGGAGAGGGAGTAAATGGTAACTTTGGCGGCGTGTGGCGCTTGCTTTTTCTCGGGGTTGTGGGGGCTACGCTTTTGTGGGGCCAGCTCACGAGCTTGCCGGCAGAACCGGATGCCTTCGGTTTGGCCCTCAAGGAAGCCTTAGAGCGATTCAAGCGGCCAGACATCACCCAACGAGCGCAAGCCTTCTACTCGGCGTGGGAAACCGGCGACCTCTCCTTGCCTGAGAAAAAAGCTATAGCAGACCTCGGTAGCCGGCTCTACCGCAAAGGATTCAAACCTTTTCCCGACATTTTGCAGTTCGTGGAGGCGGCTCTGGTCCTCAAAAACCCTGAGACCCGTGTACGCGCCCCTGTGCCCCAGTTTATTGCCCTTTCAGAGACCTTGGCAGCCCAAAATCCAGCTTACCTGCCCAAGTTCTGGGAAACGATTCTCAAATTCTGCCCAGAAGGGATCGTGAATAAAACCAGTGTGTTTACTTGGCGCATAGACAAGACCGAGGCGCGGCTGGGCTTTCATACTTACACCGATAGCGCCAGTTTTGAAGAAAAAAAGGTGCCTGCCTTTTTCTTTCGTAAGGCCTCCCTCATCTGCTCGACAGGCGGTGTAGACATCACAATCCGTGAAGCTGATGGCTTTCTCAACCTCACCAATCGCCGCTTCATAGGCACGAAAGGAAAAGCTGACTGGAGCCGATTAGGTATAGGGTTTACAGAGTTGTACTGCGAGATGGATTCTTTTGAGATTGATATGAATGTGCGGCGCTTGTACAGCCCCCGAGCTACGCTGTATTATGCGTCGTTTTTGCCCCATCCTGTGCAGGGAGAGTTTTGGGATGATTTTACGGTCCCTTCTGATGTGGCCAAGGCTACTTCGCCCAGCTTCCGCATGACCACGGGCACGATTGAAATCAAAGAGTTTATTCCGAACACTACGTATCGTGGGGGATTTGCGCTGAGTGGACTGACTAAGTACGGCTCGGCGGTAGGCGATACGCTGGCTGAGCTGAGCGTGTACGCCCGCGGCAAAGAAGTCATGCGCGTATACCTGGAAAAACTGGCCTTTGACCCCAAAAAGCTCGTCGCCAACGAAGTCGCCGTAGAACTCTACCTCCCCTTTGGCGATACTATTTTTTATCCCGTCACCGACCTTATTTACGACGTAAGTACCCAGGACATCCTTCTGAACCGGAACCGCAAAAACCCCCGCACAAGGCAAGGTTTTTACAGCACTTACCACAAGATGGAAATGCTCTTTGATGCCATCCAGTGGAACCCTCTCCGAGATACGGTGATGCGGTTCACCGCCATCATAGACCCCCGAGGTAAGTACGGGGTCGTTCAGTCTATAGACTACTTCAACCAGAGGGAGTACGAGAGTTACAAAGACATCCTGCCGCTCAATCCTATTGGAGCTATTTACCGGCTGCTTCAAGAGCGTGAAAAGCAACAAAAAAAGCCCCGAAGAAGAGCTGTCCGTACTTATATTTTGGATACCGATATCCTCAAAAGCCAGGGGTTAGATGTCAAGAGGTATCTCAAGCCCCTTCAAATGCGGCTGGAGGATGTAGAGACGTATGGATTTTTGCGCTATGACCCTGAGACCGGTATCGTAGAGCCCCTGCCTAAGCTCATCCGCTGGGCCCAAGCGGCCTTTGGACAGAAAGATTACGATGCTTTGCGGATTTTTTCCAATACAGCCGATGGGGAGAACGCCCGCTTAGACCTGCAAAATAAAGAAATCACGCTCCGAGGCGTAGAGGCGGTGGTTTTTGCGGATTCGCATATCGTGGAGATAGCTCCCTACAAACGCACAGTTTACCTGCGAGGCAATCGCTCTATGCGCATGGCGGGGCGCCTGGCCGCAGGTAAACTCGACCTCTACAGCTGGCCCGATACCCGCATGCAGTTTGACTATGAGAACTTCAAGGTGCTTTTCTTCAACGTGGATTCGCTCAAGTTTCGGCCTGACCGGGACCCCCTTCTGCGGGAAGGAAAGTTTCCTCGGGTGGCTCGTTCTTTGGCTACCCTCCGCATAGAAAACGTCAGCGGCTGCGTGTACATAGACCTGCCCTCCAACAAAAGCGGCCGAAAAGTCATCCCTTACTACAGCGTCTTGGACTGCTACTCAGAGTCCTACAAATACTGGGAGTCCAGCACCATCCAGAATAGGCAGTATACCCGAGACAGGCTTTACTTTGAACTGGATCCTTTCATGATTGACAGTCTGGAAACTTTCAGCATGCTGGGGCTGGAATTTCACGGGGTGTTTTACACAGATAGCGTGTTTCCGCCTTTTCGAGATACACTCAGGGTCGTACCTGATGGGAGCTATGGGGTCCAGGAGGCTTTTCCGGAAGGGATAGCCGTTTACAAAGGCAAAGGCAAATTTTATGGGCGCGTAGCCATGGATAATTTCGCCTTGCACGGAAAAGGCGAAATACATTATCTCACGGGTCAGGTACAGGCTGATACGCTTGTGTTTCACTTTGACTCGTGTATGGCGGAGAAAGCTCGTTTTACCCTGCCTAAAAGTCGGTATGCGCTGGCCCAGTATCCTGCCGTCCAAGCCGAAGACTTACGCTTTATATGGTACCCTTACCAAGGACAAGCTGTACTGGAGACCGGCGCCAAACCGGCCCAGCTCTACGCAGGAGAGGCTACCTTCCGAGGCCGACTGCTTTATACGCCTGAAGGGCTCAAGGCTTCGGGAACCCTTCAGACGGGGGACGTGCTCGTAGCCAGCGAAAGCTTCACCCTCTCCCCTGAAAGCTTCAAAGCTGTAGAAGCGCGCTTCGCCGTCTTAGACCCCAAAGGCCGCAAGGATACCCTCTTCTACGCAGAAGGGATTGAACTAAATTATCAAATCAAAACCCACCAAGGCGACTTTGTCTCGCAGCGTGTAGGCGAACCGAATATACAGTTTCCAAAGCAAAGTATTGCTACCTCCCTCGGAAAAGGTACCTATAACCGGCAAACAGGTGAAATCTTCCTCAACCCCCACGTGAGCGATGAAAGCAAGAACTTCGTGGTTCGGCGCAGCAAGAGCGGCAAAGATGTGTACTTCAACACCCAGGTTCTGCTTTACAACCTCCATACGGGTAAGGTGGAAGCCAATCGTGTAGACTCTATTCTCGTAGCGGATGCGACGGTCTTTCCGGAAGGTGGGCGTGTAGAGTTTCAGCCTGACGGCAGCATAGCTCCTTTAGAAAACGCTGTTATCAAGGCGCCTTCTTCGCTCAACCACCACACTATCATAGAAGCTCGCGTGGTGATTCGGTCAGGCTCTGATTACACAGCCCGAGGAAAGTATAAGTATACCGATGTGGAAGGCAAACCTCAATTTATTACGCTGGACAGCATTTTTGTGCAGGAGGGGGTTACTACGGCGCGGGCGAAGATTCGCACGGAAGATGAATTTTTGTTGACAGATCGGATTCTTTTCCGCGACGAGGTGGAGCTGCAAGCTGACCGCCGCTTTTTGTACTTCAAGGGCGAAGTGCGCATCCAGTCCGATAATGAATTTTTACGCGAGTCCTGGTTCAATTTTGAGGGCATTGTCAACCCCGATACCGTCTTCATCCCCATCAAAGACCCGAAAAACCGCCGAGGACAAGAACTCACCGTAGGGCTGCACTTTGTGCCTATTTACCGCACTTTTTACACGAACTTCCTACAGCCCAGGCGTAATAAAGACGACCTGGATGTGCTAAGGGCGGAAGGCGGGCTTTCGGTGGACCGAGCCACGAAGTCTTTTCGTATCGGTCCCTTGAAGAAACTCAACGGGGAAAGCTACCGGGGTAATTGGGTAGAGTACAACGACGCCTCCCGCATCACGACGGCGTATGGCCGGCTTAATTTCCCGGCTTCGTTTCCGCCGGAGGGCGCACAGCTTGCGGTATCCGGCATGTGGCGTGAAGAGCAGCGCTTTCAGAAGCTATCTACCGACCTGATTTTTGCCCTCCATTTCCCGAATATCCCTTCCAGCCTCGCCGAAGCTATAGGAAGTAGGTTCAACCTTTGGGCTTTGGCTTTGCAGGATATGGAATTTACGGAACCGCGCTTTATTGAGGCGATGGCCGAACTGTTGGATCCGGACACCACGCAGCCTGAGACAAACACCCGCGAAGTGATCCAAGCTGCCCAGCGAGCGTCGCTGGCCCGCAATGTACCTTTTGCTAAGAAACTGCCTGTTACGCTTCTTCTGGCTCGGGTGCCTTTTCGGCGCAGTGACTCTACGGGGGCGCTCTTTGTTACGGCCGACGTAGCGGTGGCGGGCATTGGCGGCGTAGGGATCGCCAAGTACTGCCCCGCTAAAATGGAATACGCCTTCGGCCCCTACAACCCCGCCGAACGCACCCGAGCCCCCGATGTGCTGACGATCTACCTGGAACCTACCGAAGGCAACTGGCTCTTTATTCTATATTCGGGCTATACTGTGCGCATGGTCACCAGCGACGCCGGCCTGAACCGCCAAATCAAGCAGGTCGCCGACAAGCAAAAAGATCACAACAAAGACCCCAGCAAACCTAAATTGCAGCTCATTCTGGCTGAGCCTTCCGAACGAGAAGAATTTCTGCAACGGTTTTCAGCTTACCTACTCAACTGAACTGGTATGCCTGTACTGCCTCCCATTGAACGCATACTCTTCCTGGACATTGAGACAGCGCCGTTGTATCGCGAACTTGAAAAGGTTCCTGAGCCTTTGCGCACGTACTGGCTGGATCGGTACAACTCGCGCAGAAAATCCTCCGACGACCGTGACGACGAAACCTTCTTCATTGAGGAAAGCGGTATTCATGCACTCTATTCACGGGTGGTGTGCATAGGATTGGGGTTCTTTTCTCGTGAAGGCGCAGACTGGCGCTGGAGAAACATCATCCTCAAAGACCTCCATGAGGAAAAGCTGCTTCAGGCCTTTGTGGAAAAATGGAATAAGAGTGCCCACTGCTTTGGGAAAAAATCCCTAAGCTCGCCTCCCCAGGAGCCTGTGTGGGCGGTATGCGGCCACAACATCCGTAATTTTGATTTGCCTTTTCTGGGGCGGCGGCTTGTTTTGAATAAATTGCCTTTACCCCCTTTCTGGCGAGCTGCCCAGGATAGCCAACCCTGGCAACTCAAGGACCCTGCGGTCATAGACACCATGCTCCTATGGAGCTTTACTTCTTGGGAATCTGGCCGGTATATCCCTTTGGAGATGCTCGCTTACGCGGTAGGGATACCTTTCCAGAAAAGCCTCACCCACACCGACATACGCGAAGCTTTTTATCGGTGGAAGGAAGATGGAGACGAAAGCGTTTTTGCGCCCGTCGTGCAGTATTGCCTTCAGGATGTGCGAATCACCGCAGAAATTTTCGTGCGTCTCCAGATGCCTCCCGCAGAGCAAGAATCCCTACTCCAGGCACTCCATAAACCTTCTCATCCTGCGCCATGAATCACCTCATAACCGAAAAAAGCGACTATCTGCGGGCGCATGCTCACCAGCCCGTAGACTGGTACCCTTGGGGAGAGGACGCCTTTCAGAAGGCTTGGAACGAAAACAAACCTGTGCTCATCAGCATTGGCTACAGCTCGTGCCACTGGTGCCATGTTATGGCCCGGGAAAGTTTTGAGGACCGGGAAGTAGCTCGTCTCATGAACGAGCACTTTGTCTGCATTAAGGTGGATCGGGAAGAGCGGCCCGATGTAGACCAGCTTTACATGGACGCGATTCTTTTGAGCGGTCGGCCGGGGGGCTGGCCCCTCAACTGCTTTGCGCTGCCCGACGGCAGACCCTTTTACGGCGTGACGTACCTGCCCAAACCCCGCTGGAAAGAACTGCTGAAGCGCATCGCAGACTTGTATCGCCAAGAACCTCAAACGGTCCAGGAGATGGCCCGTCGCCTTAGCGAGGCCATCCGTCAGCTGGATACCAGCCTCCTGGAGGCGGTGCCTGAAGGGCCTACCCTCTCCCGCATTTCGTGGGAAGACGCCTTCAAAGGCCTTCTAAGTGATGTAGACTGGATTTGGGGGGGGGCCTGGAGCAGCCAGAAGTTTCCTACCCCCAGCCGGTGGCTCTTTTCGCTGCGTGCGGGCCTCCTATTTGAAAAGCCCGAGCTGGTTCGGGCTACACACCTCACCCTGGAAAAAATGGCCTTGGGAGGGCTTTTTGATCCTATTGAAGGCGGCTTCATGCGGTATGCTACAGATCGCCAGTGGCGCATTCCTCATTTTGAGAAGATGCTCTACGATAACGGTCTACTGCTGGGCCTCTACAGCGAAGCCTACCGCCACAATCCTAATCTGTTTTACCGAAAGGTGATTCAAAAAACAGCTTCCTTCCTGCTGGAACAGATGCGCTTGCCGGATGGTCTTTTTGCCGCTTCGCTAAGCGCCGAAAGCGATGGCCAAGAAGGAGCCTACTACGCTTGGCGTTTTGAGGAGCTGGAGGAGCTCCTGAGCGAGCCTGACTTGCGGAAGGTGTTTTTCACCGCCTACGAGGTGAGCCCCGAGGGTAACTGGGAAAGAGGCTTGAACCTTCTTTATCGCAGTTTGTCTGATACGGAGGTAGCCCAGCGGCTTGAGATATCGGTAGAAGCTGTAGAAAAGGCCCTGGAAGAAGCGCACGAGCGCCTGCGTGCTCGCCGCAGCCAACGCACCCCCCCACCCCGCGACGAAGCCGCCATCATCTCTTGGAATAGTTACGCTATTTGGGGGCTTGTGGAGGCCTACAAGGCCCTGGGCGAGCCCCTTTACCTTTACGCCGCCCGCGAAGCAGCCCACACCCTCCTGGAAGGGTCTGCGGACTCGTTACAACGCCTCCACAAAGAAGACCGATGGTACGGCGAAGCTTTTGCCGAAGATTATGCGGCCTTTATCGTGGCGCTGATTCACCTGTACACCGTTACCGGTACAGAAAATTACCTCCTGCGGGCCCAAGCACTCATGGAAAAAAGTCTTGACCTCTTCTACGATGAGAAAGAGCAAGTTTTCTGCTTTACTGCCAGAACCCTGCGGGTATTTCCCGTGCGGCGCAAGGATATTTTTGACACCAGCACGCCTTCTTCCAACTCGCTTTTTGCGGAGGCCCTCTGGCGGCTGGCGAAGTATTTTCAGCGGGCCGACTACGAGGAGAAAGTGCGTGTGATTTTGGCGCGGCTGCGTCGGCAAATGGCTGAGAGCCCTACCTTAGCCAGCCACTTCCTGCAGGTGGCGCTGCTTGAAGAGGCCTGTCCCTTGGCGCTTATCTACCGGGGCGAGAACCTTCTGCCTTTCTGGCAGCGCTACGAGCCCAAAATAGGGTGGGTAGGCTACCTCGCCTCACCTGAATCGGCTATTCCTGCGCTCAAAAGCTACGCAGAAGCCCCAGAAGGCACCTGGTGTTTGTGCACATGGGGAGCATGTCGGCTGCCCGTGCATTCAGAGGAGGCTTTTTGGCAGCAGGTGGCGGAAGAAAAAGAGCGCCTCAAAACCCAGGGCCTTGCCTAATTTCGGGAAGTAGAGCGGCGTTTAGTTCGGAAAAAATGCTGTAAGAGCGCCAGGGCCTCTTCGGCAAAAGGTCCCTGTTCCCAGCGTGTGCGCGGGTGCAGAAGTCCAGGTTGGTAGCGCGTGAAGCCCCGTTCTGGATCGGGTGCTGCATACACGAGGCGGCCTATTTGGGCCCAAGCGAGCGCCCCTGCGCACATAGGGCAAGGTTCCAGCGTCACGTAAAGGGTAGCTGAACGGAGGTACTTAGAGCGTAAAAACGCTGTAGCCGCGGACAGGCAGAGTATTTCGGCGTGGGCGGTGGGGTCTTCCAGTTCTTCAGTGCGGTTATGGTCCTGCGCAATCACCCGTCCTCGAATCGTCAGCACAGCGCCTATGGGTACTTCGCCGGCCTGATAAGCCTGACGAGCCTGTTCCAGGGCTAAGGCCATGAAGCGCTGGTCGTCCTTCATCGCTGGAAGAGAAGCATACCCCCTGTGGTGAGAAGAGCGGCCAAGACGAGCTGCCAGGACAGGGGCTCTTGTCCCAAGAGCGCCGCTATGGCCATGGTGCCGATGGGCTGCAAGTTAATATAAAGCGCCGTCTGGGTGGGCGAAAGGTACTTCAAGCCCACGCTCAAGAGCAAGTAGGCCAGCACCGACATGCCCAAGATCAGGTAAGCCAGGCTTAGCCAGCTTGCTGGTCCCAACTCTTCCCATTTCTGGCGGAAAAGCCCTATTCCCAGCGTGGGGGTATGCAGAAGCGCTCCTATCTGCATGATGTAAGCCGTCACCGCGATCGGGCCGAGGCGGTTCACGATAGGGGGCGAGTAGTTGAGGTACCAGCCCCAAAAGCCCACCGCGGCCAGGATTAGGAGCCAGCCCCATCCACTCTGACTGTGCAGGAGGTTGTGCCAGAGGGCCAGGACCACACCGGCGTACGCCAGGCCCAGCGCTATGAGCCGTTGTGCCTGGAGCCGTTCTCGATGAAAAACCCATACCCCTAACCAAAACACCACCGAAGGGGTGAGCGCATAGATGAGGGCGGTGGTGGCCGCCGTGGTGTAGCGCAAGCCCCAGTTGAAAAGAAGCTGATTGAAGAAGATGCCCAGCAAGGCGAGGATGAAAAGGCGTTTTTTCCAGGAGGGGGGCATTTCCCTCCAGGTCAAGGGAGAAGGGCTGATTTTTCTCAAAAGGGGCCACAAAAGAAGGTAGATCAGCGCGCTGCCCCAAGCGCGCAGCCCAGTAAGCAGGAGAGGGTCAAACTTCTGCGCGGCTTCGCGTCCTACGACGTAGCCGCCGCAGATGATGAGGGTCTGCCCTACAAGCGCCAGATGACCAGGCAGGTGAGAAACGCTTTCAGGGCTTTTCACGCCCGCAGGCGATCGCATAACAGGGCAAAGGCGCAATACCGGCATGTCTCTTTATCAGGCGTCTGGGGAAAATCAGCGGGCTTCATCCCATTTTTAGAGAGGAGGGAGGAAATCCTTGTCCAGAGCTCTTCTATCTTGGCTTGGAGGGAGGCGTCCAGCTGGACCTCTACCATGGGTTGGCTGTCGCCATTTTGGGGTAGGCGCGCGGCTTTTCGTCGGGGACGCCACCAAAGCGAAACCAGGACTGCTTTATCCACGGGTTTGCCAATCTGATTGAGGTACCAGGCGTAACTCAGGACTTGGAAAAGGGCTTCGTCGTAATGAGAGGGCGGCTTGAAGGGCGATGGAGTTTGCAGGGCTTGCAGCACTTCCTCTAAGCCTTGGAAGGCTTTGACGGGGTCGGTTTCTCTGGGGAGGCGCTGTTTGAAATCCAGCAAAACCCGCTGAGGGGCTGAGGGGTCTTCAACCAGGAGGTCTACACGGCCGTCCAAAGGCAGCGGAGAAGAGGGGGGAATCGGCCACTCCACATAGAAGTGGTAACGATGGGTGTGCAGAGGCTTGACCTTAAAGTGGCGCCAGCGTAACGCAGAGGGGGTTTGGGGTGGCTGGTAGGTCTCTGGCAGTAAAAGCCTAATCAGAGCCTGTAGGAGAGGTTGGCTTGCCTCAGCGAGGATGGGCATGAGGAGCCGGTAGCTGTGGGTGCGGCGCAGTAGACGGCGCTCTTCCGGACTTAGCAACCGAGCAGCTCGGTAAAAAAGCCGCCTCCGGCTACCCCGGTAAGCCAGATTAGCTAAAGTAGCCTTTATGGGGCCTGAAGAGGCTGTTTTACCGGCTGCGGTGCGGCGCACCAGCTCGTGCATAAGCCGTCCTATTAGGAGCGCTTCTTGAGGCGGTCCCTCTTGAGGGAGAACCGATTGCCAGTAAAAGCGCCGTGGACATCGGAAAAGGGCGCTCACGCGAGACGGCGATAGGGACGCTCTAAGATGGGACTGGGGAGGGGGATCTTCAATGGGGCGAGGCTCAGGCATAAAGGCCACGGCCACCGAGGCGCTCTTTGTGGGATCAAACGCAAACTCCTCATGGAGGCCAAGGGCTTGGTGGTAAGTGAGCAGTTCCTCTATAGGGGGTATGCGCGTAGGGTCGGCCAGCCGGAAGATCCGCACCTCTTGGCTAGCCCATAGCAACACAGACTGCAAGCGCCACGCCAAGCGATTGTGCTGGGTGGGGGAGTAGAACCGCTTTCGCAGCGAGGCTAGCCAGAAAGACGGCCTGGCCCAAGGTCCGAGGGGCTCAACCGGAGGATCTACCAGAAAGAGCACGTCGTAATGCCCGCCTGCCAGTTGGGTGAGCTGCCCTATATACAAACGCACCGAGGGGGGGAAAGGCTCAGAAACCGCAATCCGTTCTTGAAAGAGGCTATGCAGAAAGCGCCAGTGGAGGGGGCTGCGGGCCTCAAGTTCGCGAGCGATGTCGTAGAGCTTATGGGCCCAGGCTTCCGCCGGCAGAGGATCGGTAGGAAGGGCAGGAGGGGCAGGCCACGCATCCAGTCGTCCTTCCAGCCCTCTCAGTAGATAAGGTCGCAGGAAGCGGCCTATATCTGTGCTCTCCCACAGCGTGGGAGCTTGGGGGGAAAGTGCCTCAGAGGGCACACCTTCTTTTTGAAGAAAATGCCGCAGAAGGGGCTCAGACTCGGGTTGGCACCAGATGGCCGCGCAAGCTTCGGAAGGGGCGCTGCGCAGCCATGTCGCAATATGCCGCGCCGCTTCTCGCATGACAAGGGTGAGCGTAGACCCTGTATGCAGCTCAACCTTCCGAGGCTTTTGGACAGGGAAATCCCACGCCTCTGAGGGGGAAGGAAAGTCAGCCCACACTTCAGGCAGGGCCTTGCGGAGGGAATCTACCTTCCAGCCTACCCTGTGGGGAGCCTCCCGGGCTAACTTCTCCAGAAGGGGATACGCACTGTAAAGATGCAGAAAAAGCGCCCCATTTAGCTTACGCTCGGCCACGAGCTCTTGCAAAGCTTCCTCATTGAAGCGTAACCGCTTCTCTGAGAAAAGACCAAGGTAAGAATCCAAAAAATTTTTGAAGTTTGTCCAAAATTCCTGAATATTTTTTGAAGACTTGGCCGGGATGGGGATGAGCTCCAGCCAGCTGAGAGACTTGGTGGGCTTGTTGGAGATGAGAGAAAAGCTTCTTTGATCTGCTGATGTTCTGAGAGATCGCTCCAATATTGGAGGGCTTCTTTCAGAGAAGAGGTGCCGAGCAAGACTTCCTCCCAGTCCTTTGCCCAGACCTGAGCAAGTTGCCACTGATAAGGGAGCGCGTCTTTAGCCAGGGCAACATCCTTTTCATCTCTCGGGTCTTCCGCCGGGGCAGCACCTTTGTCTTTTTTGTTTTGCGAGTCTTCCGAGGATGTAGCCACGGCTTCCCGGAAAATCTGAAAGAGTTCAAGCGGGTTAGGTTCTCGGCGGTCAGGGGAGCTTTTCCCAGCCCACGTGAAGAGGTCCTGGACAAGATAGCCAGAGCCCAGCTGGCCGGCCAGGGCCCGGGCCATGTAGGGGGTCGGAACCACCAGGATGGGCTTCTTACCGTGGGAGCTGAGAGTTTCCAGGCGACTTTTCAACGCCTGTTTTAGGGAGCCAGACAGCACCTACTTCAGTTGGAATTGCCCACGCCCAATTTCTACCCCTTCACAGAACGCTGTTACGGTGTAGGTGCCCTTGTTTAGCTCTTCGTCCGGGCGTTCAAAGAGAGCGCATACCTCTTGGCGCTGCCGATTGTAGTGAAAAACCGCCTTTGTAGAAAAAGGCTGCTCCGTGTCCATCAGCGTGAAGTATCCGCTACCTTTAGCGAAATTGGTGATGACTTTATTGGTGGGATCGGAAATTACAAGATAAACCGTCCTTTCTCCGGGTTCGGCGACTTCGTTTTCCAGCACCTGGAAGCAAATTTTGAGCGTGCGTAGACGCCGAGCCCGAAACTCTCTATCCCACTCTTCTTTCCCGCTCTCTTTGACTTGAGCAAACCGAAACTCAATGGCCTTAAGATAGGAGGCTGCCTTTACTTTGATGGCAAGCTTTTCTTTTTCTTCTTCAATCTGACGGGCTTGAGTTTCTTTCTGCTCTACCGCTTTTTCCAGCTGCTCTGTGCGTTCGCGTAGTTTTTGATTTTCCTCTTCCAGTTCTTTTATGCGATCCTGGTACTTTTGCAGGTAGTACGCCATCTGCTCGGTTTTATAGCGCATTTCTTCGGCTTGCTTAGCCGAAATTTTACCTTCTTCCTCATACTTGCGTATCAGGGCTTGAGCTTGTTGGACTCGTTTTTGCAGCTCCTCAAGGCGGCGGTTTTTCTCTTCCAGCTCTACGTCTTTGCGTTCAAGCTCTTTTTGCATGGCCATGACTCGCTGGTCCAGCTCCCGAAGGTTTTCTTCAAGCGACACTTTTTCCTCAACGAGCTCGGTTTTTTCTTTTTCCACTTTTCGCAGCCTCCAGTACAATACCCCCGCCACAATGCCTACCAGGACCAGCAAAACCCCAGAAATGATACCTGTTCGCACACCGCAAAGGTAGCACAAAAGCCGCGGTAGGTTGGCGTAGGGGATTTGTGTTTAAGCAGGCATGGCTATTGCGCTGATTTCAGGCACCCACCGCCCTGATAGCTACACCCGCCGAGTCGCCTTGTATCTGGCTCGCAAGCTGGAAGAGCAAGGACACCTTTACCACTTTATAGATTTTCAGACGCTTCCTCGGGATTTTCTCTTTTCAGACTTGTTTGGTGCTCGTTCCGCTACTTTTGAGTCGATAATTTACATGCTGCAAAAGTGTTCGGTGTGGATATGGGTAGTGCCGGAATATAATGGAGGTTTTCCTGGGGTGGTGAAGGTATTTATTGATGCGCTTCCGAGAGAAGTTTTTCGTGGGCGGCTGGCGGCTTTAGTGGGCGTTTCGGATGGCCGCTTTGGTAATCTCCGCGGCTTGGATCATCTGTCGCAGGTTCTGGCCTACTGCGGTATGCAAGTGCTTCCCTACCGGGCCCACCTGATGCATATCCAATCTCGCTGGCAGGAAAGCCAAGGCGAGCCTGACGCGGCCTATGCCCGCGAGTTGGCTACCCTTCTTGCGCAGGTGGAAGGGGGTATCAGGGCCGCTGGGGATTGAGGATTCTTTGTACCTTTGTGCCCCGAGCTGCCGAAGTGGCGGAACTGGTAGACGCGCACGTTTCAGGGGCGTGTGGGGTTTCCCGTGTGGGTTCGAGTCCCACCTTCGGCACGGGCCCGCAGCGCTGGGCTTGAAATAGACATAACCATGGGCCTGTAGCTCAGCGGTTAGAGCAGCGGACTCATAATCCGTTGGTCGGGGGTTCGAATCCCTCCGGGCCCACCTACCCCCTCCTTATGACAGCTCAGCTTGAGTGGACCGGTCAAGGGCTACATTTCCTTGTGCGACCTGAAAGCGGCCATGAATTGGTGTTTGATTCTCCTGTAGAGGTAGGGGGCACCGATCAGGCGGCCCGTCCTATGGAAGGTCTCTTGGCTTCCATGCTGGCGTGCTTCTCGGCCGATGTCGTGAGCATCCTCCAGAAAAAACGCAAGACGGTGCGCACCTTCCGGGTGCAAGCCCAAGCGGAGCGAAGAGAAGAGTTTCCCCGCGTCTTCACGGCGGTTACCTTACACCTTCGGGTAGAAAGCCCCGATGCTACCCCGGCCGATGTGGAACGCAGCATTGAGCTTTCGCGCACCAAATACTGCAGCGCCATGGCGATGTTTGAAGCTGCGGGCTGCCGTATCCATATCACTTACGAGCTGAACCCTTCAGGCACATAGGACCGAAAACCACCCTCCGATCGCCATGCCTGCTAGTCCTACCAGGGCACAAAGAAGGGCCCCCATCCAAAGCCAGGAGACCAGGGGTATTTCCACCCGCTCAGGGACTTTCTGCAAGAGCGGAGCTAAAGCGAGCCGATTAGCCTGATAGGTCCCTCCTGCCATACCGGCTAAAAGCTCCAGCGCTTCGGGGAAGCGCTGGGGTCCCTTCTTCTCCTACGAAAAGGGTATGGAGCACCACGCCTTTTTCTCTCAGTTTCTCAGCCAGGCGAGGAAGGGGCGACTCCCAGGGGATGTTGTGGGCGCCGTCCGAAACAATCAGCGCCGCCTGGCCCGGAGCCGCTACCTCCAAAAGAAGCCGTAAAGCATCACTTAGGTTCGTAGCCCTACCCACCTCTACCCCGCTCAGCTCGTTTAGCGCATGGCGCAGCGCTTCTCTATCGGAAGTCAGAGGGAGGACCGCATAGGCGTTTTCTCCAAAGAGAAGAAGGCCTATGGGCGCTGAGAGCCTTACCGCTTCCAGCGAGTCTATCCACAAGCGAAGCTGATCCAGCACAAAACCCTGGCGAGAAGGCAGCTTGTCTTTTTCTTTCATGCTGCGGGAGACATCCACCACCAGCCAGAGGGGGGGGTAGGGAGGTTGCGCGGGTGGTGCGAAGGTAAGGCCGGCTCAGGGCCAAGGTCGCAAGCAGCAGAGCCCCTCCAACCGTGAGCGTGGGAAAGGCGCTTCGCAGGAAGAGAAAGCGCTCGGCCTTTCCTTCTCTCAGCACGAGGCCTGTTCGCAGACGCAGGCGCAGGGCCAGCCCGATCAAGGCAAGCCAGATAGGAACAAGCAGGAGCCACTCAGGCGCTTCCCACCAAAGGGGCATACAACAGAAGCGTACGAGGCGGAAAAGGTACCCAACCAGGTGCGCAGGTGCGGAGGGCTTGCCAGGTGCGCCTATACAGCTCGGAGGCTTCCTCCGGAGGAAGGACCTGACCCAGGAAAAGGCGATGCTCTGCCTGGAGCAGCGCCTGGAGCGCTTCTCGGAGAGGTGGGGGGCCCTCAAGATGGGCTACTTCTTGGGGAAGGAGGCTACCCGGATGCCGGTCCGCATGAGGCAAAAGGAGCTTTTTCACCGCTTGGGTAAAAGCTTCCAGGTCCCGCTTCCTTCGGGGGTGCCATCGGTGCAAAAAGACGCGCCACCGAATCGCCAGCCAGAACGCAAGCCCGTAAGGCCGCAGCCGCCGAACCAAGAAGGGAAAAGCCACCAGCAGCACCATGACCCCCGCCAGCACAAGCCACAAACCCCACAGCGTTTCAGAGGAAGGCTCGGGGGCTTCTTCAGCCAGGTCAGGTACTGAAAAGTCCGCCTGAGGTAGGAGCGAGTCTTCAGGCAGGGGGCCGGCTTGGACCACCGTAGTAAAGGTCTGGGTTCCCCATTGCCATGGCACCAAGCCCGGCCCTTCCCAGAAGCGAAGCGTCACGGAGAGGGTGGTCCCTTGCTGGGCTGAGCTAAGCACTTCCGGCCCCTTCGGCCAAGCTAAAACCCCTACGGCCTTTGCTGTGCAAACGCCGGCCAAGGGCACCGTATCAGGCACCCTGTAGAGCTGCGCCAAGAGAAAGGCCCCGCTAACCATGAGCTTCCCGCACCACGCGCAAAAGGTATTGACCATACGGGGTTTTGGCGAGGGGTTCGGCCAGGTCGCGCAGCTCCTCAAGCGAGATGAAGCCTTTGCGGAAGGCGACTTCTTCGGGGCACCCGATCTTGAGGCCTTGGCGTTCCTCAATCACCTGGACGAAAAGGCTGGCTTCCAGGAGGCTGTGGGGCGTGCCGGTGTCAAGCCACGCAAAGCCCCGGGGCATCACCCGAACCCGCAGTTGTCCTCGCTCTAAGTAGAGCCGATTGAGGTCGGTGATTTCCAGTTCTCCCCGGGCGGAGGGGCGAAGGGTGCGTGCCAGCGCAGGAGCCTGCCCATCGTAGAAGTAAAGCCCTGGCACCGCATAGGAAGACTTCGGATGTTGGGGCTTCTCTTCCAGGCTCAGCACCCGGCCTTCCTTGTCAAACTCCACCACCCCATACCGCTGGGGGTCGTGGACAGGATAAGCAAAAATGAGTGCCCCTTCCGAGATGCGGCAGCTTTCCAGAAAAGCCTGCATTCCGCTGCCGTAAAAGAGATTGTCTCCCAGGATCAGCACGCAAGGCGAGCCAGCCAAAAACGACTCTGCCAGGATCAGGGCCTGAGCAATGCCCTCGGGCCGAGGCTGCACAGTGTACTGGATGCGAAGGCCCAGCTTACGCCCGTCACCAAGCAGCCGTTCAAAATGCCCGATGTCCTGCGGCGTACTGATAAGGAGGATATCCCGCACGCCAGCCAGCATGAGGGTGGTAAGCGGGTAGTAGACCATGGGCTTGTCGTAGACAGGAAGGAGCTGCTTGGTGATTACTTGCGTCATAGGGTAAAGCCGTGTACCGGCTCCGCCCGCTAAGAGAATGCCTTTCATAAGTCGGGGAACGGTTCAGGTTGTTCCTTCAGCCGAGGCAAGGCGGCGTCTTTAGGCGAAAGGATAGGCTCGGTGCCCGGAGGAACTTCCCAAGGGATGCGGAGGTCGGGGTCATCCCATCGCACGCCCCCATCCACCTGCGGAGCATAGTAGGCCGAGCACCGATAGAGCACCAGCGCTTCGTCGGATAGCACATAAAAGCCGTGCGCAAAGCCAGGCGGTACATACACCCAGGTACAATGGGGCCCTTCACTCGTGAGTAGCACACTATAGCTCTGGCGGTACGTCGCAGAAGAAGGCCGCAGATCCACCAGCACATCCTGGATGCGGCCCTGAAGCACCGTCACCAACTTAGCCTGCACGTAAGGAGCACGCTGAAAATGAAGCCCCCGCAAAACACCTCGCCGAGAAAAAGAGAGGTTATCTTGGACGAAAGTAGGTAAACCCAACCGCTCAGCTACTTCGGTGCGAAAAAGCTCCGCAAAATAGCCGCGCTCGTCGACGTAGCGATCCCAGCGCAGAAGGAAAGCACCGGCTAAAGGTAAGGGCTCATGGTGATAGCGGTTCATGCGACAGCGATTTTTTCACGAAAGTAAGCGATGCTACGGCGCAGCCCTTCCTGACGGGGCACCTGCGGCTCCCACCCAAGCAGCTCCCGGGCCAAGGTGATGTCAGGGCGCCGCACCTTAGGATCGTCTTCTGGCAGCGGATGAAACACGATCGTGCTGCGGGATTCGGGGACAAGCGCTAAGATTTCCTTGGCAAAGTCCAGGATAGAGACTTCTTCGGGGTTGCCGAGGTTGACGGGGTAAGGGTAGTCTGTATAGAGCAGGAGGCGAAAGATACCTTCCACCAGGTCACTTACATAGCAGAAGCTGCGCGTTTGGCTGCCGTCGCCATAGACGGTGAGAGGCTCATTTCGCAGGGCTTGCCCGATGAAGTTAGGCAGAACCCGGCCGTCATCCAAGCGCATGCGAGGGCCGTAGGTGTTGAAGATGCGTACAATCCGAATGGAAAGGCCGTGGGTTCGGTGGTAAGCCATCGCCATCGCCTCCAGAAAGCGCTTAGCTTCGTCGTACACGCCCCGAACCCCGATGGGGTTGACGTTGCCCCAGTAGGTTTCTTTTTGGGGGTGCTCCAGAGGGTCTCCGTACACCTCCGAGGTAGAGGCTAAAAGGATGGTAGCGCCTTTGGCTCGGGCCAGTCCCAGACATTTATGTGTGCCCAGGGCCCCTACCTTGAGGGTTTGGATAGGCATGCGCAGGTAGTCAGCGGGGCTGGCCGGCGAAGCAAAATGGAGAATGTAGTGCAGCTCACCCGGCACATGAATGAAGTTCGTGATGTCGTGGTGCAGGAAGGTGAAGCGAGGCCGACCAAAAAGATGGGCCAGGTTATCCAAGTTGCCGGTACAGAGGTTATCCAGGGCTAGCACATCAAAGCCTTCCTCCCAGAAGCGATCGCACAAGTGAGAGCCGATAAAGCCTGCGGCGCCCGTGATGAGCACGCGTTTGGGCATCCAGGCAAAAGTACAGAAGGTGAGAAACTTCTTACCTTTGCCCCATGCCGAAGAGAACCTACCAGCCCAGCCGCACGAAGCGGTTGCGTACCCACGGCTTTCGGGTCCGCATGCGTACACGCTGGGGGCGCGCGGTACTCTCCCGACGCCGGAGGAAAGGCCGCTATCACCTCACCGTGAGTGATACGATCGCCGGTAAGCCTTACTAACTTGAGCCTTACCCGCCTGCCTAAAAGCGAGATTCTACGAGGACGGCGGCGATTTAGCGCACTCCTACGCTTGGGCACCAAAAAAGAAGGGGAGGCGCTCAGCTTGCGAGGGCTGTATTTTTGGGTGGCGCTTGCGGAGCCTCGGATACAAGTGGCTTTTTCTGTGTCTAAGCGGGTTTTTCGCAAAGCCCATGATCGCAATCGGGTTCGCCGCCTGATGCGCGAGGCTTATCGCCAAGAGAAGCCCTCCTTTCTCTCCCTGCTGCAGGGAGGAAGCGCTTGGCTCCTCTGGAGCTGGAAGGCTCCTGTTTTCCCCACTCTGGAGGCGCTGCGAACCGACATGCGAAAGCTTTTTCAGGCTTGGCAAAGCTCCTGGGCAAAGGCCTGATCCTGCTTATTCGCTTCTATCAGCGGGCTATTTCTCCGCTATTTCCGCCTTCTTGCCGATACACCCCTACTTGTTCCCAATATGCCGTAGAGGCCATTCAAAAGCACGGCCCTCTGAAGGGTCTCTGGCTGGCCCTGCGACGGCTGAGCCGCTGCCACCCGTGGGGGGGAAGTGGGTACGATCCCGTCCCTCCCTAACTCCCAAAAAGGTGTATCTTTGCTCAGGTATGCGATGCCTTTTGCCTGTGCTGCTGGGGCTTGCTTGGGCGCAGAGTCAGATACAAGAGAGTGACCTCCCCTCAGCGGGGAGCGAGTACCTGGTTAGTCAGAGCCGTCCACGAGCTGGCCTGGATTTCTTAGCGACAGGCGCTAATTACACTTGGGATTTCTCTCAGCTTAGCGCTGATACCCAATTCATCGTACATTGGAAGAGCCCTTTTCAGGTGCCGCAGTATGGTTTTTCCTGCGGCAATGCCAGCCTTCAGGCCCTCCTGCTCAAGCTGGCTGACTCCCTGCCTTCCCAGGGCGGCGTAACTATCCGGGATATGTACGCCTTCCTGCGTAAAAGTCCGTCCAAGATGACCGTAGAAGGCGTCGGGGCTACCGTGAATGGCGCACCCATCTGGCAGTGCTATCAGGACCCTGACGAAATCTATGTGCTTCCTCTCAATTATGGTGATCGGGACAGTACGACTTTCTGGCTGCGGTTCACTTTCCAAGTGCCGAACTTTGGGACCGTCACCTACGCCCAGCGAGGCTACCGCATCCATCAGGCGGATGGGTATGGACAAATTACTACGCCTTATGGCCAGTTTTCCTGCCTGCGACTGCGGCGAGATGTGCACCAGAAGGATACCGTCTATTTCCAAGGTTTTCCTGTCCAGCGGCGTGACACTTCCTATACCGAGCTGGAGTGGCTGGGCACAGGCCAAGGCATACCCCTTCTGCGGGTCCAGGGTAGTTTTGTTTTAGGCAACTTTACCCCTGCTCTTATCCAATACAAAGACCAAGATCGCTCCAGCTCCCTTCCTATGGCGGGCGGCACCATCCGGATAGGCCCTAACCCCACGCGGGGGGTGCTTTACATAGAACCGGCTCGGGGTACCTTCGCGGTGCGCAGCCTCATCGGCGAAGTGCTCCTTGAAGGGGAAGTGCCCCCGGATGGAAGGCTCCAGCTTCCCCCTACCCTGCCGGAAGGCGTGTATTTCCTCCGTCTGACGCAGCAGGAGCGGACAAGCTGGCATCGTTTCGTGCTCCTTCGCTGATGCAAAGCCTGGGGCGGCTGCTGGTGCTCATCGGGTTGGGGCTTGTAGCGGCAGGGGCTCTCTTGTGGTGGGCCGGCCGAACGGGCCTCGCTTGGCCTCGCCTCCCCGGCGATATCGTAATCCAACGGCCCAACTTTCGCTTGTACCTGCCTTTGGGAACGAGCTTACTGCTGAGCCTCCTCCTGAGCGGGCTGCTGTACCTGATTAGCCGGCTCAGATGAGGGGCTAACTTCAGGGTGCAAAATCCGCAGCAAGGTGTAAAACGCCTGAATCGGCTGAGAAAGGGGGTTTTCCAGCACCTGCCGCTCTACAGAAAAGAGCCGTTTGTAGCGTAGCGCGGGGCTGCTGTAAGCGTCCGGATAAAGACGCAGGAAATCGTTCACGAGTTCGGGCTGGCCTGCCGGTAGGAGGAGGACTTCAGGCAGGGTGGTGGCCAGGCTTTCTGCCGGGATCAGCTGCCCCCCAGCCTTCTCTATGAGGGAAGCCAGAGGTTCTGCCAGCGAGGGAAACCGAAGGGGTTCGCCCGGCAAAAGCACCCCTACCTTGAGCCGGCGCAAGGTTTGGGTTTTTTGGATCGCTTGGTTCAGGTCTTTTTCCAAGCTGTCGGCCAGTTTCAGGAGCACAGGCTGGTCGTACACCTGGCCCAGGGTGCGAAGGTGCTTCAGCCACTGGGCGGGCCCCTGAGGCCGGAAGACGTAGAGGGGGAAAGCCGTAGAGGGAGGCAAGGCCTGCGGCGAAGCCACCCACACCCAAGCAGGTCGGCTTCTGTAGAGGGCATCCCCCAAGGCCAGCGAATCGTCGCACCGCAGAAAGAAAACTCGTTCAGCTTCTCCGGCGCCTTCACAGGCGGCTACCACCCGACCGAAAAGGCCGGCTTCCTGCCAGAGGCGCACGGCCTCGGGCACAGCCAACGCGACCCGTTCAGGGGGACGCACAAGGTAGACCTCGCGTCCGGCATCGTCCCGCACCCGCAGCCCAATCAGTGGCGCTTCCTCAAGCCAAGCCGGCGCCCGATGACACCCCGCCAGCAGCACCCAAACCCCGAGCCAGCTTCTATTCATCCCAGGCAAAGTTGGGATTTTCGTACCTTCGCCGGGCATGAAAGTCTTCGCGTACGGCCTCCCTCGCCTGGGAGAAAAGCGGCAGTATAAAACCCTCCTGGAACGATTCTGGAGCGGGAAAATCTCCGAGCATGACCTGGTCAAAGGCCTTGAGGAAGTAGAAAAAGAACGGCTCTCCACCTACATGGCGTATGCGGACGTGTTTCCGAGCGGGGAGCTGTCGCGTTACGACCCCATGCTGGACCTGACTGTAGGTTTGGGGCTCATTCCGGCACGGTTTCGCCCTTATCAAGATCAAGGACTGAGGTCGTACTTTGATATGGCTCGCGGGGCTTCAGCCCTGGAAATGACCAAGTGGTTCAACACCAACTACCATTACCTGGTGCCTGAATGGGAAGATGAGCCTTTGTCTGCTAACCCAGCGTTTTTTGTGGAGCAGTACAAGCTGGCGCAGGCGCTGGGGGCGCAAAACGCCTGGCCCAGCTTGATAGGGCCTTATACCTTCCTGGCTCTTTCCAAGAAGGACGGGCTTCCGCTCTCGCCAGACGCCATGGAAGCTTTGGCGGAGAAGCTGCTTCCCGCGTACAAGGTTTTGCTTGCCGCGCTGAGGCAAGCTGGCGCACCGGGCCTTATCCTCCATGAGCCGGCCTTCGTGCTTGACGAAGTGCCAGTGCCGCTGGTGGGCTACTTGTATCAGGAACTAAAGGCTTTCCCCCTGTACCTGCTCACCTACTACGAAGCGGTGGACTTTTATCCCCGTTTGGTGGAGCTGCCCGTGAAGGGAATCGCGCTGGACCTGGTGGCCGGCAAAGCCAACTGGCAAGCGATCCGACAATACGGGTTTCCTGACGACAAGGTGCTTATAGCGGGTCTCATAGATGGGCGCCAAGTCTGGCGGGCTAACCTGCGTGAAAAAGCTGCCCAGGTGGAAGAGCTTAGCCGCTATGCTCGGGAAATCTGGCTCACCACCAGCGCGCCGCTGTCTTTTCTACCCCTCACCAAAGCCCCCGAAACCCACATTCCCAAGCCGGTTTGGGAGCGGCTCAGCTTCGCTAAGGAAAAGCTCATGGAGCTTAGAACCCTTGCCCAGGCTCTTGAGGGGAACCCCCAAGCCCAGGCTGAAGTGGCGGCTTCTGAGGCCCTATGGCAGGGAGAACCCCTCGGCATCCACCCCCCTACCCGAGCGCGCCTTCAGGCCCTCACAGAGGCGGACTTCCAGCGGGAGGTTCCTTACGCCGAACGCATAAAGCTGCAGCAGCAAAAACTGAACCTGCCGCCCTTACCTACGACCACCATCGGGTCCTTCCCCCAAACCGAAGACCTGAGGACCCTGCGCAAAGCTTACCGAGAAGGTCGCGTCCCTGAGGCCGAATACCAAGCCCGCATCCGAGAAAAAATCGCCGAAGTCATCCGCTACCAGGAAGAATTGGGCTTGGATGTGCTGGTCCATGGCGAATTTGAACGCAGCGACATGGTGGAGTTTTTTGCCGAAAGGCTGGAAGGCTTCGCCATCACTACGCAGGGGTGGGTTCTCTCCTACGGCTCTCGGGTCTATCGGGCCCCTATCATCTACGGCGATGTGTGGCGCCCAGCTCCCATGACGGTGGAAGAAATCGCCTACGCTCAATCCTTGACCAAGAAGCCCGTCAAGGGCATGCTCACAGGTCCCGTCACGATCCTCAACTGGAGCTATGCCCCGCCCCACCTGAGCCGGGAAGAAGCGGCTTACCAGATTGCGTTAGCTATCCAAGACGAAGTGAAGGACCTTGAAGCGGCGGGGATTCAGGTGATACAGATTGACGAACCGGCTTTTCGGGAGGGGGCCCCTCTCAAGAAAAAAGACTGGCCGGCGTACTTCCGCTGGGCGGTGCGGGCTTTTCGGCTGGCCTCCCGCGCCAAACCCGAAACCCAAATCCACTCCCACATGTGCTACTCGGAGTTTGAAAGCATCCTCCGCTACATCTGGGAGATGGACTTTGATGTGGTGTCTATTGAAGCTTCGCGCAGCAAAGGCACGCTGGTGGAGGAGTTTCGGCGGTTTCCGCAGTGGGACCGGCAGATTGGGCTGGGGGTGTACGATATTCACTCGCCAGCGGTCCCGTCGGTGGAGCACATAGCGCAGGTGATAGAGGCGGCTCGGCGGGTGCTGCCCGATGCCCTGCTGTGGGTCAATCCGGACTGCGGCCTCAAAACCCGCCGCTGGGAAGAGGTAACGCCAGCCCTTCGCCACATGGTCCAAGCCGCCACCGCCGCACGCATGCGAGTTTCTCCCTGATCCAGCACGCCGGGCCAGCGGGTGCTTGAGTCCAACTTAGCCGAGGCCCGACTGAATCTGGAAGGGCAGCCTTTCTCGGTGCGGTTAGAGCCGAATCCCACCCGAAGCGGCACGTGGCTTATCTTCTCCCTGCCTGAAGCGGATTCGGTGGAAACCCGCGTTTACAACAGCGTAGGCCAGCTGGTATGGCTCCATCGGGGCTATTTTGGGGCTGGGAGCTGTCGGCTGGCCTTGCCTTCGGGTGAGTGGGCGCAGGGACTCTATGCGGTTGAAGTGCGGGGTACCCGCCACAGCTGGAGCGGCAAGCTGATGCGGGAGTGAGGGAAGCTTTGTGGGTGTGGTGGGGTCTTGGGGGGGCGGCGCCTGCGGCGCCGCCCCCCCTTCTCTTTCGCCCCTCTTATCAAACCTTCTTCACGCCGTAGCTGCGCAAAACCCACCTAACCAGCCCCGGATGCCGCTCAGCTATGCCTATGAGCCCTTCTACGGCCCAGCCTTGCGTAGCTAATCGGTATAGCCACCGGGACATCCGCAGTTCGGCCGACAGTTCCTTGTAAAGGCGATGGGTGTAGGTAGCCGCTAAGTCCAAGGTGGCCCACTTGGAAGGGGGAAAGGCCGCTAAGGCTTCTGCGAGGCGGATGCCACTCAGGAGGGCATTGCCGATGCCTTCCCCGGTGAAGGGGTCTGCGAGGGCCGCCGCATCGCCAATGAGGGCGCAGCCCGGCGCGGTCAGGGGTCTTTTCTGCAAAGCGACGGGTATCCCGTGGCCTGCCAGTCCTTGCACGGCCGGCCACCGAGCTTGCAAAAGGGTCCGCAAGGGCAAGCGGGCTTTTCGCTGGCTGGTTCCTACGCCCACATTCCACCTCTTGCCCATGGGAAAAGCCCAGAAATACCCAGGCAGGACCGGCGGCACAAAGTGCAGTTCCAGCGCTTCGGAGGAGCTGAGGGTTTCTACGTACCCTCGCACAGCGGGAAAGGTCACGGGGCGGCCCAAGCCATGGTAAGCCTCTACCCAACGGGCTACGCGCGAGGCCACCCCTTCGGCCCCTACCACAAAATGGGCTTGGAGCGGGGGCTGCCCTTCCAGCTGTAGGTGCCAGAGGCTTCCTTGGCGAAGGAGGGCTTTCACGGCGGTGCCTGTGCGCAAGCGGACCGTGGGAGGGAGCTGCGCAGCCAGCCAAGCGTCAAAAGCGTAGCGGCGTAGGAGAAGGCCCTGGGGATAACCCCGATGAGGGGGAAACGCCAACCGCAGCTGCCGCCCTCGTTTATCCACCAAAGCCAGCATAGAGGCGGGCTGAGCTTCGGGATGCGCAAAGAGGCGGTCCAGCGCCGCTTCTCCGCCGAGCTTACGAACCAAAGCCACCACCTTCCCGCTTAGGGCATCGCCACATACTTTATCTCGGGGAAAGGTGGCCTTCTCCAGGAGGAGGGGCGAGAAGCCCAGTTGGGCTAGGCGCCAAGCGCAGGCAAGCCCTGCCGGTCCGGCGCCCACGATAACCACCGGTTCTACCGCATCTCCCATATCCACCTTTCGGCCCGGAAGCGCCCCTGAAACTCCGGCGGGTAAGCGGCCCGCAGGCGAGGCGCTTCTTTCTCCAAGTAAGCTGAGAGAGCCTCAGGTGTGGCGGCTTCGTACAGCACCAGAAAGGTACGGTAGCCAGGGGGGGCGGCCGGCTCTACCACTTCCCCAAACCGATGCCCCCGAAAGTACCCCGTCTGGAGCACTTCCGGAATGTGCGTATGCACCATCCACCGCTGCCAGGCCTCCGCTGCGTCTGTTTCTATCTCCACCCGAACAGCGTATATTCGCATGGCTTCAGCGCTTCTTGAGCATGTTTTCCAGGTAAGGAAGCGCCTGGGCCGCTTGGGGATTCTGCGGGTCTAGCTCCTTCAGACGGCTGTAGGCGTCGTACGACTTTTGAAAGTCTTCTTTGAGGTAGTAGTAATAGCCCAAGTAAGCGTAAGCCTCCTTCAGGTCGTTGGCGTACTTGGTGGGTTCAGCTTGGGCCAGCTCCACGACTTTTTCGTAGAAAGGCTTAGCCAGACCGGCCTGACTTTCGGGGTCTAACATGGCATGGCACCGCCCCAACTCGGTATACACGGGCACCAGGTCCGGTTTTTTGTCTTTCACGTAGGTAAAGGCCTCAATGGCTTTGCGGAAGTAGGTGGAGTCTTTTTCTGTCTGGCCGAGCTTGTAATAAATGCGTCCAAGGGCATAATAGTGATTGAGAGCGTTGGTATACTGGATAGCTTTTTCCAGGGCTGTGGCGGCTTCTTTGTAACGGCCAAGGGTGTTGAGAGCATTGGCCATTTCGGGATACAGGTCGGCCCCGAGTTTAGGGTCCTTCTCTATGGCTTTGGCGTAGTAGACCACAGCGAGGGAGTCCTTGCCCACTTTATCCAGCGCCTTTGCATAGAAGGCATAGTCTTTGGCGATAACTTTTTCTGGCTTTTGCCGGTCAAAGTAAAGCTGTAAGGCTTTGAGGCCCTCCTCATATTGACCATCTTCTATGAGAGAATAGCCCAAGAGCCGTTGGAGCGTCAAGCTGAAGGTATCCTTGAGTACAGCCTGGATTTCCTGAATGGCCGCTTTGTAGTCTTTGCTCAGATACAGGAAGGTGGCATAGCGCACCCGAGCGGGAAGTTCGGGACGGAGCGTTACATATTTCTGGTAGTTTTCCTTGGCTTGGGTGTATTTTTGGGCGAGGTAATAGATTTCGCCCAGCTCGCGGTAAGCGGGAGCAAAGCCTGGATCCAGTTCTATGGCTTTGCGGAAGGCTTCTGCCGCATCTTTGTACGATTTGGCTTTGGCGTAGGCCAAACCTAACCGATAAAAGTTTTCTGGGTTTTGCGGTTCGGCGGCGGTGGCTTTCTGGTAGTTGTCTATGGCCAGCTCCAGCACATTTTGTTGAAGCCACAAGTCCCCCAGGCCTCGCAAGATAGCGGAGTTGGAGGGGTCTTTCGTTTTGGCTTTGGAAAGCAAAAGGGTGGCCTTATCCGTACCCAACTTGCCGCCAAGCAGGGTATACACTCGTGCAGCTTCTATGAGGGCTTTGGGGTCGGAAGCGCCGTACTCTTCGGCTTTGGCGAGGTGGTTTTTGGCAGACTCCGATGCGCCTGAAGCCAGCTCTACTTCAGCAAGGCCGATATAGCCGTAAGCAAACTTGTTGTTTTTCTCTAAGGCTGCCGAAAAGCTTTCGCGCGCGTTTTTCAGCAGAAGGGCACGGCGAGGGTCGTCTTCTTCCAGCTGCCGAGCTTGGCCGAGGTAGGCCTGGCCCTGTAGGTAGTACGCGTAGAGCTCCTTGGGTTTGGCAGACAAGATTTGCTGGGTCAGACTCAGTACACGGTCGTAGTTTTCCCGGCTCAGGGCCTGTTCCGCTTCGGAAAGACTCTGGCCCCAAAGGACCGCCGCGCAGAATGTTACCCACCAGAGGTACCGCATGCAGCAAAGGTAGGGCATTTTTTTTCGTATGTTTGCGGCATGCGAGCATGGGGAATCACCCTTCTGATGGCGTTGGGCCTGGCCCAAAAAAGCAAAATCACCTCAGCCGCTCTGGCCGTGCAAGACGGAGAATTTGAGAAAGCTTTGGGCTTTCTGGACCAAGCGTTTGCGCAGCCTGACCTTCTCAAACCCCGAGACAAAGCCAAAGGGTACATGCTTCGTGCCAAGGCTTATATGGGCCTCCTCGTGTCCAGCAAAGACCCTCAAGCTGTCCTGCAGAAATACCCTAACCTTCTTGAAGAAGTCGTCTTAGCCCACCGAAAGGCTCGTGAGCTGGACGCCACCAAAGAGTTCAGCGAGGATCTCAAACTTATTGCCGCCCAAGCCGCCAGCGTATTGTACCTAAAAGGTTTTGAGCTTTTCCAGAAGGAAAAGCCCGCTGAAGCGCGCCAGCACCTCACTTGGGCTTTGGAAATGTACGATTACTTGGGGCAAAAGGATTTTTACCCTCCTTATGCGCTACGCGGGCTGGTGAGCCTCCAACTCCGGGACACGAATGCCGCCATAGAGGATCTGGAAAAAGCTCGGGCTTTAGCTGCGAAAAAACCGATTCCCAACGACCCTACAGGGCCGTTTGTGTATTCGGCCCTTATCAGCGCCTACGGCGGGAAAGGAGAGGGGGACAAAGCGATAGCCATCGCCTCGGAGGCCCGAAGCAAGTTTCCCTCGGATGAGAACATCCGCCGCGCCGAGCTCAATCTGTACTTGCAGCACCCTCAGCTCCAGAAAAAAGCCCTGGAGCGTTTCCGGGAGGAGGTAGAGCGCGACCCCAAAAACGAAACCTACTTGCTCATTTACGCCCAGCTCTGGGAGCGAGAAAACCCCGATTCAGCGGCGCACTATTACCGCAGAGTCCTTGAGCTCAACCCCAACAACGTAAACGCCCACTATAACTTAGGCGCATACTACATCAACCAAGCAGCAGAACTAAGCGTAAAATACAACGAAACCAAGGATGAGAAGCTTCAGCAAAAGTACTTTGCTCAGATGCAGGACTATTTCCGTTCTGCCCTACCCCACCTGGAAAAAGCCCACGAACACTACAAGGATGATCTGCAGCTAATTCAGAGCCTTATTCAGACCACCACGTACCTGGGCATGAACGAGAAGGCGCAGGAATACCTGCGAGAGAAGAACCGCATCCAGCAAAGCAAAAACTAAGAATCTGCACCGCTTATGCGTAGCGTACACTATACTCTTGTGCTGCTTCCCTTGTGGGTGGCCTTTGTCAGGGCGCAGGGCAACCCTGCCACTCCAGGAGAACAGAGTGGACCTGCCGTGCAATTACCCGGAGGAGCGACAATTGTGTATTCGCTTGGCGACCTGGAAAAAATGGACAAAATTGAACTGACTCGCATCTACATCGCTAAGCTTACCCGCTTGTACCGGATACTTCAGTACTTGCCTTTTGCCAAGCTGGAACCTAAAGGCCCTAACGACCTAAAAATCCCCTCCGTCCAAGCTAACGAAAAAGCCATGAAAACCCTGGAAGAGGAACTGCGCAGTTACATCCAAGCGGCAGAAGCTCAACTTTCTACCATCGTACCTTACGCCGACAAAAAGCAGATCGTGGATGCTATTTTATTCCTGCAAGCCGTTACCAACAAGGTTGAGCTGGTAGGTTTAGGGATGAGCCAGCTTATTTACTGAGGGGGCGGTGGGCTGGCTCATGCTGGCCTACGTCGGTCTGCTGTGGGCCATTGGGTACGCGGTAGCCCGGCGCAGCCGAGGGGGGTTGGATACCTTCTACACCGCTGAACGGAAAGCCCACTGGTTTTGGGTCAGCTACAGTATGGTGGGGACGGCCCTTTCGGGCTTGACCTTTTTGTCCTTACCCGGCAGCACCAAGACAGACGGCTGGACTTACCTCCAAGTGGTGGTGGGGTATCTATTCGGCTACCTCGCCACCGCTTTTGTGCTCCTTCCTCTTTATTACCACCATGCGAAGGCGTCCGTGTATGAGTACTTCCGTTACCGACTCGGAGCTGCCGCCGAAAAAACCGCTACTTTGCTTTTTCTGATTTCGCGCGGAGTGGGCAGTAGCCTTCGTCTTTTTCTGGCCTTGTGGGTACTCAAAGCTTTTTGGCCTGAGGTGCCCTTTCCCTGGCTGAGCGCCATAGCCCTCGCCCTTATTTTGTCTTATAGCCTGCACAGCGGCGTGGCCGCCTTGATCTACACCGATTTCCTCCAAACCACCGTTTTTGTTGGAGCTGCCGGTTATACAGCGTATTTCTTGCTTAGCCAAGGGGCCTTTGCCTGCGCAGTACCCCCCTCAATCCTGGACACCCATCCTTCCAGCCCGCACTTCTGGGTGAAGGATGTGCTTAGCGGGGCTCTGATAGCCTTTACGATGACGGGCCTGGACCAAGACCAAATGCAAAAAAACCTATCCCTCCCTACCCTACGCCACGCCCAAAAGAACCTCCTGCTCTATGCGTTCTGGCTTTTTCCTGTGAATATCCTTTTTCTCGGGCTGGGGAGCCTTTTGTGGGGGTATGTAGACTGCCATGCTATCCCCGTAAGCGCCCCGGATGAGCTTTATCTCCAGGTGGTGAGGCACCTGGATTCGCCTCTTTTGACGGGGCTTTTTATAGTAGGGCTGACGGCCTCTTCTTTTTCCAGCGCCGACGGCACCCTAACCGCCTTGACGACGGTGACCCTGCGAAACCTCCTTCCTGCTCGGTACGAAACCCCCCAAGCCAAAAACTTGCTCATGGCGATGTGGGCGCTGGTTTTCTGGGGGCTCTTGTGGGCTTATACCTGGATTCCCCGCGAAGGGCACCTCCTGGGATTCTTCCTCAAGCTTTCGGGCTATCTCTACGGCCCCTTGCTTGGGCTTTTCCTTTTTTCCCGCCTTGAAACCCGACCTAATCCCCTCCATCGGCGCATTCCCTGGGCTTTGATGGGCAGCCTGATCTTAGCCGTGGCTACAGAAGAGGTTCTTCCCTTCTCCTTGGGCTATGCCCGAATCGCCTGGATAGGAGGAATGACCGCCGCTGGCTTGTGGATAGCTACTCGGGCGTTTCGGCTTCCCCGCCGTGCCGCTGTTTCCAAGCCTGAACGTACTTCCAAAAGCGCTCCCGATTGACCCCCACCAGGATAAGCCGTTTAGCTTCCCCTTCGTGGATATGAGGCTGCCACCCTACGCTTAGGGGTAACTGTCGGCCGTAGCGCTCATAGTCGGCCTTCTCACAAAACACCTCAAACCGAAAATGCAAAAGCGACCGATCGTCCAGAAAGAAAAAGTATGGTCGCACATAGACACGCCCCGGCGGAAAAGCCGCTTCCACTTTCTTTTTCACAGCTTGATACAGCGAGTCCCGGTCTGTGCGCCAGTGCACGCTATCCACCGCCAAAATGCACTTGCCAGCAAAAAGGTAGGGCCGAGGGTCTTCATAAAAGAACACTTCAGGCACCTCCAGCAAGGCTGAGACGGCGGGCTTGAGGCTCTCGTTGCGACGAAACCACACGCGTGACCACACAATCGGCTGAAAAGAACCCGCAAAGCGCTCTAACCACTCTGCAGAAAACGAATACGAAAACACCCCCTCGGTGATGTACCCACAACGGAGGTTGACTTTGAGGGTTTTGCGCAGTTCCCGGCCTTGGTACAAGTTGAGAATGTAGTGGTAGTCGCACCAGTCTTCGTAGAAGGGGCGGCCTTGCCAGAGGGCCTGCATCTGAAGGAGCACCGACGGGTCTTGGATCCGAAAAGCGGGGGTACTTCTGCTGGAGGGGATGGGGAGCGTAGTTAGGCACGCTCACGCCGATAAGGGTCCATTCCCCCTGGCTGAAGTCTAAGTCTCCCAACACCGCGTAGAGGAAAATCGTCAGGACGAGCATAAGGCAAAGAATTCTTCCCAAGCGGAGCGAGAGAAGAGGTTTTTCTCGGCGGCGGTGCCGATGACGACGAAGGTAGCGCCCTGCGCAAAGAGGGGATAAGCTTCCTCCGGGCGGGTAATGCCTCCTCCTACTAACAGAGGCGCTTGCGTCACGGCCCGCACAGCTGCTACAGCTTCAAGAGAAGGGCCCCTGGAAGCGCCACTACCCGCATCAAGGTATACCACCCGTTGCCCTAAAAAGAGCCCGGCCAGCGCCGTGGCCTGCACGAGTTCCGGTTTATCCAGGGGTATAGGAAGGGTCTGGGTGATGTAGTGCACCGTGCGCAGGTCAGCCGGCGAACCCACCAAAATGTACGTAGTGGGGATCACTTCCATCTGCCACCGATAGAGGTGGGGGGCCGCTTCCACGTGGGCGCCAATGAGGTAGTGGGGGTTGCGGCCGCTGGCAAGAAAAAGAAAAAGCACCGCGTCCACAGCCGGGGTAAGCTGAAGAGGGCTTCCTGGAAAGAGAACGAGGGAAAGCGGCGATCGCTTTCGGGCTTCGCTGCACCAGGCCTGGAGGTCCGCCTGGGCTAAAAAGCTACCCCCTACGAGAGCCCATCTTCCCCCCGCTGCAAGGTACGCTTCGGCGGCGGCCTCATACCGCTCAAGCGGCAGCTTGTCAGGGTCAATAAGCCACAAAGGCTGGGGAGCTACATTCTGCCAGCTTGAAAGCACGCTCATAGAAAGGGGAACCATTTTTTGAGGAGGCTTCGGAAAAAGCGCTGGAGAAACTTAGTCAGCCAGGGTAGCGCTATTTGCCAGAGGGGGGCCAAGGGCGCCTCCGTAGGAGGGAGTTTTTCTTCTAAGAGGCGCATTCCGGCGCGTGCCAGCCGCATCCGATAAGCCGCTTCTTCCAGCCGGAAGGCCCTATAGAGAAGCCGAGGCAGCACGTACGCGGCCCCTATGCTTATTCCCAGCCAAACCGCAGCCACCAGAGCTAAGGTAAAAGGCCAGCCCCACACAGGCCCCTTCCAGGCCACGAAGGCTGCTGTAGCCGAGAGCAGCGCCACCCCTATGGCTACCCCTATTGCGAACCCTACCAGCAGGCGTACAGCCCACCGGCCTATCAGCAGCTCAGCCCGGGCCTCCGCCGCCGTCAGCCAGAAGCGCGCATACCGCAAAAGCCAGCGCTGCATCAGTCGGCGTTGTCGTAAAGGCGGGGATTGTTTCGCCGCAGAAGCGGATTCGTGGCTTGATCCGGCTCTATGCGCGTGGAAGAAAGAGGAGGCATGGAAGGGGGAGGTATGCGCTGGATAGCCGGGGAACTGCGCAGCCGCTGCAGCGCATCGGGGTCTTTTTTGATTTCCCGCAAGCGCTCATGCAAGGGATACGCAGCGGGAGAGGGGGCCTCCGGCGAAGCAGAAGCAGGCAAGCCCTGAGAATCAAGGGGGAGTTGAGGCTCCAGGGGAGGGGGGGCAGCGGTCTGGGTACGCTTGTTGAGCGAGGTTCGGGGCTTTAGGGAGGCCGGACGGGCTAATCCTGTCGCCACCAGCGTTACACTCAGGGCATCCCCCATCTCCTCATCGTAGGCCTGCCCTACAAGGATGTTCGTCTCCACTTCCAGACCGCCCAAGGCCTCGTAGGCCCGATCCATGATTTGCCGGTACTCCTCAATGGTAAAGTTTTCCGACGAAGCGGTGACATTGATGAGGAGCCCGCGCGCAGCTCGGATATCTACATTGTCCAGGAGGGGCGAACTAAGAGCTTCTTCAATCGCCATGAGGGCTCGGTTTTCACCCCGTTGGGTAGACATGCCCAGCAAGGCATACCCGCTGTCGCGCATGATGGTGCGGATGTCAGCAAAGTCCAAGTTGATGTATCCAGGGCGGGTAATGACTTCGGCGATCCCCCGCACTGCACGATACAGCACATTGTCCACCATGGCGAAGGCTTCCTTTTGAAGCATGTTCTTGGGGGCGATGCGGAGGAGGTTTTCGTTGGGGATCACGACAAGGGCATCCACGGCACCTTCCAGCTGCTGGAGGCCCAAGTAGGCGTTTTTTTCCCTGGGCAGCCCTTCAAAAGCAAAAGGCAAGGTGACCACCGCTACGGTGAGAAGGCCCTGTTCCCGGCAAAGTCGGGCTATCACCGGTAAAGCGCCTGTACCGGTACCTCCACCGAGCCCTGCCGTGAGGAAGACCATTTGGGTGTGAGGCCCCAGCAGCCCCCGCAGTTCATCCAGGCTTTCTTCGGCGGCTTTCTGGCCTAATTGAGGGTCAGCCCCACACCCTAACCCTCGGGTCAGCTTCTGCCCTATCAGCAAGCGGGTGGGAACCGGGTTGCGAGCCAGCACCTGGGCATCCGTGTTGCAGACCGCAAAGTCTACGCCGACAATCCCTTGGTTAAACATGTTGGCTACGGCGTTGCCGCCAGCTCCACCTACCCCCATCACCAGGATGATAGGCGGAGGTGTTTCCGCAGGAAAAGACAAGCTCATATAAGTGGTGATTTTTTTTACTCAACCAGGTCCTTGGGGATCTTGAAGGTGTCTGCAAGCAAAGACCGAATCTTTTCGGCAAGGAGGTTTTTCTCTTTGGCTTTTTCCTTGGCCTTGCCCTTTTCAGAAGAAGCTTGGGGAGGTAACGGGGGTAAATATTCCTTCAGCAGGGGCAAGAGCGCCAGGAGAGAAACGGCGCCAGCCCAGGCAGGAGATTGGATAGGTTGGACCAGCCCCGGACCTAATAGGGCCTTGGTGTCTACCACAAAAGCGCGCTGCCCCAGCACATACTCCACCAAGGAGGGAAAATACCGCATTTGAACCCCGCCTCCACTCAAATACAGCCCTGCATGGAGCTTGTCTAAGAGGCCGGCTTCCTCCATCTCTTTGGCGGCATGCAAGATAATCTCTTCCAAGCGCGCTTGGATGATCTGCGCCAGGAAACGAGTCTGCACTTCCACCACTTCTATAGGGGCGCTGAGGCGAAAGCGCAGCACCGAATCCGGCGCCTGCGAAGCTAAGGCCACCCCCTCCTTGATTTTCAGCTCCTCGGCTTGCTGGGGCAAAATACCCCGTATCATCTCGCGAATATCCTGCGTCACCCAATACGAACCCAGCGAAAAGGTGGCAAAGTGCTTGAGAATCCCTTCGTGATACAGAACCACCGACGCATGATGATGCCCTACCTTCAGAAGGCCTACGCCCATGCTTTTTTGCTCGGGCGTCAGGGTCGCTTCAGCGGTGACGAGGGCGCGCGAGACAAAGCCTTCCACTTGGACCCCTATCCGCTCAAAACAGCGGCGAATCGTCCCCAAAAGCGCCTTAGGGGCATACACCAGGTAGTATTCCCCCTCCAGCCGAATCCCTGACATCCCCAGCGGATCGCGGATCCCCTCTCGGTGATCCAAGTGGTACAATTGAGGGATAACGTGGATGAGCTCAAACCCTTCCGGCACGGGCCGCTGAACCGCTTGCAAGCGAAGCCGCTCCAGATCGGTGTACTGAATTTCGTGGTCAGCTTGCGGGAAGGTGATGATGGCTTGGGTGGACTCCCCCCGCAAACCCGCATGGGAAAGGGTCACCCATACTTTGCTCACCTGGAGGGCAGCCTGCTGAGCAGCCCGACTGAGGGCTTGCCGAAGCGTCTCAGAAAACTTCTCTATGTTGGCTACCCCCTTTTCGTCAAACCCTTGCGTCTTTTCAGCGGATGCTCCCAATACGCTCACGCGTCCAGGCCCGCTGGGCTGACCTACCAGGGCACGTACCTGGTACGTGCCTACGTCCACAACAGCGTATATTTCTCTCATAAGTTTTCGTTTTCTTGGCAAATAATCTGATTAGGAATATGCAGAAGCACGGCTCTGCAGGCAAAACCCCCAAGTTTAGGTTGGAGGAGGCGCAAATATACGTCAAGCTGGTCAAAAGCTCGCGGTAAGGCCTCCGTACGTCCTAAGACAAAGGTCTCCGGCATCACTTCCAGGTGAGCCTGCCAGACACCTCGGGGGTCTTGATAGGCATAACTCAAGGCCCGATGGTAAAAGGGGGCGGCTTCCCACCAGGCGAGGAACGCCGCAAAGGCGACGCTATCCCACCTGAGGGCCGAGAGGACAGGCAAGTTCAGCGGCCGCACAATAGGTAGCCGATTTCCCTCGGTGTCCAAGTAGTACTGACGCACCGGCAGCACCACCCGAGCCATAGGTTTGCGGGTAAAGGCTTGCACCTTGCCGTGCCCTTTGCCCGTGTACCTGAAGCGCACCTGGGCAAAAAGGTGAGTCTCTTCCAGGGCCCGGTACAAAAGCCAAGTGGAAAGGGGGGCGTCGCCTTCCTGATAGGCTTCCAGGTGACGGGCCACCCAAGCGCTATCCCACAGAGGGCCTTCTCCTTGGAGCTCCCACCGGCCCCTCCCCTGCAGCTGGCTATAGTACCCATCACCCACGGCCCACCCCAGGACAGCCAGGCCCAGGCTACCCCCTGCCTTAATCCAAGACCTCATACGAGCCAGTCCCGAAAGTAAGCCACCGCCTCAGGCACTAATCGGTAGATGTCACCCGCCCCTAAGAAAACCAACCCTACAGGCTTTTTGTTTAGGTAAGCAGAGAGAGCCTCCATATCCAAAGTCAAAGATAGGTGCTCCTGAGCAGGCACCTTGAGGTGTTGGAAAATCAGCTTGCTCGTCACAGCAGGTGTGGATGATTCCCGTGCGGCGTAAATGGGGAAAAGCACCACCGCATCCGCCAGCGACAAAGCCTGCGCAAAGTCCTTAGCAAAAAAAGCCGTGCGACTGTACAGATGGGGCTGAAAAGCTACTACAATCCTATGCGTAGGAAAGCTTTCTCGGAGGGCTTGGATCGTACGCCGAACCTCCACAGGGTGATGAGCATAGTCACTCACAACGAAGTACTCTTCGCTTAGCTCATAGAGCTCCAGGCGGCGTTCTACCCCTGCGAAGGAGGCCAACGCTTCCTGAAGCCGAGAAAAGTCCCAGCCGAGCGCTTCAAGGAGGCTGAGGGCTGCTGCGGCGTTCTCAGCAAAGTGGCGCCCTATTTGAGTCCATACTACTGTTCGGCGCCGACCCTCCGATCGGTAAACGAACTCCACTTCTCGGCCACGGGCTTGGTAGGTTTCCAGGGTATAGCGCAGAAGCGGCCTGCCCAAATCCGGTACCGACTGGGCTGCCACACAGAGCCCCTTCACCTGGGCTGCAAACTGCCGATAAGCCTGGAGCACGCCTTCTGGCGAACCGTACACCTCCAAGTGGTCCGGGTCTACGCTTTGGATAATGGCGTGAGCTGGCGACAAAAGCAGCATAGCCCGGTCGTATTCGTCGGCTTCTACAACGGCCCAGGGGCCGTCCCCGCCTACGTAAGTGCTGTCAAAATTGCGAGCCACTCCACCGATGAAGGCCAGAGGCTGAGCCCCCAATGCCTGCAAAAGCCAAGCTACAATAGCCGTGGTGGTGGTCTTACCGTGCGCACCCGCTACGGCCAGCACTTCACGGTCAGCCACCACTTGGGCTAAAGCCTGGCCCCTTCGCCAAGTAGGCTGCTTTAGCCGCCGAACCGGTTCCCACTCCGGGAAATCAGCGGGTATAGCAGGCGTGTAGACAACGCCTTGGGCCTCTTCTACCCGCCAAGGCGCCGGCGAAAAGTCTATGGGAATGCCCTTGCTGCGCAGGCGATCGGTAAGCGGGGAGGCTTCTCGGTCGTAGCCCGTCACTTCGTGTCCAAGCCGGTGGAAATGGTGGGCCAGCGCACTCATCCCCACCCCGCCAATACCCCACAGCCGAAGCTTAGACGGAAACGCCATAAGCCAAGCGATAGAGCCGTTCGGCTATCGTTTCGGCGGCGTGGGGGCCGCCCAGCTGGGCGGCCGCTTGCTCGTACCGCGCTCTCTGGGTGGGATCTTGCAGCAGGGCAAGCACTTCAGCTTCCAGGCCCCTTGCATCGGCTTCTTCTACCATCTTGGCCGCACCTTTCTCCATCCAGTAGCGAGCGTTTTGGCGCTGGTGGTCTTCGGCCACATAGGGAGAAGGCACGAGAACGGCGGCCTTGCCCCACCAGGCCAGCTCCCCCAAGGTAGAGCCGCCAGCCCGGGAAACCACCACATCCGCTGCGAGGTAAGCCTTCCCCATGTCCAGAATGAACGACTCGCACCGTACCGCAGGCAGATTGTTTGAAAGAGAGGCATGAGGCCCGGTTTGCCAGAGCACAGAGGCCCCCGCTTCTACCCAGGTGGGGATAGCGCGCGTCACCGCCCGATTGAGCGCAGAGGAACCCTGGCTTCCGCCTAAAATCAGCACGAGGGGGCGATCCGGAGAAAAGCCCCAAGAAGCCTTCGCCTGCTCAGGGGTGTAGCGGCTGCGATCGGAGGTTTGAAAGCGCACGGGCACCCCTGTCCAAATAGCCGAATGGCCCCTCGGAAGGCCCAAAGTTTGAGGAAAAGCCCCATAGACCTCGGTGGCCGTCCGGGCCAGCCAGCGGATCGTGCGGCCGGCGTGCACATTCAGCTCCAAGAGGGCTACGGCAAGGCCCCGCAGCGCCGACACGAGGCCCGGCAGCAACCCTGGATACCCCCCTGTCGTGAAGACCACCCGGGGGCGCCAGCGAGCCACCACCCGCCAGGCCTCTACCCCACCCTGGGGCAAGCGATACAAGAGAGACAGATTCCGCCAGAGACGGCGGGGCTGCCAGCCCGCCGCGTGCAGACCTACAAAAGGGAAACCCGCTTCTTGAACCCACTCCTCCTCGCGTCCTCCAGCTACCCCTATCCAGTGTACCGGGAGCTCTGGCCAGCGTTTCCGCCAAGCCTGAGCCACCGCCAGGGCAGGAAACACGTGCCCGCCTGTACCGCCCGCAGCAATCAGCAGGCTCATCCGTGTAAGGCTTTTTGGCTAATAGCCGTGGAAAGGCCCAGCGTGAGCGCTTGTACAAAGAGAGAACTACCGCCCAAACTTACCCAGGGCAGCGGTACGCCCGTGATGGGAAGCAGCTCCAGGCTTACCCCCACATGTACAAGGACTTGCCAGCCCACTTGCAGGAAAGCGGCAATCATCAGCAGCTGAGCAAAGCCCTGCGTGAGCGTAGCTATGCTGGCCAGGCGCCACAAAAAAAGTCCATAGAGCCCCAAGACCCCGATGCCTCCCACCAGGCCGTACTCCTCAATGAGGACAGAAAAGGCGAAGTCTGAATACGATTGGGGCAGGTAATAGCGCTGGGTGCTGTGTCCGGGCCCCTTTCCGAAGAAGCCCCCCGAGTAAACCGCCAGAGAAGCGTGGGCTCGTTGGTAGTCGTCGCTGCCGGTGACCCGCTGGGGAGCTTTGTCCCAGTAGGCCAGCAGACGAGCCCGCCACACTTGGGCCCGAGGCGCCACCAGAAAGAGCACCCCCACCCCGACCAGCCCAGCTGCCCCCAATCGCAGCAGATACCGCGCAGGCATCCCTCCAATGTAGAGAAAAAGCGCGCTCAACGCCAAAAGAGCAAAGCCGTTGCTGAGATTGAGCGGAGCAATCAAGGCAAAGGTTACACCTATGCGCACCAAGAGGGGGAGAAGTCCAGCCCAGCTCCGCAGGCGCTCGGGGTCCGCTGCCATCCGATAAGCCAGAAGCCCTAACAGCGAAAAGCGGGCCAATTCTGAAGGCTGGAGCGAAATGCCCCCCACATATAGCCACCGCTGCGCCCCTTCCCCACGAAAAAAGACATACAACAGCAGCGCCACGCTACCTGCCCACAACAACTCAAAGAGAGGACCCCATCGCCGATAGTCCATGAGATGAACCCCATAAGCCAGAAAAAGGGCCAGCAGCACCGTAAGGGCTTGCTTGACCAGATAGTATTCGGGCATTTCGGGATGATAGCGAAACACCAGCCCGACCGTGGCGCTATACACCACCAGAAGCCCGATGACGCTCAGGACAAACGCCACCACCCATAGCAGCTTATCTCCCCGTATCCAGGCCAGCACCCCCCAAAGGTAGGGGCCTTACCCTGCCGCCTGGGCCCTGTGTGGATAGCTGACCCCCGTCAGGGGGCAAGAGGTGGAAGCCCAAGCTGGAACTCATCCGCATCTTTCCAGACCGGGAAACTTTCTCGGTAGGCCTGGAGGGGGGCAAATAAGATTTCCTGGACGAAGGCGCCCTCGGCCTGACCCGAGCTGAGTAGAACCTCGCCCCGAAAGTCGTACAAAGCGCTACCTCCTACGTAAAGGTGGCCGTTTCCATCTCGTCCCAGGCGGTTGACCCCCAGGGCGTAGCTTTGGTTTTCAATGGCGCGGGCTGGCAGAAGCTTCTGCCAGTGCGCATGGCGGGCCGCAGGCCAGTTCGCCACATAGATAAGCACATCGTAAGCATAGGCTGCGGTCCGCCGGCTCCAGACAGGAAAGCGCAGATCGTAACAGATTTGCACGGCCAGGTTCCACCCTTTCCACGAGAAAACCACCTGACGATCCCCCGCCGCGTAGTAGCGCTCTTCCTGCGCCATGCGGAAAAGGTGGCGCTTATCATAAAAGACAGCGGTTCCATCGGGGAATACCGCATACGCGCGATTGCGCACATCGTTTGCGGTGCGTACGCGCAGGCTTCCCACGACGAGAGCCCCATAGTGCCGGGCCCAGGCCTGCATGGCCAGGAAAGAAGGCCCCCCTTCCGGTTCGGCTTGGTCCACGCTCATGGAAAAGCCTGTACTCCACATCTCGGGCAGCACCCAAACATCCGCTGGGGGGGCCTCCGCCAGCAAACGCTCTACCCGTTGCCGGTTAGCTTCGGGCGCTTCCCACGCCAGGTCCCACTGAAGCCAACCCAGCCGTAGGCCCTCTTGCGCAGCCACAAGCGAAAATACCCCAAACCCAGGAAACTGGGAACTTTCTCAGAGTTTTTTCCGTTTTCTGGAGCGTGCGGGAAGCTATCCTGGAGACGGCTCAGCGCTACTTTCTGCAGCAAGGCTTTCGGGCCACCACCATGGACCAGATTGCCGAAGCGCTGGGCATCTCTAAAAAGACCCTCTACGAGCACTTCCCCTCTAAAGAGGCTCTTTTTGAAGCGAGCGCAGACGCTTTCCTCCAGCAAGTGGCCCAGGACTTTGAAGCCCTTCGGCAAGCGCACGCCAGCCACGTCCTGCTCCGAATCAGCGCCATTGCAAGCTATGTCTACGGCCTGCTGGGGCGTATCAATCCCATTCTCTTCACCGAGTTGAGGCGCCTGATATCCCACCATCGCACTCGGATCGTGGCCCGCATCCAAGAACTGATTCACGCCCATTTGACTCGCACCCTTCAGGAGGGGAAAGCTCAGGGGATTTTTCGCCCCGATTTGCCTCCCGAAACTTTTCTCACGCGGTGGGTCAGTTCGGTGATGCTGAATGTAGTGCTCAACCCTTCTTTTGCGGAGGAGACCGGCTACTCGGTGGCCGAAAGCTACGCCGAAACCCTTCTCCTGCTGCTCAACAGCTTCTGCAGCGAAGAAGGGCGAACCCAGCTACAAGCTTACTACCCTTCTATCCGCCGTGCTTATGAAAGGAAATAGCCTTCTGCTTCTCATTTTAGGCCTGCTCTGGGCCCAAACCCCGCCGCAAGCGCTTAGCTTGAGAGACTGCATCCGGTATGCCCTGACCCATTCGCCTACTGTACAAAACAGTTATCTGGACTATGAGCTTGCCCGGCAAAAAATCGCCGAAGTGCGCGCTGCAGGCCTACCCCAACTGAACGGAAATGCCTCTTTTCGATACTTTATTGAGATTCCCACCTCGCTGGTACCGGGGGAATTCTTCGGAGCGCCGCGGGGCACTTTCATCCCCGTGCGTTTTGGCGTGCCCTACAACCTGGAGCTTAGCGTGACCGGCACGCAGCTGCTTTTTGATGGCACTTACTTTGTAGGGCTGCAGGCCGCCCGCGCCGTAAAAGAGCTTTCTTTCCGGGCCTACCAGCGTTCCCGGACCGAAACCGTAGCCGCCGTCACCAAAGCCTACTACACCGCCCTCGTGAGCCAGGAACGGCTTCGCCTTCTCTCCCAAAACCTGGAGCAGCTTGAGCTGGTTCGCAGCCAGGTAAAGGGCCTCTATGAAAACGGCTTTGCAGAGAAGCTGGACTTGGACCGGGTGGAAGTAAGCCTCAACAACCTGCGCACGGAGCAGAGCCGAGCTGCGGAGCTGGCAGGCTTAGCCTACCTCACCCTCAAACTGCAGATGGGCATGCCGCTTGAAACACCTATTACGCTGACCGATACCTTGGCCCCGGAGGAGCTGCTCACCCTTTTGCCGGACACCCTTACGGCCGCCGGGTTTGACCCCACCCGCCGATGGGAGTACCAAATCCTGCTTCAGCAGCGCCGAGCCCTTGAGCTCAACCTGCGCCGCTACCAGGTCAGCTACCTTCCTTCGCTCGTGGCGATTGGCAGCTTGGCCACCCAAGCCCAGCGAAGGGAATTGGATATCTTTGACACACGCAAGCGGTGGTTCCCTATCGCCTTTGTAGGGGTGCAGCTCCAAGTCCCGCTTTTTGATGGGCTTCGCCGAGCTAGCCAGGTTAGCCAGGCTCGCCTGGAGCTTCAGAAAAACCAGAATGACCTCTTCCAGCTGCGCCAGAGCCTGACTTTGGAAGCCGAAAACGCCCGTCGCCAGCTCCTGAACGCCCTGCGCAGCGTTCAAATCCAACGCCGGAACCTCGCCCTTGCCGAAGAAGTGCTCCAAACCGCCCGCCGCAAGACCGAACTCGGAGTAGGCTCCAACTTGGAGCTGCTCCAAGCCCAAACCAGCTACGAACAAGCCCAGACCAACTACACCACCGCTCTGCTGGAGGCTTACCTTGCTTATGTGGACTGGCAAAAAGCCTTAGGAACCCTCCCAACCGAATAACCTAAGCCATTATGAAGACCCGCTACGTAGCCGTAGCAGCCAGCCTAGTTCTGCTGAGCTGCTCCTCGCATTCCAAACCTGAAAGCTTGTCTCTCCAGGAAAAGAAACGCCGCCTGGAGAAACTCCGCCAAGAAGTCCTGACCCTACAGAGCCAGATTGCCGAACTGGAAGCCGCTATCCAGGCAGAGGATAGTACCTTCGGCCAGGCTAAGAGGGTAGCGGTAGGGTATACTATACTCCAGCCGCGCCCTTTCACTTCTTACCTGGAGCTTCAGGGCAGCGTGGATAACCGGCAGGCCGTCACCCTTACTGCGAAAATCCCAGCTCCCGTGACGAGGCTCTATGTGCAGGAAGGCCAGTCGGTCGCCGCAGGCCAGCTCCTGGCTGAACAGGATGCCGAAGTGATCCGGAAAAACCTCGCCGAAGTGATGACCCGCCTGGAATTGGCCCGAACCCTCTACGAAAAGCAAAAAAAGCTCTACGAAGAAGGCATCGGCGCCGAAGTGCAGTACCTGACCGCCAAAAACAACAAAGAAGCCCTGGAAGCGACGGTGGCTACCTTACAAGAGCAGCTTCGGGGTGCGCAGATCCGAGCGCCCTTTGCAGGACGAGTGGACGCTGTTTTCATCCGGGTAGGTGAGCTGCTGGCCCCAGGCGCTCCGGCCATACGCCTCATCGGAAGCGGGCAGCCCGAAATCAGGGTGGATGTGCCTGAATCGTATGTGCGCTTGGTGCGCCCTGGCCTGCCCGTGCAAGTGGAAATCCCCGACCTTGACCTGCGCTTCTCCGGCCGAATCGCCGTCGTGAGCCAAAGCGTCAATCCGCTCAACCGTACCGTTACGGTGATCATTCGGGACCTTCCGGCCTCTGCAAGCGCCCAACTTCACCCCAACCTCGTGGCGTATGTACGGCTGCCTGAAAAGAACCTCGCCGAGGCGCTCACAGTGCCCCTGGAGGCGGTACAGTTTCAGGATACTTCGGCTTATGTGTATGTGGTGAAGGGCGGCTTGGCTAAACGCAAGGCTGTCCAAGTAATAGCCACCCAGGGAGGAGAGACGGCCGTGAGGGGGCTTTCAGCTGGCGATACGGTGGTTACGGTCGGTGCCTCCACCCTCGCTGATGGCCAGCCCATCCTGCTGCGAAACCTCTAAGGAACCTGAAACCCTATCACCAGCACATCATCCACCTGAGGCAAGGGGCCTCGCCATTCGTTGAGGATTTCAGCTAATCGCTGGGCTTGGAGGGGGGCTGGCAGCGAGCTTAGCTCAGCCACGAGGGCACGGAAGGCCTTATAGCCAAACTTGCGTTGGCGAGGTCCCCCTATCTGGTCAGGAAAGCCATCGGAACTAAAGTAGAGCCAATCGCCTGACTGAAGCTCTACACTCCGTCGGGTGAAGGTGGGAAGAGTCGCCGACTCTATCTCCGGAGGGCCTACAGGGTAGGGATCGGCTCGTAGCTCTATTACCTCGCCTTGACGTACCAACCAAAAGGGAGAACGCGCCGCAGCATAGACAATCTCTTTCCGCATCTGGTCACCTTTCCACTCCATCTGCAGCAGCACACCTTCAAAGCCATCTCGCACTTGCGTGGTCGCATCTGGATGTAAAAGTTGTGTCAACTGGTGCGCCATCAGCGTAAAAATCTCATCTGGACTATCCAATCCGTACTCTGTAAGCGTGCGCGTAAAAGTGGTAAGTGTAAGAAGGCTTACAAAAGCCCCAGGCACTCCGTGCCCCGTACAATCCGCTACAAGGAGATACAGCCGCTGCAAATCAGCTACTTGGATGAGCTGAACTCCATAAACATCACCACTCACAATGTCTCTGGGTTGCCAGAAAAGAAAGCTATTAGGCAGGTAGTGTTGAACGACAGAAAAGGAGGGAAGCAAAGCTTTTTGGATGCGCTGGGCATAAGATATGCTGCTTAGGAGGTCAGCATTTTTAGCTTCTATTTCAAATTTTTGTTCCGATATGATCTGGTTTTGCTTCTCAAGAAGGCTATTTTTTTCGGCAAGCTCTTGGTTTTTTGCAAGTAATTCTTGGGTTGCTTCAGCGACTTTTTGGGCCAGCTCTTGGGCACGGCGGCGTAGGGCGGCGGTTCGCCAACGCACCACTCCCCACACCCCCGCCGCTAAAAGAAGCCCATACCCGAGAAAAGCCCATCCACTAAGCCACCAGGGCGGCAAAATCCGAAAGCTATACGCTACAGGCTCGCTCCAAGGCCCTCCGGCGTAGCGGGCGCGCACTTCTAAGGTATAGGTGCCTGGGGCCAGTTTTTGGTAAACCACTTGGGCTTCAGGGGTGGGTGGGCTCCAAGCCTCTTCGGCTCCGCCCAGACGAAAGCTGTACTCTACTTCCTGGGGCCATACGAAGGGCCCTTGGTATCCGAGGACGAAGCGCAAGGCTCCTCCTCCGTGAGGCAGCTCCAGGGTGGCGGGCAAAGCAAGGGGAGCAGGAAAAGGCCCTGCTGTAGGCGGTTCTTCCCCTTCGGCAGCCCAGAACGACTCGCCTACCTGGATGGCTGCGAAGTAGGGCTGAGGAGGCGAGGGCAATGGCAGCATCCGCTGGGGAATCATGACGAGGGAAGTGCCCATACCGGAGAGCCAAGTGGGCTCAGGAAGGAGGGCCGTAGGGTTTTGCTGCCAAGCATGCGCTTGGTAGAGCCGTCCGCCATTGACACCCCCTAAGTAGCCTGTGTAGATTCTGCGGTGGACAGGAGGACCTTGCGTATGCTGTTGGAAGACAGAGAGGCCAGCTTCGGTTCCTGCCAGGACCCATTGGCCAGTGCTGGTGAGCTGCGCCACCAAAGCACCCGCCAAACCCTCCGAACGGCCCCAAGCCCGCCAATACCCCCCTTCCCATCGGTAAACTCCCGAGCTATGCGTACCCACCCAAAGCTTTCCCTCTTGATCTTGCGTAAGGCTGAGTACCCAAGCTTGGCTATCTGGCAGAGAAAACCGCACAAGGTGACTACCCGTCCAGCAGTACAGCTGGCCTTTCCTCCCTCCAATCCATAGTCGGCCTTGATTATCCCGAAAGAACCCCGAAGTCAAGTCCGCTTGCAGAACAAGTTGGGGCTTCCTTCCCAGCTGGCCTACATAGAGGCCTTTTCCATTGGTAAGCCACCACAGCTCCCTTTGGGGCATCTTAGCCACAGAGTAAAAAGACTCCTTAAAAGGAAGGGTAGCTTGAAGCTGAACAGAGTTAGGTTCCAACCAGGTAGAAAAAAGGGCGTTTACCGCTCCTTTGCCATACCAAGCGATCCACAAGCCTCGCGATGGGTGCACTTCTATGCGGTAAATGCTTTCTAAGTTTGGCAAAGTATTTTGGTCAGATAAGTATAGTTTTTCACAATGGCCAGTGGGATGTATCACATAAAGGCCGCTTTGTTCTGTGCCTATCCAGAGGCGCTGGCTGGAATCCACGGCCACAGCAAAAGCCCATTCATCTTTTCCGATGAGATGCCTGAGGGGTATGGCGAGGGGGCCCGCTGTGTGAAGGACCCCCATGCTGCCTTTTTCACTCAAGGTGAGCCATTCCCGGTGGGAGGGCCGATAAAGCAAGGCCGAAAGCGGTTCTCGGGGGAGGTTTAGGGGCAAAGGAAAAGCCTTTTCTCCGGTCCATACCCACCACTCGCCTTGGTGTAGCCAAAGGAGTCGGCGCTCTCCCCACCGATATAAGTGAGAGGCTTTCCCAGGCACTACCAAAGCACTTTTGCCCTTTGTCCAGAGCCATAACCCTTCTCGGTTCGCGATCCATAGGGTATCACCTGGAGCGGCGCACAGTTCTAAGGCCAGGAGCCGCCCCTCCCACCCTTGGAGCGGGTAGAACCGTCCTTCCCGATACAGCCCGACCACCGCCCGATTGGTCCCCCTTGCTAAACAACTGCACCATAGCCCCTCTTCCGCCCTTCGCAAAGGAAGGCACAGCTGAAAGCCGGGGAAGGTTAGCTGATAGCCCTTTTCTTGGTGCCACTCAAAGAGATACGCCGAAGCCGTACTGGTATCTCTACGCAGCCCCACAAATACATCGCCTGCAGAGTCTGCCACCACGTAAGTGGAGGAAAGCTCGACAGCTTCGCCGGAGGTTGCGCTTACCAGCCGATAAAAGTGCCCTTCCCAGAAGTAGCTTATACCTTGGCTGCCAGTAATCCAAAGGCGTCCTTTCCCGTCCTCAGCCAGGCGAAAAATGGTACCTGTAGGGAGCCCCTCCGCAATCCCCCACGAAAAAAAGCCTTTGCCTGTCCAAGTATGGAGCCCTTCCTCTGAAGCCAACCATACCCGTCCCCGCTTGTCTGCCAACCCCGTATGGAGCGAGGTATGCACTTGACCGAGAGGAGGGGTCACCTGCGTAAACGGCAGTAGAGTGCCCTCCGCCATCTGTACCCTGTCTGCCTGCTGAAACTTGGGTGAACGAAAAGGTTGTCGGACAAACTTTACAGGCAGTTCAGTTCGTCGGACCTCTACCCCTTCCCCGAAATAAGGCCTCAAATGCTCCCCCCAAAATTGCTGATTTGTTAGAACGGTTTCCCGCATAAATGCCCACAAAAGGGATACCATCCCAACACTATCCCAAGCGACGGTATCCTTTTGCATTTGCACCAATCTGAACGCAGGAGCTTGAGAGAGAACCTCAGTTAAGGTATCTCCCCGCAAAAGGGTATCCGGGGGAGAAACGGGGTAACGAATACCCGAAGGTGCCAAGGAGGAAGGGGTAGGAACTTGGTCCTGTTCGGTTGCACAGCTCCCCAGCAACCCTGCCGTAAAGCATAGAAACAAACGACGCATACCTCAAAGGTAAATAAGAAAGAGGGGTAGCGGAAAAGAGCGAACGGCCTTTATGGGCAGCTTACCTCGCCAGCGATCCAGGTTACGGTTCTTGAGGATAGCGGCGTAACCCAGCTTCCGAGCCTGCGGACAGACCCGGGCCTTGAAGGTAGGCACCGTCATCTCGTCGGTGTACTCCACAGCAAAGACGAGACGGCCTTTTGTGCGGTACGGTTGGTAGGCGGAAGCTATCCCACTGGTAAAAGCGCTCTCCAATACCGCAAAGTCTAAGCTTTCCACCAGCGAATCCACCAGTTCTGGCGCATTTTTCTGGCCAATACGCAGTCCACGGGCGTGCGCCTTCCTTGCAAGCCACCGGACAAACCGGAGTACATCTTCCTGTGACAAAGGAAAGCCCGTTTCAGCGGTGTAGATGTCTATGTTATCGGGGTCTACCCCATCAAATCCTTTGGCCTGCAGCATATCCAGCCTGCGGCGAATCCAGAGAGCCAAGCCTGCTGTGTCCCTCAGGTCTACAAAGTATTCTCCTGGCCAGCCGGGATAAGGTTTACCTCGTAAGGAAGGGGGGACCAACCCTGTATCCGGCCGCCAAGCCTCCCATGTGCCCACCGAAATGTAGCCTATCACCTGCACACCCTGGGCACGCAGCCTTTGCACCACCGAGTCCGGCGTCTCAAACGCATCCAGAAAAAGCACCATGCCCGGCGGAAAAGTTTCACCCGGGGCTACCCCCTCCCCCAGCCGGTAGTCAAACCTGTACCCTGGCTCCGGTGAGGCTTCCTTCCGGCAGCTTGCCGCGACCATCCACACCACCAGCCATGCCCAACCCCGAACCATCCCACAAATGTAAATACCTTTGAGGCATGGGGTGGTGGGTAGCCATAAGCCTCGTAGCTTGGGTATGGGCCCAACGGATCGTCAGCCGAACCCAAATTGAAGTGAAGGGGTACGCTGTAGAAAAGGTAGGTTTGCCGCAGAGCCCAGCCCCCGCAGGAAAGGGTCGCTTTGCTTTCCTTGAATACTGGGCAGCCGACAAGCCTAAGCCCGGCTATTACATAGAGTGCCTAAATACCGAATACTACACCCAGTGGTCCCAACCGATAGATGTTCCCCCCGCCGGCAGCGAGAAACCCTTACGGCTCATAGGCCTACGGGATGCTGTGGTAGTTCTCTCGTATGACCAAGATCCCCTCACGCGGGGGGTGATTCAGGAAGTAGCGCGGTTTTATGACCTCAAAGGCACGCCTATCTTGCCTAAGTGGACCCCCCTTTCTGTGTACGACCGACCCGCTTCGGAAGCCATAGCTCGGACAGCCCTCAGCCCTGACAGCACTTACCTTTTGTGGTATGCGTATACGCCTCCTCGTAAGAATTCCCCCCCTCAAGGGTGGTACGCCCTCTGGAGCAGCGGTGCTCGGAAAGTAGCTTCGCAGGCCGACTGGCCTTTGGAAGGGCCCGTCCTAAGCGCCTATCCCGACAACCGCGCCAACCTTTGGTTTCTCCACCAGCCGCCCAACCGGCCTTTAGAGCTGGTTTATGAAGATACCAAAGCTCGCACGCGCCGCACTTGGAGCCTTACCGCTGATACCCTTCTGGTTTCTCCTTGGCTATGGGTCACGGCTAAAGCCGTCTATGTGGGTGCCTTAGTGCCTGCCGAGAAAAACCTCCCTACCCTGGAAGGGCCTGGCGTAGGCGGATGGATAGTAGGACGGCTTCCGCTTCCCCTCACCGATAGCAGTACCATCCAGTGGAGTCGCGCCTCTTTCCCCACCGATTGGCTTACCCTCTACAAAGAACCTATCCATCCTCTCCCCACCCTTATGCTGGCCCAGGGCGACTCCGCCTTCTATGTGATATACGAAGACCAACGAAGCCGTGGCGGAACCTACCTCGCTTACGACGTATGGGCATGCCGGTGGAAAATCGCCGATAGCCTAACCCTCCAGTGGAATTACCGGATAGAGAAACGCCAGCGCGAACCTTACCCCGACGCGGTGTCTTTCTTGTGGGGGATGCAGGAGACGTTCTTGGCGATAGCGTTTTTGACGGAGCGGACAGGCCGGGGCAAACTTCGCGCCTACCTCCTGAACCATGAAACCGGCGAAGCCCTCACCAAAGACCTGGCAGAAAATACCGCCGGCGATATGTTGCTTTTGCCTGGGCGTTCCGTGCACCTGAGCCCCCGAGATGTGGTCTGCCTTGCCTTCGCTCCACCCGGTAAAAATGGTTACCAAATTTACCACCTTCGCTTCTAATGCCCTTGGACCAAGACCGAGACATGCCCTTTTGGGCCCACCTTGAAGAGCTTCGGTGGCATCTGTGGCGCCCTATCCTTGTCATGATAGCCATCGCAGGCTTGGCTTTCTGGAAGATAGAGTGGGTGGTGGGCCGCGTGCTGTTGGGGCCCCTGCGTCCAGACTTCCCCACGACCCGGCTCCTGTGCCGAATCGGGGAGTGCCCACCCTCCTGGCCCCTGCGTCTGCAGGCCACCCACCCCTCGGAGCAGTTCGTCAAAGCTATGGTCCTGGCCTTGGCCACTGGACTGGTGGTGGGGTTCCCTTACCTGGTGTGGGAACTGTGGCGGTTCGTGCGGCCTGGTCTCTACCGACACGAACGAAAAGCCCTACAAGGCCTGGTGCTGTGGGTATCCCTCCTGTTTTTTGTGGGGGTTGCCTTTGGCTATTTTGTGCTCGTGCCTTTCATGATGCACTTTTTTGCCGGCTTCCACCTGGCTGCCCAAATTGAGAATATCTGGCGTATTGGCGATGTGATAGGCCTTGTTGTACAAACTTGCTTGGCCGTAGGCTTGGTGTTTCAGCTGCCGGTGCTGCTCTGGGGCCTTAGTCGGGCGGGCCTTGTGACCAGCAAAGGCCTGCGAAAAGGAAGGCGCTACGCCATCGCAGCCGCCGTGATCTTAGGGGGGATTCTTACCCCTTCGCCGGATGTGCTAAGCCAGCTCCTTTTGGCTTTACCCCTTTGGGGGCTTTATGAAGTGAGCATCCTGGTGGTGGCGCTGAGCGAGCGGCGAGCCCGCCGCTACCTGCCCCTAAGATAAAAGCGCCTGCAAGGCAGCTAACGCCTTCTGGTACTGCGGCTCCTGGGCAATCTCAGGCACCAGCTCCGTGTAAGTAATGTGGCCCTCCGGATCCACCACGAACACCGCCCGGGCCAGAATCCCCTTCAGAGGGCCTTCGGCTATCACCACCCCATACTTGTCCATGTCCCGATAGCGAAAGTCAGAGGCCACCACCAGGTTTTGCACCTGATAGCTCTCGCAATAACGGGACTGCGCAAAAGGCAGGTCCATGGAAACCACTACGGCCTGCAGGCGGGACCCCCAAGCCGCCACCGCTTCGTTGAATTTGCGAGCTTCCGCAGCACAAACCGGCGTGTCAAGCGAGGGTACCGTGATCAAAATCTGGGGCTTACCCAACGCACCACCAGCATAGATTTCCTGGGTGTTTTTGTCCACAAGGCACACTTGGGGAGCCTTTTGCCCCGGCTGAAGCGGCGAGCCTGCCAGCGCAAAAGCCGTGCCTTTTAGCGTTACCGTTACGGCCATGGCCCAAAGGTAGGGAGAAAAACCGGTTACAAGGGCGAATACTCTATCTGTACACAGCCCTTGCGGCCCTGCGTGTCGTAAAAGTCCGTAAAGCGCAGCTTGTAGTAAGAGGTGGGGCTTGTACGCAAGACGAAGTAACGCGAGAAATCCAAAGTATACGTGCCAGTGTTGAAGTCGTACCGCTTCCAGTCGTAGCCTATCGCATCCCGACGGGAGGTGTAAGAGCGCGCCGCAGCATCCGCATAGGTGAACTCCTCAAAGGGCTTTTCCGCGGCCGAGACGATAGCTACTTCGGTTTGAGGGCCTATCAGGGCCCCCAACACCGGATACCATCGGAATTGCTCTGGCTGGTCGTAAAAAGGGTGGATATACCGCGTCAAGATCAGGTCTGGCGTCCAAGGGGGCTCCACCGCCACCTGCCGAAGCCCGCCTTCCAGCGAAAAATGCACAGGCTGGGTAGGTAGCGAAAGCACCATCTCCCCCACAAGGTCGTTGGTAAGCGTATAAGCGGTGAGGCGCAAGCGGCCTTCCTCCCAATACAAGGCTATTTTTCGGTAGCGCTGGTCGGGGGTTTTGTAGAAGGCTTCCGCTCGGTCGCGATCCAGGAGGAAATACCGCCGCTCTCCAGGCGCCAGAGGGGGTAAGGCCGCAGTATCGGCCAGATCGCACCGCCATCCGTCTTGAGGAGGCGCTTGAACGCTCTGCCAGAGAGAATCTGACAGCGGCAGCGCAAAAGCGTACATGGCCGCATTGAGCCAGACTTCGTATAGGCCCCGGGTGGGATTGGGCCTCAGCTCCAGGTCCCAAGCGGTACGCAAAACCCGGTGCAGTTCGCCCGTCTCAAACCGCACAAAGAGCACCGTATCGTACTCAGGACCGGCGTGAGCTTGGAGAAAGCGATGAGAACTGGCTGGCGGGAGCGGCCAAGGCTTTTCAGGACGCCGGCAAGCCGCGAGAAACAAGCCTATCACAAGGCTCCAGCTGAGGATTCGGTTCATAGTTCGCCCTTTTGGAAATGCAGTTCGGCCCGCACGAAGGGATAGCGTCCCATGCCTACCGGGGCGCTGACGCCATCTCCGGTATGCACGCCTCCTCCGAGGGAGGCCTGGACGCTGGTCACACCCACCACATTCCGAAGGCCGGCGGTGAGGTGAAGGCGCTTCTGCCATACCGCTCGCCCCACAGAGAGATCAAGCCAAGGGTAGCCCCCTATCCATCGCCAAGCCACCGAGCCGTCTTCCTGGGCCAGGAAGATAGGCACACGGCCCTGGAACTTAAAGAAGGCCGCTGCTGTGAAGCCTTTCCACTCGTACGTGGTTTGCGCTGCCACTTCCCAGCCCCAGGTCTGACGATTGTACCAAGTGGCCGTAGCGCCGGCCATGACATAAAGAGCCTTGTAGCGCATCTCCCAGCGAGGCTGTAGCCCCAGCGTTTGAAAGCGCTGAAGGTTATAGTAAGTGGTGAAAAGCGTCGCAGGATCCACGATTACAAGCTGGATCACATCCTCCAGGTCGTTCCAAAAGGCGGAGAAACGCCAACGGAACAGGCTCTCTTTATGGAGGCGGCTCCAAGTGAAGTTGGTGTGAAGGTGGTGGCTGCGTTCGGGGCGGAGGTTGGGATTGCCCTGGATGTTGTGGTTGGTGAAGACCAGGTAGAGAAACTGTTCCCGCAAGGAAGGGGCTCGAAAGCCGCGACTGTAGCCTATTCGCCAAGAGAAAGTTGGGGAGGGGCTCCAGCGCACATGGAGGGCCGGCAGAAAAGGGGCCCGGTATCGGGTGTTGTAGGCTATCCTAAAGCCTGGTCGCAGGGCCCACCCTGGCAAAAACGCCCACTCAGCCGTGCCCCAAAGGGCATAATCTCCCATTTCCGCCCGCCCTCCCTGGATACGCCCACCCGTCATCACGGTGTGTTGAACCTCATGGCCCGCTTGCCAGGAGAGCTTCTGCCCGCTGTAGGTAACCCCACCCCGAGCCCAGAGAAGGGTTTCCTGGGTGGAATCTTGCTGCCCAGGCAGAGGAACAAGCGTCTCCGACAAGGTGACAAGGTCTTTATAGACCACCTGGCGGATGCGGCGATAGGTCATCCAAGCCGCTTGCTGATCCCATCGCCATCGGGGGCTGGCTTCGTAGGTGACTTCTACCGAGGGTAAAAAACGCCGAGTGTAGTAATACTCATCAAGCGCGTAGACCCGATAGGGGGTGAGGGTAGGTTCCTTGAGGTTGAAGAAAGTTTCGTCCGAGAAAGGGGCTTGCAGGCGCAAACGGAAGCGGTCAGAGGGGCGCCACTGATACGAGAGGAGGGCATTGTACTGCTCCCGAGGCCTCCAAAGTTGGGCTCGGAGGCGATGGGGGTTGGGGTCCCATCCATCAAAGTAGTAGCGCCCTCCTGCCAGCAGAAGCCGATGCTTGAGGGGTCCGCCAGCTACAGAAAAGCCTGCATCGTACACCCCTACCCCTTCGTACTGAAAGCGCCCTCGGGTTTCCCATTGGCAGCGGCTGCGGCGGGTGATAAGGTTGATCACCCCGCCCAAGGCATCGGTCCCATAGAGCACGCTCATGGGGCCTTCCACGATTTCAACCCTCTCTACCTCCGCCAGAGGAAGTTGAGCCAGGTCCACGCTTCCGCTAACGCGCCCGATGACAGGCACCCCATCTATGAGGACCTTCACATGCTCCCCACCCAAGCCCTGAAGGGTGGCGAAAGTACCGAGATTAGGGTCTTGGGACAGCCGCGTGTTGAGTTCGGTGGCCAAAAGCTGAGGCAGGTACAGGGCACCTTGGGCTTGGATGCGCTCCGCAGTCAAAACGCGCACAGGGTATAGACTGCGCAGCTCCTCAAGAGGCGCATACTGGCCTGTAATGACTTTGTCTGCCAGCGTGTAGGCAGGCCTCTCAAGGACCACGGGCGCTGAGGCAGGTAAGGTGATCGTCTCCCGGTAGGGCAAGTACCCTTCCGCTTGTACCTCTATCCGATAGGTGCCGGGCGGGGCCTGAACCCCGCCCAGGCTATCGGAAACCACCCAAAACGGCTTGGCTCCTCCGGCAGGAGTAAGCTGCAGCCGGGCTCCTCTTATAGGATGCCCTTCCTCGTCTTGGAGAAAGAGCACCTGAGCCCAGGCGGCCCCCACAAGAAGGAAAAGCCGGCCGACTTTCATCTTATTGGAAAACCATTTTCCCGGTCCAGCGGCCCGCTGCCCCTTCCAGGAGAAACGCATAGACCCCGTTGGGCAGGCCTGCCGGACGGACAAGCTCCATCACGGCCTGTGTAGCCTCAACAGGCTGCTGCCACACCACTTGGCCCAAGGAGTTCAGAAGGGTGAGTTTTCCGGCAAAAGGCACTTGGGGCAGTTCTATCTGGAAGCTTTCCTGCGCAGGCACGGGATATACCGCCAAGCTGCCGGCGTTCGGCCTGCTGGCCAAGCTGGTGGCTTGTCGCAAAAGGGCTTTTTCCAGGACGAGCCGCCCAGTGCTGCTGCCCTCAAAGCGAAGAAACCGCAAGCGCCACAGGTTGCCCCGCTCATCTTGCACAAGGTAGTAGACGGTATCCGCGACCACGAAGCTGTTTGCGCTCATGTCAAACCGCTTCCAGTCATAGCCGATGCTCGCCGCGCAGCTGTCAAAAGCGTAAGCGCTGGGCGTGAGGGTGTCGGGATTCGCTGGGGAAGTAAGCACCACCTTAGCCGTGCGAACAGGCGAATTTTGTAGCACCCCTGTGACGGGATACGGCGTGCCTGACACGATCTCCAGGTACGGTGTGAAAACCAGATCCCATTCCGAAGCCGCCGGCTCCAGGTTGAGGACTTGATGGGTGAGGAGATTCAGGTAAATGAAGGCACGCCCAGAAGCCAGCGATTTGTCCACCGCATAGCTGGTGTCCTGCGAGCCGTCCAGGTTGGCCGTGCGCAGGTAGTACTGGGTGCCTTGAAGCCGCTGGATCCAGAGCTTTTTGTAGGTGCTGCCTATAGCCACGATGTAGAGGGAATCACCCGTGGTGATGTGGGTGGTGAGGTTGTAGTTGCCCCAGCCCACATCAAAGGGGTTATTGGGGGTAGCGGTCTGGTTGAAGGCCCCTACACTCCATCGGCAGTTGTCGTTGTATAGGCGGAAGGTGGTGTCGTTCAGAGAGAGGGCGGCCCAGCCGCTGGTATCGCGGCTTGTGGCGTAGACCGTGACGCCTCTTGCGTGGTTGGCACGGACGGCTGCCGCCCGTATAGGGATCTCAAAAGCCAGATGCCAGCCCGCCGCAGGAGCCGTACCTACCGTTCCATTCTGTAGGCTGTAATAAACCTGGTTGGCATACCCCGGCCCCAGGACGATCGTGTCGCGGACTGCAGAAATCTGCGCAGCAAGAAAGCTGCCTACGCCCCCCATGAGGGCTACGGTAACAAGTCTGATTGGGTAGCGCATATCGCAGGCAAAGGTAGGACTTTTCTCTGGAATGAATCCAAACAAGCTACCCCACCCTCCTCCGGAGATGGAGGACTGTCGGGGGTTTTTTGTTTCAGAAAGAGATGAAAAACCGGGCCCGAAAGCGGCGAGCGATTCGCTTGCCCCCTGAATTGAGGGGACCTGTGTGTACGCATTGGTGAGACGGGCCAGCTTGATCTGGGGGTATCCAGAGAGGTGCTTTTACGCTTCCTGGAAAGGCTGCGAGCTCAGGAGGAAGGGCTCCAATCCCGTCAGGGGGCCGATACCGCGACGCAAGACTCGGAGGGCGCTTAGGCCTTCGCTCAGGTCTAAGACGGTGGTGCGCAGTCCTTCCGGCAGAGGCCCCGCATCCAGAGCTTCTGCCACCTGCGAAAGGTAGCGTTCAAGTTGGCCGTCCGGCACGCCCGCCGTCACGATAGGTTCCTCTACTTCCTGTAAGAGAGCGCTTACGATGGGGTAATCCGTCACGCGAAACCCCATGGTTTTACGATGCCAAAGGTGGCGAGGGATAGCCGGCCCTGCCCGCAAAATCACCGTGTAAGGGCCCGGCCATAATCGCTTTAAGAGGCGATAAGTAGGCGTGTCCACCCCTAAAGCGTACTTGCCTATAGCGCCCACCTCCGGTAAGAAAGCCGAAAACAAGCTTTTGTCAGGCCGCACCTGCCGGATCTGACACAGCGTCTCAAAAGCCCCCTTCTGGGAGAGCAAACACCCGATGGCATACGTGGTGTCTGTAGGATACAGGACCAGCTTACCTTCCCGCAAAGCCTGGGCCGCCTTCAGGATGGCCCGTTTGTGGGGTATGCCACCCAGCACTTCCCACCTTCCCATCAAAGCAAAAGTACAAGTCCGAATCCCTATCTTTGTCTATCCATGCGGCTGAGTGGGGTATTCGTACGCAATGCGGTCCTTGTATCGCTGGCATGGGCCCAGCAGGGCCTTCAGATGGGAGCTCGTCTGCAGCTGGCGCGCAGTGCCTTTCTCTCCCAGACCGAACGCACTTCCCCTCTCCTGAGCCAGAATCCTACCTACAAAGCGGGCCTTGTGGGTTTTTTCGCTTGGAACTGGAACCCTTTCTTAGCCACTGGCTTAGAGGTAGCGTACCAAAGCGCGGGGCAGTCGTACTACGGCCTGGGCGTGAACGGCGACTCTTACCAAGCGCAGGTTCGGCTGCACTACCTGCGGATGGGGCTATCCCTCATAGGCCAGTATGCGCAGGGTCCCTGGGGCGCTTTTCTGACGGTGAGTCCGAGCCTGGCCTTCCTCACCCAGGCAGACCTCCAGTACCAGGGTGACAGCCTCCAGCCCGGCAACCTTGTCCAGCCCCAAATCATCCAAAACACCCTCGCCTACCTGAGCCGGAGCACGAACCCCGACGATCGCCTCGCGCTCCTTCGTATGTATCGGCGGCTGGTCCCTACCCTCAGCGTGAGCGGAGGGCTGCGGGTACGCCTCGCCCCGCAAGTGTGGCTCCTGGGCCTAGTGGGCTACGAACGCGCCCTCTCAGATATAGAAAACAAAAGCTACCGGTTTCGTCCTGAGGCCCCTCCTCTGTATGCGCCAGAGCGCAGCCGAACCTTCTACCAGCTTCTAAGCCTGCAGGTAGGCCTCCAGTATGAGGTCTTTTTTGAGTGATTAGCCCATTTGGCCGGCAGCCCGGAAGAAGGGGATCACATCCCGCACATTCGTAAGGCCGGTCAAAAAAAGCAGGAGCCTCTCCAAGCCCAGGCCGAAGCCACTGTGAGGCACGCTACCAAATCGCCGGGTTGAGAGGTAGGCTTCATAGGCGGAGAGGTCCATGCCCCGAGCCTGCATGCGCCGCCGCAGAAGGTCATAGCGCTCCTCCCGCTGGGAGCCGCCAATCACTTCGCCAATACGGGGGAAAAGCACATCAAACGCCGCCACGGTGCGCTCGTCGGGGTTGAGCCGCATATAAAAGGCCTTGATCGCCTCAGGGTAGTTGTATACGATAACCGGCCGCTGAGCGTACTCTTCCACCAGGTACCGTTCGTGTTCGGCTTGCAGGTCAGCCCCCCACTCCACAGGGTACTGGAAGGTTTTACCGCTTCGGGCCAGGATGTCCACGGCTTCGGTGTAGGAGAGGCGCAGGAAGGCGCTTTCTTTGGTGGCTTCCAACTCGGCCAGAAGGGAAGGTTCATACCGCTCGGTCAGGAAGGCCAGCTCTTCGTAGTGATGGCGGAGCGCATGCCGGATGAGGTACTTCAGGAGGTCCTCGGCCAGGTCCATGGTGCGCTCCAGGTCGTAGAAGGCCATTTCGGGTTCTATCATCCAAAACTCGGCCAAGTGGCGGGGGGTATGAGAAGGCTCGGCGCGGAAAGTCGGGCCGAAGGTATAGATGCGGCCCAGGCCCATGGCGAGCATTTCACCTTCCAGCTGGCCGCTGACGGTGAGGTAAGCCGGCCGCCCGAAAAAGTCCTCTTCAAACGCCACGGTGCCATCGGCTCGGCGGGGCACCGCCCCCAGCGGTAAGGTCGTGACCTGAAACAGCTGCCCAGCCCCTTCGCAGTCCGAAGGCGTCAGAATCGGCGTGTGCACATACACAAACCCCCGTTCGTGGAAATACTGGTGAATGGCGAAAGAAGCGCTGCTTCGCAGGCGGAAGACCGCCTGAAAAGTGCGGGTGCGGGGGCGCAGGTAAGCGATCTCCCGAAGGAATTCCAAGGAGTGCTGTTTTTTCTGGAGGGGGTATGTGGCGGGGTCGGCGGGGCCATACAGCTGGTACCCCTCGGCCACCAGCTCAAAAGGCTGGGGGCGGTCCGGCGTCGCCACAAGCTGGCCCCACACCTGCACCCCAGCTCCCGTGTGCAGGTCAGCCTCTATCCGCTCACGCGCTACCTGGTCATGAGGCAGCACCACCTGAAGAGCCCGCAACGTGGAGCCGTCCTGGAGTTCCACAAAGCTCATAGCCCGGGTGGTGCGCCGCGTGCGTACCCATCCCTCCACCGCCAGACGCTGCCCTAAAGGCGGATCCCGATAAAGATCGGCTATCGTTTCACGCAGGACGGGAGCATACAGCCCAGGAGCCTTACCCATGGGAGCAAAGGTAGAGAACCCAAGGCTTTTGTGTATATTTGCCGCATGCGAACGCTACTGCTTGGCTGCCTGATAAGTGCGGGGTGGGCCCAGATTACCTTTGACAAGGTGGAACATGACTTTGGCGAGCTTGTGGAGGGGCCTCCTGCCGTGCACACGTTCACCTTTCGCAACACGGGGGACAAACCCGTGAAGCTCACCAGCGTCAAAGCCTCGTGCGGGTGCACCACGCCCAGCTGGACCCAAGAGGAGGTTCCACCTGGCGGGCAGGGTACCGTGCAGGCTTCGTACGATACCAAAGGCCGGCCCGGAGCGTTCGTCAAAACGATCACAGTCCAACACAGCGCCAGCGAAACCCCCATCGTACTCACCATCAAAGGCACCGTCAAGCCCAACCCAAACGCCCAGCCCGAGAAATACTCCGAAGTGGACGGATTGCTTGGGTGGGCTACACGCCGTCAAACCTTCGGTACGGTCAAATCCAACGAAACCCCTTCGGTTACCTTTGAGGTGAAGAACATTGGCCAGCAACCGGTAGAGCTGATTGAACTGGTGGAAGCCAAGCCCATGTTTCAGGCTACTTTCTCACCTAAAACGCTGGCACCTGGCCAAGAAGGCAAAGTAATTATCAAGCTGGATGGGAAAGCCGCTCGGGCCGCAGGCTGGAAGCATCAGTCGGGCTTCTATGAGATTCTGCGGATTCGCACCACGGACCTGGGCGGGCCTGAAAAGCAGCTCGTGGTCAATGGCAGCTTTGAGATCGTGTACAGCCCAGAAGAGCTAGCACGGGCCCCTAAGGCGGTTTTCCCTGTGACCGAATTTGATGGCGGGGAAGTGCTGGAAGGCCAAACGGTGGAGTATCGCTTCAAGGTCCGTAACGAAGGCAAAAGCGACCTGGTGATTGAAAGCGTGAAAGCCTCGTGCGGCTGCACGGCGGTAGAACCCACCGAAAAAGTGCTGAAGCCCGGCCAAGAGACCGAGATCCTAGCGCGTTTTGATTCGCGAGGGCGTACGGGCCTCCAGCACAAAACCATCACCGTGGAGACGAACGACCCGCTCAACAGTCGGGTGATCCTGCACCTGAAAGCGAACGTCATCTCGGCTGGAGGGTTTGGCCTAGGGAATTACGCACCCACCAACTGAAGGGGCCAGAAGCGGGCTTATCTAAGGTAGGGGCCGCAGACTTTTCCCCAAGCCCACCGCCCCAGCCAAGGACGACGAAGGTTAGAGGTTTTCCTTACGGGGAAGGTGGGCTTCCCAGCCGAGCTTCCCAGGCCGGTAGAAGGGGCCTTTGACCGTGTCAGGCAAATAAGGCTGAGAGGGCCTCTCGTCCGGGAAGTCAGGCGGGTACAGGTAGCCTTGACCGTAGCCCAACTTGCGCATCAAGGGGGTCACCGCATTGCGTAGGTGGAGGGGGACAGGGGCTGCACCGTGCTGACGCACCTCCTCCAGCGCTCGTTCCAGCGCCTGGTAAGCGGATACGCTTTTGGGGGCCAGCGCCAGGTAGAGGGTGGCTTCCGCGAGGGGGATGCGTCCTTCAGGGAGTCCAATTTGCTGCACAGCCTGAAAGGCCGCCACAGCCAAGGGTAGAGCCGCCGGATCAGCCAGCCCCACATCTTCGGCAGCCAGGATCACCAGCCGCCGAGCAATGAAAAGGGGATCTTCCCCACCCTCCAACATCACAGCCAACCAATAGAGGGCCGCATCGGGGTCAGAACCCCGCACCGACTTGATGAAGGCGCTAATCGCGTCGTAATGCTGCTCACCGGCTCTGTCGTAGCGGATGTGCAGCCGAAGGGCTTCCCGAACCAGGTCGTTCGTGATCCGAATAGGCTCGCTCCGAGCCGAGGCCACCACCGCCTCCAACCCACTCAGGAGCTTGCGAGCATCCCCTCCACTGTAAGCCAAGAGGGCCTCCACCTCCACAAGTTCAACGGTCTTTTGCCGTAAAACCTTATCCTCCCTAAGCGCCCGCTCAAGCAGAGTCAGGAGCTCTTCAGGCCGGAGAGGCTCCAGCACAAAAACCTGCATGCGCGACAGCAGAGGGGCGGCCACCTCAAAAGAAGGATTTTCCGTAGTGGCGCCAATCAAGGTGATTTTGCCCTGCTCCACCGCGCCGAGAAGGGCATCTTGCTGCGCTCGGTTGAAGCGGTGTATCTCATCCAGAAACAGGACCGGCGAAAAAAGCGTAGACTCGGTCTGGGCCAGCACTTGTCGGACCTCAGCCACCCCGGCGCTCACGGCGGAGAGGGCGTAAAAAGGCCGACCTACTTTTTCTGCCAGGAGGCGAGCTAAGGTGGTTTTACCGACCCCTGGCGGCCCCCACAAGACACACGAGGGCAAATATCCTTCCTCCAGGTAGCGGATCAAAAGCGCTTCTGGCCCCACAAGATGCCTTTGTCCCACGAACTCCTCAAGCCGGCGCGGACGCATCCGCTCAGGTAGGGGCGGTAAGGTAGCCCTCACACCGGTAAAGTTCGGACTTTGCGGGGGAAAGCCCTGTCTTTTGTTTGCATGAGGAGGCCAAGCTATCTTTGAGGCATGCTATACGATGCGCTGATAGTGGGGGCTGGACCTTCGGGGCTTGCAGCGCTTAGGCGCTTGCGAGAAGCCGGCCTCTCAGCCATAGCGCTGGAAAAGCGGCACGATGTGGGAGGCGTCTGGCTCTACGAAGACGATCCCCAAGGCCACTCCAGCGCTTACTCCACCCTCGTGACCATCACTTCCAAGGCCTGCTCCGAAATGGAAGGCTTTCCCTTCCCCACCGACTGGCCCGACTACCTACCCCACACCCTGGTGCAGAAATACTTTCGCTCCTACGCAGAACGATTCGGCCTGCTGGAACATATCCACTTCGGGCAAGAGGTGATTTTAGCGCGACGCACCGCTTCCGCTTGGGAAGTCACCACCCGTGAGGGACGCACCTACACGGCCCGATACCTCATCGCCGCCTCAGGTCATCATTGGAAGCCCTACCTTCCTTCTTATCCAGGGACCTTTACTGGCGAAAGTTACCATGCCCACGCCTACAAAAGTCCTCTTCAGCTTCAGCATCGTCGGGTGCTGGTGATTGGCGCCGGTAACTCTGGCGCCGACATCGCTACCGACGCCGTGCGCACAGCCCGATCCGTAGACCTCTCTATCCGGCGAGGGTACCACATCTTACCTAAGTTTGGGTTCTTTGGAGAGCCAACCGATGCCCTCTATAAGCATCTCATAGCTCCCTTGCCCAAATTCTTGCGGCGCCCCATGGCTTCTTTGACACTGCGATTTCTTTTGGGGCCGGTAAACCGGTATGGCATGCCTGCCCCACGTGATCCGCTCTTTTACACCCACCCCCTCGTCAACAGCGAACTCCTCTATCACCTGCGCCACGGCAGGATCCGCATAAGGCCAAGCATAGAGCGATTGGAAGGAACTCGGGTTTACTTCACAGACGGCCAGAGCGAGGAATACGATACCCTCATCTGGGCTACCGGCTACGAAATCGCTTTTCCTTACCTGCCCCCTGAGCTGGTCCCGCAGGGAGAAAAAACCAAGCGACTCTACCTCAATATTTTCTCCCTGGAGGAGCCGACTTTGCTTTTTGTGGGGCTTATCCAGCCCAACGGTTGCCTATGGAATCTCGCTGAGAAGCAAGCGGCGCTTGTAGCCCGGTACATTGGCGGCGTGTACAAGCTTCCGCTGGATGCGGCGGCTGAGGCCGAAAAAGCCTGGCAAGCCCATCAGAAACAGTACGCCGACAGCCCCCGCCACCTCCTTGAAGTGGACTGGTACGACTATGCGGCTTTGCTGGACCGGCTTGTGAAAAAACACCCCCTTCCTCGCAGGGTCTATGCCTAAAGCGATGATGACAGGAGCGGCCGGCGGCATAGGCCAAGCCACAGCCCGACTGCTCTGGCAGAAAGGCTTCCATCTGATCCTCACCGACCGAGACGAAGCCTTGCTGCACCGCACTTACCCCGGCGTGCCAGGAGGTTCCGCCTTGTATGCCCTGGACGTGACCAGCTTGGAAGCTTGGCAGCAGGCCGCTCAACGATTTGCCGAAGTGGACATCCTCATCCAGCTGGCAGGGGTGATGCGGGTAGGCACTTTCATCCACCAGCCCATAGAAGAATGGCACCTACAGCTCCAAGTAAACCTGATGGGCCTGGCTTATGGCGCTTGGGTCTTTGGACGGCTCTTTGCCGAAAGAGGAAAAGGCCATCTCATTCACCTTTCTTCCTTAGCGGGTGTCACCGCTATCCCGGGTATCGTGGGCTATACGGCCACCAAATTCGGTGTGCGGGGCCTGAGCTTGGGACTGGACGCCGAACTTAGACCCCGAGGCGTGCCCGTGACGGTCATCGGACCGGGTCCCGTGCGAACCCCCCTGATTCTGAACGAACTCCCTAAGCCGGAAAGCGCCTATACGCTGGCGGCGGGGGGCCTTCTGGAACCGGAAGAGGTCGCTCAAGCCATTTGGCGGGCTATTCGTACCCAGCCGAGGGAAATCCTCTTACCTCGGAACAAGGCGATAGCAGCCCGGCTAATCTCTATATGGCCTGCCTTACAGGGGTATGCTGCCTCGCTTTTTGAGCCTGGCGCACGGCGTCGCCGCCAGAAGTACCTTCAAACCCTGCTCAGTGGCGGTACTCCATCGTGAAGCGTACCTGCCGGCCGACCTGATCGGCAAAAAAGCGCATCAAATCCGGATAAGCGCGATAACGGGCGTCCAAGAGGTTTTCCCCGCTCAGACGGAGGATCCAGGGTCCGTGCTGCCAAGTTATCTGCGCATTCAGGAGGCTGTATCCCCGGGGTGGAGGGGTGTATTCGGCGGAAGGGTCGTAATCCAGGGGTCTCAGGTAGGCTTGCCAGCTTACTTCGGCGCTCCACCGGCCAAAGGACCGACCCAGCGCCAAGGCACCTATCGGGCCAGGCCATAAAGGCAACGGACGCCAGCGCCGCTCCGGGCTTGACCAGTGGCGGCCATAAAGCCAAGTCCCACGCAGGACCGCTTGCAGGCCGTAGGGCAAAGTCCAGGCTTGGCGGGCGCTGAGAGAAACCCACCCCGCTGGCGCCTGAAAATACTGGAGAGAGAGCGCAGCTCCCCGCAGAGAAAGCACAGGCGGACCTACCTGGGCTAACACATACGCCGGACTGTAGTAAAGGGCAGCCAGGATCTGCCCATCTGGCCGCTCATACACAAACCGGAGCGCCCCAAGCGGCTCAGGACGAAGGGCTGAAGAACCTATCTCAAAGGCGCCTTTGGCCTGGTGGTACCCGTAAGCATACAGTTCGGCGGGGTTGGGAGGGCGAAGGAGCCAGGCGGCTTCAAGGCTGGTGCGCGATAGCGAGTCAAGCTGCACATACCGGCGAAGTTCGGCCCCTCCCACCCAGAAGGCCTGTTTTTGGCCGGGTGGCTGGGGTCCATCGGGCGTCACAAGCAAGCCCCATTCATACACTTGGGCTTGAAGTCGGAGGCCGCCTTCCCAACGACGGCCCTGGCGATAGGCATAGAGCCCTCCTTCCCACCGCTGGTAAGAGGGGATAAAGTACGCGTACTGGCGGTAGTTACGCTGAGAGCGGCCTAAAGCGCCAAGAGTCCAGCCTCGGTGCTCGTAGGTGATTTCGGTGTAGTGGTCTGTAAGCTGAAGGTCAAGAGCCACACCCGTAGGTGCGTAGAGGCCTTGCGCGTCGTGTTCGGTGCGGCGGTTGTACTGGCGCCCATAGCTAAAGGAAAGAAGGCCGCCGTGGGAGAAAAGGTAAGAAAGCTTGGCTTGGGCCGTTTCATGCGTGACGGCCTGGAACGGCGCCGAAATAGCGTAGGAAAACACCGAAGCTGCCCGCGGGGTAGAAGCCTGGAGAGCCGCCATGAGGTCCGAGAGGTTGCCCACGTGCATGCCCTGGAAGAGGCCGATTTGGGCGTTGTACTGGTTGTAAGCAAGGGCCAAGCGCCACCGCCGAAAGGTCCGCTGCACCGCTAAGCTACCATGGTACTGCCGGGTAGCGGTACCGGTCAGAAAGTAATCGGGCGCCGCCAGCGCCCCGCTGCGCAGGAAGGTACCCTGAGCCTGATAGCCCCACTCGTGCCACGTGCCTCGGAGCCGAAGCGCGGCCAGCCCTCCCCGCCCGTTGGAAAAGAGGCTCCCCAGCGTTTGCACCTCCAAGGGCCTAAGGCAACACAACGAGGGGAAGGGGATCAGGATAGCTCCTCCAGCGGCCTCTGGGCCGTGCCGCACAGGAGAAGGGCCTACCCGAACTTCCACCTCCTCGGCGGCAAAAGGATCCAATTCGGGTGCATGGTCATCGCCCCACTGCTGGGAAGCCAAAGGCAGAGCTCCTTGCCAGTAGGCGAGCCGTGTGCCCCGCAGCCCCTCTAGCATAGGCTTCTGAAGCCAGGGGCCCGCATGGCTCACCTGAACGCCAGGAAGGGTAGCCAGGTGGGCCGCAAGGGGCTTTTCTGGCTGCTGCGCCAGCACACCCAGATCCAGATGGGAAGCCTGCGGCACATGGGCTTCAATGACGACGGGGTGAAGGGGCTGGCGCGAAAACAAAAGCACAGGCCCTTCCATAGGCACCCTGACCACCGTATCCGTGAGCAGATGCTGCTTTTGTCGCAGCTGGATGCGATACAAGCCCGGCGGCACATCCTCCAGCACAAAGTTTCCCACACTGTCCGCTTGAACGGCTTTCCCTGCCGGAAGGAGCCTCACCTCCCCACCGGGTACGTCGGTAAAACCCCACACCCTAAACCCTTTGGCGGCCTGTCCATAAACCCCCAGAATCCCCAGGTACCCCACGATGCCCCAACCCTTTTTTGTCACAATGTGGCAAAAGTACGATGAACCGTTTGATGTACCTTTGGCTTGTGCGTAAGCAACTCTGGGCTATGGGGGGCCTTTTGCTAATAGGGATAGGGGGTCGGCTTTTGCCCCACCCCCCTAACTTCACCCCGCTGGAAGCGCTGGCGCTCTATAGCGGGGCCTGGATCAGGCCTTGGTGGGCGGCTCTGGCGGTACCTCTGACGGTCATGGCCTTGACCGATGCGCTACTGGGCTGGCATGCCCTGTGGCCCTTTACTTGGGGCGGCATGCTGGCAGGGGTGTTCCTGGGGCGGTGGCTCCTTCAGCCCGGCTCATGGTACGCCGCAGCCGGCCTGGGCCTGACGCAAAGCACCCTCTTTTTCCTGCTTTCCAACTTCGGCGTGTGGCTCCAAGGGCATTACGGCTACACCTTCGCCGGCCTTTTGGCCTGCTACCTTGCCGCCATCCCCTTCTTTCACTACCAAGCCCTGGGAGCCCTCACTTACACCACCTTAGGCTGGCTCATAGAGCGTTACCTGTTTCCTATCCTGCAAGCCCGTGTCTCGGCTGCGTGAAAGGGCCCGCCAGACTTGGAGACTTCTCCTCCTGGTAGCCCTTGCGAGCTGCGTCAAAAAACCTTCTCGTTCAGAGGCTCCGCCAGCCCCCGCTTACCGAGGCTTGTACCTGCTCAACGAAGGGCAATGGACCCTAAGCAACGCTTCGCTGGATGTGATCGCGCCGGACGGCACCTACTACGAGGACGCCTACCGCAGCGTCAACAGAACCCCCTTAGGCGATGTAGCGAATGCCTGGTGGCGCAGCGGCGATACCCTTTGGATCGTGCTGAATGGGTCCCGCCTCCTGCGCTGCCTAAGCTTACCGTCGCTACGGAAGCTTTATACCGTGTCCTTCCCACCCTCGGCCAGCCCCAGAGAGTTTTTGCCGCTTTCCTCCCATCGGGCGTATGTCAACTCCCTCCTGGACGGCACAATCTACCGCTTGGACCCCCGCACAGGTCAGCTAATTCCCCCCCACATCCCCATAGAGAACTACGCCGAAAGCATGGTCTGGCTGGCAGGCCAGGTGTGGGTCAGCTGCGGCAATTACGCTTACCCTCACCGCAACAACAAGCTGGCCTACCTTGACCCGGCCAGAGATTCCGTGCTGGGATACCTTTCCCTCCCTGAAGAAAACCCTGGTCCCCTCCTGCCTCTGCCCAACGGCGAACTGCTGGTGGGCTGCCGGGGTAATTACGCCGACCGGCCCGGCATGCTAGTGCATGTAGACCCTATCCAGCGCACCCTCACCCGTACGGTTCCTCTGCAAGGAAGCGTTTACCGGTTAGCCCTGTACGGCGACCAGGTCTACTTTTTGAGCGATTCAGCCATCAGCCGCTACGATTGGCGCACCGGGCAGGTGGACTACCGCTTCCTCACCCGAAGCCACCTGGGGCTGCCTGACTACCACCTAATCTACGGCTTTTTTTACGACTCGCTAAAGAGCGAGTGGATCGTGCTCAATGCCAAGGCCGGCGGCGTCCGAGGAGAAGCTATCTTTGTGGCGCCGCAAGGCGTGCGTAAAAGGCTCCCTGTCGGCGTTTTCCCCAGTAGAATCCTTCGCTACCCATGACCGAAAAGCACCCCGAACAAGGTATTCTCATCATCGGCACGGGCACCTTGGCGCGCTGGGCGGCCCAACTGCTGGAAAGCGCCGGTCGCCTCGTGTATGGCTTTGCCCCCACCCAAGAGCATCCCGAAAAAGAACAAGACCTGCTCTCTATCTTCCCCCCCATCACGAAAGCCCGCATGTGGAAGCTCATCCGCGACCACGAAGTGGACTATGTGGTAGCCCTCATTGACCCCGTTCTGCGCGAGCGCATGGCCCAAGCGCTCTTTGAGAGAACCCAACGAGCGGCCATACCCGTAGTGCACGATTCCGTGTTTCTGGCTCCTACCGCCGAATTGGGCGGGGGCTCCATCCTACTCCCGTATGTCGTGGTGGGCATTTCGGCCCGGGTGGGGGGCTACGTAGTGATAGAAAGCCACACATACATAGGCGCCGGCACCACGATTGAAGACTTCGTCAACATCGGCAGCGGTTGTCAAATCGGCGAAAACTGCGTGATTGGTTCCTACAGTTACATTGGGCGGGGGGCTGTCCTCCTAGAAGGGGTAAAAGTTGGCAAGGGGGCCCAAGTGCTTCCAGGCGCCATCGTACGAGAAGCGGTCAAACCTGGCGAAGTCTATGGCGGCTGAACCTTTGCGCGCGCTGCTCTCGGTCTGGCATAAAGACCAAGTGCTACCTCTTGCCCAAGCTTTGTACAACCAGGGGGCGGAACTGTGGGCTTCGGCAGGGACAGCCCGCTTCCTCAGTGAGGCAGGCCTGCCTGTTCATAGCTTAGAGGCGCTGACAGGCTTTACCGAACTGCTTGGCGGGCGGGTCAAAACCCTCCATCCCCAGGTGTTTGCGGGGCTTTTGGCCCGACCTGGAGAACCCTTGCCCCCCGACTGGCCCACGTGGAATATCGTCGTAGTAGAGCTGTACCCTTTTGCCCGCACCCAAGAGGGCTGGGAAGAGCTGATCGACGTGGGGGGGGTGAGCCTCCTGCGGGCTGCGGCGAAAAACTACGCCCGAGTTTGGGCCATCCCTGGCCCCGCTTACTACGATCAGGCCCACGCGGACCTTGAGCGCCACCAGGGGCTGCCCCCGCTGGAAGTGCGGTATCATTATGCAGCCGAAACCTTTGCTTGGTGCGCCCGCTACGACAGCGAGATTGCGGCAGGTTTTCTTGAGGCGCCGCCCACCCCAGCGACAAAGCTGCGATATGGGGAAAATCCTCACCAAGACGCTTACTACTTAGGCGCCCTTCCCCCTTCCATAGGGCAGAAAGCGCTCTCTTACAACAACCTGCTGGACTTGGAGGTGGGCTGGCGCCTGGTACAGGGCTGGGAAAAGCCGGCCTGCGTGATTCTCAAGCATACCCAGCCTTGTGGGGCTGCTTATGCGGATAGCCCAGAAGACGCCTATCGTAAAGCATGGGAAGCGGACCCTGTAGCCGCTTACGGAGGGGTCGTCGTGGTCAACTTTCCCATTACGGAAGCTTGGGCCGCTCTCACCAAAGGGCACTTCATAGAAGTGCTGGCTGCGCCGGCTTTTACCCCAGAAGCGGTGGCCTGGATTCAGCGCCACAAGACCGCTGTGCAAGTACGGCTGGTGCCCCCTGCCCCACCGGCCTGGGAAGTGCGTTCGGCGCTGGGAGGCTACCTGTGGCAGAAGCCCCACCTGGCCGACGAACCGCATCCGGACCCAGAGGTTCGCTGGGCTGCCCGCCTGCTGCGCGCGCTGTATTCCAACGCCATCGTCCTCGTGCATGAAGGGCAGCTTGTGGCCGCAGCCAGCGGTCAAACCTCCCGCATTGAAGCCGTACGGCTGGCGTTGGAACGATTCCGACGAAAAAGCCTGCCTCCAGAGAAGGTGATCCTCGCCAGCGATGGGTTTTTCCCCTTCACCGACAGCCTGGAAGCCATCGCAGAAGTGGGCATCCGCCAGGTGGCTGTACCGCCCGGCGGCAAGCGCCAGGCCGAAATAGAAGCGTTTGCCCAGAAGCGCTACCTTTGTCTGACTTTTTTTACCTACCGCCATTTTCGCCACTAAGTATGTTTCCCCTGCTCCGTCAAGATATCGCTATAGACCTGGGCACCGCCAACACCGTGATCATGGTGGATGGGGAGGTGGTCATTGATGAGCCCTCCTGCGTGGCGATAGACCGCCATAAAAACCGTGTGATTGCCGTCGGCCACGAAGCCTTGCTCATGCATGAGAAGGCTTACAAGAATATTGAGACGATTCGGCCGCTGCGGGACGGGGTCATAGCGGACTTCGCCATGGCGGAGGTTATGCTGCGCAGCTTCCTCTCCAAGATACCTGGCAGCCGGCGTTTACTCAAACCCAACCTTCGCCTCATGGTGTGCATACCGAGCGGCATCACCGAAGTAGAGGAAAGAGCTGTGCGAGACTCAGCCGAACGCGCCGGAGCCCGCGAAGTGTATTTGATTCACGAACCCATGGCGGCAGCTCTGGGCATGGAGCTGGACGTCGAAGCCCCCGAAGGCAACATGATCATAGACATCGGAGGCGGCACCACCGAAATCGCGGTGATCGCCCTGGGGGGCATCGTATGTGACCGCAGCATCCGCACCGCGGGCGATGAGCTGAATGCCGACATCGTGGAGTACATTCGCCGGCAGCACAACCTCCAGATTGGCGAACGCATCGCAGAACAGATCAAAATTGAGATTGGCGCGGCCCTTGCCAACATCGCCGATCCCCCCCCTGCCATGACCGTGCGGGGAAAAGACATCATGACAGGTATCCCGCGCACGCTGCAGATCTCCTATAGGGAAGTGGTCAACGCCCTGGACAAATCCATTTCCAAGATTCTGGAGGCGGTGATGCAAGCGCTGGGTGATACCCCCCCAGCTCTAGCGGCGGACCTTGTAGACCGAGGCATCCACATGGCTGGCGGAGGATCGCTCCTGCGTGGCCTAGACCAGCGCATCGCTCAGCAAACCCATCTCCCCGTCTGCATCGCTGACGACCCGCTGCGGGCCGTGGCCAAAGGCACAAGCTACGCTCTGCGCAACCTGAACCGCTTCCAATTCCTCCTCGTCAAAAGGTAGGTGCCTATACCGGTCTGGCTGCGGTTTTTCCTCAGAGCGCCTTTTTTATGGCTACTCTTTCAGATGCTGGCCCTGGTTCTCTACTTTCGGCACACCCCTACCCCTCATCAAACCGTAAGTCGCTGGCTGCTTAGGGCTACCGCGACTATCCACCATTTTTTTCACTGGCTGCGACGCCCCTGGATAGCCCTGGCTGAAGTAGAAGCCCTCCATCAACTCAACAGCGAACTTCTCAGCAAGCTAAGCGAAGTGGCTTGCGCAGAAGGGCCGGTGGCTTTTCCCGTAGGAGCCTGGGGGGATTTCTCCGCTACTCGCCCCTATCGTCTGGTGCCCGCGGAGGTGATATACCAAACTTTCCAAGCCCGGCATAATATTGTCCTGCTTGACAAGGGGGGCAAGGCAGGCCTTTACCCAGGGTTAGGGGTCATCACCGCCACAGGCATCCTGGGCATCGTGGCCGAAACGACCGCTACTTACAGCGTGGTGTATCCTCTTTTTCACTCCGAAGTGCACATCACAGCCCAACTGGCTCGTGAACAGGTTTTGGGCGTTACCTCCTGGACCGAGCCCATCTACAATCAGCTTCAGCTGGAGTACATCCCGCTGTATGTGACCGTGCAAAAGGGCGACGACGTCTGGACCGGTCCCAGTACCCTCTTCCCCCCTGGCTTGCGTATAGGCCGGATTGAAGAAGTCCAGACCGATTTTTCCAGAGGGTTCCATGCCCTCAAGCTGCGTACCTACGTAGACTGGCATCGGTTAGGGTCGGTATACGTTCTAGTGCCGTCATGAGCGAAGGGCTTGAGGTGGCCTTCTTGGGGGTTGGCCTACTGGTGTGGCAAGGCGTGATGGCACCGGCTTTAGCCATCCCGGAGGTAGCTTGGCCTCTGCCTTATGTCCTTTTTTGGCTCAGTTTGCCGTTTCGTTGGGGTGCAGAGGTTACCCTTCTGGTCAGCGTAGCCTTTGGCGTTTTGCTGGACCTTATTAGCCCTCCCTGGGGTCTGCATACCTTTTGTGGACTGTGGGTATGGGCCTTGCGTCGGCGATGGCTGCATCTACTACGCCCCTTCCCCACCCAGGCCGAAGAGGCTTCCTTTTCCCTGAGCGAGCTGTCTTCTACCGAGTTTTTCGTCTACGCCTTCCCTTTGACCCTGGTTTATCTTTTGGGCTACTTTCCCTTGGCCATGTGGGAGCTCTCTAACCGCACCCTGCTCGTAATCGCTTTGAGTAGCCTTTACTCTTTTCTGTGGGAATGGAGTATCTTTGAGCTTATTCTTCGCCGCCGACATGCGCGACGCTGAGCGGTACGCTGCCCGACGCTGGCACGGGCTTATCCTCTTGGGGCTGGCGTTAGCGCTGCTGGCGGCTCGCGCCGCCCAGCTCCAACTGGCTTCCCTTGAGCTGCGCCAGCAAGCTGAACGCAACACCATCCGACAAGTGGAGGTGATTCCCCCTCGGGGCACCCTACGCGACCGCAAAGAACGGCTATGGGTCTCCAACGTGCCTTTCTTCAACGTGTTTTTCACCCCGAAGGAAGCCTCCCGATTGGACACCCTCGCTCTGGCTCAGTGGCTCCAAATCCCCCTTCCGATCTTAGCCCAAAGGCTAACCCAAGCTCACCAATACAGCCGAACCAAGCCCAGCCTCATCGCCCGCTACGTGTCGCTTGCGCGGTATGCCCCCTTATTGGAAAATCAGTGGTGCCAAACCGGTTTTTCCGCTCAGGTGCTGAATACCCGCCGCTACATTTACTCTGCCGGTGCCGCTTTTCTGGGCTATCTCAACGAAGTCACGCCAGCCGAGATCGCCGCTGCCCCAGGTAAATACACTTTAGGCAACCTTATTGGCCGCTCGGGCATAGAAAGGCAGTACGAATCCCTGCTTGCAGGTCGGAAAGGCTACCGCTTCGTCGTAGTGGACGCCTGGGGCCGGGAATTGTACCCCTACCAAGAGGGAAAACACGACATCCCTCCTGTACGCGGCTTGGACTTGGTGCTCACCGTAGACGCCGAGCTCCAACAATTCGCCGAGAGCCTCTTCTATGGAAAAGTCGGGGCCCTCGTGGCTATAGAACCCTCTACGGGGGAAATCTTATGCGCGGTAAGCTCGCCTACCTACGACCCCAATCGCCTCGCCGGAGAAAATGTCAGCGTGGAATGGGCCAAGCTAAATAAAGCCCCTCACTTACCTCTCTACAACCGGGCCATTCAGGGGCTTTACCCGCCCGGCTCTACTTTCAAGCTCCTCAATGCCCTCATTGCCCTCCAGGAGAGTACCCTCACACCTGCCGCCGTGTATCCTTGCGCAGGAGGCTTTGTCCGTAACCAAGGTAAGCCCGCTTGTCATGCGCATCCGGCCCCTCTGGATCTGGTCGGAGCGATTCAGCATTCCTGCAACGCCTATTTTGCTTCGGTTTTCGTGGACCTCCTCCACCACCCCAAGTATGAATCGGTGTACAAAGCCTATCAGCAATGGCGCGAATACCTGCTCTACTTGGGCGTAGGCCGACGCTTAGGTGTGGATATCCCCGGCGAAAAGCCCGGCAATCTCCCTAAACCTGACGCTTACGACCGCATTTACGGCAAAAAGCGGTGGAACGCTTTCACCATCCTCAGCAATAGCATCGGCCAAGGTGAAGTGCTCATGACCCCCCTGCAGATGGCCAATACCATGTGCCTCATTGCTAATCGGGGTTATTACATCCAGCCGCACTTCCTTCGCTATGTATACCTTCAGCCCCACAAACAGGTGACGTACTTTGATACCTTGTGGGCACCGATAGACAGAAGGTACTTTGACGCGATCATAGAGGGTATGCGCCTGGCCGTGGAAGCGGGCACCGGCTACACGGCGTATGTGCCGGGCTTAGGTCTGTGCGGCAAAACAGGTACAGCCCAAAACCCGCATGGAGCGGACCACTCTGTCTTCGTGGGGTTTGCGCCGTATGACAACCCCAAAATCGCTCTGGCCGTGATCGTAGAGAACGGCGGATGGGGAGCCAGCTGGGCCGCCCCTATCGCCAGCCTGGTGGTGGAAAAGTACCTCACCGGCCAGGTGTCTCGTCCCCAGCTCCTGGCCTACGTCAAAAACACCGCTCTCGTTACGCCCTGATATGCATACGCGCCCCTTAAAGCTACACATCACCACGTTAGGCTGCAGCAAGAACGCCTTTGACTCGGAGCGGCTGGCCGCCGCCCTGGAAACGGCCTACACCCTCACCCATAGCACCGACCTGGAGTCCGCAGACATCGTCGTACTCAACACATGCGGCTTCATAGACCGCGCCAAAAAAGAATCGGTGGAGGCGATCCTGCACTACGTGCGCGAGAAAGAAGCTGGCCGTATTCAGCGCCTGTACGTGGTAGGATGCTTGGTAGGGCGAGACCGACCCACGCTCCAAGCCGAGCTGCCTGAAGTGGATGGCTTCTATACCCAAGCAGAATTTGACCAGCTTGTTGAGGTGCTTCAAGGGGACCTTCGGCGCTACCTTGTGGGCGAGCGCCGCCGCTTAGGATACCCCCATCACGCTTACCTCAAGATCTCCGAAGGGTGTAATCGCAAGTGCAGCTTTTGTGCTATACCCCTTATGCGCGGGCCGCACCAGTCACGTCCCCTCCCCGACATCCTGGAGGAAGCCCGCCGCCTGATAGATGAAGGGGTACGAGAAATCAGCCTCATTGCGCAGGACCTGACTTATTACGGCTTAGATCTGTACGGCAAACGGCGGCTGGCCGACTTGTTGGAGGCCCTGGCTCAGCTCCCCGGCATAGGGTGGCTACGGCTCCACTACGCCTACCCGGCAGGGTTCCCCCTGGAAGTGCTGGACATCATCCGAGAAGCCCCCGCCATCTGCAAGTACTTAGACCTACCTCTCCAACATATCGCTGACCCTATCCTGCGACGAATGCGCCGAGGCCTCTCCCGCGCCCGCACCGAGGCCCTCCTCCAGACTATCCGCGAAAAAGTGCCCGGCATCGTGCTGCGCTCTACTTTCATCGTGGGCTTCCCCGGCGAAACCGAAGCCCACTTCCAAGAGCTGCTGGAGTTCCTCCAAACCTACCGACTGGAACGGGTAGGGGCCTTCCTCTACTCCCATGAAGAAGGCACGCACAGTTACACCTACGCCGATGATGTGCCGCGTCGCGTGAAAAAACAACGATACCAAGCGCTTATGGCTCTGCAGCAGCGCGTCTCCTACGAGTGGAACGCCCAGCAGATTGGACGCACCCTGCCCATCCTGGTGGATGAACGGCAAGGCGACCTGGCCGTAGGCCGTACGCCCTACGACGCCCTTGAAGTAGACAACCTCGTCTATGTCCATGATCCGGAACATCGCCTCTCGGTGGGGCATTTTCACCCTGTTCGGGTGGTGGATGCTACCGAGTACGACCTGTGGGCAGAACCCGTGTGAAGTGCGGTTCTTGGTGAGCCGCGATACCTTGCTGATTGCGCTGTTTTTCTCGCCTGGGGCTTTCGTCCAAGCCGATTCCGTCTGCTCCGGCGCGTATGAGGTGACGCTGATTTTGCGGGACTCTTTGCGGCTCCGAGTGTACCGGAAAGCCCGACTCCTATTTTCCAGCACCACCGACGAAAAGCCCCTTACCCCAAACTACCTATTATGGGGCTATGCGCCAATGCCTGAGAGCACAAAGTGGGAGGTAGAGGTGTGGGATAGGGAGCGTCAACAGCTTTTTTACCAGCAGGGGGCCTTGCCCCCCCACAAGGAAAGCTGGTCGCTTTTAGTCTCTGAAGAAGGACCAGGAGGCCACCTCGCAACGCTTACGGCCGCTCAACACCTCCTACTGGCTATTGAGCCAGGCACGTACTTGGGTCAAGCCGCCCTCTACCAAGCCGAATCTTCCTTGCCCGAGCTCACTCGCTACCTCTCCATCGTGGAAAAACGATTTACCCTCCAGACTTCCGCTCCGCTGGAAAAGTATGCTTTGTCCTGGGGCATTACCGAGCTACCCCGCGGATCTTACCTGATAGGCGTTTTTCTGTACCAGGGCGAAGAACTCCGCTACCAGGCTTACTATCCGGTTCGTCGCAGGTAAAAAAGTCTCTTGAGCTGGCGCGCCTCAAACTCCGCCCAGGTTCCGGTCCACCCCCACCCCACCATCTCGCTGGTGGCCAGCTCAAGGGGTTCGCCGCTCCAAGCGCTGGCTACCTCACTCCATAGGGGATTGTGCCCCACCAGCAGAACAGTAGAGACCTCTTCGGGCAGCTGGCTGAGGGCGGCCTCTATAGCCTCGCGGTCTTCTCGGTAAAAGCCCATATCGGGCTTGACGGCCTCGTGAGAAAGGGAGCTTACCTGGGCCAGCAGATGCGCTGTGTGCCAAGCCCGAATCGCCGGACTGGTGAGAATGTAATCAGGCCGATAGCCTTCCCTGAGGAGAGCTTGCCCTTGCGCAAGCACATCTCGGATGCCCCGTTCGCTGAGCGGCCGGTTAAAATCCGACACGCCTAAGAAGTCCCAATCCGACTTGCCATGCCGTACCAGCACAATCACCTTCATAGCCTATACCATCGTATAGTATACAATCCGGCCGGCGTATGCACCCGCAAAACATACAGCCCCGCCGGCAAAACCTGCTCATCAAAACTCCGAGTGGTGCCCTCGGTGATTTTCCTACCCCAGGCATCCCACACTTCCCAGCCGATGGGTTCAGGCCCCTCTAAGCGCCATAGGGTTCCCTCCCGCCAGAAGCGAAGGGGAGAGGGGGCTGGCTTAGGCAGCCCCAAGACCACCCCACAAGCCGAATCAGCCAAGCTACCCCACCCACGCCGTTGCTGGTTGATAGGACTGATGAGTGTGCCGCCTATCCCTTGCAGGTAAAGGCGCATCCGCTGCGTTTGCTCGGGCGTAAAGCGCACCATGCAGCTGTCATCCACATACCCCATGAAGTTGTCTACAGGGTCAGGTAGGTCAGTGGGAATTTCGGTGCAGGTGTTGGTGGTGAGAGGGGGACACCCGAAAGCGGGTTGGCGCTGGGGAGGGGTATCGCAAATTTCGTCGCCCTCCATGGCGCAAGTTTGCGGGGTAGTCCCCACACATCCCCCCTCAAAAGGATGCAAGAGGCTCAAGACGTGGCCCATCTCATGCACGGCGGTGCGCCCCCAATCAAAAGGACGCGCGACCCCTGTACGATTGCCTACCACCGACTTCACCAGGACTATGCCTGGTATACCGGCCGTATCTCCAAGCGCCCGTGCATAGCCAACCGTGCTCAGCACCATCTCGTCCACTATCCAGATATTGACGAAGCTGTCTGGAGGCCAGAGGCAAAGCTTTTTGAGGGTATCTTCCTCCGTCGTCCAATCGTGCCTACCTAAGGGGGAAACATGCCACGTAAGCCCGCAAGTGGGTTCCCCTTGCGGTCCGTAGCGGGGCAGGTAAAATTGGATAGCGGCCGCCTTGTAATCGCGGTTGAGCGCCGCCAGCTGATCACCCAGCCGGTAAGCAGGTAACCACCCCGCGCTATCCTGACTAATGACATGAAAAACGACCGGCACCCACAGCGTGTCTGTAAGCGCCTCCCGCCAAGAAACAGCTGGAGGAAAGGGTCTCAAAAAAGCCCTATCCACCGGACAATACCGCTGAGCCCACCCTACCCCCCACAAGACAATAGCCCAGTACGCTCTTCTTACAACCATTTCCGCGCTCGGAAGTACAGTAAAGTTAGGAGCGAAGAAGCAGCGATGAGAACCCACGCAAAGAGATAACCATACTTCCACTCCAGCTCTGGCATAAAGCGAAAGTTCATCCCATAAACGCTAGCTATGAGCGTAGGCGGCATAAACACCACCGTGATAACGGTGAATATCTTGATTATCCTGTTTTGTTCCAAGTTGATGAGGCTAAGGATGGTGTTTTGAAGGGATTCAAGTCGTTGGAAGCTAAAGTTATTGTGGTCTATGAGGGAAGAGATGTCTTTGAGGAGGATGCGAACGATTTCTCGGTAGGGTTCGCTTAGGCGCTGGGACCGGATCATAAGCGAAAGCACCCGCTGGATGTCAAAAAGCCCTTCTCGCAAACGGATGAGAAATTCTTGCAAGCGCTGCGTCTGTAGAATAATGCGCTGCTGGGCTGCATAATCGGCTTCGCGCAGGCGATTGGAAAGCCGGTAGATATACTGAGAAATCAGCTCAATATTGTCGGCGTCGGTATCTACAATCTGCCCTAAAATCGCTAAAAGAAGCTTGAGAGACGAATCTACAGACTCTGTATTGCCCTTGAGCCGACGAACAAGCTCCTGAAACACCCGGCTTTCCCGCTCTCGGTAAGTGAAAATCCGATCTTGCTGCCAAATTAAGCTCAGGTCCTGCTCGTAAAGGGCTAACCCTTCGTTTTCAGGCTGGATCTCAATGAGCCGCATGATTAGAAGCATAGACCCGTTTTCCTCGTGATAGCGAGAACTGGTCTCAATTTCTTCCACCTGCTGCTTGGAGGGAAAGCGTATGCCAAAAGAATCTTCAATATACCTGAGCTCCTTTCGCTCTACGCTGCAAATATCTATCCAAAGATAGTCTTTGAGCTCATCGGGATTGACGGCTTGGAGGGCTTCCCATTTTCTTTGTTCGTAGGGGGCAAGGCGGTAGGCCCGCAGCATTCAGCAAAGGTAGGGAGGAGAAGGAAGGTGTAAGACTTGAAACAGGGCCTGGAGTTGGGGCTGGAGAGGGAGGTAGCCCGTCGTTGACGATGACGAAGTCGGCGTGGGCGAGCTTTTTCCATTCGGGCCACTGGCTGCGCAGCCGCGCCAGGAGAGCCGATTCAGGAAGGTTATCGCGGGCTTTCAAGCGCTGGAGACGCACCGCCAGCGGCGCATAGACCACCACCAAGGCGGTAAGGCCTTTCTTCATGCCGGTCTCCAGGGTGATAGCCGCCTCCTTAAAGACAACCTTACGGCCTTTCTCCTCTTGCGCTTGGACCCACTCCACGAAGTCCGCGTAAGTATGAGGATGCACCAGGTTATTCAAGGCTTCTCGCAGGGCGGGTTCAGCAAAAACGCGGGCACCGAGATACTTCCTATCAAGGCGGCCTTCTGGCGTAAAAGCCTCTGGGCCAGCCAGGGCTTCAATAGCAGGGCGCAGGCGAGTCTCCATGAGCAGCTTAGCTCGTTCATCCGCCTTGTACACGGGGTACCCTTGCTCCTCCAGGAGACGCAAAATGAAGCTTTTGCCCACCCCCATACCCCCTGTCAGCCCCACCAGTTGCATCAGTATATGCGGGTAAATTCAAGGCTGCGAGGCACCAGCTCTACATGACGCACAAAGGGAGGCTTCCGGCGCAATTCGGGGTAAACCGCCGTGTCTTCGGGGAGCACTTTCTGCATATCCACCACCACCTCAAACTCAGAGGGGTCCCAGTCGCTTGCGTAGGACTCCGGCAGAAGGAAGCGTACCTGAACGCGCGCCGGCCGCAGGAGCACCTGATACCTCCCAGCCCCCACAATGCGAGGCTCCACTTCCACCTCGGCTTGCAAGTAGCGGCCAATGTGGGCTTGTACATACAGCGTCTCAGGATACACCCCCCAGGAAGGAGGAAGAGGCACAGGGTAGGTATGGTAGCCGATTTGGGCCACAACCTCCTGCTCGTAGGGCGGCAAAAGGTGACCTTTCCACACCCAGACCGTATCAGAAACCCATCTGTACGGTTCTACAAACTCCGCCCCTTCCGGCAGAATCCACCGCAATTTGGGATGGTAGACCACCTGCTCAAGCTGAGCACACAGGTCCGCTTCTTTGGCTCCCCAAAACACCCATCGCACGAAAAAATCCCTATCCGCCGGATAGACCCCCTTACATAGGCGCGCCAGGGACAGCGTGTCAGGAAGGCGGCGCCTAAGTAGCGTAGCCCCTGAGCCTCCAATCTGGACTTCAGCCGCCATCAGGTTAGCGGGTGTCTTTTCTCCGCCCCAAAGGCGAACCCATACGGCCTTCCGGACTTCGTAGCGCTGATCCAGCTTGACCAGGAGCCATAAAAAAACGGCGGCCACCAGGGCCAAGCCTCCCAAAAGGACCTCTCTCATCCGGCAGCACTCGGCTGCGCGTACGAACGGATAGCGACCTTCTCTACCCGAATCTTCACATTCTTATCCACCTCCAGGAGCACCGTGTCCCCCTCTATGGAGACAATTTCCCCGTAGATGCCCGAGGAGGTGATGACTTTGTCTCCTTTTTTGAGGGAATTGCGAAACTCTTGCTCTTTTTTCTGCTGGCGACGCTGAGGAAGGATAAGAAAAAAGTAAAACACCGCAAAAATCCCCAGCAGGAAAATGAGCTGAATAATCATGGGGCCGGAGCCTGGACCGGCCGCGGGCCCCCCATCTGCCCATACAAAATGCCACATACCTGTACTTACTGTTTATTGGCTGGTATCACTTCTCCCCGAAACCGCAAGAGGTGCGAAGGAGGGTCTGTGTTAGCAAATACAGTCACTGTCTTGAGCTGCTCACCGCTGCGGCCTTGCGAGTCAAATACGACTTCCACGAAGCCTTCGCCCCCCGGCGGGATAGGTTCTTTCGTCCAGGCCGGCGCCGTACAACCGCAGGAAGGCTTGACGTCCGTAATCCGCAGGGGAACAGTCCCAGGATTTTTCACTTTGAAGCGGTACGAAACCTTCTCCCCTTCACGAATTTTGCCGAAGTCATGCTCTACCTTGTCAAATTCTATTTTAGCCACAGGTTCAGCGGCTTGGGTGCCTGTAGGGCTGACCGCAGCCGACTTTTCACCACTTGGTGTACCCTCCTGGTTAGCGTTTTCTTTGGCTACCGGCGCACACGCTATGAGCAAGCCGAGGATGGCCCACTTCCCGTATCGCATACCGGGGCAAAGATACGAAACTCGCTTAGCTGGTGGTGCTGCGCACTTCGCCGAGAAGCCCTTCTATCTCCAGGAGGAGCTGCTCGGCTTTGCGATACTCGTCCGGACGAAGGCCGCTCTCCATGAAAGCCTTTTCCCGCGCTTGCTCGTAAGGAGAGGTCTTTTCGCCCGTGAGTTTGCTACGCATCCCCTCCCAATACTGGCTAAGCTTTTGGCGAAGGCGGCGACGGGTATTAGAGCCGGTGTCCGGCGCTATCAGGATCCCTACCACCGTCCCCACCGCCACACCGGCTAAAAAAGCCCAGAAAGCCCCGCTTCCTCGCGAATCGCTCATGAAGGCAAATGTACGACAAAAGCGTTCCACCCGTCTCGTTTGAGCTGGTCTCGGAGCTTTTCCGCCTCCTTACGCTGGCCGAAGCTGCCCACCAGCACCCGGTATAAAGCCCGTCCCCGATGCATGGCTCGCCACACATAAGCCTCTTTCCCCGTTTCTTTCTGGGCGTTGCGAGCCAGGGCCTGGGCATTCACCAGCTCTGAGAAGGCCCCGACTTGGACAGCGTAAGGCTTCGGCTGAAAAGGCTTGCCATCGGGGGTGCTAAAAAGCGCCGGTCTATGCGCTCCATGCTGGGAGGCCGAACCCCCTTCTTGGGCCGCTTCAGGAACCTGGGTTACTTCCACCCGCACCTGCGCCACACCTCGGGCCAGCATGCCCAGGTCTTTAGCCGCCTGTTCAGACAAATCCAGGATGCGGGTGGGCTTGAAAGGGCCTCGGTCGTTGATGCGCACCACGACCGAACGGCCCGTAGCTTTGTCCGTGACCCGCACGACGGTACCAAAGGGTAGCGTCCGATGCGCAGCGGTGTAGGCGCGCCGATCGTACTTTTCCCCCGAAGCCGTACGCCGCCCATGGAAAGCCGGCGCATAGTACGAAGCTTCCCCCTCCTCTACATACCCAACCTGCGCAAAAACCGCAGCAAGTCCTGCTATCCAGACGAGCTTCCCCTTCACCCTGCCAAGCAGTCGCGCAGGCCCACCCACCGGAACCGCTTCACCACGAAGGCCGCATCCGTGAACGAAGCGTTGCCGGCAGGATTGCCGCCCGTACCGTGAAAGTCTGAAAACGCCACGCTCTGGTTAATGAAAACCTGCCCCCGGAAGTTGAAGCTCACGGGCACCGCCGCTTCAGAAAGAAGGCGGGCCGCTTGCACCTGAAAAGAAGGATCAATCGTGTAAACTGCACAGGAAAGCATGCCTTTCTGCCGAGCAAGCTGGTATAACCGCTCTAACCCTTCCTGCGCGTCTTGAACGGGCACCACCACCAAGCGGGGGCCAAAGTGCTCTTCTTGCGTCCAGGCTGCATCGGGAACAGGGGCTTCGGCTACAACGGGGGTCAGCGTACGGGCCTCGGTGTATTGCGGGTGGGTGTACGCCGCCGCAGCCCGATGAACCACCGCCTGGGCCGCAAGCCGCTGAATCCGTTCGGCCACCTGGTCATTCTGCAAAGCGCCCAAAATAGCCGGCGCCGCCTTCGGGTGAGCTGCCAAGTCTTCTATAGCCTTCGTCAGAGCCGCTCGCACCTCCTCGTACGCTATCACCCCCTGAGGAGACTTGACCCCGCCGCGAGGCACGTACACATTCTGCGGAGCGGTGCACATCTGCCCGCTGTACAAACTGGCCGAAAAAGCCAGGTTCTTCGCTACCGCCTCCAGGTCTTCCACGCTCTCAAGAAGCACGCCGTTCACCCCAGCCTTCTCCAAAAAGGTGATTTTCCCCGGCAGAGACTCCAGATACCGCCCAAACTCCGTTCCGCCTGTGTAATCAATGATGCGTACCCAGGGGTGTTCGGCCAAGGCCTTGGTAACCGGCTCCCGAATCGTATCTACGGCCAGCTGCACAATCGCAGGAGGCAAGCCGTACTGCTCAAAAAGCTCTTGTAAGATGCTCACCACCACAGCAATGGGGTAAATAGCGCGGGGGTGAGGCTTGAGGATGACCGGGCTGCCCACCGCCAGGCTTGCATAGAGCCCCGGCAGCACATTCCACACCGGAAAGGTAGAGACCCCTATATGCAGCGAAAGGCCCTCAGGTTGAGGGGTAAAGTACTTCTGAATCACGACTTGGCTTTTGCCCAGGTCCTTCTCCCAGCGAACGCTGTAAGGGATATGGCTCAGCTCCTCGTACGCCACGGCCAAGGCTTCCACGGCGCGATCGGCTGCGTGCGGCCCCGAGGCCTGAAAGGACATCATCCACGCCTGGCCTGTCGTATGCATCGTGGCATGCGCCACCTCAAAAAACCGATGCGAGAACCGTTCCACCGACTCCATCAGCAGGCCCAACCGTTCGGTCCACGGCACCCACCGCCACACCGAGAGAGCTTCTCGGGCGGCTTCTATCCACTCTCCGACATCCGATTGGGGATACGAAATACCCAACGGCTGCTGCGTGTAGGGCGAAACCTCATCAGAAAGCACCCAGCGGCGGCCTGGCTGCCGTAGCCGATCAAAAGGCCGACCCCACTGCGCCTTAAAGTCGCTCTCTCCCTGCAAAGCCCAGGCCTCCGGATAAGCTCGGGGCTCCTCCGGATAAGCAAACCAGTACGTGCGACGGTGCCAGGCAGCCCGCGCTTCTTCCAGCCGGGCTTGGTGCTTCTCCCACAGCGCAGCCCGACGCGCATCCCGATTGTAAAGCTCCATCCCCGCAAAAGTAACACAAAATCACCCACTCAGGAAGCCAAACCGACCTCTCAGCCCGCCTAAGCTACCACTGAGCCCTTACACGACGCAAACCCCCTTGCTTTACCGTACCTTTGATGAAAGTACCTCGTCATGACCAGGCCCTACCTAGCTGTTTCTCTCTCTCGGCTGGGTAGGAGCGCAGCTTAGCGGCATCGTGAACCAGTACGCGGCCGTAACAGCTTTTCTTGATCCGGCCACGCTGCAGGTGGACGACCCGGCGGGATTTGCTCCAGGGGACCGCGTGCTGGTGTACCAAGCTAAAGGCGCTACCATCGATCAAACCAACACCTCCACGTACGGCGACGTGACCAGCATAGGCGGGGCAGGACTTTTTGAGTTTGGGGTAGTCCAGTCGGTGGTAGGCAACACGATTACGCTTACCTGTCCTTTGACCCGGCCCTTCTATCTGGCGAACCCTGTCGGCACCGCCACCCAAGTGGTGCGGGTCTCCTACCACCCAGGAAACGTAAGCCTTACCGGTACGGTCACCGCCCCGCCCTGGAACGGCCAAAAAGGGGGCCTCGTCGTCATAGAAACCGAAGGCACCCTCACCTTCAACGCAGACATAGACGTGCGAGGGAGGGGCTTTCGGGGCGGTGATCGTTCCCTCAACGGAGGAAGCAGCTCCGCCTGTAATGCGACCACCTACGTCGGAGCGGCCGACGATCAAGCCGGCCGAAAAGGAGAGGGCGTCGCCGACTGGCCTAACATCAACCACTACGCCTACCGCGGCAAGCTCGCCAATGGCGGGGGCGGCGGCAACAACCACAACTGCGGCGGAGGCGGAGGAGGAAACTACGGCGCCGGCGGTACAGGAGGATGGACCACTTGCGGCTCGCGGTGGTGGTGCTCAGGCTTTTCTGTGTCCAACTCTGGCATCGGCCTGGGAGGGCTCTCGCTGGCAAGCTACCTTAGTGCCGCCGATCCCCGACTCTTTTTCGGAGGGGGTGGAGGCGGCGGCCACCACAACAACGACCAAGGTGGCGTAGGCGGCCCTGGCGGCGGCCTCGTGATCCTGCGGGCCAACCAGATCGTAGGCAACGGCCGGCAAATCCTTGCCAGCGGCGCCCAAGGCACGCAAAACCTGGGTACCGGCTGCGGCCAGACCAACGTCTCCTTCGCTGGCAACGACGGCGCAGGGGGTGGCGGAGCCGGGGGCGCAGTCGCTCTCTACTGCCCCACGTACGTGGGCACGCTCACCGTGGATGTGCGCGGCGCCAACGGCCAAAACTGCAGCTCCCACCTCTGCTCCTGCACCCCTGATCATGGACCCGGCGGCGGGGGTGGCGGAGGGTATGCCTGGCTCTCCACCGCCGCCCTGCCCCCAGGCCTCGCCGTCCTCGCCACCGGCGGCCAAAACGGCATAGAACTGACCCCCTTGGATGAAAACCAATATGGCTGCACCAACACGGGAAACTGCATTCCTGCTGGCCCTGACCGCTACAACCGCGGCGCGACGCCCGGCACCAACGGCGCCAGCTTGTATAACCTTCCTTGGACGCCCGTAAGCCCCTGCCCCCTCCCTTACCTCCGACTCTCCCAGTGGACAGCCCACGTAGACCCCACCGGCCAAGTCCATCACCGCTGGCAAATAGAGACCGACCTCCCTCTCACCGCCATAGAGATTGAACTGCAGCCCCTCCAAAATCCAGCCTCCTCCCACCTGGTGACTTTTCCTCCCCATACCGAAGCAGCAGCCGCTCATCCTCTGCCGGCAGAAGGCTCCTACCAAGCGTCCTTTCAAGTTCGTCTAAGCGGGGGAGCTACCCGACGCCTGGCTACCCAATCCCTCTCTTGGTTCCGACCTTTTACCCTGCGGGATCGGCAGCTTACCCTCACCAGCTCTACCGAGACCTCTTTCGCCCTCTACGATGCGCTGGGACGCCTCCTCCAAGCCGGAACCCTCAGCCCAGCTAAACCCCAATCCTTAGACCTCAGCCTCTCGCCCCCTGGCATCTACCTGCTGCTCATCGGCACCACCTCCTACAAACTCACCCTGGAAAGGTAGCTAACAAAATATAAACCAGCCTTTTGAAGATAAAAAGCCCCCTCAGGCACGATTTTTGCCGCTTTCGGCCTTCATGCGTGTACTTACAGCGTTGATGAATGTAAGCCTTGTTTTGGCGCAGCTTTCAGGCATGGTCAACCAGTATTCGCCGGTGATGAGCTTTCCAGGGCCTGGGCAAGTAGAAGTGCTCGATCCAACGCTGTTTGCACCGGGAGATCGTATTCTCGTCTACCAGGCTAAGGGCGCTACCATCGCCACGACCAACAACAGCACCTACGGCACCATCATCAACCTCGGTGGGGCCGGCCTCTTTGAGTTTGCCAACATCCAATCCATCAGCGGAGCCACCCTCCTGCTCAACTGCCCCCTTACGCGACCCTTTGGCGACCCCACCACCGATGCCATCCAAGTGGTCAAAGTCTCGTACCACACCACCGATGTATCGGTGGACGGACAGGTGTATGCCCAACCCTGGGATGGCAAAAGTGGAGGGCTGGTCGTGATTGAAACGGAAGGCACCCTCACCCTCAACGCCGATATCAAGGTCTCTGGACAGGGGTTTCGGGGAGGAGTGCGCTCCCAAAACCAAAACAACGGCAGTTGTGGCAGTGGCGACCCGGATCTCTTTCGGGACACCACTTGGTTTGGACCAGCGGACATGTGGGCAGGAAACAAAGGCGAGGGCATCGCCAACTGGCCTTCTAACCAGCACTTTGCCCACCGCGGTAAGCTCGCCAACGGGGGCGGCGGCGGAAACCTCCACAACTGCGGCGGAGGCGGAGGAGGAAACTACGGCGCCGGAGGACAAGGCGGGTGGACCACCTGCGCCTGCGTAGCCAATATCTACGCCTACCTGATCCAATCCCCCGTAGGCCGGGGTGGAGAGGCTTTGGGAGGTTTCTTGGCACCTTCGGATCCTCGGCTCTTTTTCGGAGGGGGAGGCGGCGGCGGCCAGCAAAACAACGGCGAAGGAGGCCACGGCGGAAACGGCGGCGGCATCATCCTCCTCAGAGCCGCACGCCTCGTCAGCAATCCAGGCGCCGCCCTCGTAGCCGAAGGAACCACCTCCTCCCACAACCTCGGACCCAACTGCGCTAACGCTAACACCGCCAGCTCCGGAAACGATGGCGCCGGAGGAGGCGGGGCCGGCGGCAGCATCGCTATCTACTGCCCTACCTTCACAGGAACCCTCCCCATTAGCGCGCAAGGCGCTCGGGGCCAACACGCCAGCTGGGAAACCTGCCCTTGCATAGGCACCCCTGACCATGGACCCGGCGGCGGAGGCAGCGGCGGCTTCGTAGCCTTCTCTGAAGCGGCCTTGCCCCCAAACGTCAGCCTCTCCCTTGGCGGCGGACTCAACGGCCAAGAACGCACCCCTCGCAACGAAAACGCAAACGGCTGCAACAACTCCGGCAATTCCAACTGCATCCCTCCGGGCTCAGCCCGCTTTGATAGAGGGGCCACGCCTGGCGATCCCGGCGGCACCCTCCTAAACCTCGCTTGGACGCCGGTCAGCCCCTGCCCGCTGGCTCTCCTACGGCTTGTAGCCTGGGAAACCCACATGGACCCCGCCGGCCGCGTAACCCACCCCTACAAGCTCCAGTCTGACTTCCCCCTCACGGAAATCGCCCTGGACATCCGGCCCCTCGCCGCCAAACAGACGCCCTACCACCTGACCTTTCCCCCCACCCTGGAAGGAACCCTCACCTATAGCCTGCCTGCCCCAGGTACCTACGAAGTGACCTTTAGCGTGCGCTCGCCAGAAGGCCCTACCCGCCTCCTGGCTCGTAAACTGATCACCTGGGAAGTACCCTTCCTGCTTGAAGGCCAAACCCTGCGCCTGCAAGCCTCCGAAGCGGAACCCTTCGCCCTCTACGATGCGCTGGGACGCCTGCTTGCCCAAGGAAGCCTCTACCCCACCCAACCGCTCACCCTGGACCTAAGCGCCTACCCCAGCGGCCTGTACCTGCTGCGGCTGGGCCAGCGCGCTTACCCCCTTCGGCTGGCCCCCTAACAACCCGGCCTGACCTCAAAACGCAGCCTATAGAGCGGGTAGCGCAGTAACCCTCCCTTCGCGCTATGTAGGCCCCTGCGTCCCTCGTATTTTTGCCGCATGCGGCGTATCCCAAAGTCTACAGCCCCAGCCCGACGTCATCCCCTACTTTACTTGGACCTGCGCTGCGCTGTCAGGCTAACGGATCCAAGCTGATGCCCGCCCAAGAGCTGGAAGCCTGGCTATGGGAGGCTGCCTGCGCCCTGCGCGGGCCAGTGGACGCCCCCAAATTCAAGGACTACATCCTGCCGCTGGTCTTTTTGAAGCGCCTCTCCGATGTGTTTGAGGACGAACTGGCGCGCCTGAGCAAGGAGTACGGCAGCTGGCAAACGGCGACGCACATTATAGAAGGGGAGCGCGAACGGGGGCTCATCGCCAAGGGCCATGGCGTGGTCCGATTCTACATCCCCGAAAACGCCCGATGGCCCAGCATCCGCCATCAGACCACCCACTTGGGGCAATACTTGACCGATGCCGTCCGAGCGGTGGCGCGCGAAAACCCCAGCCTTTCCGGGGTGATTGACATGGTGGATTTCAACGCCACCGCCGCTGGCCAGCGCATCCTCCCCGATGACCATCTGGCGGCGCTGATAGAGGTGCTCTCGCGCCGGCGCCTCGGCTTGCATGATGTGGAGCCGGACGTGCTGGGCCGCGCTTATGAGTACCTCCTGCGCAAGTTCGCCGAAGACCAAGGCCAGAGCGCCGGCGAATTCTACACCCCGCGCGAAGTCGGCCTCCTCATGGCGCGCCTCCTGGAGCCCGAACCGGGCATGACGGTCTATGACCCGGCCTGCGGGTCTGGGGGGCTCCTGATCAAGAGCCACCTGCACCTGCTGGAAAAGTACGGCCAGGACCAGAACGGCCGTCGCCGCCTGCCCTCTCAAATCCGCCCGCTCAAGCTCTATGGTCAGGAGATCAACCCGGCCACCTTCGCTATCGCGCGCATGAACGCCGTCATCCACGACCTGGAGGCCGACATCCGCCTCGGGGATACCCTGCGCCACCCCGCCTTTCGCGAGGCAAGCGGACGGCTCCAAACCTTTGACCTGGTGGTGGCCAACCCCATGTGGAACCAGAAGTTCCCCACCGATCTGTACGAGAACGACCCCTTCGGGCGCTTTCCGTATGGGGCGCCGCCTGGCTCCAGCGCGGACTGGGGCTGGCTGCAGCACATGCTGGCTTCGCTCAACGACACCGGACGCATGGCGGTGGTGTTGGATACCGGCGCCGTGAGCCGCGGCAGTGGCAACCAAGGCGCAAGCCGCGAGCGCGACATCCGCAAAGCCTTCGTGGAACGCGACCTGATCGAAGCGGTGATCCTCCTGCCCGAAAACCTCTTCTACAACACCACCGCCCCAGGCGTGATCCTCCTGATCAACCGCCGCAAGCGCCATAAAGGCCAAATCCTGCTCATCAACGCCAGCCAACTCTTTGCCAAAGGCAGACCCAAAAACTACCTCCAAGACACGCACATCCACACCATCGCCCAGCTGTATCAAAACTGGGAAGCACGCGAGGGACTCTCTGCCCTCATCACCCAAGACGAAGCCGCCCGCAACGATTACAACCTCTCGCCCAGCCGCTATGTAAGCGCAAACGGCGGCGAGGACGTCCTGCCGCTGGAGGAGGCCCTCGTGCGCCTGGACGAAGCCCAGGAAGAGCGGGCCCAAGCCGAAAAAGCGCTTCGAGAAATATTGCAAACTTTGGGCTTCAGGCAAGAGCCATGACAGCCCAGATGCCAACGGAAAGTCAAACGATAGAGTGGAAACGCGAATGGACGGAGCGCGCCTTGGAGGACCTGGCGGCTTTCGCGAACACCGATGGAGGCACGCTCTGGATTGGCATCCAGGACGATGGTACTGTCGTGGGCGCACAGGCAGACGACCGCGAAATCCAACGCATCACCAATCAAATCGCTGCGCATCTGGGGATCACACCTTCGGTGGAAATCGTATCGCTGCAGGGTCGTCCTGTGATTCGCATTACGGTGGAACCCGCCGCGCGGCTGGTCGCCTATCGGGGGCGTTATCTGCGTCGGGTCGGCTCCACGAACCGCGACTTTGCCCAAGACGAACTGGCGCGCCAGGTCATGCAGCGCTTAGGCCTCCACTGGGACGGTCTCGTCAGCGAGTGGGGGCCTCAGTATCTGGACGAGGAGGCGCTGCGCCATTTTGCACGCCTTGCCCGCGACAGGTTGCCCTTCATAGACCCGCAACATCCGCAGGCGACCTTGCAAAACCTGGGGCTTATCCGTGAAGGGAAACTTACCAACGCGGCGGTGCTGCTCTTTGCCCAAAACCCGCAACGCCTATTCCCGCTGGCGCAGGTACGCATCGGGCTGTTCCGAGACAACCAAATCCTGGACAGCCACGACTTCCGAGGCACTCTCTGGCAACAGCTGGAGGGTGTGATGGAGCGCTTTCGGCAGGTGCTCAAGGTGCGCTTTGACATCCGCGTGAAGGAGCTGTCCCTGGAGGGCTTGCAACGCCGCGAGGTATGGGAGTATCCCCTCGACGCCCTGCGTGAAGCGGTGGTCAACGCCCTCATCCATCGCGATTACACCTACCCGTCGGATATCCAGATTCGGCTGGAAGAAGACCGCCTGCAGGTCTGGAGCCCAGGCGAGTTGCCGCCGCCGCTGACGGTGGAGCAGCTCTACGGTCCGCACAGCTCGGTCAAGCGCAATCCCTTGCTGGCCCAGGTCTTTTATTATGCGGGCATTATTGAGCAGTGGGGCACCGGCACCACACGCATCGTGCAGCTGTGCCGTGCCCAGGGCCTACCCACCCCCGCATTCGCCAACTGGCAGGGTGGGCTGCGCGTGGTCTTCAGCCAAGACCCCTACACCCCCGAACGCCTCCAGGCGATGGGCTTGAACGAACGGCAGATTCAGATCATTGCCTTTCTACGCAGTCGCCCTGGTGCCTCGACGGGCGAACTGCACCGACTTTTCCCTCAATTCACGGTAAAAACTACTCAGCGTGATCTGCAGGCACTTGTGGACAAAGGCTTAGTGAAGGCAGAGGGCCAAAAGAAAGGAAGGCGCTATGTTCTGGCTCAATAACGGACATTTTTCGGACATATTGGACATCCATGCGGGCGTTTCTCTGCCCGAAAATCTGCGCCTGCGGCGGTATTCTCGATCGATTTGGCGAGGACTTGGCAATTTTGGCGATTATTTGGCGAAAATGCCGAAAAGTATTTTGGAGAACTCAAAATGAACACGGCAAATGGGAAACCGGTGATGAAAGAGATCCCGCCCGACGGTTATAAAATGACCGAACTCGGACCCCTCCCCGCCGACTGGCAGGTGGTAAGGTTGGGGGAGGTGATGTATCCAGATAGGATAAAGGTTTCTTATAAGGACTATAAGGGGAATATTCCAATAATAGAAAAGATATCATTTGATACCGGAAAAATTGTCCTAAGATCTATAAGAAAAACGAATACTGACTTATTCATACCAGGAAGGCAGGCTGTATTGGTATCTTCAAAGATTAACCTTCATCAAGGTGCTATAGCTTTGTTGACGCAGCAAGTCGCAGCCACGACACACTACGAATTCTATGCGTTGAAGGAGTGGGTAAATGCTGAATATTTATGGTGGTATATGAGGACAAGTTTATTTAGGTCCATTTTTGATCAGGAAATAAGATTTAGAGGTTTCAAGAAAGAAGCGAACTATAGATTTATTCAAAATCTTGTAATCCCCCTTCCTCCGCTTGCTGAGCAGCGAGCGATTGCCCATGTGTTGCGCACGGTGCAGCGGGCGAAGGAGGCGAGCGAGCGGGTGGTCGCCGCACTCAAGGAATTCAAAAAGAGCTTGATGCGCCACCTTTTCACCTACGGACCGGTGCCCACGCACCAGACCGATCACGTGCCCCTCCAGGACACCGAAATCGGCCCCCTCCCCGCCCACTGGCAAGTGGTAAAGTTGGGTGAGGTGGGAACGCTGGTTTAGGGCCGCATCCGCCCGGCGTGAAGCTGTTGGTCCAAGAGTTGCGTACTTACTGACATATCCGAATATGGCCGCGGAATGGGACAATGTAACTTAGCCTGTGGTGTCCAGACGCAGAAGATTCCCAAATCCGCTTACTTGAGGTCTGGAAGATATGGTTCTGATGCTCGGACGGCTCAGGTCAGGACAGGCTTTTACTTGGTCATCTGTACCAGAACCGCTGTGCTTGCTTCCACTTAATCGGTTGAGGAGTGACCCGCATGAGTAACGCTTAACCAGCAACTATCGCTTCTATCTTTTTGACGACCAAAGTGCGGCATCTGGCGAAACTGTGTCCCAGAACGGACAGGCAGCCGAAGTAAATGCCCTCACGTCAACAGGCAGTATTCCTCATCCCCCTCCCCCCCTCCTCTGCCGAGCAGCAGGAGATCGCCCGCATGCTGCGGGCGGTGGATCGGCGCATTGAGGCGGAGGAGGCGTATGGGCGTGCGCTGGAGGCGCTTTTTAGGACCCTCCTGCACGAGCTGATGACAGCAAAACGGCGGCTGCCGGCGGACTTCATCGCCCGTTTCCAACAGGAGGAGCCCCATGTCTCGGCATGACCCAACCCGCCACCCTCGGCGCTCTATTCGGTCGAAAGGGTACGATTACACCCAACCGGGGGCGTATTTTATCCCTATCTGCACCTACGAGCGCGCGTCCCTGCTTGGGTCTGTGGTGAAGGGAAAAATGCAATTAAACGCCTGGGGTGAGATTGTCCGCGAAGAAGGGTTCAAAACCGCGCAGATTCGTCCGTATGTGCGATTGCAGGACAATCAGTTCGTCGTGATGCCCAACCACGTGCATGGGATTATTTGGATTGTGGACAACGCCGCGGGGGAAAACGCGCACGAGGCCGCAGTTGGTGTTGGGGCACGACGGCGCTGTGCCCCTATCGAACGGTTCGGCGCGACCGTCTGGGGGCGCAACTATGACGAACCCCTCATCCGCCATGAACGGGCCCTGGACGCCATGCGCCAGTACCTTCGCGAAAACCCCCTGCGCTGGCACATGGACAAACACAACCCCAAATCCATTGCTGAGGAGCCGCTGGCACGAGAAATGCGGACCCACCTCACAGAGCGGTAACCATGACCCTGGCATCCGAGCGTCACACTGTCCAAAACCCGCTTATCCGCTACGCGACGGAAGCGGGCTGGGCCTACCTTCCCCCCGACGAAGCCCTGCGGCTGCGTGGCGGCTTGGATAAGCCCTTCCTGCAAGCCGTGCTGGTGGAGGCCCTCCAGCGCCTCAACCCCGGGGTGGTGACCGAGGCCGCTCAGGCCGAAGAGGTGATCCGCCGGCTGCTTGCCCTGCGCGCCGACATTGAGGGCAACCGCGAAGCCTGGGAATACCTCAAGGGGCTAAAGACCTTCGCCGTTGCGGCCGAACGCCGCGAGCGCCAGCTGCGTCTGCTAGAGGCAGAAAAGCCCGAAGCCAACCAATTCCACGTGACGGAGGAGTTTACCTTCCAGAGCGGTGCGCGCCGCATCCGCGCCGATGTGGTTTTCCTGGTGAACGGCATCCCCGTTCTGGTGGTAGAGACCAAAGCCGCCACCCGTCCGGAGGGCCTGGCCGAGGCCTTGGATCAGCTGAGGCGCTACCATCAGGAAGCGCCCGAGCTGATGGCCCAGGTCCAACTCTTTGCCCTGACCAACCTGGCGCAATTTTTGTACGGGGCCACCTGGTCCCTTTCGCGTAAGGCGCTTTTCAATTGGCGGGAGGAGGTAAGCGGGGCCTACCCGCCCGATTTTGAGAGGCTCGTCAAGTCCTTTATGGCGCCGCGGCGTGTGCTGCGCCTGCTGACGGAGTACATCCTTTTTGCCCGCAAGGACGGCGAATTGCAAAAGATTGTCTTGCGCCCGCACCAGATGCGCGCCACCGAGCGGGTCCTGGCGCGTTGCTATGAAGCGGTAACGAAGCCGGAGGCACCTCGCCGCGGCCTCATCTGGCACACCCAAGGCTCCGGCAAGACGTACACCATGCTCACCCTTGCCCGCCGATTGATTGAGGACCCCCGCTTTGACAACCCCACCGTCCTGCTGATTGTGGATCGCAACGAGCTGGAAAGCCAACTCTTCCAGAACCTGGAAGCGGTGGGCTTTGGACGGGTGCACCTGGCGCGTTCCAAGGATCACCTCCGCCAGCTCCTCCAGGCCGATACCCGCGGCTTGGTGGTAACGATGATCCACAAGTTTGACGGCATGCCCGCCGATCTCTGCCGGCGGCGCAATGTGTTTGTGTTGGTGGATGAGGCGCATCGCAGCACCGGCGGCCAGCTGGGCAACTACCTCATGGGTGCGCTGCCCCAGGCCGTCTTGGTGGGCTTTACCGGCACGCCCATTGACCGCACGGCGCATGGCAAAGGTACCTTCAAGGTGTTTGGCGCCGAGGACGCGCGCAGCCCAACGGGCCGTCCTTACCTGGACAAATACGCTATCCGGGAATCCATTCAGGACGGCACCACGGTACCCCTGCACTATCAGCTGGCGCCCAATGACCTAAGGGTGGACCCACAAACCATGGAGCGCGAATTCTGGGCATTGGCGAGCCTGGAGGGCGTGGCCGAAGTGGAAGAACTCAACCGCGTCCTTGAGCGCGCCGTCACGCTGACCTCCCTCCTGAAGAACCCCGAACGGGTAGACAAAGTGGCCGCCTTCGTCGCGGACCACTTCCGGCGCTACGTTCAGCCCATGGGCTATAAGGCCTTTCTGGTGGCGGCGGACCGCGAGGCCTGCGCCTTGTACAAAGAAGCTCTGGATCGCTACCTGCCTGCCGAGTGGAGCGCGGTGATCATCAGCGCCGCTCACCACGACCCGCCGCATCTCAAACGCTACCACTTGAAAGAGGAAGAAGAAACACGCCTGCGCCAAGCCTTCCGCAAGCCAGGCGAAAACCCGCAGATCTTCATCGTCACCGAAAAACTGCTCACAGGCTACGACGCGCCCATCCTCTACTGCCTGTACTTGGATAAGCCGATGCGCGACCATGTGCTCTTGCAGGCGATTGCCCGCGTCAACCGCCCCTACGAAAGCGAGGAAGGCCAGCGCAAAACCAGCGGGCTGATTTTGGACTTTGTGGGCATCTTTGAGAACCTGGAGCGGGCCTTGGCTTTTGATTCGCAGGACGTGAGCGGCCTCGTGGAAGGCCTGGAGGTGCTCCAGCAGCGCTTTGATGCCCTGATGGAAAAAGCCCGCCAAGAGTACCTCACCCTCGGCAGCTCTCTCGCTCCCTCCCCCGCAGCCAAGGACGATAAACTCGCCGAATCTATCCTGCTGCGCTTGCGCGACAAAGAAACGCGCGAAGCCTTCTACCGCTTCTTCCGCGAGCTGGAAGAACTCTACGAAATCCTTTCCCCCGATGCCTTTCTCCGCCCTTATCTGGAAGACTACCAGCGGCTGGTGGCGATGTATCGTCTGCTGCGAGAGGCCTACGAGCCCCATGTGCCGGTGGATAGATCTTTCCTGCGCAAGACGGCGCAGATTGTGCAGCAACACAGCGGCACCCACGCTGTCGGCCCCCCGCAAGCTACCCGCCCGATAACCCCGGCCACCCTCCTGGCCCTCCTGCAGGAACCCAAACCCGACACGGTCAAAGTCTTCAACCTCCTGAAGGAACTGCACCACCTGGTGCAAGAGCAAGGCCGTACCGCTCCCTATTTGCTCTCCATTGGCCAGCGCGCCGAAGACATCCGCCACCGCTTTGAGCAGCGGCAAATTGAGTCCCAGCAAGCGCTCCAGGAACTGGATGAGCTGATTAGCCAGCTGAACCAAGCCCAGGCCGAACGAACCTCCAGCCCGCTCTCGCCACAGGCCTTCGCAGTGGAATGGTCTCTGCGTACCAAGCGGATTCCCGCCGACCAAGCCCAGCAAGTCGCGCACCGCATGGAAACCGCCTTTACGCAATGGCCCCACTGGAGCAGCAGCCGAAGCCAGGAAAGAGAACTGCGGAGGGAGCTGTACAAAGCCTTGATAGAGGTAGGTATCCGCGACGCTGTCGCTTGGGCCGACGAGATCCTTAATCTACTGCGCGAGGCCGCCTTATGAGGAAAGCCGCCCCCTCTCCCTGGGTACCGCTGGAAGAAGCCGTGCCGATAGACCTCTTCCGGGCCGAGGTAGAAGCTTGGGCCCGAAGGTTGGGCGTCACGCCGCGCGAAGTACACCTTCGCCCCATGAAGCGCAAGTGGGCCAGCTGCTCCTCAAGGGGGCGACTCACCTTTGATACCGACCTCCTGCGCCAGCCGGCCGAGTTTCGCCGTGAAGTCATCATCCACGAGCTACTGCACCTCAAAGTGCCCAACCACGGCAAGCTATTCCGGGCGTTGCTCCGGGCCTACCTGGCCTCAGCTGAAACGGATCCGCCCACCCCCTGAGAACCGCGCCCTTCCCCAAGCTGGAGCCGAACAGAAGGGCGCAGCGGCTTACCTTCTTCTAGCCCTAAGACACGGAAGGCCGCTTACCACCTAACCCCCTCCCCTGGCTTGTACCGCCTTGCGCTGGAGAGACAAACCCCTCGCTGCCCCTGGGCCTGGTCACCTCAGAAAACCATCCACAAAACAACCAATACGATCGCCTCTATTCCAGAAACAGCCCCAATCCATAGTCCAGGGAACGCTTCCTTCTGCCCAAAATAAAGCCCTAATCCCCAAAGTGTGCCCAAAAGGGCGGAAAGCCCCGCCACATAGAGACCGGTATAGGAAAATGTCACGCTATGCCCTTTTATGTCCAAAAGATAGGTAGGGGTGCCAAAGTTTTGGACAAGGAAAAGCACAAGGCCTAAGTAGCTTATTTGGCTCAGAAGCAGGCTTCCCCAAAAGTAGAGGCTTTTTTCTCGCAGGCGGCTAGCCCAGAAGCCGATTACCAAGAGGGTAAGGCCGTACAGGTAAGGCCCATAGAGGAGGAGGCGCATAGGTCAGGGAAGGGCTTAGCTACCGACTGCGCGCAGGCGACGGTAGGCGTGGCGGGGAGGAGGCCGCTTGACGAGCCGAGGTCGCCACATCGTTTCGTAGTCACTCCAGCTGCCTTCCACAAAAAACACCCCCTCGCCTGGCTCAAAGGCTAAGATGTGGGTGGCCACCCGATCCAAAAACCACCGATCGTGAGCAATGATCAGGGCTGCTCCTGTGAAGGCTTCCAGGGCTTCCTCCAGGGCTCGGATGGTGTGCACGTCCAGGTCGTTGGTGGGTTCGTCCAAGAGGAGGAGGTTGGCCCCTTGCTGGAAGCTGTAGGCGAGGTGGAAGCGCATTTTCTCACCGCCGGAGAGGTCGCCGATGCGTTTTTCCTGGTCGGCGCCGGTAAAGCCAAAGCGCGCCAAGTAAGACCGCACATGAAGCTGCCGCCCTCCTACGGTGAGGTACTCTTGCCCCCCGGACAGCTGTTCAAGAAGCTTCTTGTTGGGATCTAACACCCGATGCTCTTGGTCTACGTAGGCGATGACGGCTTTGGGAGAGACCTCCAAGTGTCCTGAGGTAGGCTGAAGCTCGCCAATCAGGAGGCGAAAAAGAGAAGTTTTACCTGCCCCATTAGGGCCGATGAGGCCCACGATGGCGCCTCGCGGCACAGCGAAAGAGAGGCCTTCAAAGAGGAGGCGGTCCCCCACGCGCAAGGCTAAGTTTTCGGCTTTGATGGCCCAATCTCCCAGGGGCGGCCCCGGCGCGATAAAGATTTCTCGGTCTTCGGAACCGTGGCGTTCGTAGGCGGCCAAGCGGGCTTTGCGTCGGGCTTCTCGGTCTTTGGGCTGCATCTGGATCCACTCCAATTCCCTGCGCAGGGCCCGCTGCCGCTCCGGTGAGGCGTTTTCCCGCTTGAGCTGCTCTTCTTTTTGGCGCAGCCAACTAGAGTAGTTGCCTTTCCAGGGCACTCCCCGGCCATGATCCAACTCCAAAATCCATTCCGCCACCTTTTCCAAAAAGTACCGGTCGTGGGTTACAGCGATCACGGTGCCTTGGTATTGCTGGAGGTGGGCTTCCAGCCAAGCCACGGATTCGGCATCCAGGTGGTTGGTCGGCTCATCCAAGAGGAGGATGTCGGGTTCTTGGATAAGCAAGCGGGCCAGGGCCAGGCGTCGCTTTTCACCGCCGGATAGGACGCGTACAGGCGTATCGGGAGGAGGACAGCGCAGCGCTTCCATCGCCTGCTGGATGTAACTGTCTAAATTCCATCCATCTACGGCCTCTATTTGCTCTTGCAGGGCCGCTTGCTCCGCTAAAAGCTTCTCCATCTCCTCGTCAGAAAGAGGCTCCGCAAACCGCATGCTTAGCGCTTCGTACCGCTGAAGAAGCTCGTACACTTCCTTAGCCCCTTCGCGCACAATCTCTATAGCTGTCTTGTCGGGGTCTAATACCGGTTCTTGCGGCAAGTAGCCCAGCGAGTAACCTGGTGAGAGCTTAGCTTCGCCTTGAAAGTCGGTATCAACCCCTGCCATGATGCGCAAAAGCGTACTTTTGCCCGAACCATTTGGCCCTACTACGCCAATTTTCGCACCATAGAAGTAGGAAAGTGAAATGTCCTTTAGGATGGTCCGGTTAGGTGGGATAATCTTAGATACCCGGACCATGGTGTAGATGATTTTTTCGCCGGCCATGGGAACAAAGGTAGCTAAGAGGAGGGCTACCAGCGGAGGGGCTTAGGGGCCATCATCCAGCGCAGGGCGAAGAAAGCGCCGGTGGACCCTTCCCGCCAGAAGGCTTCCCCTTCCAGGAAGAGGGGTTGCAGCCCAGGCTGCCATACCAGCCGGCCGTGTAGGAGCCGGGAGCGCTGCAGCTGACCTTGAAGCACCCGATTGCCAAAATCCTGCACATGCGTGATGTCGGTCTGGAAAGGGCTTGCGCCCCAGTTCTGGGTAGGGGTGTTTTGTCCTTGTTGCAGCCACGTCAGGCGGCCTTCCAGGGTCAGGCCTGGCACGGGCTGGTACCGCACCAAGCCCACCAGCTCCCTGAGGTTAGCCCCATACGGATGGGCCAAAAATTGACCGTGCTGGGTCCAAGCCGCCCCGACATTGGAATGGCTGTAGGTGTAGGGCTGCACTTGGTTCAGCTCCACCTGCACGTCCAGGGTGGGCAGCCCCACGTCGAAGGCCTTGAGGCCGACCTGGTAGGCGTACTTGTTGCCCCACCATCCTGGGCCTTCTCTGCGCTTACCGAAGTTGTAGTCATCTAAGGCAAGCTGACCGTACACTTGGAAGTGACGCAGGAGGTTAGCTCGCCCGAAAAGCCCAAGCATAGCGTTGTCGGGGCTACCCAGGGCCTGTTCCACCGCCCGGTAGAAGATCACCGGCACAAAGTAATTCAGTTCCAGGCCGCGGTAGCCGCGCGGTGTCCAGGGGTTGTACATGACCCCCTCAAAAACCCCGATGCAGACCCCTCGCTGAGGCCGCCAAAGCAGCTGGTGCAGCGCCAAGTACTTTCGGGGCTGATCACCCCAGGCATCGGGCTTATTCGGCAAGAAGTCAATAAGCTGAGCAAAAAAATTGTGGTACTCCCACTTTCCTAACCGCGTGCGAATATGCAGGTACAAGTACTCTGGGGGATAGTCAGAAAGATAGAGGCTTTGGAATCCTGGTCCCCAGACGGCTTTGTCGCGGCCGAACTTGAGGCGGACCGCCGGCACCGGCGAATAGGTAAGGTAGCCTCGGGTGTTGGTGTAGTCGTAAGCGTTTTGGCGGAAAGGCTTGACAAAGGTTTCTCCCCACAAGGTCTGGTACTGGGTGTAGCGCTGGGCGATGAAGAAGGGAGGGCGGGCTTGCGTCTCCAGGAAGTCGGCGTAGATACCCACTTTTTGTCCGAGGCGGGCGCGCAGGTAAGCTCCCCGGGTGTTTTGATACAGCAGGCCGCTGGAATCTCGGCCTGCCCCTACCTGCACGAGAGGGCCGATATACAGGGCTCCGTGAGGATGCTGCCAGACAAGCAGGTCCCGATTGTTAGGGAAGGCCCACCGGAGAAAAGGGGGCTTCTGGCGGAGCGGCAGCGAGTCCACAAGCGCAAAGGCAGCCCGCTGATACCGGGCTTTGTCCAGGCGGTGCATCCGGCTGGTATCGGTGTGGCCCAGAAGGAAGCGCATCTCCTCGCGTCCCCAGGGGCGGCTCTCAATGGGGACGAAAGTATCCACATACCCCCGCACATCCCACCGTTCCCACCAGGTGTAGAGCTCGCTGCCTGAAAAGACATCGGCGTCCTGCGCCAGCAGGCTACCTACCAGCCACCCCCAACTAAGCCATCTAAAAAGCCGCATGCTGTGCGAAGATGCGCTTTTCCCGAAAAAGTGTTATGTTGCGTAAGCGGGCTATGCGCACCTACTACGATGTGCTGGGCTTGCCTTTTGGGGCTTCGGAGGAGCAAATACGGCAGCGGTATAGGGAATTGGCGCGCTTGTACCACCCCGATGTGAGCCGAGAGCCGGACGCCCTGCGCAAAATGCAAGAAATCAACGAGGCTTATCGGATTCTCAGCGATCCTCGGTTGCGATTGGCGTATCATTTGCGCTTGACGGCCTTGGCTTTGCGGAAAGCAGCCCGTTCCTCTCGTCCAGCGGCGGTAGCGGCCCCTCCCACGCCTCTACCCCGCCCCTATCCACGCTGGATGGTCTTGACGCTGATCTCACTCTTAGCGATCGTCGTCTTAGCTGCGGTCGTCTACCACTTCTACCACCCCTTCGCAGTCAAAAAAGCTTGGCTCCGAAACCTCAGCCTTTCAAGCTGGCCGGCTTACCTTACACCTCCCCCTTCTTTGGAATGGATAGACCTCTCTCACAACCGCCTTACCACCGTCCCGGCTGTGTTGTTTGAGCAGAAACACCTGCGCTGCTTGATCTTAGCGCACAACGAAATAACCCTTTTCCCAGGCACGTGCTCAGGGTGGTCCGAGCTGGAAGTGCTGGACCTGTCTCACAATCGTCTGAAAGCCCTACCCTTGGGGATAGGGGAACTGCAAAGCCTTCGCGTGCTGGACCTGAGCTACAACGAGCTAAGCTATTTGCCTCCTGAGGCGTTGGAGCTGCCTGCTCTCACAGAGCTGCGTTTGACGGGGAATCCCCTTTCGGCGCAGACGAGGGCTTGGGTTCAAGCCCACCTTGCGCGCAACCCTAATTTGCGGGTCATCTGGTAGCGGCGGAAGTGCTTTGGCTTCAGGTGGCGCTGAGCGGCCTGGCTCCCAGCGAAAAACGGCTCTGGCTGAAGGTGAGTTCAGACACCGCAGCTTGGGACAGCGTACTTCGCCAGTGGGGCTACTGGAAAGCTGCTCCCCAGGCGGGGCAAGCTGGGCCTCGCTTCCGACTGAAGGCCCTCAGCCTGGTGGGCGATAGTACCGCTCAGGCGCTGATAGCCCCTCGCATGCTGAGGCGTTGGCAGGGTAAGCCTGTCACGCCCGCCCTGCTGGAGGAAGTGCCTGTTTTCCTACGGCAGGCGGTGGCTAACCAGGGCTATCTCTATGCCGGGGCTGCTTGGCAGAGCCTGGCCTGCGACTCTACCGGCCAATGCACAGGCCAGGTGTACCTTACGACGGGTCCCCTCGTGCGGCTGGATACGATCTTCCTTCGGGGGCGCTGGCCAGCTCCTCCTGGGGCCTTCTACCAGATCAGCGGGCTGCGACCTGGACGCCCGGTTTCCCTCCAGGCCTTAGAAGCCCTCCCGCGTCGCTTACGCAGTACCCCTTACGCTGCGCTCGTGGACACCCCCCGGCTGTGGCTTTTCCCAGGACTCGCTTGGCTTGAAATCCCCCTCAAACCCAAAAACACCAATCGCCTGGACGGCTCCCTTTCCCTCTTGCCTACTGGCAGCGGCCCCTCCACCCGGCCGCAACTTATAGGCCAGCTTGATCTGGTTCTCGTGAGTCCTTTCCGGCTGGGAGAACAGCTGGAGGCGCACTTCTCTCAGCTGCCCAATAGCTCGCAGCGGCTACAAGTTCAGCTAAGCCTACCTTACCTATGGCGGGGCCTCTTAGCGCTACAGGGGAAGTTCATGCTCTGGCGGCAGGACACCAGCTTTCTTTCCCGAGAAGGGGGCCTTTCGGTGCGGTATCGTTTGACTGCGGCGTGGACGCTTTTGGCAGAGGGACAGCGCACTACATCTCGCCTGCTTTCAACGGCGCCCTATCGTTCGCTCACCTGGCCGCCTCCCAAGGTGCTGGACTTTGATCGGCAAGGCCTGAAGTTAGGGTGGGAGTTCCAGAACACCGATCTGCGCACGGCCCCCCGACGCGGGTGGGTATGGACCCTGACGGGCACCCAAGGCCGGCGAGGCTATCTGCCGAACCCCGGCTTGCCTGCCCTCCAGTACGATCGGCTTCCTCCCCCCAGCCCTTACCAGGAACTGGAAGCCACCGTAGAACGCTACACCCCCCTCACCTCCCTGCTAACCCTACGGTCAGGGCTGCGGCTCTATCGCTACTGGGCACGAGGCTACGTTGAAAACGAGCTTCGCCGGCTGGGAGGAGAAACCCTGCGGGGCTTTCCGGAGAATACTTTACCTACCCCCGCTTACGCTCAGGGCTTTTTAGAGCTGCGCTTGCGCCTTGAAGAAGAAGGGTATCTCGCCGCCTTTGGGGAGGGGGCTCGCCTGGATCTGTACCCCCTCGGAAACCAAACCACGCAAGCGGCAGGGCTGGCTTTGCAAACCCGCCTTTCCGCCGGGCTCTTCCGCATCACCTTCGCCGCAGGCCGCCTTAGCTCCAGCCCTTGGGACCTGCGCCGCCTCCTGGTGTCCCTGAATTGGGTGTCAGAATTTTGATTTTTCCCTACCTTAGGCCCATGCTCAACCTATACAGCCTCAAGTTCGCTTACCAACTCATCAGCCGCATGGACCCCTCCGAAGTCCGGTATTTCAAGCGTTTCTCGGGCTTTCATGGAGGGGATAAGTTCTATTTGGATCTCTTTGATCGGCTGCTTGCGCTGCGAAAACAGCGCCTATCGCCCAATCAGATACGCCCTATCCTCCAAAAGGAAGACCCTAAGCTTGAGCACCTTGTCAAACACCTCAACGAAAGGCTCCTGGAAGCCCTCACCTTTTACTACGAGACGAACTCCCCCGAGCACCGCCTCAGCAAAACCCTCCGGCGCACGGAACTCCTTTTATACAAAGGGCTCCTACCCCTCCTGCCCAAGATGCTCCTCAGGGTCTACCACCAAGCTCTACAGGAGGAGCGTTTCGCCCAGGCCTTGCAAGCGGTGGATCTTCTGAAGCAGCTGTGGGGTATGAACCTCATCCGGGGTAAAGGCCTTCGGGCAGAAGACCTTTTCCGCTACACAGAACGGGTCCTGCAGTACCTGAATCACGCTCACAAAGCGTGGTATATGGCGGCCATGTATGCCGAGCTCATCCTGGAGGAGGGCGAAAGCCACCCCCGAGAACGGCTTCTGGTGATAGACCAGTATGCCTCGCACTTGAACCTTGAGCCGCCCCACCCCTCTGACCCGCTCACGCTGCACTTTTTCTACGATACCGGTCAAGCCCTAAGGGCTCGCTTGTACGGCCAAACCCAGCAATACTTGGATACCACCCGCCTGTTGGTCTACAAAATGGAGCAACGACCTAAGAAACTCCGGTTTCTGCAGTCCAAGTACCTGCTTGCCCTCAACAACCTTCTGGCTGGCCTGACCGAACAAAAACACTTTGAAGAAGCGTGGCAGACCTTAGAGAAGCTGCGCAACATCGTACCTACCAGCCGTTACTTAGCCCTTCAGAAGGAACGGCTTCTCATTTTCAACGAGCTGAACCTATCTTTCCTGCAAGGCCGCAGCGATGCGGTAGCCGCCCGCTACGAAGAATACTTGGAGCGGCTGGAAAAAACTTACCTTCGTTCTTCCCCTTCCTACGCCATCAGCAGCTATTACCTCTTGGCTTTCAACCTGCTTACGGCTGGCCGGCTTTCTCAGACCTTGCAAGTGCTTCAGCGCGTAGAACAAGGCGCCCTGGAACTCAAGCGGCGAGACCTGCTTTTGGCGGCTTTTATCCTGCGGCTTTTGACCGCCGTCCAAACCCAAGATCCCGACCTCCTGCGCAAAAACCTACGTGCCATCTACAGAAAGCTAAGGTCCTTACCTCGCTCCAGCGAACTGGAAAAAGCCTTCTTGAGCTACCTCCGGCAGGTGTTATCGGGCCAATTTCCCACCCAAGAAGCGGCGTTAGACGCCTTTGCCCGCTACCTCCAGGAAGTGCGTAGTCAAGGCAGTCACGCCCTCCAGCGCTTCTGGGAGGTGTACTTCCCTATTGAGTGGCTGGAAAAAAAGCTCCAGGAGTATGCCCACTACACCCGTACTGCCTCCTCAGGTCGTTCAAGACCTGGCCAGTGAAGGGTTTGGCGTGGTGCGTCCGCAAGACGGCCCGGTCATCTTGGTGCCTTTTACCCTGCCCGGCGAAGTAGTAGAACTTACCATCACCCGGCGCAAGCGCCAGCTGTGGTATGGCCAAGCCGTATCTTGGCATCGCACCTCTCCCCATCGGGTAGAACCTCGTTGCGGGGACTTTGGGCGGTGTGGAGGCTGCCGCTGGCAAATGATGGACTACCCCTACCAGCTCTTGTACAAACAGCGGTTCGTACAGCAAGCTTTTTCCCATCTTGCGCACTTGCCTATAGAGGTGCCCCCTGTCGTGCCCTCTCCCGTTATTTGGCACTACCGCAACAAAGCCGAATATACCTTTGGCGAAAGCACCTCAGGTGAACTGGTGTTAGGGTTTCATCCGCGCGGGGACTTTGCGCAAGTGCTGGATCTGACGGCTTGTCAGATAGTTCCTCCGGCTTTTGAGGGGGTTCGGCGGGCGGTACGGGCCCACGCACGCCTAAAAGGCCTGCGCGCCTACCATCCCATCCGCCACAAGGGCCTCCTCCGCCAGCTCCTCGTGCGGGGTACCGAAGACCGCCTCGTAGCTTTCTTGAGTTTAGCCGATGACCGCCCCGACATCGCCCTTGACCTCCTTGGCCCCGTCAAAGAGTCTGTTCCCGGCCTCGTGGGCTTGGGCTACTTCCACAACCCCAAGCGCAACGACAGCTTGGCCGATCTGGAACCTATTCCCTTGGCCGGGGAAACCCACCTGGAGTTTGTCGTAGACGGCCTTCAGTATCAGGTGGGCATCCAGGACTTCTTTCAAGTCAACCTACCCCAAGCCGCCAACCTTCTGCGCTGGATTCGGGAGCGCATGCCAGCGCGCTGCACAGTCCTTTACGACCTGTACGGGGGCGTAGGCTTTTTTGGGGTGGGGCTGGCTGACCGGGCTGAAAAAGTGGTGCTGGTGGAGAAACTTCCCCAGGCCGTGCACAGCGCCGAAAAAAACTTTCTCCGAAACCGCCATCGGTTTCCCAGCACAGCATGGCAGACCTATGCGGGGGCTCTGGAAGATCTCACGCAGGTGGCTCTGACTCCCCCTTCAGGCAGCGTGGCGATCGTAGACCCTCCTCGAGAAGGCCTCCATCCCACCGTACGCAAGGCACTCCGCACCCTGCCTTTTGAGGAAATCTTTTACGTCAGCTGCCACCCAGCCACCCAAGCCCGGGATCTGGCCGAGCTCCAGGAAGCTTACCAAATCCTGGCCGTGCAACCTTTTGACCTTTTCCCGCACACCACCGCTGTGGAAAATATCGCCCACCTGCGAAGGAAAAGCTCCTCTTCCCGCTAACCTACTGGGTCAGCTCTGGAGCTCTCTTTTAGGCCTCCAAGATTCAGCCCTGTGCGGCAGCTAAAGCAGCGCTCTTGAGCTGGTGGATGTACGCCAGCCACGCAGGCGGCACCGCCTGACCGGGTTTGCGCGCCCCGAAAATCCACAAAACCTCTTCTCCCTCTGGCCCAAAGACCTCCACCGAATAAATGGGCCCCTCTCGCGTGGGCTTTTCAACCAGATACACTTCCTCCACCCCAGCAGGGTTCAGATGCAAGGTAAAGGCCTCGTCCAAAATGTTGATCCATCCTCGCGCAGGGGAAAGGTTAGACACGACGCCGGTGTAGATGTGGTGAATGCCTGCGTTGCCCACGAAGAACATGATGGGGGTTTGGCTGGTTCGGGCCCATGCCAGCAGGTCGGAGACCGCCTGCCCAGGAAGGCGCCAGGCATACGCGCCCTCCGCTAAGCGCACAGCAGCCCAGCGAGACAAGCCATAGCGCTGCAAAAGCGCAAAGAAGTCGTGCGTATCCTGTAGGCCGCTCCAGTCAGCCAAGAATTGCTCCCGGTCCACCGAAGGGGTATTACGAAGGTCCTTACCGGCAGGAGGGGCCAGGGTCTCGGGCTCAGTTCCAGCATAACGGCTTACCAGCGCTTCCCAAGCTGGAAGGAAAGCTGAATCTTGAAGGTAGACCTTGTGAATGGCTTCGCCCCATGGGGTGAAAAACTGTAGGCTATACAGGGGCTTTCCATCCCGACCAAAAGATCGCACCGCATACCCATATCCCCACTGAGCAAGGTACAGGCGCAGGTCAATCAGAGGGCTGTTGAGCACGCCGATAGGCCCCTGGAACGCAGGCGCCGGATAAGGGCCAGTAGTCTCTATCACAACCCAAGCGTTGCGGCTCAGACCCATAAGCGGGCCCAGCTGAGGCAGCTCCCCAAAAATCCCCTGAAAATCAGGCTTCAGCGGCACGGCGTCCGAGCCGTAGGCTACAGGCACAAGCTGCCCCTCGCTCACCCCAAGCTGCGCTGCCAGGTCCCTCAAATACAGATGCGGCTGCTCCGACTTCAGGCGCTCGTAGGCGGCCTTGAGCGTAGCGGAAACCATGTACAAAGGTAAGCAGTTTAGAACGAATACAAAGAGCAGGCGCACTCCCCGAGCCCCCAAGTTCAGCAAGCCGGATGGGGGGGAAGCTTGTAGGCGGAAGGAGCCAAGCGCGCACGCTGGAACCGAAGCCAACCCTATGGCTTGTGGGAACAATGGTGGAAGGAAGCCCCCGGTTTTGGTTGTACTTTTGCGGGCATGGCTATCCGTGTAGGCATCAACGGTTTTGGGCGGATTGGGCGGCTGGTGCTGCGCGCCCTGTTGGACAAGCCCGGCGTCCAAATCGTACGCATCAATGACATCACCGACGCCGCTACCCTGGCTCACCTGCTGAAGTACGATTCGGTGCATGGACGCTTCCCGTATCCTATCGCCGTAGAGGGCAACACTATCCTCGTAAAAGACCAGCGTATTGTCGTCTCTGCTGAGAAGGATCCCGCTGCGCTGGCTTGGGATAAGAGCGAAGTCTCCATCGTGGTGGAATCCACTGGAAAGTTCACAGATGGGGCCGAAGCTCGCAAGCACCTCGCTGCCGGTGCCAAGAAGGTCATTATTTCGGCTCCCGCCTCAGGGGATATTGACGCCACGGTCGTGCTGGGCGTGAACGACGCCATCCTAAAGCCCGAGATGCAGGTGATCTCTAACGCTTCCTGCACCACCAATTGCTTGGCCCCTATGGTGAAGGTGCTGGATGAAGCCTTTGGCGTAGAGCAGGGTTTTATGAATACGGTGCACGCTTACACGGCTGACCAGCGGCTGCAGGATGCGCCTCACAAGGACCTGCGGAGGGCTCGCGCCGCTGCGGTGAATATCGTGCCCACCACCACCGGCGCCGCCAAAGCTGTAGGCCTTGTGCTGCCCCACCTCAAAGGCAAGCTGGACGGCATCGCCCTCAGGGTGCCCGTGCCCGACGGCTCGGTGACGGACTTTGTAGCGCTCCTCAAAAAGCCCGCCGACAAAGACGCCATCAACGCCGCCTTCAAAGCCGCCGCCGAAAGCAGCCTCAAAGGCATCCTGGAGTATTCCGAAGAGCCCCTCGTCTCAACTGATATCATCGGTAACCCGCACTCTTGCATCTTTGACGCCCAATCCACCATGGTTATCGGGTCCATGGTACGGGTATTGGGCTGGTACGACAACGAGTACGGCTATTCGTGCCGTACGGCGGATCTGGTGGTGAAGGTAGCTACCCTTTCAGGGCTGGTGTGATGCAGCGCTTACCTTCCTTGCGTGAGGCCTCCCCAGCGGGGAAGCGCGCCTTTGTACGAGTAGACTTCAATGTTCCTCTCCAGGACGGCCAGATTACCGACGACAGGCGCATTCGTGCCGCCTTACCCACTATCCGGTACCTCCTTGAGAAGGGAGCCGCCGTACTCTTGTGCTCGCACCTCGGCCGCCCAAAAGAGGGACAACCCGACCCCAAGTACTCCTTAGCCCCCGTGCGGGCCCACCTGGAAAAGCTCCTGGGCCAGCCCGTGGGATGGATCCCAGACCCCTTCACGCCGCAGCCTCTTGAGCCAGGTCGGGTTTATCTCCTGGAAAACATTCGTTTTTTCCGAGGCGAAAGTGAAAACGATCCAGATTTTGCCCGAACCTTAGCGCAGTGGGCTGACTTATTTGTCTCAGACGCGTTTGGCTCCTTGCATCGGGCGCATGCTTCAGTAGAAGCTCTCCCCCGCCTGATGCGCGAAAAATACGCAGGCTTCCTCGTGGAAGCGGAATGGGAAAATGCCCAGCGCGTTCTCTCGGCCATAGAACGGCCCTACCTGGTTATCGTGGGCGGAGCTAAAGTCTCTGACAAATTGCCTTTGCTGCGGCATCTTCTGCCTCGTTTGGACCGACTTCTTATTGGGGGGGGCATGAGTTATACTTTTTTGCATGCCCAAGGGCTGCCCATTGGCCAATCGCTCCTGGAGGCCGACCACATAGAAGCCGCCCGAGAAATCCTGGCCCAAGCAACGCAAGAAGGGAAAAAAGTCCTTCTGCCGTTAGATTCGGTTTGCGCCACAGAGTTTTCAGAGAAGGCTTCTCCCCGCGTCTTTCCGCACGAGCCGGGAGCTTTTCCAGAAAACTACAGGGGATTGGACATCGGACCTGCCACGATAGCCGCCGCTCGCACCTTCATCGCAGGAAGCCGAACCATCCTCTGGAATGGTCCTATGGGCGTCTTTGAGTGGGAGGCTTTTCGCACCGGCACCGTCCAGATCGCTCGGGCCGTAGCCGAGGAAACCCAAAAAGGGGCCTACAGCCTCACGGGCGGTGGAGACACCGCCAGCGCCGTAGAAGTAGCCGGCGTAGCGAGCCAGATAAGCTTCATCTCCACCGGCGGAGGGGCGCTGCTGGAGCTGCTTGCAGGTCAAACCTTACCCGGCATCGCTGCCTTACTGGCATGAAATTCTGGCAGACCCTCCTTCCCCTTTCGCTTTCGGCCCAAATCGCCTGGCAGCCTTTGGATGTAGCGTTTGAACGGGCTCGCCACCAGGATCGCCTCCTACTCATTTACATTTACACGCCCTGGTGCAGCCCCTGCGTAATCATGGACCAGCATAGCTGGGCTCACCCCGTCATCGCTACCTACGCCACGGCCAACTTCCACTGCGTGCGCCTCAACGCCGAAGACCGAGATTCCCTCCCTTTCAATGGCAGCCTCTTCCCCTATCTGCCCGAACTGCACGCCAATCAGTTGGCATACCTTTTGCTTGAGGGGAAAATGGAATACCCAGCGCTGGTGGTGATGGATCCCTCCGGAACCGTACTCCTGAAACTGCACGGCCTAATCCCCGTTCGCCTCCTGGACGAAATACTGCGCTACTTCGGCGGAGGGTTCTATCGCTCCATGAGCTGGGAAGCCTTCCAGAAAACCTACCCTTCACAATTATGACGACCGAGCCGAAAACACCCCAAAACGAACAGACCTTCCTGACGGAGCCCCCTTCGGAGGTGTCCAATACGGCTCCAGCTTCGCCTGAGGAGGCCTCTGTTGAAGCTTCCCCTTCTGAGGAAGCCCGTATACGCCAGCTTGAAGAGGAAGTGGAAAAATGGCGGGACCAGGCTTTGCGTAGGGCGGCGGAACTGGAGAACTATCGCCGGCGTGTGCAGCGCGACTTGCCGCAGCAGCTTCACCAGGCGCAAGCCGAGCTGCTCAGAGCCCTTTTACCCATACTGGACAGCCTGGAACGAGGCCTGCGCGCCGCCGAAGAGGCCCCAGACCTGGACAAACTCAAAGAAGGCCTCCGGCTTCTGACACGACAATTTCACCAAGCGCTCGCTCGTCTGGGCGTAGAACCCGTCGTGCCTGAAGTAGGAAGCCTCCCCAACCCCGAAGAGCATGAAATTCTCTCCACCTTACCTGCCGCAGAAGGCACCCAACCTCACACCATCCTTGAAGTGGTAGAGCCGGGCTATCGGCTACGAGGCCAGCTCTTGCGTCCGGCCCGCGTGATCGTGACCGAATGAAAAAAGATTACTACGCCATCCTCGGCGTGAGCCGAGACGCCGACCTGGAGACCATCAAGCGGGCCTACCGGCGTCTGGCCCTTCAGTACCACCCCGACAAAAACCCTGGCAACCGCGAGGCTGAAGAGCGCTTCAAGGAAATCAGCCAGGCCTACGAAGTCCTCAGCGACCCCGAGAAACGCCGCCAGTACGATCTCTTTGGAACGGTGCAGGATAGGGGGGGCATGAGCGGCGATCCCTTCTCCCAGATGGTGGAGGAGGTTTTTCAAAGCATCTTCGGGGGGCGGGCCGCCCGCGGCCGACGAATCTCCGCTATCCCCGGCGAAGATGTACGCATCCAGATAGAGCTCACGCTGGAGGAGATTGCGCAAGGCACCGTCCGAAAGGTCAGCTACAACCGGCGGGTCCCTTGCTCCGCTTGCGAAGGAACGGGTAGCCGAGAACGGCAAGCCCCTCAAACCTGCCCCTCCTGCGGCGGAAGCGGGCAAATCGCTTACCGCGTGGGAGGCGGCTTTTTCCAACAAATTGTCTATCAGGACTGCCCAGACTGCCGCGGTACAGGCGTGCGCATCCTACATCCTTGCCCCCACTGCAGGGGCTCTGGCTTGGAGACGATCACGCATACCCAGGAAATAGACATCCCACCGGGCGCTGTGGGCGGGCTGACGCTTTCGCTAAGGGGCGCAGGGCATTTTGGACCCTGGGGAGGCCCCCCCGGAGACCTCCTGATTGAAGTCAGCGAAGCGCCTCACCCCCACTTCTTGCGAGACGGCGAAGACCTCATCTACGAAGTCTGGGTCGCTTACCCGGATCTGGTATTAGGCACCACGGTTGAAGTGCCTACACCGGCCGGAGAAACCCTCTCGCTGCGTGTGCCACCCGGCACCCCCTCCGGTGAAATCCTCCGCCTGGAAGGAAAAGGCCTGCCTCGCTACGCCAGCCGAAAAAAAGGCGACCTCCTGGTTCAGGTACATGTGTGGGTGCCCACTCGCCTTTCCCGAGAAGCCAAAGAGCTACTCCAGGCTATGCGCAGAGACCCGGTTTTCTCCCCTGCCCAAAAACGGCCTGAAAAGGGGTTCTTTAGCCGGCTGCGAGACCTTTTGGGCCGCAAATCAGCCTAAAAACCTTATCTTTGAAGGCTGATGAGAAAGGGGCCTATCCTGCTGGCGGCGCTATGGGGTCTTTTGGCTTGCCGACGCGAGCTTCCACGCCCCACCTATGCCGCTGGTACAAGCCTCTTCCCCCTTGAGACAGGCCGCTGGTGGGTCTACGAAGTGCGCGAAACCACCTACACCACCACAGGCCCTGAAGGCGTTCGGTATCTGGTGCGGATGCGCATAGACACCCCTACAACGGATGCTTACCGGCGCCCGTCTTTCTACGTCGTGTGGGACACCTGCGCTATCCAGGATAGTGGGCAGTTCGCTTTTTACCGGGTAGGGTTAGCGTACCGCGACTCTGCCCAAGCCGAACTCTGGGAAAACAACCGCCGGCTTCTCCTGCTGCGCTTCCCCCTCTCCCCATACCTGCGCTGGAATCGTTACCAGTACACCGACCTGCCCCCCGAAATGTGCCGTTACCTCAGTACAGACACCCTCTACACCCTTGCAGGCCGCACGTTTCCCCACAGCGCTTTTGTGCTGAGGCAGCTGGATACGATTAGCCTTTTGCAGCGCAGCTACTTTTACGAGGTGTACGCCCCTAACATAGGCCTTGTCCACCGCTACGAACGGCTTGATGCGTATGACCTTTCCAGCACAGGCACTCTGGTACGCAGTACAGACAGCTACCATCGCGAGCTTCGGCTCGTGGCCCCGTGACAAGGGAGATACGCTGGGTATCTATTTCTCCAGCCGGGGCTTCAGCTTTGACCCTTATTACAAGAAAGCCATCCTTTCCCGGGGAGGAGAGACCCTCTCAGGTAAAGCCGCCTTTCTCCTGGAGCTGGCCGATAGCCTCGCCCAAAAAACCGCCTCTAAAGGATGGAAAGGGCTAAACCTCCACCGCCACCCCGAAAAAGCCCCGCTCATTCAAAATCCCAACCTGCTCCCCCCCGCGTGGGTCGGGCTCGTCTACATAGAACGGCTGGAACTGCGCGCCACCTCTCAGAACATCGTGTATGCCGAAAGCAATCGGCTCCGCAGTGAAGTCGTCCGGGTGCTTTCCTGCTTTGTGGAGGGGGTATTCTTCACGGCGGAAGGGGCTCGTCCTCTTCGGGCCACTTTGCCCCTTCCGCCCGAAGCCTGGCAACCTGCCCTGATAGAAGCCCTTTTTACCCTCCTTGTATCTGACTAAAAGCTGTACCTTAGGGAGGTGCGCAAGCAGTGGGCGAAGGTAACCCTAATCGGACTAAGCCTTTTGCTTGGGGGCTGTGCAGCGGGCTACAAGGCCAAAAAGCGCAGAAAGGTTCGGATGCCTTGCCCTTGCAACCGAAATGCCCCGACTTTCGTACATTTGCCGTATGCACAAGCGCAGTCCCATAAGTTGGCTGTTGGCAGGGATAGTGGTAGCCCTTTTGATTCTCCAGGCGTGTTCGGCCGCTCGCACGAGCCGAGGCGCTTCTGTCTGGCAACGGAGCGGATCCTGCCCAGCTACCCGAGTGGATAACCACGTGTACTGATCCGCCCGGCTGCTTAACTTAGGGCCGCTTTCTCTATCCTGTGGGGCAGCCAGGTACAGGACTCCTCCTCCGGTGGGCTATAGGGGTGGTGCATGGGGTGTTTTATCTCGCCGCCCAACCGGGGGATACGATTCGTTACAGGTTTTATGACTCGCCGGCGGATGCGTCGGCCCGTCGAAGGTGGGGACCTCCCTGGCTCCTACCCGAGCCCAGCGGATATGAAGTCATTTACGAGCTAACCCCTGACGGCAAAGGCTATTGGGTCTACGAACGAATCGGCGGCCGCAATGTGCGCCGACCTTCCTACATCACCCGAGAGGAGTACGAGCGCCTGCAAAGCCAGCGTTTCATGCGGCAGTACCTGGACCGGCGCAGCCGAGAAGCCCAGCTTAGCCGCACGCCCACCGCCTCTTCTACGGGGCCCTCGCAGTCCCTCTCCGGCCTAATCCCCCCTATCAACGTCAACAGCGAGCTTTTCCGCGACATTTTCGGAAGCGGCCGAGTAGACATCCGCCCCAATATCAATGTGCTTTTGGACCTTTCCTTCCGCAGCAACCGCATGCGCAACCCCGCCCTCACCATCCGCCAACAGCGCAACTCCAACCTCGCCTTCAACCAGCAAATCCAAATGAACGTCGTGGGTAACATCGGCGAAAAGCTCAAGCTCCGCCTCAATTGGGACACCCAAACCAGCTTCAACTTTGAGAACCAGTTCAAGATTGAGTACCAGGGCCACGAAGACGACATCATCAAGAGCATTGAGGCCGGTAATGTGGGGCTTCCGCTGGGGGGCACGCTTATCACCGGCGGGCAGAACTTGTGGGGCATCAAGACTCGCATGCAGTTCGGATCGGTTTTCGTGACGGCGATCGCTTCCCAGCAGCGCAGCAAAAGCCAGGAAGTCGTCGTAAAAGCCGGCGGCCAGCGCCAAGAAAAAACCAAAAAAGCCAGCGAATACGATTACAATCGCCACTTCTTTTTGAACCACTTTTTCCGCTCGATCTATGAAAGGTCCCTTTCTACCCTGCCGGTCGTGTCTTCCCCCATCAACATCACGCGCATTGAGGTGTGGGTCACCAACCGCTCCAACGCGGTGGCCCAGAACACCCGCAATGGAGTGGGTTTGGTGGACCTGGGAGAGAACCTCCCCAGTCGCGGCGGCCGTCTCTTCAACACGGGTCTCGCTGTAACCGGCAACTACCCCGATAACAACGCCAATGAGGTTTACAGCCGAGCTCTTCGCCAACCGGGGGCCCGCGCCCGCGATTCGGTCGTATATTACCTCTCTCAAGAAGGTCTCACCAATGGCCAAGACTTTGAGCTGGTGGAAAACATGCGCCGCCTGAATGAAAACGAGTTTTTCGTGCATCGTCAGCTGGGCTACATCAGCCTCAATGTCACGCTCCAACCTAACGACGCCGTCTTCGTAGCCTACGAGTACACTGTAGCCGGCGATAACACCGTGTACCGCGTGGGCGAGTTTAGCGTAGACCAGCCTGCGGATCCACAAAACAGCAACGTGCTCTTTTTGAAGATGCTCAAGCCGCAAGCTATCCGACCCGTCCTGGATAACCGGCCTTACCCCACCTGGGACCTCATGATGAAAAATGTATACCGGTTGGACGCATACAACATCCAGGCGCAAGGCTTTGACCTGCAAGTCGTCTACGAAGCCACCGATGGAAGCGGCGACATCAACTACCTCCCTTCAGTAGATACCCGCGATAGGCCCTTGATCCAGGTGCTGGGACTGGACCGCCTGCGCAACAACATGGAAGCCGGCTCCGATAATGTGTTTGACTTTATCCCGCAGGTGACCATCTTTCCGGACCGCGGGCTTATTGTCTTTCCTGTGCTCGAACCTTTTGGCCAGCATCTGGTCCGCCAGTTTGTCACCAATCCCACGGAGGATTCTATCAAATACGCTTACGACCCCCTTTATCGTCTAACGCAGGTAGACGCCATTCAATATTACCCCCAATTGAATCGCTTCAAACTCAAGTACAGCTTTGTCTCTTCTACCGGCGCCGAGATCAACCTCAATACGCCGCAGATTCAGCCGGGGAGCATCCAAGTTACGGCGGGGGGAGCGCCTCTCACCGAAGGCGTAGATTACCAGGTAGACTATACCATCGGCAAAGTCACCATAACCAACCAAGGCATCCTCCAGTCAGGTCAAGAAATACGGGTGCGCTTTGAGAGCAATCAGCTTTTCGGGATAGACCAAAAAACCCTTGTCGGAGCCCGTGTAGAGTGGCGGCCTTCTCAGCGCTTCCAACTTGGAGCGACAGGACTGAGCTTTTACGAGCGACCTCTCATCAACAAAGTTATCATCTCAGAGGAGCCGGCCGCTAACCTTATGTGGGGTGTAGACGCCAACCTCCAGGAAAAATCCCGCTTTCTCAGCGCTCTCCTCAACGCCTTACCCTTTTACAGCACGAAGGAAGAGAGCGAAATCACCTTCAAGGGGGAATTTGCTCAGTTGCGGCCGGGGATCCCCCGCCAGGTGATCACAGGACAAGAGCGGGGCATCGCTTACATAGACGACTTTGAGGGGCTGCGCAACACGCTGGACCTCACGCAGTGGACCTACTGGAAACTCGCTTCGGTACCCCCAGACCTGAGGCCGCCCAGCTCCGACCCCCTGGCCCCTAATTACACCCGCGCCGCCCTCTCTTGGTACTTTATTGACCCTGAGTTTTTCAACCGCCCTTCCACTTTTGGCTTAGACGACCAAAGTCCTGCCTTGAATGCCCATTACACCCGTCGGGTGGAGCCCGCCGAAGTCTTCCCTAACCGTACCATCGCCGCCGGCAGCAACATCCTCAGCACGTTTGACCTATACTACCGCCCTCGTGAACGGGGCCCCTACAACTACAACGCCAATCCCGCCGACGTAAACCCAGACGGAACCTTCCGTAACCCTACCCGCAACTGGGCAGGCATCATGCGCCGCGTGATCGGCAACACCGATTTTGAAGCGGCGAATTACGAGTTTATTGAGTTCTGGCTGATGGATCCTTTTCTAGAGGACCCTACCGCTCCCGGTGGAGACCTGTACTTCAACTTAGGCCAGATCAGCGAAGACGTGCTGCCCGACAACCGGCGTGCGTATGAGCACGGCCTTCCCACCAACGCCCAAGACGACGCCGCTAACCTCAACCTCACCCTCACACCCTGGGGACGCGTGCCCAATATTCAGATTCCTACCCTCGCTTTTGACAACAACCCCGCCGCCCGAGAGTTTCAAGACGTAGGACTGGATGGCTTGCGCACCCAGGCGGAAGCCACCTTTTTCACAAACTATTTAGCCCAGCTCCAGACCTTCCTCACGCCAGAGGCTTACCAGCAAGCCGTAGAAGATCCTTCCAGCGATAACTACGCCCATTTTCGGGACATCAATAGCCCAAATATCCTGGAGCGGTACCGCCGCTTCTCCGGGCTGGAAGGCAACTCGCCTATCCCGCAATCCGGCGAACCCTACACCAGGCAAGCCAGCGCCCTCCCCGACGTAGAAGACATCAACTTAGACGGAACCCTCAACACCCGAGAAGCTTTTTTCTCTTACCGCGTGTCATTGCGGCCGCAGGACCTCCAAGTAGGCCGCAACTTCATCGTAGACAAACGCGAGCTGGATATCAAAACCCCCAACGGAAACACCCTCCGAACTCGCTGGTACCTCTTTCGGATACCCCTTAGCCGTGGCACCGCCGTGGGGGATATCCAAGACTTCAAGGCGATTGACTTTATTCGGATGTATCTTACGGGCTTTGACCGGGATGTGGTGCTGCGCTTTGGCAAGCTGGAACTGGTAGCCACCACCTGGCGCCGCGCCCAAATCAACCTCAACCAGCAAGAAGAAACTCTTTTACCCGATCCCAGCGCAGACCCTACCCCTTTTGAGACCGGCATCATGAACATTGAAGAGAACGGTTCCCGACAACCTTTTCCTTACGTGCTGCCGCCGGGGATTTTGCGCCAGCCGATTCCGGGCAGCCCTGTAGCCGGCCTCCTACAGAATGAACAAAGCCTTGTCCTGCGCGTATGCAACCTCGCTGACGGAGATGGGCGAGGCGTCTTTCGCACTTTCAGCTACGACCTGCGGTTTTATGAGTACTTGCGGCTATGGGCTCATGCCGAACCCCTCCAGGGTAGCCCGATTCCCCCCAACGTAAGCCAAACCGGCGACGCCACGCTCTTTATCCGTATCGGTACCGATTACTCCGACAACTACTACGAATACGAGGTACCCCTTGTGTTCTCTCAGCCCGGCAACCTCACCCCCGAAAACATCTGGGCTAACGATATTCAGGTTCGCTTGGAAGAGCTCAACCTCGTCAAGGTGCTAAGGGACCAAGCGCGTCAGACTCGGGGTTTTCCTCTATCGCAGGTCTATACCTACACTCTACCCAACGGGCACCGGGTTTCAGTGAAGGGCACACCTCAGCTCAACAACGTCAAAGCCATTCTCATCGGCGTGCGCAACCCCAGCGATGGCCGCGGCCCCATCTGCGTGGAAGTCTGGGTAAATGAGCTGCGTGTGACCAACTACAACACGCGGCCAGGCTGGAGCGCCTCCGGCATCGTCAACCTGAAGCTGGCCGACTTGGGCAACCTGTCGGTATCAGGCAGTTACGGCACCCCTTGGTACGGCTCCATCGAGAAAAAAGTAAGCCAGCGTTCCACAGAATGGACGCAGCGCTACACGATCACCGGCGGCCTCCAGCTCCACAAGCTCTTGCCCAAAAAGCTCGGTGTGGAAATCCCGGCCTTTTTCACCTACGGAGAGAACGTAACAAAGCCGCTCTACAGCCCCTACGATCCTGATGTGCTTGCCCGAACCCGCATAGAAGCTCAACCCACCCCTACCCAGCGTGACAGCATTGAACAGCTTCTCACTTCCTACAGCCGTACCTACAGTTACACTTTTGCCGGCGTGCGCAAGCTCTACACCAACCCCCAGGCCAAAAAACGGTTCTGGCACCTGCAGAACTTCCTCTTCAGCTATGGGTACAATGAGACCTTCACACGCAACCCTCAAATTCAATACCAGATCGCCAAACAGTATACCGGCAGTGTCGCCTACAACTACAACTTCCAACCTAAGCCTTTTTCTCCCTTCAAAAACACCAAAGTGCCCCTACTGAAGGACTTCAGCCTCACTTACCTACCCAACCAAGTTGGATGGCGCCTTGAGGGCAACCGCCAGTACCAGGAGCAGTACCTGCGCGCCATCAATGGGGGGCCTGAAATCAAACCCACTTTCTACCAGAACTTCCTCCTGACTCGTCAGTACCTCCTGCAATGGAATCTCACCCCCAGTTTGAACCTCAACTACAACGCCACGGTTCAAGCCCGCGTAGACGAACCCCAAGGCCCCATCAACACCCCTGAAAAAAGGGACTCTTTGTGGCAAAACTTCTTCAGTGTGGGGAAGGACCCCGCTCGCGGCCGCTACCAGCGAATCAACTTGGGACGGACTCTTTCTTTCCAGCAAAACCTCACCGCCACGTACCGACTGCCGCTGAATAAGTTCAAATGGACCGACTGGATAAACAGCAGCCTCACCTACACGGCCGAATACCGCTGGACTACCGCCGCCCTCGGCCAGGAAGCTTTCGGTAACACCGTCGCCAACACGCAGAATATTCAACTGACAGGGCAGCTGCAGTTTAGCAGCCTGTACAAAAAAATCAAATTCATAGACAAGCTTCTGGCTCCACCTCCGAAGAAAAACATCTTTTCTCAGGCGGACTCTTCGCGCAAGGCGGGCGATGACCCCTATGTAGCAGCCCGACAAATCGGCCGCATGCTGGGACGCCTCCTTTTTAGCGTGCAGAATGCGGACATCAGCTACACTCGGCAGCGAGGCACGACCTTGCCCGGCTTCCTTCCACGGCCGGCCAACTTCGGACTGGACTGGGCATACCGAGACACCCTGACCGGCCGCACCAGCCAAGCTCCGGGGTGGGACTTCATCCTGGGCCAGCAACCCGACTTAGCGGGGGGATGGCTACGCAGCGCCGCCGAAAAAGGCTGGATGACCCGCAACCCGCGCTTTACCTTGCCTTACCAGCAAACCCAAAGCACCCAGCTCAACCTACGCGCCAGCCTGGCCCCCCTGCGCGACCTACGCTTGGACCTAACCCTGACCCGCAACCAAACCGCCTCCGAAGGCGGCCTCTTTGGCTGGGATACAACCTTGCAGGACTTTACCTTTAGTAACCGCAACGCCCAAGGCACCTTCAGCATGAGCTTTTTCAGCTTCGGCACGGCGCTGGCCGGCCAGCGCGACCGCGGCTACGAACGGCTGGAAGGCGAATACCGCTACATCCTCTCCCAGCGCCTGCGCTTGGCCAACCCTTTCTACGAAAGCAGCCTGGGTTCCAACGCTACCCTCACCCGACGCGACTACTGGAACGGTTACACCGGCAGCCAGCAAGATGTGGTCGTGCTGGCTTTCCTCAGCGCCTACGGCCCCTATAACCCCAACCGCATGCCCCTCAGTCCTTTCCCTAAAGTCCCCCTCCCTAACTGGAACCTCAACTACACTGGCTTGAACCAACTCCCCTTTATCAAAGAGAACTTCCGTTCTGTCACGCTTAGTCACGGTTACCGTTCTACCTACACCACCTCCTACACCCTCAACCTACGGGCCCGTGACCAAAACGGCGACGGCCTATCTGAAACCCTTCAGCCCATCCAGAGCCCTCTGGACACCTTTCCAGGCCTGACCGTGTACAACTTTGAGCCTGTGTACGTAATCAACGCCGTAAGCATCCAAGAAACCTTTTCGCCCCTTCTGGGCTTCAATGTGGCCTGGAAAAACGGCATGAACACCACCCTGGAAGTGCGCCGCAGCCGTACCCTCACCCTCAATGTCGGTGCCCTCCAACTGAATCAGAACCGCTCTACGGACTTTTCTCTTACCTGGAACTGGCGGCGAGAAAGCTTTTTGCAGCCCTTTTCGCTATTTGGCCGCACTTTTGAGCTCCGTAACAGCGTGACCTTCCGGGTAGAAGTAACTTACCGAAGCTTGGTCAACCAGAATCGTCAGCTTGACAATCCGGCTTTCACACAGCCTATCGGCGGCACGCGAACTTTCACCCTCAAGCCGGCTGTGGACTACAACCTCAGCACGCAGCTCACGGTTCGGGTGTATGTGGAGCATACCCGCAACCGCCCCGTGCTGTCCAACGCTTTTCCCACTTCGTTTACGGCGGCAGGGGTACAGTTTCGCTTCTCCCTGACGAACTAAGGAGCTACAAGTACCGTACGAAGGCGCCGGACTCGCATAGCGAAAACCAGCCCCAACGCCACTGCGGAGGGCACCCAGTATACCCACTCCGCTGACCACATCCAGGTCAAGCTGGCGCCCTTCCCTTCCAGCATCGCAGCATAAGCCACATACAGAGCGATGATGCCCACTTCAATGAGGAAGGCCCAGAAAACCGCGCCGACGCCCACCACGGCCGAAATCAGGAGCGCCGAAAAAGGCATTAGCACCAGCGACACCGCCACCATGTACAGGTCTACTTGCGCCTGCGCCACGACAGCGGCATCCCGACTGAAGAGACTCACCCAGAAAGGAGCCCCTACACTGAGCACCGCTGCGATCCCGAGGTTGAGGGACTGTGCCAGTTTCCAGGCTCGCCAGAAGGCCTGGAGAAGAGGCTGCCGGGCCCGAGCCCCCCAGTGGTAACCGACCAGCGTGCCCACCGCCGTGGAAAAAGCCCACGTAGGGAGCATGGTAAAGCTATACAGGCTACGCACGATATTCGCTGCCGCTAAGGCCAGCGGCCCCCTTCGCTCAATAAGAAGAAAAAACACGAGCCACCCCGTCATACCTACGAGATTTTGAAGGATAGCTGGCCCCGCATACCGAAATAAGGAAGGTAGCCAGTTCCGCCCAGAAGGATCAGACCAGACCAAAGCATAGCGCTGCCGCTTTAGGGCCGCAAGCAGGTACCCTGTCGCCAGGTATTGAGCCAGCACAGACCCCGCAACCACCCCAGCAAGGCCCCACTGGAGTCCAAGGACAAACAAGGCATTCAGGACCAAGTTGGAAGCGGCGAGGAGAAGGTTAGCCCGAAGGATATACGCCGTCTGAGCGGTGCCACTAAAATACCCTCGCAGCACCCCGAAGATCATGAGCGGAAGAAGCTCCAGGCTACGGCCTTGCAGGAACCGTGTGGTGGTGGCCTGCGTGGCCGGGTCGTGCATGACCCAGTCCAGTAAGGGAGGCACGCCCCACCACATCCCCAGCGTGAGAAGAAGCCCCATGGCACCGGCTACCCATAAAGACCGCCGCAGAAGGCTTCCCAGCACCTGCTCTTGCCCTTGGCCCAGCGCCTGGGCAGTGAGCACCTGCACGCCGGTTCCCAGACCCAGCCCCATAAATCCAATCGTGAGGAAAAGGACCACGCCGATCCCTCCTGCCGCAAGCTCCGTACGACCCAAAAGCCCCAAAAAGACGGTATCTATAAGGGAAACCGCGTTTTGGGCCAGGCTCGCCCCCATGATAGGCCAGGCAATGCGCCATATCTGGCGATAGGAGCTCTCCATTAGGCCAGAACTTTGCGGCGGTCCTCTACGAGCTGGCCGTCCCGCAGCACCAGGACGCGTTCAGCGTAAGCGGCGATATCGGGCTCGTGGGTCACAATAACCACGGTATGTCCAGCCCTGTGCAATGCCAGGAAAAGGCGCATGATCTCTTCGCTGGTGGCGGAATCCAGGTTACCGGTGGGTTCGTCGGCTAGGAGGAGGGAAGGCTGGGTCACCAAGGCGCGGGCGATGGCCACGCGCTGGCGCTGCCCCCCAGAGAGTTCATTGGGTCGGTGATGAAGACGATCTCCCAGGCCTACCGCTTCAAGCATAGCGCGGGCTCGTTCAAGCCGTTCTTTGCGAGGAACCCCTGCATACACCAGCGGCAGCGCCACGTTTTCCAGGGCCGTATAGCGAGGTAGCAGGTGAAAAGTCTGGAATACAAACCCAATCTCTCGGTTGCGCAGCCGAGCGAGTCCTGCATCCGAAAGATGGGTAGTCTCCTGCCCGGCCAGGCGGTAAGAGCCTTCGGTCGGCGTGTCCAAGCACCCCAGAATGTGCAGGAGGGTACTTTTGCCAGAGCCGGAGGGACCGATGATAGCCACCAGTTCGCCGGGCTCAATCATAAAAGACACCCCTCGCAAAGCCCACACTCCTTCACGCCCTAACGGATAGAACTTCTTGACTCCGTCCAGCTGGATGACGGCGGCCACGGATTAGGCCCGTTCTAAATCTTCCAGGTAAACCGAAAGGATATCGCTCGGCAAAGAGGCCCCGTCGTGCAAAAAGGCTTTCTTGGCTAAGAGCTGCTCCGGCGTCTCAACGTGGTCCGGATCGGGTAAACAGCAATCTACCGGACAGACCGCCGCACATTGCGGCTCCTCATGAAAGCCCGTGCATTCGGTGCACTTGCTGGGCACGATGTAATAGTATTCCGTAGAGATCGGGGCATGAGGGGCCTCCGCATCAAGAAGGAGGCCTTGTCCCAGAGCGATCTGGCCGGAAAGCTGCGTGCCGTCGGCATAGCGCCATTGAACCCCCCCCTCGTAGATGGCGTGATTCGGGCACTCGGGCTCGCACGCTCCGCAGTTGATGCAATCTTCTGTGATGCGAATGGCCATAGCTCTACAAATGTAGAACAAAATCCTTACCGGCCGGGGTGAGGAGGGTTATCTGTTCGGGGAGCCCTTGAAGTAGGCGTGGCGTGGGAGGAGGAGTCTGAGGGGTAAGATAGCGAAGAGGTGGGAGGGGCCGCCTTACCCTTCCCGGAAGCGGTATCTGGTCCTGCCTGGATGGGGGAAGCGCCTTTGGGGTTCGTAGCTCCAGCGGTAGAGGTCTGAGAGGAGTCAGGCGGTCCCTGTTGGGTCCAGCTTTTAGGGATAGCTCCCCCTTGAAAGGCCCATAGAGCCCCCCCCACCCCTATCAAGAAGCCCGCCAGAGCCCCCAGTCCTACTTTCCAAAAACTACCCTGGACAGAAGCTTCCTTAGGCGCTTCCTTGATCTCCACTACGATGACGGTAGCGTTGTCATGGCCGCCTGCGTCAAGAGCTTGGTTAACAAGGTCCTGCGCCAGCTCAGCAGGGGGCTTGGGGGCTGATAAGAGGTTTTCCATCTGCTTTTCCGGCAGGAGGCCGCTCACCCCATCCGAGCAAAGCAGAAATCGGTCTCCTTTTTCCACACGAAGGGGATAAGGGGAAGTTTCTACCAAGGTAAAGCCCTGGGCCCCCCCCAGGCTGAAGAGAAGCTGGTTGCTGTGCGGATGGTTGAAGGCGGCTTCTGGAGTAATCTGCCCACTGTCCACCAAATACGACACATAGCTGTGGTCGTGGGTGAGGACGGTAAGCTTTCCCCGGCGCCAAAGGTACAGGCGAGAGTCGCCGGTGTGCGCCCACCAAGCTTCCCCCCCAGGCGTAAGGAGAAGCGCTACCGCCGTGGTACCCATGTGCAGAGCGCCATACCCTTGTTGGCTGGCTTCTAAGATGGCATGATGGGCTTCATAAAAGGCCCGACGAAACCAGTAGGCCGGCGAAAAAGCCGCAGAGGCCCCGCTAAGCACCTCCTTGATGCGCTCTACAGCGAGGTGAGCTGCCACATCGCCCGCCCCATGCCCCCCCATCCCATCACATACCAGAAAAACTTCTCCCAGGGGACAAGAGAATAGCGCATACAGGTCTTCGTTGTGCTCCCGATAATGCCCTACATGGGTGAAAACCCCCACAGAATACGCTGAAGAAGGGGGCTTCATCCTGCCAACTGTATTACGATAGCCCCAAGCCGAATTTTATCCCCTATCTGGACAGGGTGTTGCGTTACGCGGGCTTCATTGATGAAAGTGCCATTGGTGCTGCCCAGGTCCTGCACATACCACTGCGTGCCCTGCAAATACAATCGCGCATGCCGCGACGAGACCGTGGGATCGCCAATCACGAGCGTATTGTCCGGCGCACGCCCTATCGTGATAGGCGCCGTACTGGGAGAAAGGTTGACCGTTTGCTGCCCATGGGGGTAATAGATGACCAGGCGGCGCAGGGTAGGCACAGGCGGCCGAACAGGCGCCACCTCCGTAGGAGCTGTAGAGGGAGATGGCGCAGAGGAAGCGGCAGGAGGAACCGCTACCGGCGCCGAAGAGGATTTGCGACCAGAAAACAGGGTTACAACCAAAAATACCAACAACCCTGCCCCTACCGCCACCAACGCTATCCAGGCCCACTGCGGCAGTATACCCTTTTCTGAGGTTTCGGGTGCAGGCTTAGGGAAATCTTCTGCAGCAGAGGGCGCCTGCGCGGACCGAGAGGCTAAGCTACCCTTCCCTAAAGCCGCAAGGACGAAATCTTGCAAGCTTAGCGCATCTGGGGCATTGCCCGCCGCCAAAAGAAAGCCCTCGCTGCCGCGATCATAATACCCTACGAGGTCTTTGAGTCGTTTCTGGGCCCCTTCGCTGGGCCAGCCAACCGCTGCAGCATACAAAGAAACGCCCTTTTGCTGCGCAAGCTTCTGAATGTCACCAAGCCCCGAGGCGCTGCCTCCTTCGTACCCTGAGACCAGTAAGATCACAATAGGTGCCCCTCCCTGCCCCAGCGCTTGTTCAATAGCCGAGTAAAGCGCAATCGCAGGCACAGTATCAAGGCATTGGCGCAACGCGTTACGGAAGACTTGCCCACACACGCTGCGCTCAGACAAAGGCATCGTAGGCGTGGTGATCCAGGTGACAGGCCTGCCGCCCCGAGAATGGGAAAAAGTGCCTACCTTGACGACAGCGTCACTGCGCCCGCATAGCCCTGTGAGGGCATTCAGCGCAGCCTGTAAAGGAGCCCCACAAGTATAACGGCTGGTTTCAATCAGAATCACCGCATCCGCTTGTTGGGCATACAGGACAAGCCCGCCCAACCATGCAAGCCAAAACCCTTTCATAGCTCAGACCGTTCTAAACTTCAATTCTACTGTGCCCACCTTCAGGATATCCCCGTCTTTGAGCTCGCCTTCATCTACCATCTCGCCATTGACGAAGGTCCCATTCGTACTGAGCTCGTCTTTGAAGCGATACTTGCCCGCTCGGTACAAGATGGTGAGATGATGCCCAGAGACCTGCGCATCCTGCAGCACGATGTCGCAATCCGGCCGAGAGCCGATCGTATTGCGACCTTCATACAGGCGGAAGTCCACACCGTTCGGGTGGAGGGTAAAAGAGACAAGCCAGCCTACGAGCTTACGGTTTTGGGGTGCTGGCCTTTGGGGAGAGACGCCCGGTCCTTGATAAATCTGGGTTTTACCGGGATCCACGGCCGCCCCCCCGGTGCCTACGACCTGAGTGCGCTTAGGATCAAGGGGAGGCTGAACCCCTCCTGCCCCTTCCCCTGGCCCAGGCGTTCCTATGATGCGTGTGCGATCCACTTTCGGACCTTCTTCCCCCGAATAAGGCTGCGTCTTTTTAGGATCAAAGTTTCCCGACATAAGGCAAAGGTAGCGATTTTTAGCCAAAGGTTTATCGCCCTCTTCCACATAGCTTCCCCACCCTAAATGAGGAGGCCTGCCCAAAAAGCTTGCCAGATTGACCGGCACAATATTTGCTACAGCATACCTCCATGCGAACGCTTCTCGTAGCCGTCATAGTGGCCTTCCTGAAGGCCCAACTGCCGCCTTTACCGGACACCGTATGGAAATGGGACGGCTTAGGTACCATCGGAGACTTCACTGAGATGTACGTCTTGCGCAGCCGAGGCAACCCTACCGTGCGCGAGCTTTACTACCGTACAGGCCCCAGCACCTGGCAACTACGAGCAGTGGACTCCCTCCAATTGAGTGCACAAAAAATCGCATACTGGACAACAAAAGAATATTATTTCAATCATCAAAATTCGTTAGACTCCTCTGCACTTCGTTTCAGGTTCAGCTATCCTGATTCCAGGCGCACAGAAGTTATTATAGAGGGGCAGAATTCTGCCTCGCAAGCCTGGGTTCCCTACCTCCGAATTGAAGGCGTAGGCTTCGGGCAAACGGCATGGGATCTCTTGAACAGCTTCATGTTTATCATTAACGAGGAAAGATACTTACCTTACCCATCTCTCTACAAGAGAAGCCACATTGGGGATACGCTGCGGTGGTATGAGTGGGACACCACCTCTACGCCTCCCCAATGGTCTTTGCTTTTTGCCTACGCTCGCAAGAGCGGCTCCTGTGACACCCTTGTGGAGCCTATTAGCCAAATCTCTTGGGATATAGTTTTTTGCTTCAGGACGCCAGATGAGCTGGTCTCTCAACGGGATTCTTTCCAAGACTCGTCCGTCACCTATAGGTATCTCTTTTACGATGGAGGCCGAGTAGTCAAAGACTCCTCTGAGTCTATTGACTACGATGGGCAAGGCAGCATAACTAGCAATAGGCGCTCTATCAAGTCTTATTCATACGATTCCCAGGGTCGTCTGAGCGAAGCCACCGAGCTATCCTTGTCCAAGCGGGGGGGACTCATCCTGCGAAGCTCCCTGGGGCCGTTAGGCCGGCTGAAAAAACCCCTGCACGCGGTTCCTTTGCGCCAAACCGCCAGCGTGGATACTTCCCTTACGAGGTGGGTCCTTGTATACAGTACAGCCAGTTCATTGGAAGGGGCTTTTCGTCCGGGATGCTTTGTGTACCGGAGCCAGCTAAGGGAAGGGGAATTCAGCTGCCTGGCCCCCACAGACAAGCTGACCCTTGAGCTGTACGATGTGCTGGGCCGCCCCCTCTGGCAAGGCCAGGTCTCAGGCAGCCAACCCCTATTCCATCTGCCTGCGGACCTACCCAGCGGTGTATACATCCTGCGCGCGGGCACCAGCGCCCTCCGACTGTATCTGACCCCGTAGGGCAGCTCCTGGTTAGCCCTATTTTTGGCGAGTAGAAAAATTTTTTGGCTTACCTTTGTCCCATGCGTCTTCTCCTTATGGGGGGCGCGTGGGGCTTTTTCCTTTGGAGCCAAGGCGTGTCCCTGGATAGCGTCACGATAGATACGGTTCGTTTGTATGGGGAGCGCTCCGTCTTTTTGTCAGGGCGCTGGATTCCAAGCCTTCCCAGGCCTGTATTTTCCCTCCAAGAAGCGCTTCAAAGTGCAGCGGGAGTGGAGTGGATGGCGACGGGGGCCTTCAGTGGGCGTGCGGTCCTGCGAGGGCATAGCTACAGCCGGATTCTCTGGCTTTTTGGGAGCATGCCGCGTGAAGGAGCCTATTGGGGCGAAGACCACGGGTTTGAAGCTCCGCCAGCTTGGAAATACACGGAGGTAGCCGTGCACCTGGGGCCCCAGTCGGTTCGCTATGGAAGCGATGCGCTGGGAGGGGTCCTGAAGGTGCGCCCTCAGTGCCCTGACTCGTCGCTCGGATGGGGGGCGCTCACGCTCCTCACCAATCCTTTAGGAAGTCATCTCCAAGCCGCCTTCGCCCACAAACAAAAAGCCCGAAGGGTCTGGGGCGAGCTTTTTGATCGGCGCTATCACAATTACTGTGCGCCAGGAAAAGGGTACGTCTGGAATAGCGGCCTCCGGGCCCGGTACGGGTATGCTGCGGCCCAGTTTTATTCACCCACCTCCGTATGGACAATACTGGCTTTGGGTGCGGACGAAGAAGTGGGACTGCCCTCAACAAGCTACGATCCGAGCACCGCCACCTGGACTTCCCCTTCCACGGGCCAGCCCATCCCCGCTCGCACGGCTTACGCCTTTATGCGGGATCTTCCCTTCCAACACATCCGTTCTGCGGGGTTGTCTATGCAGAGGGTCTCTGCGGCGTACCTGCTGTCTTTGAGCCTGCAGCACAATGTCCGGGCAGAGTATAGCAGCAGCCCCATTACGCCGGACGTACTGCTGCGCACCAGCCGCGTGGACTGGGAAGGCCTCATCAAGGTAAGAAAAAGCGCGGAGGTGGGGCTCACGGGTTTTTGGCGCGAAACCCACGACGCGGGCTCGTCTCCTTTTCTGCCCCGGGTACACCATACAGAAATGGGTGTATGGGGGCGTCATACGCACGAATGGGGTTCAACCACGCTCTTGGTAGGGGTTCGGGTGCACGGGGCTCGCAGCCGTTCTCTGCAAGGAGGCCCCTCCCGTACCTTTCTCACCTGGGCGATGGAGGTGGCTTACTATCGCAGTCCCATTGGGCTGCGTCTGAGCCGGGGATTTCGCCTTCCCCAGGCGGTCGAACTGTGGGCCCATGGCTTTCACGCAGGGGCTGGCCGGTATGAAATCGGTTCCCCCCTCCTCCCTTCAGAAGTAGCCTGGACCTTAGAAGGAGACCTTTCCCCTTGGCCGGCTTTCGCCATTCGGTCCTTTGTGCAGTACTTTCCCGCTTACCTCTTTGTAGAAAGGCTACCGGATACCCTGCCTACCGCTGTAGGGGCCGCCTTCCAATGGGGAAGTCGCCAAGCCCTCCTCTACGGAGCCGAACTGGAAGGACAGCGGCAAGGATGGTCGTTGGGGGTAGGATGGGTACAAGGTCAGTGGATAGGTTCCTATGCTCGGGAAGGTCGCTTTTTACCTCGGATACCCCCTCTTCGGATACGAGTCGCCTACGAAGCCGCTCGGAAGGCATGGAAACCTTTTGTGGAGCTGCTCCTCTACGCTCCCCAGACTCGGGTGTACGGTTTGTATCAGACGAAGGTTCCTACCCCCGGGTATCTCCTGGTACACGCTGCCTTTCGGTGGCGGCGGCTGACGGTAGGCGTACAAAATCTCCTACATGCTTCCTACCAACCCCACCTGAGTAGCTTCCGCCAATGGATCCCTGGCGGTATACCCTTCCCAGGCCGGAGCCTGTACCTTCAATGGGAATGGAATAGATAACTAAGGTTGGGAATCACCCTCCGTATGGCTCCTTTCCACTAACTTCGTGCCGATATGAAAACCCTAACCTTACTCTGCGGTGGAGCCCTCTTATGGGCTCAGTCTGTGCAACTTGACTTGAGTCGCTTTGCGCCTCGGGGCACGGTATCCCTGCGTATGCCAAACTCCGCTCCGGCGCTGCGTACAACCTCCCTGCCCTGGCTCCAACCTAACCAGGACTTTACCACTGTGCCAAATGGTGCAAGCGACCCAGACTATGCGGGCGACACCCTCATCAGCAACGGCACCGGCCCCAATACCCGCTCCAACCCTCCAGCCGCCTGCGTAGGAACCTTTTTTGACTCGCTGGAGCAGGCAGCGGCTTACCTCCTCGTCAGCAATGAGCGCTTTAAACTCGGTCCAGGCGTATCTTCACTAGGGATTGCACCCTACTACGACGGGGCTATCGCCGAGCGGTATGATATTACGCCGGACAAAGATGGAGTGAACCGCACCGTGACCATCAAAGGCATTGCCTTGCTGCTGTTGAACTACCTGCCTGCCAACCCCTGTTCCCCCTCTCTTGCCGATCCCAGCCCCGGCCAAGGTGCCAGTGGATACACCTACACCTATGCCCTCTATCAGGCGAGCCCCTACAGTTACGGTTCCCCCTTCTACACTCCAGCACGTCAGGGTACTATACCCAACCCTACCTCTGTCCGCAGTGTATCCAAAACCCTCGATCAGGTCCAGCTCGGCAACCTGCTCCTGAATAACACCGGCCCACAGTGCCCTCCTGCGACAAGCAGCATTACAGAACTCTTTGACTTTGTTTACTTCCCCACCCCGCTGGATATCACAGATAGCGCCTCTTACTATGTAGTCGTCTCCACGGAACGGTACAACATCAACACCTACTCCCTCACGGACACGATTTATTTCCTGTACGGGCCTTCATCGGCTAGTCCCATCCCTTCCCACCCTTGCTTTAATGGAGACACGGTCCGTTTAGGACGAAGCCTGATCTCATGGGCGTTTTACGACACCACAGCAAGCGGTGGAGACTTCTATGGTACGCCTTCCAGTTTGAGTTCTTCCTTACCGGATTGGCTTCCCACCCACCTTTTTGGTCCGCCGATCGACCAAGGTCTCAACTTTGTGGCCTTTCCCATTGTATACGCCCAAGACATTGTAACGGGTGTATGGATCCGAGGGGGAAATGGCGAGATTCTCACGCCGTATCCTAACCCTACCACGGATTGCTTCCACCTGAAGGTGCGCACGCCTGCAGCTTCCACCCTCCAGCTTGTTCTCCACAGCTTGGATGGGCGGACGGTGAAGGTCTGGCCGGTGCGTCCTTTGGAAGCCGGCGAAAACGTGCTTGCGGTGGATGTGGCCGATGTGCCTGCCGGCACGTATCTGTTGCGGGCGCGCAGCGAAGCCGTACAAGCCGCCTTCCAGGTCACTATCCTCCACTGAGGAAAGCCTCAGTAAAACCAAGCGGGGGCCTTCCCAGCGAAGGCCCCCGTACTTTTTTAGGGTAGGTTTTGTCTCTTACACCTTGGCCAAGATATGCACCTCCCCTTGCGGGTCCACCCACAGGAAGCCCCCTTGGAGAGAGAAGGTTTTTTCACCTTCAGGGGTCAGGATGCGCAAGGGAGCTGATGCGAGGGCGGCCACAAGCGGGGCATGACCTTCAAGCACTTCAAAAGCGCCTGTTACGCTCACGGCGGCCACGCGCTGCGCCTGGCCTTGATAGAGGGGGCCGCTGCTGGGGCTAAAAAGGCCTACCTTCATGCTTGTCCGATTTCGGCCAGGATTTTGCGGCCTTTTTCAATAGCCTGGTCTATCGTACCCACCATATAGAAGGCCTGTTCTGGCAGGTGGTCCAGCTCGCCATCCAGGATCATCTTGAAGCCGCGCACAGTCTCCTCAATGGGTACGAAGACGCCCGGCATACCTGTAAAGGCCTCCGCCACATGGAAAGGCTGACTGAGGAAGCGTTGGACCTTGCGGGCACGAGCCTCTACGAGCTTGTCTTCTTCGGAGAGCTCTTCGCGGCCCAGGATGTTGATGATGTCTTGGAGCTCTTTGTAGCGCTGGAGAATGGCTTTGACGCGCTGGGCTGTTTGGTAGTGATCTTTGACGGTTTGCTGATCGATCTCTGGGGTCAGCATGCGCGAGGTGGAAGTAAGCGGGTCAATCGCAGGGTAGATCCCCAGTTCGGCGATAGCGCGGGAAAGCTCGGTCGTAGCATCCAGGTGCGCAAAGGTCGTGGCCGGAGCTGGATCGGTGTAGTCGTCCGCCGGCACATAAATCGCTTGGATGGAGGTGATGGAGCCGCGCCGGGTGGAAGTGATCCGTTCTTGGAGGGCGCCCATTTCCGTAGCCAAGGTGGGCTGATACCCCACGGCGGAAGGGATGCGGCCCAGCAAGGCCGATACTTCGGAGCCGGCCTGCACAAACCGAAAGATGTTGTCAATGAAAAAGAGCACATCGCGGCCGGTAGGGTCTTCGGGCTCGCCGTCGCGGAAGTATTCGGCAATTGTTACGCCGGTCAGGGCGACCCTGGCCCGCACGCCGGGGGGCTCGTTCATCTGGCCGAAGACCAGCGTGATCTGCGATTCCTGGAGCTCTTTGAGGTCCACTTGGCTAAGGTCCCATCCACCCTTTTCCATGCTGCGTTTGAAGGCTTCGCCGTAGCGGGCCACACCGGCTTCTATCATTTCGCGCAGGAGGTCGTTACCTTCGCGGGTACGCTCACCCACGCCGGCAAAAACCGAAAGCCCCTTGTGCGCTTTGGCGATGTTGTTGATAAGCTCCATGATCAGGACGGTCTTACCCACGCCGGCGCCCCCAAAAAGCCCAATCTTGCCTCCCTTCTTGTAAGGAATGAGCAGGTCTATGGCTTTGATACCGGTAAGCAGCGCGCGAGGTTCTGTAGAGAGTTCCTCAAAAGGTGGGGCTTGTCGGTGGATGGGGTAGTGTTTTTTGGCTTGGATAGAAGGAAGACCATCTATGGGTTCGCCTACCACATTGAGAAGGCGACCTCGGATAGACTCTCCGACGGGTATGGAAATAGGCCCGCCCAAGGCTTTTACCGGGTCGCCTCGCTTGAAGCCATCGGTACTGTCCATGGCCACCGTGCGCACGCGGTACTCACCCAGGTGCTGTTGCACCTCAAGGTAGACTTTATTGCCCCGAGCTTCCAAGAGAAGCGCATCGTAGATTTCGGGCAGGTAGCCTTCTTGGGGGTCAAATTCCACGTCGACCACGGCGCCGATAACCTGGACGACCTTGCCTGTAGCCGTAGGTTTACTCATAGCCGGGGCAAAAGTACGGTTTTCGGCCGAGAGGCTCAGGGGAGAGGTTTCTTGCGTACAATCTCCTCCAGGAGCTGCTCGGGTGTTTTGCCCAGGTTTTGCAAAGAAGTTCGGGCCTGCGGAGCCAGCTCATGGTCGGGGTAGTAGCGTAGAAAGTCTTCGTAGCGCCGGCGGGCGTTCGTGGTATCCGAGAGCAGGTTTTCGTACACGAAGGCCTCATAGAAGAGAGCTTTGGGGGCCAGGTGGGACTTCTGCCGGAAGCGAAGGTCTATTTGCCTGAGCAATTCTACGGCGCGGGCGGGGCTGCCAAAGTACGTCGCTTCTATCTCGGCGGCCTCCAGGAGAAACTGCGGCACGTCCGGGTGGTTGGGATACTTGCGGGCAAAGGCCTCCTCGGCACGCACCAGCGCCAGCGCCGTCTCCAAAAAAGCCGAACTGGAAGGCCCTTGCGTCTCCAAGAGCTCCTGCATCTCCTTCTGCAGGCGAAGGACCTCTTGGTGTTCGGGGAGGCGCGGAGCGCACGCCGGCCCCACCAGCAGAAGCAGCCACCAGCCCCACTTCGTCATCGGCTCGCAAAGGTAGGGATTGTTACTTTTGTAAATGCGCCTTGCTGACTACCTCGCCTTACTCTCAGAGGAAGAGAAAGGCTACCTTCTGATGATGGGGCGAACGGAACTGTCGCCTGCTTCGTTTGCGCTGCTGAGTGCCCTGTTGACGGGGCAATCGGTCTCGGCTTCCAGTACGGCAGACCGGGTACGACTGCACCGGCTGCGGAGTTGGGTCTGGCGGGTGCTCTATAAGCGAAGCTTCACGCCCACGGCTCGCCCCTCCCAGGAGCTCCTGGCTTGGCTCATCAAGGACTTGGCTCGGCGGCAATACCCCCTCACACCGGGCTTTTTGAAGCGGTTGTACGCAGAGTTGGAACATCCCTACGCACGGATAGGCCTCACCTACGCGCTCATGGTAGCAGGGATAGCGCACGGTATGCCGTACTTATCGGAGCAGTATTTGCGAAGACGCCTCCTGCGTGAGACCCGAGAACTGTATCTCCTCATCCGCTACCAAGAGCTGCAGATGGACCTCAACGAAGAGATGCGAAAAGCGGGTCGCACGCCCTGCACGCATGAAGCGCAGGCCCAGCTCGCCGCTATAGAAGCGCGCCTGCGCAAGCTGCCCCAGAACCTTGGACAAAGCCGCTACATCACCCCTTTCACCTGGGGGCTTGTACAGATGCTCAAAGGCGAACTCGCCGCAGCCGAAGCCGCCTTCTCGGCGGTGCTGGCGTTACCTAAGCCCCTCCTCCCTCCAGAGATTCCCTGTCAGGCCTTCCTCAACCGCTGGCTCATCGGCCTGTACCAGCAGAAGCCTTACGCCGACCTGGAGCACATCGTGGAAGCTCTGCTGGAGCAGCCCCTCTGCCTCAAAACCTACCCGGCTAACCTCGCCATCGCCCTCCACCACCTCTTGCGCCTCCTTTGGCTCTATGGCAACGAAACCCAGCTCCAAACTTTGCTGCCTTCCCTCACCCGAAAAGTCCAGCAGCTCGGCCCTACCCCCTTCGCCGCTGAGGTAAACCTTGCCTTGGCAGCGCTTTATGCAGGCCTGGGCCACCGCGACACCCACCGCTACCTCCAGCCGGCCCTTGAGAGCACCGCCGCCCTCGGCACCCAACTGGAAGCCCACCTGATCTCCCTCCTCTGGGAAGCCGACACCGGCGATATGGACTCCTTTGAGCGGGCCTTCCGCAAAGCGTATCGCTTTCTGCACAAGCATCGGGCTTCGCTCCTCAGCGGTCCTTTCCTCAGCGATGTGCTGCGCAAGTGGCCTGCTCCTCTCAGCCCGGCCCTCCCCTTCTCTGAGCTGGCCCATCAGTGGGAAAAACACCTCCGGCAGCACCCCACCGAAGCCCTCCTCTGGCAAATCACCCCCCTCCCCACTTGGATACACACCCGCCTCACCGGCTCCACGCTGCCCCTCCACCTGCGGTCCCGCCCCGCTCAGCCTACCCTCCTCTCTCTCACACGGCGCTTCCTTAGCCGCTTTTAAAAAGGGCACCCCCATGTAACAAAATCGCCTCGCTACGGCCATAACACCGCACTTCTGCCCCGACCCCCCTGTAACATTCCATTGATGCGTGGTTTGCAGACACGCGAAAAGCACCCGCAACTTAGCACCATGCAAGTACGCACGCTGCTCGCAACCGTCGCCCTCCTCTCTGGCGCCTATCTACAAGCCAACGCCATCCGCGTATTTGACCTCACCGTCAACCACAACGACAGCACCATCACCTTCAAAATTGAATGGCAGAACGGATGGAACCTCTCTATCAACTACGATGCCGCTTGGGTATTCGTCAAGTTCCGGCCCTGTAACACAGGATCCCAAGTCTGGGCCCACGGCCTCATAGACACCGTCTTAAGTAGGCACAACTTTGGGAACCTGGAGCCGGTATGGACCCTGCGCGGCACCCAAACGGGTACCGTCGGCATTGATAGCTTCCCCTACAATACCGGCGTGATGCTGCGCATCAAAGGACGCGGCGTTTTCCCCACCGTCGGGCCAGAGACCATCACCCTCAAGCTCATGAACCTCCCCAAACCCGACCCCAACAACCCCAACGACGCCTACGATGTCGCCGTCTTCGCCATAGAAATGGTCTACATCCCCACCGGCGCCTTCTGGGCAAGTTATTTATACCGCCACCCACATCCTAGTGCCACGTCCTGGGGCTGGAGTGATAGCTGATGATCGTGAATACACTAATATACGTCGGCAGGTCCAGGCAACCTAGCAGTGTTCAATGGGTCCACTGTCCCCGAGTCATCTCACGGGCTACTGGGGCTTTCATTTGGCTAAGTACGAGATATCGCAGGGGCAGTTCGCAGACTTTCTGAGTCATGCCAGCTACGCCTGGTCAGCTCCGGTCAGTGACCGCAACCGCACGCAACCTGGCGGCCTTGGCTTCTATTCGGACCGGCCCGACCGAGCCCAGGGCTACATCTCTGTCGTAGACTTTTTGACTTACTGCGATTGGGCGGCCCTGCGGCCCGCCACCAGCTTTGAGTACATTAAGGCCGTTCGCGGTTCTTTCGCCCCACCCTCCAATCCGGACAGCTACCTTGAGTACGCTTGGGGGATTGATACAGGAGCGACCTGCGGCACCACTTTCTCAGGCGCAGAGAATGGCACGGAGGAGTTCACCGCGCCCAGCGGCTCCAACTGTACCTGTGACGGTGTCACTTATATTGGGGGCGATGGCGGACAAGGACCTGCGCGCGTTGGCATCCACGCCAAAACCACCACCACGGACCGCCGATCCAGCGGCGCCGGCTACTTCGGCAACCTGGACCTCTGCGGAAATGTATGGGAACTACTACATAGCCGTGCGGCGTGCGTGGAATGCGACCTACAGCAGTCACTGGGGAAAACTCATGCCGGGCGACGGCGTCCTTGGTCCTGGTGGGCATAATGAAAGCTGGCTGGGGGCAACGACAAGTTACGGCTCGGCTGACGTTCGGCACAAGCGTGTGCCTGGGAAGTCCGAGGAGGATCTATCACGGTGCTGACAATAGACTGTGGGGTTACGGTAAGGTCTTTTGGGTTCTGGTGCCCCAACGCCTGGGGTAATCCCACTCACCGTGATCCTAGTGTAGGTGGTCGTCCGGCCCGTTAAAAGGTGGATGTATGCGGTATTGTGTAGGCTTATTGCTGCTGATGCAGCTTAGGCTGCTTGCGCAGCCGGCCAACGACAACTGCCAGAACGCGGCGCTCATCCCTATCCCCGATGGGGGCTACGGCGAGCTGATTGGCTACACCACGACGCCTGTAGCCGTGCACAACGCCACCTCGCAGATCGGCGAGTACTACCCCGTGGGCGTCCCCAACGGAAAGAGTATCTGGTACCGCTTCTTCCTGCCTACCACGCGCACGGTGCAGATCCTCCTCTCGCAGGTAGGCAACTCTATCCCCGTAGAGAAAGCGGGCTGGACTTTGTACCGGGGTGATGACTGCCTGCCCGGCGCATCCCACTACGTGTACCCGCCTATCCAGACCATGCAGGGCTATACGCACGCTTGTCTGCGTCGGGGCTGGTATCTCATCCAGATCGGCATAGACAATAGCGTGACGGACCCCAGTGCGCAGCTCTACCTAAGTATTACGGTTAGGGCGCCTGACGCCAGCGCAGGTGCGGAGACCGCCTACGACCACGGCAGCACCGCCCAAAACTTCGGCACGCTCAGTACGGGCTACTATCCGCTCCTGCGCGATGTGAGCTATGAGGTATCGTGCCAGTCTGTGCGCCAGGGTGAGAACCTCTGCGGTACAGACTCCTCTTGGAGCAAGTCTACGTGGCATGTCTTTCGCACCGATGGGCACGCGGACTGGGTGGGCCTTGCCCTGCGCGAAGAGCCCTGGAATAGCGGCAACACCACCCCGCGCACCTTCCGCATCTCTCTCTACCAAGGCGATGTGCGCACCAACGACTCGCTTAGCCTGACCCCCGTCCAGACCTGCATCAACCGCACCCAGACTACGCCGGGTGAGTGGCTAAATGTAGAATTTTACTGCCTGCAACCCAATACTTGGTACTCGATCCAGATTCTCTACCCTACTGACTACGAAGGCAATGTACGCCTCCGGCTCTATGAGCGGGGCACGGCTCCTGCGCTTGGGTACCATCCTACGAGTCTACCAGCGAGCCACCAGCTGGGTTCCCTGAGCGGGGGTGCGGATGTGAGCCGCACCGACTACTGGGCCTGCCAAGCCTACATTAGTGCGAACCCCTGTCCAACCCTTGCGCCCGCCACCCCCTCTACCATACATGGCTACCAGTTGGCTCTGTATTACACTTTCTCGCTGCCGGCCGCTGCGGATGTGGATTTTGACCACTGGACGCCCTGCGGAGGCTATGACATGCGCGTGCGCATCTTCTCCGGCAATAGCATGGTGGACGGGTGCAATCTCGCTTTGGTCTACGATCAGACGTGGCCAGATTTCACGATACGATGTATGCCTGCCGGCAGTTATACCGTGCAGATTCTTGGCGGGTACAATCCGGCTACGCTATGGGATCGCTGCTATGGAGTTCTGGGGTACAGCGTGAGCTTCCGCTTGCGGGTGACCAGCCCCCCCCAGATGAACTACGGGCTGCGCAACCGCCCTGTGGACGCTGACCTCTACAACAGCGGGAATCCCCTCACGCCAGGCACCACCTACTACGCCAACCGGGATACCATAGACTGCGGAACCACCCTCTTACCTGCAGGGGACGTGTGCGGGTCGGACCGTGACCGAGCTATCTATCGGATCATACATATCGGTCAGGACGGCATCTTAGAGGTGGGCGGAGGCAACTGGCAGGCTTTCCGGTATCGGCTCTATCGGGGTGATGCGCGATTTGAGCCGGTGAGTGGCGGCCGCATCCAGAATCTTGTGGACCAGGCTGGCTGCCAGGACACCTACTACCCCTTCAAGGTATGCGTGACGCCGGGCATCTATACCCTGGTGAGCTTAGCTGGCCCTTCGCATGTAGGGGAGTCAGACCGGCCATGGGTCCGTCTGCATACCTTCCCAGCGGGGGACCGGCGCTTCTACGACCCGACCGCCCCCGTAGTGAACCACCCCGCTGTCGGACCAGGGCCTCAGTATGTAGGCGCTCTGCAAGGCTCTACACACAGCTTAAGCTCCTCTTGGACACGCGTCACCTGCGAAGACAACCCCCTGACTATCCTGGGTTATCCACCCTGTGGAGGGGCAACCAAGCAGTTTTACTGGGAAGTGTATATCCACGAGCCGAGCCTCGTCACTTTCTCGCCCTACGAGAACGAAATCGCCGTGCAGGGCTGGTCATCGTGGCGTACATTCCGGGGGCGCATCAGCGATAATAGCCTCACGAGTCTATACCGAGACTGCCATTGGAGCTACACGGCGTGTATGGAGCCAGGGTGGTACACCTTTGTAGCGTATGCACGGGGAGGAACCTATGCTAACCCCTCCTACAGTAACCATCGCGGCTTAGCTATCGGCAATACCATCGGCTTCAACATCAGCCGCAACCCCAACGTGCAGAAGTATGGCACCTTCGCCTCAGCTCATCGTCCAGGTGCATTAGATTGGCAACCCCACTACGTCTATGCGCCGCACCAGCACCGCACCTACACCTTGGACTGGGAGTACTGGTCCTGCGCAAATAATCTCCCCTTCCCCCCGGGCATCACCTCCTGTAACTCCTCCGATAACCGGATCAGCTATCGGGTTTTCTCGCTTACGCGTCCTTCGTATGTGATCATTTATCAGGATGCTTGGTGGCGTTTTAGCCGATCGCGCTTATATCAGGGTGACATTACGGCGTCGTCTCCTCCCTACACGATCGTGCACGACTGCACCGATGGGGCGATGTATCTCTGTTGGCTGCCGCCCGGAGACTACACCCTCGTGACTTTCGCAAGTGACGCCCATATCGGTGAGACCTATACCCCGACGATCTATGTAGATTCGGTAGGCTATTCGCTGCATGACCATGCTGCGGCAGCGTACGACTTTGGGGATATTCCTGCGGACAATACGGAATATAGAACTCGGCCAGGGGATCCGCTGGGACCGTATGGCCGGCCCGGGAGTACCGATTGGATTTTCTGCACGACGGGGGCGGTAAGCAGCGATCCCAACGCTGGCGTTTGCCCGACAGGCAGCGTCAATACCACCCCTCCCTCTGATAACCCGCCTGCCATCCTCCCTGGGAGCCGCCGCCGCAATCTTTGGTACACCTTCACGGTATCTGACCCTGGACAGGTTTATGTCTCGGTTTACGCCCAGACGCCTGGGACGGGCCAACAGCCCGCCTTTGAAGTGTACGTGAGCGATGACTTTAACTATACGCCGCCCAGCCAGGTAGACTCTACGATCCCACAAGGCCTCTCTCTTGTAGTCTCTTCTCAGTATCCTTGGTGGTGTTGCAGTCAGTATACTACCGTAAGGTTTTACAGAGACCCCTGCAACAATGTACCCAAGCGCTACTATGTGGTCGTGTACCGCAACGACTGCGGCAAGCAGCCCAATATTCAGATAGAAGTGGGCATCCGAGTGGAGCCGCTCCCGCCCCTTTTCGTGATGTACGATCACTATTCGGAGGCCAACATCATCACCGGCAATCCCACTACCACGTGCTCACCGCCCTATTCGGGTGCGGCTTTACCGGCCGGCACTTATACCGGCTGTCAGGGTGACCTCACCTGCGCTACGAAAGACCCCACCGATAAGAACAGTTGTGGGGTTCGCACGATATGGTACCGCTTCACCAGCGACATCACAGGCTTCGTGTATCTGAACTACGATCGGCCCGGGGTCACCCCCGCGGACAATTACCGCTATGATGCCGACGATATCCAGCTCTACTACGACGCTACGCCGGGAGACCCTGCAGGGCTGGTGCGTATACCGCTGACCGATGGCCACTGGACCCATCCCAACTTAGGTCACAGGCGCTGGGGCCGTGCTTGCGTCCAAAAAGGCCGCACTTACTACATCATGCTCACCGGTTGTAATCACCTGGGCTATGTGGTGCCCCGTATCTGGTTAGAGGAGCACAAAGCCGACTACTGTCAAGACTCTCTGGCTATTTCCTTCACAGGGCTGGGGACGCAGTCGGTCACGACTCGCATAGATTGCTTCACCATCGGAGAAGCCCCAGGGGAAAGTAACCCCACTATCGGTTGTCTCGGGCCGCCCACCGGCATGAAGTCCGCCTGGTTCCTCGTCCAAAACAACTACTCCGATACACTTGACTTCAACGTCACCATCATAGAAAATACCACCGCTGTCGGCTCGCAGGTCAAGTACCGCATTATGCTGGGTGACTGTAACATCATGAATCCGGACGAGTGCGTGGCCGAGGGCGCCTACGTAACCCTACATCTTAAGTGCCGTCCTCCAGGCATGCCCTTCTGGGTGCATGTGATCCTGCCGGATTGGGCTACAGGAACCCTCACCCTACAAGTAGAAGCGCTGCCTGCTACTGAGCCTTGCCGACCACCTCGGCCAGAGTGCCCCATTACGCGCTTCACAGCTGACGGCGGCTGCGTCAATACGCCCATTTCCTTCATCAATACCTCTACGGCCGGAGCCGTTACCTACAGCTGGAACTTTGGCGATGGAAATACCAGCACGGCTACCAACCCCATCCACACCTACACTTCGCCAGGCACCTACACCGTCTGGCTCAAAGTAGACAATGGCACCTGCGCAGATAGCACGTACCTGTATGTGGTCATTTCTCCTAAACCAGGCATCAGCGTCAGCTACCCGTCACCTGTATTTGTTGGTCTACCCTTTACGCTGACCCCCACCTATACTGATTTAGGTGGGCACGTGCAGTACCTATGGAACTTCTGTGCGCACCCAGGTGGGTGTGATGCTACGCCTTCTTCCTTCGTAGGGGCGACGCCGCCTCCCATAGAGTACAGCACGCCCGGCACCAAACGCATCTGCGTGACTGTCATCAATGACTACGGCCTATGCGATAGCACCTACTGCTTTGAAGTCAATGTGCTACACGTACCTCTGTATGGGGGACCCTACGATGGTGCCAGCCTCGTCTATACTACTTGTAGACCCGTAGGAACGGGGACCTTCTGGGCCGGTGGGCCTTACGATGGCGCCAGCCTCACCTACATCTCCTGCCGACCCGTAGGAACGGGAGGCAGCATGTGGACTGGCGGGCCCTATGATGGCGCCAGCCTCACCTACATCTCCTGCCGACCCATAGGAACAGGCACCTCCTTCTGGACCGGCGGGCCTTATGATGGCGCCAGCCTCACCTACATCTCCTGCCGACCCATAGGAACGGGCACTTCCTTCTGGGCCGGCGGGCCCTACGATGGTGCCGATGCGGCTCGACGGGCAGACTGGCTCCTCTCCGGTCAGGATGCCTTCGCTTGCCTGGGCAGCCCAGCCACGCTCACGAGCACCCCCCACCCCATGCAGTGGTATACCACCGAAACCGGCGGCTCGCCCGTACACACCGGCAGCAGCTATAGCACGCCTCCCCTCACAGGCCCGACCCTCCTGTATGTCCAGCCCATTTGTGGGGGCACAGGAGAGCGCATACCGCTCTACGCTATCCCCCTTGAGCCCGCCAGCCCTTCTATGCAGGTCTCCAGCCCCACCACGCCTCCCTGCGCAGGGCAGACCCCTATTACCTTCACCAATCAGACGCTTATATCAGGACCTTCTCAGCCTACGGTGGGTACCCTCCTGACGGGTGTGAGCACCACGCCCGGTACGGTAGGTACGATGACCTTCTCCTCCGCCTCTGTGCTGAACTTTGCAGAGCTATACGATGGCGTGAATCAACAGGGGACAGCCTGGACCCCTGCCAACACCAGCGGTGGCCGCCCATGGGTAGAATGGACCTACCCAGACCTGCGCTCCGTGAATCGCATCGTCCTCTACCGCTGCCAAAGCTGCCCCAATGCAGGTTCACGCTCCCCCCTGCGCCTCTATCTGTATTACCACGATGGCACAGCCTGGGTGCTCGCTCGTACCTTCTGGTTGCGGCCCTCCACCAGCGGCTCTATTACCGGAACCTACGATACAGGCACCTTCACCGAGACAGCCAACCGCTTCTATGCGCGGTGGCGCCTTGAGCTGGAAGTCAACCAACCGATGGCGCCTCCCCTCGGCGAGCTGCAGATTTACGCCAGTGAGCCTGTCATCGGGGGCACAGCCCACTGGAGCTTTGATGGGGGAGCCACTTGGACTACGGGCGCCGCCGTGACCCACACCTTCAGCACGCCAGGGAACCACGAGGTTCTCCTCACCGTACAATCTCCCGAACACGCCTGCACCGATACCCTCCGCCAAACCATTGCTGTAGAAAACTGCGTACCGCTTGCCTCTGTAAGCACCACTCTGCAGGGCGTACTCCTGGAAGGCCGTCGCATCCAGCTCACCTGGCGAGCTACCCATCCCGCCCAGTACGCCATCCTCTACAAACTCAATGGCCTCGTCTGGCAGCCCATCTACGCCCACCGCCAGGAAGGTGACAGCACCTTCGTCTGGATAGACGAAAACCCGTCCCTCTCCCAGCCCAACGTGTATCGTGTAGAGAGTTACCATCCAGTTACCCAGCGGCTTCTTTCCAGCAATGTAGTGGAGATCACGCTCACGCCGGAGGATTTCGGCGAGTTTGTCCGGGTCTACCCGAATCCTACCAGCGGCACCCTGTATGTAGAAGCCGGCTCTGTAACCGACCAGACCATCCGGATCCGGGTCTACGATGCCCGAGGAGCCGAGGTGCTCTTCATGCCTAATCTAACCCTCCCCAAGGGTATCCATCGCTTCCAGCTCAATACCCGCAGCTGGGCAGCAGGCATCTACACGCTGCGAATTGAGGGGCAGACGCGTACCGAGGACTTCCGCGTGCTCAAGCTGGAGTAAGGAGCATCCCACCTTATAGGAGGGCACTCACAAGGGGGGGCAAGATGCCCCCCCTTCGTACTTTTAGAGAGAGGGAGGAGTAGTAAGGGAGTGGACCTCCTGCTGGCGGGTCGTGAGGTCCCGAAGCAGGTAAGTCTGGGCGGCTTCTTCGGAAGCGCCGACGATAGCTACCCACCGCAAGCCCCGCCGCTGAGCGTATTCAAGCTGCTTCTGGAGCTTGCGGGGGGGCGGGATAAGCAAAAGCAGGGAAGCCCCCCGCATGTAGGTGAGCTACCACCCGCTGGATGTAGGCGGGACTGGCATCTATCCATGCTACCAGGACCGGCTGGACTTCTGAAGGGGCTGATTCTGGCGCGGGGAGCAAAGCCAAAATGCGTTCTATACCAAAGGAGAGCCCCATAGCAGGAAGGTCTGGCCCTCCAAATTCTCCCACCAAGCTGGCGTAGGCTCCTCCTGCCGCAATGCTGCCTACCCCACTGCCTGGTACCCCGCACTTCGTACACATAGCCGGTGTAGTACTCTAGCCCCCTTGCAAGGGTGGCGTCCCATCGCACGGTGAGGGACGGGGAAACTTCGGTAAGGAGCTGCTGGAGGGCAGGCACATCGGCTTCTGTGGCCGGAAGCGAAGCAAGCTGTTCCCACAGGTGGGAAGCAGGCGCTTCCGGGGAGAGCCAGTCCGGTAAGGTGTAACCCTTTTCTGCGAACTGCGTCTGGACGGCTTGCCACCCTATCTTGTCGGCTTTATCCAGGAGGGTGCAGAAAGCCCCGAACTGGTCTGGGGGCCAGCCGGCCTGAGCAGCTGCCGCCTCAAGGAGGGCGCGATGGTTGAGGTGGAGGACGGCGCCTGTCACGCCAAGGCAGGCCAGCCCTTCCCGCGCGAGCGTTACCATCTCAAAGAGGGGCTGGATTCCCTCCGCGCCGACGATGTCTACATCGCACTGATAGAACTCCCGGAAGCGTCCCCGTTGAGGCCGGTCGGCTCGCCAAACAGGTTGAATCTGGTACCGCTTGAAGGGAAAGACCAGCTGACCCGCGTGCTGAGCCACCCACCGAGCCATAGGCACAGTAAGATCGTACCGGAGCGCTTTTTCTGTGATGTGCGGTAACAGCGAACGACTGTCTTTATAGGCCTCTGGCGGAACCCCCTCCAAAAAGTCCCCCGAGTTGAGAATCCGGAAAAGGAGCCGATCCCCTTCCTCGCCGTACTTGCCGGTGAGGACAGAGAGGAGTTCTACCGCAGGGGTCTCAAGGGGTTCGTACCCAAAACGCTCAAAGAGCCGTATCAGGGTCTCAAAGACAGCGCGGCGGCGCCGTACCTCGGCGGGGCCAAAATCTCGAAAGCCCGAAGGAAGAGCGGGACGTACTTTACTCTTCGGCTTCTCGGGCAAGGGCTTCGGTTTTCGCCGCTTCTTTTCCTTCCCGAATGGCGGCGGTGATGACGCCCGTAATCAGCTCAATGGAGCGGGTTGAATCGTCGTTGGCTGGAATGGGGAAGGTCACCCGCGTAGGATCAGCGTTGGTATCTACCATGGCGAACGTAGGGATGTTGAGCCGATTGGCTTCTGCCACGGCGATTTGCTCTTCTACGATGTCCACGATATAGACTGCGGCGGGCGGGAAGTGCGGCATGCGCGCAATGCCCCCAAGAAAGCGCTCCAGCTTTTCTTTTTCTCGCAGCTTCTGGAGCCTTTCCCGTTTGGAAATTTTCTCAAAGGTGCCATCTCGCATCATGCGATCAATGGCTTCCATCTTCATGACGGAGCGGCGGATGGTCTTGTAGTTGGTGAGCATGCCCCCTAACCACCGTTCGGTCACATAAGGCATATCCACCGACTCCGCCATTTCTTTGAGGATTTCCCGGGCCTGCTTTTTGGTGCCCACATAAAGGACAGCTCGGCCTTGCCGGGCGATTTCTCGGATAGCTTTAGCGGCCTCTTCCAGGAGCTTTTGGGTCTTGAGTACGTCAATCAGGTGGATCTTGTCCTTTTCCATGAAGATATACGGGCGCATGCGAGGATTCCACCGGCTGCGAAGGTGGCCCAGGTGGACCCGCGCCTCAAGCATTTCTTCAATTGTCGGTATGTACATACGTTAGCGCTTGGAAAACTGGAAGCTTTTACGGGCTTTCTTATGGCCGTAGTGCTTGCGTTCAACCTGCCGGGCGTCTACCGTGAGGAGGCCTGCTTTACGGAGGAAGGGGCGGCGGGTTTCGTCTTCTTCAAGAAGGGCCCGGGCGATAGCGAGCCGCAGCGCTTCGGCCTGGCCCTTGATGCCCCCACCATCGGCATAAGCCACCATGTCATACCGACTGGGATCTAAGCCCAGAACCTCAAAAGGCCGCAGTATCTCAAGCTGATAAATTTCCTCCGGGAAGTAGTCCTTCCAGGGCCGACGATTGACCACGAAAGCGCCGTTTCCCGGCCGCATGTACAATCGTACTACGGCCGTTTTTCGGCGGCCCACGGTGTGCCTGTATCCAGCAAGAAGAGGATTCATACGGCTATGGAGATAGGTTTGGGTTGCTGGGCGGTGTGAGGGTGGCTGGGTCCGATGTAAATGTGCAGGTTGCGCAGCATGCGGTCTTGCAAACGATTCTTAGGGAGCATGCCTTTCACGGCGTGCCGTATGATGTCTTCAGGGCGCATGCGAAAAAGAGGTATGGCCTTTTGGCCTCCTGGATAGCCAGTGTGGCGGAGGTACACTTTCTGGGTAGCTTTTTTGCCTGTGAGGGCTACCTTTTCAGCGTTGATGACGACGACGGCGGCGCCGAGATTCCACTGGGGAGCGAAGGTAGGCTTATGCTTGCCACGCAAGTAGTGAGCTATTTGGCTAGCCAGCCGCCCCAGCGGGATGCCCGTGGCATCCACCAGCAGCCATTCTCTCACCTGCCCCTTGGGGGGGACCATAGGTGTGCGATACGTAGGTGGGTTCTTCACAGCGCCGGCAAAGGTACGCATTTATCTCCATATCAGCACTCGGTGGGGACCTTCGGGGGTTCGCACCACGTAAAGCGCCGGAGGCAGCGGCACAATCCGTTCGGTGCCAGCTTCCAGCCATCCTCGGGCCCACTCTCGTCCTAACAGGTCATACACCCCATAATTTCCGCCGGTGGAAGCCCCGTTGAAAAGTCGCAAAAACCCTTCTTCAGCCCGAACCTGCCAGGCTTGCGTTGGAAGGGAAGTCTCAGCCACGAAAGTAGAGGCATCGGTTTTCTTGCCCAGGGCATACTCGCCTGGCAAGAGGGAATCAGCGATGATGCGGCCTTGGTAGTCGGTAGGTGAAGTGCCCCGATCCACCGTGTAGTAGGGCCATTCTCTCCAGGGCTCCCGAGCGGAAGGTCTCCAATACAAGGCCAGCGAATCTTCTGAAAAATTCAGCCAGAGGGTATCCAGGTAGGCTCCTGTGCCAAAAGGCCGGCCGTTGTAGCTAAAAATCCCTCGCAGCGCCAGCGAAGAAGACCACACCCCATCCAGCTGCCAATAACGCCGCACAGAGAGCGGTAAGGGGCCTGCGTCATAGGCCCCTACCCAGTTGTGGGCTACATGGAACCACACCGAATCACCGGAAGGCAGCCCGATAGGTCGCAAGGTGACGAAGGTAGCAGGCAAAACGAAGTTGCCGTTTGTCTTTTGCCAGCGCAGGCCGTGGGTGGTGGCGTCGGCCACTTCGCCATTCGGGTTGAGTACCGCTACAACAGGCGAAAAGGAACAGGCCACCCGGGCCGTTCCAGCCATGCTACCGTCGGTAAAAAACTGCCCATAGGTCTCCTGCCCAGGGGCAGCCCCTCGCAAGTACACCGTGAGCCGGGTAGGTGTGGAGTAAGAGGGCTTATCCCGCAGGCTCATGCGCCAGGCTATCCAGACGCTGTCCGGACCGGCTTTTCCAAAGGAATCTATCCGAAAATGCACTTCGCCGGGCTGGCGCAGCCAGTCGTCAAAAAAGGTGCTCAAACTCAACCCTGTGCTGTCTTCCAGCACCCGCTGCAGGCTATCCAGGGTCACCAGTCCGTGGCGATAGCGATTGTTATACGCCCTCAGGCCCAGGAAAAACAAGCTATCCCCCATCTGATGCCGTAGCGTATGCAGGACGGTGGCCCCTTTCTGGTACGTCGCTATCCCGTAAGTGTGCTCCGGGGGAATGTTTGACAAAGGAAAAAGTCCTTCTTCCCACTTGAGGGCCCGCAAGGTCCGTTCCAAAAAGCCCCGTAGGTGATCAAAGTACCGAGTTCTGCCGAAAAAAAGCTCGTAAAACAGGGCTTCGCTATAGGTGGCAAAGCCCTCTTTGAGGAAGATCTGGCTTTCCTGGGTGCCCCCTACAGCATTGCCGAACCACTGATGGGCCAGTTCGTGCGCCCAGAGCCAGTCGTATTGGTTGGTGCCGGAAATGACCAGGTTGGGGTACACGATGTGGGTGGCGTGTTCCATGGCTCCAGAGCTAAAGTCAACTCCCACGTAGCCGATGCGTTCGTAAGGGTAAGGGCCAAACTTTTGTTCCCAGTCTCGCAGAAGGGGCTTGAGCCGTTGGAAGGTGGTGTAGGTGCCTGCGCTATCGGAGCGGCGCACCCAATACTGGATAGGGATCGTATCGCCTGGCGCCCGAATAAAGGTGTCGGTAGCCGCTACGTATTTTCCGATAGCCACGCCGGCCAGGTAAGCTGAGATAGGGTAGCTTAGCCTCCAGTGCCAGCGGCGCCAGCCTGGCCCCTCTGCTTGGACGCTGTCTAATAGGCCATTGGCCGTAGCGGTGAGCGTATCCGGCACCCGCAGGTGAAACCGGTAATACGCCTTATTGCCGAAGGTGTCAGCGCAGGGGTGCCACGCCCGCCCATAACTGTGGGGGGAAATATACAGCGAGACGCCGATATTGAAAACGCCGCTGGAGCTCCAGTAGAGCCCGCCAAAGCCTCCTGGGTCTTGCACGCCGGAGCCTCGGTAGGCCACCCAGATCGTTTCTTGCAGCCCAAGCGCAGCGGGCAGCGACACAGCCAACAAACTGTCGTTGTACGAAAAAGACAAAGGCGTGGAACCCCACCAGACCGAGTCTATCGTGTAATTGCGCAGGGCCAGGTGAAGGGTGGAGGCGTTTTGAGGGACTATAACCACGCCTGCCCGCCATCGCCACCATCGGTTCGGCAAGGAAACCGAGTCCAGCCAAAGGTCGTAACCGACTACTTTTTGTCCCCACAGAAAAGCGGAAAAGGCAAAAGCGAAACCGTAGCGCATCAGGCAAATATAAGGACTGGGCCGCAAAGCGGTGAATTCCAGAACTTCGCCCCATGCGCAGCCACACCGCCTACTTGTGGATGCACACGCCCCAGCGGCGGGCTATCGTTCATCTGACCCCCCAAGTGCGGGAAGAGGTCCGAAAGTCCGGCATCCAGGAAGGACTTTGTTTGGTTTCATCCATGCATCTGACGGCGTCGGTGATCATCCAGGACCAGGAAGCGGGCTTGCATGAGGATATGTTTGAGTGGCTGGAGAAGCTGGCGCCTTTTCGGGCTGACTACCAACACCACCGCACTGGCGAAGACAACGGCGATGCCCACCTCAAAAACCTTCTGACCCACTTGCAAGTGGTGGTACCCATCACGAAAGGCGACTTGGACTTGGGGCCTTGGCAGGAGATTTTTTACTTGGAATTTGATGGGCAGCGCCGCAAACGAGTCGTTATCAAGATTATTGGGGAGTGAAGAAGCGGTCTTGGCCTTGCTGGCGTGGCAGCAACGGGCCGGCCGAAAGCTTCCTTGGCGAGAAACCCAGGACCCCTACCGCATCTGGGTCGCAGAAACGATCCTGCAGCAGACCCGCATAGAACAAGCTACGCCTTACTTGGAGCGCTTTTTCGGCCGTTTCCCCACGCTGGAAGCGCTGGCAACCAGTTCCCTGGACGCCGTACTGGCTGTATGGCAGGGGCTGGGCTATTACAGACGGGCCCACCACCTACACCAAACGGCTCGGCTCCTGGTGGAGCGGGGCGGGTGGGAAGCTTACCTGGCTGGTCAGGACCCTGTAGCCCGACTTGAAACGCTACCAGGAATAGGGCCTTACACCGCCAGGGCGATCGTGGTTTTTTCTGGGCGAGGGGCCTATCTGCCCGTAGATGGCAATGTGACGCGGGTTTTGAGCCGGCTTGTAGGTATGACGGTGCCGGCTTCAGAACGAAAAAAGTACCAAGCCCTGGCGGACGAGCTGCCTGAAAGCTGGCGCAGCCGAGAGGTAGCTTTCGCTCTTATGGACCTGGCTAATCAGGCGTGCTTCCCCCGCAAGCCCCGATGCGTAGCTTGCCCTCTTCAGCGCTTTTGTACCGCCTACCAGCAAGCTCAGCCGGAGGCTTACCCGCCCAAGAAGCCCCGAAGACCCCGACCGGTACGGGCCTTCCGGTTTCTTCTTTATGCCACGCCGCAAGCCGTATGGCTTGAGAAACGGCCTGAAGAAGGCCTATGGAGCGGCTTGTGGTGTCTGCCCATGGAGGAGCTGCCTACCCTTCGCTCCACACCGCCTGACTTTGTGCACGAACTGACCCATTTCCGGCTGGCGGGGTACATAGAACGGCTGCCTTCTCCCCCACCCCAAGCTACGCCCATCTTGTGGGATAGGCTGGCGGCGTGCGGCCTGCCGGCCCCCTTACAGCGGCTACTCACGCACGAAGCGAAGGGTCACCGAAGCCCCTTCCTGGGATAGAACACCCAAGTACAGCCCCGGCGCCCAATCGGCCAAAGTAAGGCGATTTTCGCCCGGCTGGAGAACCCCCTGCCAAACCCGGCGCCCCTGACTATCGTAGACCTCAAACAGAGCCGGCTTGCTTCCGGGCACCTCCAGGGTGAGGGCTTCTCGGGCCGGTACCGGATAGTAACGCACCTGATCCAGGGGAGCGTAGCCGAGAGCCGTAGCCGTTCCATTGCTGGTGTAGGAAGCCTCCCACCCGGCGCGGGTTATGGAGCTGTCGGAAGTAAAGACCACAAGCATACTCCCGCCTGACGAAGTGAGCTGCTGGGGCAAAGAAGAGCCGCTGAAACTGCCCAGAAGGGGCGCGCTCGTCGTGGCCCCATCATAGACTCGTACAAAGTCATACCCACTCTCGGTATTGAAGCTGGTGAAAGAAAGGCGGACCCAGGTGGCCCCAGGGGGTTGGATGAGCCAGCGGCAGTTGGCTCGGTTAGTGTAATCGCTGGTGCCGCTCCCATCTGAAAAAGTACCGGAAGGGGCGGTGAGCTGCACCGTGCCTTGACAATACGGCTGACTAATCGTAGAGTAGTTAAGGCTCCAGCCGGCCGCCGTAATGCTCTCGTCCGAGGTGAAATAAATCGTAGCCTCCGGCCCAAATGTGGTGACGCTTGGAGGCAGGCTCGTGCCCGAAAAACGCCGCACCATGTAGCGAGAATCTACCAGCGAGCCGTCGTAAATGGTGACGAAGTCATACCCCGACTCCGTAGCAAACTGCGTAAAGTCAATCCGAATGCCGGCTCCGCTCCCTGGCTGAAGGACCCACTTACAATCGCTGTTATTTTGGTAGTCGCTGGGACCGCTTCCATCGGTGATCGTGCCGGAAGGCTGGGTGATCAGCTGGGTTCCGTAGCAGGGAAGGTTGAGCTGGGAAGTGTAGGAAGCGACGAAGCCATCGGCCGTGCCGGAGCTATTTGTGACAAAGCGCACGAGCATAACCCCTCCTGAGGAAGTCAACGCAGGAGGGAGGGAAGAGCCTGAAAAAGCCCCCAGTCGGGGCGAAGAGGTCGTACTCCCATCGTACACAATGACCGAGTCGCCGCTCAAAAGGGAAAAGTTAGAAAAAGTGAGGGTAATAGAGAGGGCGTTGGCGGGCTGGATGAGCCAGCGGCAGTCCGAGTTATTTTGGTAGTTGGCGGTGCCGCTGCCGTCTGAGAAGGTGCCGCTGCTGGCGGTAAGGGTCTGGGTGCCAGAGCACCCCCCTCCCGGCGGTGCACACCCTTGCGAGGAGAGGAGCGAAGCCCGGAAGCCATTCGGGGCAGCCAGCACAGCCCGCATCCGAGCTTTTTGCCCCTGGGTAAACATATTCAGGCAAGCGTCATCGCTGTAGTCCATGTAGTTCATGAACATGTCGCTGGTGTTTCCGCAAGAGGGGTGAGGGAAAGTTGGGCAGCCGTAGTTGGCCTGCTCTTGGGTAGGGGTATCGCTGACGTAGTCATCGCCACACTGGGCATCGCCCCAGATATGACGAAGGTTCAGCCAGTGGCCCACTTCGTGGGTAGCTGTGCGGCCTTTGTTGTAAGGGGCTTGGGCAGAGCCGCCCCGTCCAAAGTACCGGAAATCAATCACGACCCCATCGGTATTGGCCGGCCCCCCCCCCGGAAACTGGGCATAGCCCAGCACCCCCCCAGAAAGCCGACATACCCAGATGTTGAGGTACTGGTCGGTAGGCCAAGCGTCCTTGCCCCCCTGACTGGAAAACTTCACGTCATCGGTGTAAACGCTAAAGGAAGTCTTGGTGGTTTGCGTGCGTGTAACGCCTGTGGTGGGATTGCCCAAGGGGTCGCGTGTCGCCAGACAGAACTGAATCTCGGCATCGGCGGCTACGCCCGCAAAAAGCGAAGGGGTATTCACCGCATCGGCGTTGAGCCGGCGAAAGTCTTCGTTGAGCACGTCTATCTGCGACTGAACCTGCGCATCAGAGATGTTTTCGCTGGCCGTGCGGTACACGATGTGCACCACCACAGGTATCGTGATGACGTTCTGGGTGCGTTGGTTGGCCTGGGAGGCTGGACTGGATAAGTAAGCTTGGGTTTGAGCTTCCACGGCCTCCATCCGAGCCCGAAGGGTCGGGTCCTGCTGCATGAGGTAGGCCAGACGCTCCATCGTTGCACACCGGTGAGTCTGAGCCCAGGCCCACCCCAGCCAACTGAGTACAAAAAGGTACCGCATGCGGCAAATTTACACCCTTTTACCGAACGGGAGAAGGCTCCGGGTAGGGAATACGGGTATGGTGGCGATTTAGGAGGTTTTCGTAAAAGACCTCTTCAAGCTGACGGACCTGCTCAAAGGTGAGAGGAGCCCGGTCCAACTGCCCTTCTGCGATGCGCTGCTGGATAAGGCTCCGTACATGGGCGCGCAGCTTTTCGGGCGTAGGGTCAGATAAGGCGCGCGTACTGGCCTCAAGCGAGTCGGCCAGCATGAGGATAGCTTCCTCTTTGGTGGAAGGGAGCGGACCCGGATAGCGGAATTCAGCCTCTACCGACGAAGCTTCCTGAGGGGCCTCGCGCTTCTGGCGCTCCCAGAAATACTGGATCCACGTCGTGCCGTGATGCGTCTGAATGCCCGCTACCACCTCTGGGGGCAAATTGTATTTTCTGGCCAGCTCCAACCCATACTCCACATGACGGCGAATGATGGCAGCGCTCTCACGAGGGGAAAGATAATAGTGCGGATTGGAAACCCCCCCCTGTGAAATCGCTGAGATATTTTCAATGAAGAAGGAAGGGTTCTCCAGCTTGCCGATGTCATGGAAAAGGCCCATGACGCGAGCCTTGAGCGAGTGAGCGCCGATTTTTTGGGCGGCGACTTCGGCCAGCTCGGCCACCGCGAGGCTATGCTGATAAGTCCCCGGCGCTTTTTCTGCCAGCTGCCGCAAGAGGGGATGCCGCAAATCCAGGAGCTCCAGAAAAGTCACATCCGAGCTGGTGCGAAAGAGCCTTTCCAGCACATACACGAGGGGATACCCCATCAGACACAGCAGAGCGTTGAGCAAAAGAAGGGGCAGTCCCGCCCAGGGTATCGTCTCAAAGCTCCCCATGCGAAAGAGATGGTACCCTAAGAAAGTCACCCAGTACCCCAGGGCAAGGGTTCCCAGCGCATACAAGAAGTGGGATCGCCGCTGCAAAACCCGCAGGCGAAACACCACGAGCATGCTGCTGAGCCCATGCACGAAGAAAAACTCCACCGGCTCTTCCATCACGAGGCTCACTTGCGCGCTCAGCGTGATAGCCGAAATAAAGCCTACCCGGTCATCAAAGAAAATGGCCGCCATGATAGGAGCCATCGCCACAGGAAACAAATGGTGAATAGGATACTGCGTTGTCTCAGCCCATCGCTGCGTAAAATGCAGAAACAACGACGCCCCTACGATGGTCACCAGAAAAACCGACAAAAGCAGCAGCACAGGCCGCACTTCTTCGGGTTGGAATCGTTTAGCTACATACAGGTACTGCAAGGCGATGAAGGTCAGTAGCCCCACCAGCCCTACCAGCCCCAGAAAGCTAAGAAGGCGACTGTTGAACGGATGTAGAGAACCGTAAGCCAGCGACAGCGAACGGAGCTTCTGGGCCACTTCCGAGGAAATGAGTTGGCCCCGGCGTACGATCAGCTCCCCTTTACGAATCGTCGTGCTGAAAGGGGAAGAGCGCTGGGCAGCCGCTTGCAAAAGCTCGTGCAGAGCATTGGGATCATACCGGCAATCCGGCTGAAGGAAAGTTCTCACCACCCACTTTACCGAATCTTGCCGGCTTTCCGAGACGATCTCAGCCACCCATCGCTCCAAACGCTGGCTATCCACAAGGGCTTCCAGGGGAAGGACCTCTTCACGAGAGGATCCCCCTCGGAGAATCGCTTGTCCACGCTTATCGGCTACAGCTACATCTACATACCCAAATCGGTACGCATAGCGAAGGAGCCGCGCCACCTCGCTGCGCAGGCCAGGTGAAAACCCCTGACTGACTTCGCTTAGGCGCTGCGTTACCTGCTGTCTAACCAACGTATCTCGCTCAAAAGCCAGCGTCAAACTGGGCGCCAAAGAATCCCAAGCCTGCCCTTCTTGCGCACCTCTGAAGACACGGAACTCAAACGGCGCAAAAAGATCCCGATAAGTCCACACTTCTCCTTCCTGCCACTGGGTCAAGTACATGGGATGATACCAATACAAGAGCACTCCACTGCTAAGGAGCACATACCCCAGAAAGACCCCGGCTACAGGCAGCCAGCGCTTAAGGTTTGAGCCCATACCTCTGAAGGCGACGAGCCGCCTCCTCGCTTTGCTTCCAGATCTCGCGGGGGTCATAATGCTCAATCTCCGGCGCGTACGGAATCACATTTCGCCGATAGACGAGAATCCCCCGCCGACCCTCAAACCTACGCTTTTTCCAAAACTCCAGCGCATCGTACGTCCCATCGGCCCCAAAAAACGGCCGAGGGTCTTCATACAGGCGGCTGCTTGCCCGCCGAGAAACACTCACATGGTCAAAAACAATGGCGGGGTACCGCTTCTTGGCTCCGATTTTCTTCACATACCATCCAAGGTTCAGCGATAAGGGGGTAGTCTCGGCATACTCCAGGATCAAGCGCATCTTAGGCACCGCCCCGGCATAAATCACCGGCGCCCCAAAAAACACCCGATCCGGCTTTTTGGGGTCAAAAAAGACCGTTTCCACCACTTTGAAGTTGCGCTTGCGGTCGTAGCCGTTCCATCCGAGGAGCACATAATAGACGAACTTTTCCCGGACAAGGCGGGTTCCTCGGGGTATTTTCGCCTCCCCTTCGTAGCGCAGAGCCCCATAGCGGCTATAGCGGGGGTGATAGTAGAGGGCTCCTACCCATTCGTCCTGGGTGAGCGTGCGGCGTTCCATGTCCTCTTCGTCCAGCACGTCGGGGATTTCTTTCAGTTCGTACACGCGCACTTGCCAAGGGGCTTTTTTATGCTCTCGCCACCGGCGAACCAGCAGCCCATAGTACCTATGGCGCCCCTCCGAAAAGTCTACCACTTGCCAGGTGAAGACCCGAAAAGCGCTATCCGGCGGGCACAGCTTAGACACGGTCTCTACCGAATCAAAGGGATAGCTGAAGGCCTCTGGGCGGGCCAAGACTTCGCGCCACCGCGCAAGGAACACTTGATTGGCGGAGTCTTTGGCAGCCGTCTCCTCGTGGTGCAAGACAAAGCGCCCCAAGTGGGCCAGTTCTTTTTCTATTTCGGGCAGAGGCTGCGCCCAGACCACCAGCACGCCCCACAACAGCCGCCACATGAGGGTAGGACAAAGGTAGGAAATTTTACGCAGGAAAGGCCTCAGGCAACAGGGCCTGGGCTTCCAACAGGGCAAAGGTGCGTAAGGGAGGCAGCGCTTTTTTCTCTTGAAGGAACGCTATCACCGCTTCGGTGGGGAGGTTGGACACCAGGGGCACCCCTGCAAAGGGGCACCCTCCATGCCCACCCAAGGCGCTGTCAAAGCGCCGACATCCGGCTTCCCAGGCGGCCTGCAGTTTGGCTCGGGCTTCTTGGGGGGCCGCATGCAAGTGCACCCCCCACACTACCCCCTGCACGGCCTTTATCGCCGCTTGAAGGGTTTGGTACACGGCGTCCGGGGTAGCTATCCCTACCGTGTCGGCCAGCGAAAGGATGGGCACCCCCTTGGCCCGAAGCCGCTCCCCTACCCGAATCACCTCCTCCGCCTCGTAAGGATCCCCATAGGGATTGCCAAAGCCCATGGAAAGGTACACCACCGGCACTTTGCCCGTGGCCCTTGTGCGCGCCACCAATTCGTCTATGAAAGCTTCGGCCTGGGCTCGGGTCTGGCGGGTATTCTGCTGCTGGAACGTCTCCGAAAGCGAAAGCGGATACCCTACATACCGCACGGCCGGATGGGCTACCGCCGCCTCAAGGCCCCGGCTGTTGGCTACAATCACCAAAATGCCCGTCTCAGGATACTGGTCGTAAGGCAGCCGAGCCAAGACTTCGGCGGTGTCGCTCATCTGCGGAACGGCCTTCGGCGAGACAAACGAACCCGCATCCAGCGTATGAAACCCCGCCTTCAAAAGCGCTGTGAGATACCGAACCTTCACTTCGGTGGGGACGATCGTCGGATAGCCCTGCCAAGCGTCGCGAGGGCACTCCACCAGCTGCACCGCGCTCATCTAAGGCAAGGTACGAAAACCCCCTCTACTCGTAGTACCCGAACCAGCGGTGTCCCACCACCCGATCTTCCCGTTCGGTGAAGCCCCGGTACACCACCAACACGGCGTAGGTATTTTCGGCTTCAAAGTAGCTACCCTCCACGGGCTCCACCAAAAAGGTTCCTTCCTTATCGTCCCAGAGAGCATAAAGGTAGTCGTATACGCCTTGTTTGAGGGGCACCTGGCAGGTGTAGAGCCCCCGCTCCTCGTCAAAGCGCATCTCAAAGCGCGGGTCGGGCCGCCAGCCCATAACCCCCCCCACGACGTAGAGAGGTTTGGGATAAGGGGTAGGCGCTTCCAGCCGAAATTCTACCCAGAAGTAATCCGCTTGCACCGTACTGAGCTGATCCCAACCCTGCCACAAACGCGCTGTATCCAGGAGCGCCTCCTGAATCTGCACGAAAAAGCGCCCGTTCAAGTCAAACTGCGAGGTGTACGCTAAGCCGGCCCGAGGCCGCTCCGGCACCAGCCGCACCACAATGCCCGTATCTGTCCAGAAGGTGCGCTCTATTTGGAAGCTGCGCCGCCGCAGCACCGACCTCAGGTCCAGCATCCGAAACTCCACCCCCGCCGGCAAATCCAAGCCCGACTGAAAGCGGTACTCCAAGTGGTCAGGATACAGGAACGTAGGCTTGAGGCCCGTGCGCGCATTATCCCAACGCCCGTTCTGCAAGAGCACGCAAAAGAACTCCTGATAAGCCTGGGTGCTCTGGAGGGGACCAGGATACACCGAAAAAGCCAGCGATTGCAGCCCTTGGCGAACCCCCGTCACCACCTGCTGCCGCGCATCCGGCACGACCTTCACCAGAGGCTCAACCACATAAAAGCGCCGCCGCAGCACAAGCTTGGCCGGATCGTTGTCCCGAAAAACCTCTATCACATAAAACCCGCTTCGCTGGAAGCGATTGACCAGCTGGTACCGGTAGTGCAGATAAGGCACCCGCGTGTTGTAGGAAGGAGCAAACTCGGTAATGCGGTCAGAGACAAAAGCAGGCCAATACTCGGTAAGGGGAAGGGAGGAAGGTTCCCAGTGGCGGTTACATAGGCGCACCCGCACCCAAAAGTCCGAAGGCGCCCCTTCTCGCACTTCGTCAAACTCCAGCGTGAGGGTGTTCTGTTCGTTCAGGCCGAGGAAGGGATAGCTGAGCGTGTTCTGCCCCCGGTAGAACTGTATCGTGTAAATCTGCGGCTCGGCGACGGTGTCTACGAGGGGCGCAGCCCACAAAGCCCCCAGCCAAGCCATGAAAAACCGGCTCATACAGGGACAGAGAGGGGCTCGGCCTCAGGGAGGAGCGCTTCCAGGAGGGTGCGGTCGCTGCGCAGATGGGGAAACTTATGTTGGCCGCCGAGCTTGCCTGCCTTAGCCAAGTAGGCGTAGCTGGCCCCCACAGGCAGGCGATACAGCCGGGGCGCGTCCAGGATGGCGCCTCGTCGCAGGTCCTCGTAATAGGGATTGATCTGGCGCAGGGTCTGGTCCAACACGATAAGGAAAGCCTGCCAGCTGGTGGGTTCGGCCTCTACTTCCAGGAGCCATTCGTGGCGGGGTTTTTCTGGGCCGAGGTAAGGGCCGACGGTGTATTCACGCACGCGGGCGCCCGTAGCGCGCAGCGCAGCCTGGAGGGCCGCTTCCACTTCGGCTTCAATGACGTGCTCGCCGAAAGCGCTGAGGTGATTTTTGACCCGGCCACTGACCCGCAGGCGAGGCGGCCGCAGCGAAGTAAACGACACTACGTCCCCGATGGCGTAGGCCCATAGGCCGGCGCTTGTCGTGATGAGGAGGGCATAAGGGCGGCCTACCTCCACTTCCCACAAGGGCAGGCGAGGCGGATCCGGCTCTTCAGCCCGCTCCAGCGGCACAAACTCATAAAAGATTCCCCCGTCTACAATCAGGCGCAGGCCGGCTTCAGGGTCGTCTGTGTCTTGGAAAGCGAAAAACCCCTCTGACGCCGGGAAGGTCTCTATAAAATCCACCCCTGGCAAGAGGGCTCGCAGTCGGGCTTCGTACAGGCGAAAGTCTACCCCCCCATGCACGTACAGCTGCAGGTGGGGCCACAGCTCGGAGGCTTTTCGGCCGAAGCGGGCTTCTGCCTGCTCCAGCATCTGCTGCACCCAGGGGGGAATGCCGGAAAGCAGCCGCAGGTCCAGCGGCCTGGCCTCATCCAAGACGGCCTCCACCTTCCGGGGCCAGTCCTCTATGCAATTGACCTCCCAGGAAGGGAGGCGATGGCGGGTCAGGTAAGCCGGCACCCAATGATGGACAATGCCCGAAAGCCGGCCGTATAAGATGCCGGCGGGGTTTTTTTCCAGGGCTGGACTGCCGGAGAGAAAGAGCCAGCGCCCTTGCACGAAGGCGGCGTTGCCTTTGCGGGCTACGTACAAGAGGAGCGTGTCTCGCGCCGCCCGAATGTGGGTAGGGATGCTCTCCCGGGTAAGAGGCAAGAACTTCGCGCCGGCGGTCGTGCCCGAAGTCTTAGCGAAATACACCGGCCGGCCAGGCCAGAGGACAGAAGGCTCCCCTTCCCAGGCCCGGCTCAGGTACCGCTCCCACAAGCGCTCATACGAGTAGAGAGGCACCGCTTGCCGGAAGTCCTCGTACGAACGCACCTGCCGCAGCCGATGGTCTTGTCCGAAAGCCGTGTGGCGGCCCTTCTCCAGGAGTCGGGCCAGCGTCTGCTTCTGCAGGGTCGTCTCTCGCCCTACCTTTTGGGCATACGCGCGGGCTACCTGGGCAGCCCACACCCTGGCAGCAAGGGCTTTCACGCCGCCAAAGTACGCATTTCAGCTCAGTAGAGGGTGGCGTACCGCTGGCGCAGCGCGTGCCACGACGCCGGCGCCTCAAAAGCGCGGTAAAGGGTATCTAAGGGGAGGTTTTTCTCCTCCATCCAACGCAGGAGAGGCGTGCCAAAGAGCTTATCAAAAAACTCCTCCTGGTAGAAGGGGGTTTCCGAGGTCCAGGCCTGCCGGAAGGTACGCAGCAAGAAAAACCCCAACCGGAAGAGGCTATCGGGCGCGACGGGGCCGCTGTAGGTGCGCTGGAGGCGCCACCCCGCGTAAGAGGCGGTGTCGCCTTTCGGCCGGAAGGTGACCCGCTGGAGCCGATACCCGTACACGATTGTATCGCCAAAGGGCAAGGCGGGCTGGCCGCGCAGGCCCACCTGTTGGAAGGGGGCTTCTGTGCCACGGCCCACGCTTACGCACGTGGTGCCCTCGTACCAGCCTAAGATGGGATACAGCTCCACGGCGGCGGCGTTGCGCAAGGCCGGCGAAGGCGGCTCCGTAAAAAAAGGCGCCACCTGAGGGAGCGAGTCGCCGCGCCGCCACCCTGGCCAGCTCACCACTTTGAGCGGCACACGAGGCACCCAGCCTTCCCCCACCAGCAGCTGCGCATACTCCCCTATGGTGAGCCCCGGCACCAGCGGCACCGCATGCATGCCCACAAACGAAAAGAGCGAGCTATCCAGCAGAGGCCCGTACGCATAGTGGGCGTGCGGGTTGGGAAAGTCCAGCACATACACGGGCCGTTGGGCCTGGGCGGCGGCCTCCAAGCACCAGAGCCAGCGTGCTGAGGTAGGTGTAATGCCGCACCCCTACATCCCTTAGGGCGAAAACGATCGCCTCCGCCTCAGCCAGCTCTGCGGGGGAAGGGGCCTTTCGCTGGCCGTAGAGGGAGACCACCGGCACCCCCCGGTACACGGTATCCCTTACCCGGTGCCCCGCCGCCTGCTCCCCAAAAAGCCCATGTTCAGGCGCGTAGACCCGCACGACCGAAAAACCCCTATCCAGTAAGCTATCGAGCAGGGTTCGCGTGGGACGGTGCGCTACCAGAGCCAGCTTCTGACGGCGAAGGCGAGGCCCTTCCCGCTCCAAAAAAACCTGCCAGCACGTAGCCGGCCCTACGGCGTCGGCCGGCCGGGCCGCCGGCAACGAAGACCGCCCATTACATCCCCACAGCACAAGGACGGTCCCTACAAGTGCTTTTCGCATGCCGCAAAGAAAAACGAAAAAAGGAGGATGACTGTAGTCATCCTCCTCAAACCGAACAAAAGTGGGCTCCTACAACCTCAGAATGCGATACACATACAGCTCGCCGCGGGCAGTCCGGACCTGCACCAGGTGCATACCCCGCCCAAATACCACTCCCGGAATAGTATAACTGCCCGGTCCCGTCACCTGGTCTTCCCATACACGCTGACCCGAAGGAGCCCACACCGAAAGCTGGAAATCATCCCCCGTAAGCAACTCTACCGTAAGCGACTCGTCAGAGCGCAGAGTCATCTGGTGAATACGCACCGGGCGTTTGGCCTCCAGCACTACCTCTACTGGACCGAAGGCCTTCCCACTGCCCGACGCTTCCTCAGCCCAGAGCCGATAAAAAACAGAACCTGCCCGCGCCAGCAGATCCCCATCAGCCAAAGTATACTGCGAGGCCTGACCGCGAGCCGGCAGCACCCCCACCTCGGTCCAGGTTTGCAAGTCGGCGCTGCGCTCGACCCGGTACTGACGCAACCTCTCCTCCACTACACTCTCCCACCTTACCCATACAGTCTCCCCTTCCTGTTGCGCTGTAAAAGATTCCAGCGTCACCGAGAGCGGTACACATCCCAGAGGCGGCACAGAAGCCTGACAGGCCAGAGGGGGTGTAAAAGCATAGCAGGTGTTCGTGAGGGCTGCACAGGGCCGGGCATTCTCGATGGCCCACAAATCCGAAGAAGAAGATCCTACTATCCCGACATAGCACCCTCCACCGTTCCAGCCCGCACATACCGGCCTGTTCGCAATATTTATTTGGATGCTACCATTCTCACACAAGCGAAGTTCTCCTGTAAAGGACAATCCCGAACACGCCGACCCAAAGTAGGGCACGTTGCAATACTGCACCACGAAACACCGGTTAGGCGAAGTGCCGATCGTGCGATAGCAAATAGTGCCCCCAACCGCTGGATCAATATCCAACTGAAACTGAATGGAATACAAGTCATTCACATACCCACTCCAAACCCATCCATCGCCACCTCCAGGCGTAAAGCCAGAGGGCGGAAACACTACATGGCCGTTGGCGCCGATGAGGAGCTGATTGTATGTGCTGCCAGCAAAGTAGAAATTAAAGGGGATAGAAATCCAGCTCGGCGAGTATTCATCATCTGAGGTGATGCCGGCACTTGTGCAGCCCGTTCCGCACCAACTCCCTTCTGCTGGCCCTGGACAGGGACAGCTATAGGCTGTGTAGTTAGAGGCATTACACCCACTCCCCCCGCCTCCTCCACCGGCTTCACAGTCGATCACGCAAATTTGAAAAGGCGTATTGCCAGGCGTTGCATTACCATACCGCCAGATGCGCACATAGATAGTGGTACCTGGGGTCAGTGCGGCATTGTAGACACAAGTTACCTCGGGGTCCACTCCCGTACAGCCGGTAGAGCTGCCCCCCGTCCGACAGATAGTAGGATTGAGCCCAGGCCCATCGTCATCATCACACTCGATGAGGGTAAAAGGCCCTGTGCAGGCAGGCGCAGAATAGATGGCCATCCCCAAGTCGGCAGAGCTACTAACCTGAATAATAACCCGACCGCCCAAAGGCACAGGAAAGACATACCACACATCGCCACCCTGATAGTTGGCACACCCTGGAGCCGGCACGCCTGCGGTAGCGGTAGCTCCATTGAGGTTACCACTAACGTAAGTGCAACCCGCACTCGGAGTAAGGGTGATAGCGCCACAGGGATTGTCATTAGGGGGCTGAGCGTAGAGGACCGCCCTGAGCAAGACCGCCAGAAGGGTTACATGCCTTTTCATAACCCTTAAGGATGGAGAAGAGCTTTTAGGAGTTGGTCACAAACCTGCGCGAGTTCCATCACAGCCGCCGAAGGCTTAGGGTAAACAGTGAGCCCCTGCTCCTGAAGGAAAGCAGTAAGAGCAGCCTGTACCTCCTCATAGCGGGTAGCAGGTAAGGGTTGGGTAGGAAGAATAACGAGATACCCTCCTCTTTCACAAGGATAGGCTTTTCTGACTTGAGAGAAACGAGGCGGCAGCTCAGCTGAAACCACAGAAAGCCGAGAGAGGTCCCCTTCTACGTGAAAAACCCAGCTTTGTGAAAAACCCAGCTTTGCTGCGGCTCCTCTAAGCGAGGTTCTTTAATTTGAGCCCAGAGCGCACTACCCAGCAGAGAGAGGAGAAGAATCGGGTAGCGCATCGGCGCAAAGGTACAAAAAAACTCCTCTCCTTCCGCAAGGGCTCCAGCTTGCGTGGTGCGGATCCGCTCCTGAGTGGTAGCGAATCTGGACTGAGAGGGTAACAGCGGAAAGGAAAAGGGATAGGTAGGCCCCAAAAAGCCAGGGGGAAGGATGCCCTTCCCCCTCGGCCTGAACGAAGTGGGTTTACTCTTTTACCACGCGCACCTGCTCAAACGCAGCCCCCTGCCGTAAAGTGAGCACATACAGGCCGGCCGGCAAGCCCGCCAGCGAAAGCGTATGCGTCACAACGCCTACCCGTCCCTCCAGCGCTTCCGTATAGACTGCCCGCCCGATCGCATCATACAGAGCCAGATGCACGGCCTCCATCGAACCCGTAGAAAAAGCAAGCTGCAGCACGTCCGAAGTGGGGGTAGGCGATACTCGAATAGGCCCCAGCCCCGCCGCCCCACCCAACGAAGAAGCCAAAAACGTAAGCGTAAAATCATCAAAGGCGCCGCACGAGGTCCCATCCACCAAAAAGTAATAGGGCTGACCTGCCTGTACATTGATCGTTATCGTCTTAGGGTTTGCGCTGGTTTGATCATGACGCACGCAGGTGGCGCCGGTAAGCTCACATCCTCGCAATGTCCCCCCTCGATACACCATCAGCCCCATCCCACTCGCCGAAGAACTCAGACTCGCCGTAATCGTCCCATTGGCGGAGGGCGTGTACGTCCATAACAGGTCTTCGCCATTGTAGTAACTGGCGCTACCACAAACAGGGACGCTGACTCGGGTGAACTTATTGCCTTGGCCGCAGGTAGTACCAGGGCCATGGGTATACGGCACCGAATCCACGGAGACGATCCCCGTAGGAGCCGCCGGCTCAGAAATCGTCAAGTTTGCGAAGGCGCTACACTGTAGGGGATTGGGGTGATCTACGACTACATAATAAGTTTGCCCTGCGGCCACGCATACGTTGAGGGTTCTATTAGAGGCGGAAGTGCCATCGTAAGCCAAGCAGGTAGCCCCTGGCAGTCCTGCGCAAGGTTGGAAAGGGCCGCCCGCTCGATATACCTTTACTTCAGCGTTGCTGGCTACCGAAGCTATAGTTACCGTCACCACCCCACTCACCGCCGGAGTGAAGGCCCACAGCATATCTTCCCCGCCATAATCAGAACCGCACGCAGACGAGTTGCCGGTGGTAAACTTATTCCCTTTGCCGCAGATATCGTCTGCCCCATGGGTATAGGGTAGGGCAGGCACATTGAAAACCCCTGGGGGAGTAGCGCTGGCCACGATGCGAACCCGGTCCAAGGCAGCCGGCGGCTGCGATTCAAGTGCGTCATCGTTTCTCCAAGAAAAAATCACGCGGTAGGTCGTGCCCGCTGTCCCACAGAAGGAGGCGCTTACGAGGTTCCAGCCGGCAGGAAGGCGGCTATACCGGCCAATCCGATAAGCGCTCCCCACCTCGGCACCGGCTACGGGGGTTACGCTGGTTGGCGCCACAAACAGATCCAGGTAGTCACAACAAGGCTCCCCTGAGACCTTGATGTAGGCGGAGACGGTAAGGGCAGGTTGCCCGGCCGGCAGCGTCACATCGCGGTAAACATGTACGACCGAAGAAGCATTCCTGTCGTACTGATGGGGTGGAGGCGAGCCACCGCAGTTATTGGTGATGTAGATTGCCTGGCTGCCGTGCTGGGCCCCAGCGGCGGTATTTACGACCCAGCGATTGGACTCCGTGCCATTGACGATAGTCCAGCCTTGGTAAGTAGCAGTACCTGTAGCACAAGACGCACCTGCCCCTTCAAACGAACCGGCATTGGTCGTACCGTCTAACAGGACCGTAGTCTGGGCCCAAGCCAGCGAGAGCAGGAAAAAGTTCCACCAAGTTTTCGCAAGCGTTTTCATATACGTGGAGGTTGTAGTTTTCTGCGAGGCGGCAGCGACGGATCACCAAGGAAACCGCAGAAACCCTTTCCCTATACCTCGCACCCTCCACTTCGGAAACGGCTTAGGAGGCCCCAAGTGAAACTCGCCAAAGACCTAATACCTTATCTCAGGCAAAGGTAGGGAAAAAAAACGGATGCATGCAAATGGATCATCTAAGCCGCTGGAAGGGCCCGACAGCTATGGGCGGCCGTTCGCCTGAAGACGCAGGGCTTTATTCTGGGGGGTCTTCGTAGCGGAGGGCGGCGGGGTCGGTCCACAGCCTGCGGGCGATAGCCTGAGCGGTGGGGGTAGCCGCCGTGCCGCCCATCCCCGTCTCCTTGAAGCGGGGGTCCATGGCGGCGCCGACTTCTCCCATGGCCACGATCAGCTCGTCTACGGGGATCACGGCGGTATCCCCCGCTAAAGCCATCTGGGCCGCTGCGGCCGCAATGACCACGGCGGAGCCGTTGCGCTTCACGCAGGGCAGCTCCACCAGGCCCGCCACCGGATCGCAAATCAGCCCCAGCATGTTCATGATGGTGAGGGCGACCGCTTCACCGATCTGGGCGGGGGTGCCCCCGAAAGCGTACACCAAGCCGGCGGCGCCCATGGCGGCGGCGGTGCCGGTTTCGGCCTGACACCCTCCCACCGCCCCTGCGATGGAAGCCTTCTGCTCAATGATGAGCGCGACACCAGCCCCGATAAGCATGCACTCATAAAGGGTGCGTTCGGGCACCTGGTGCTCTTCGGCCAGGAAAGTGTAGATACCCGGCAGGATGCCGGAAGCGCCGGCGGTGGGGGCAGCTACCACGCGGCCCATGCAAGCGTTGGTTTCCTTGGCGGCCATGGCGTAGGCCAGCAAGCGGGTAAACTGCGGGCTTAGGATATGGAAGGGGGCCTGGGCGAGCTTTTTGCCGCTGTCGCGCACCAGGCCGCTGGGGGTCTGGCGGGGCTCGGTTAGGCCGGTTTGGACCGCATCGCGCATCACAGCCAGGACCTGAGCCAGCCGCGCCCAAATCTCGGCCTCGGAACGGCCCTTCTGGTGCATCTCGTACTCCAGGACGATGCGCCAGAGAGGCACCTGCCTTTCCTCCGCCAGCGCTAACCACTGCGCAAAACTCTCAAGCCGCATAAGAGGGAAGGTACGAACTTTTGGGTGGGGAACGGGCCTACCTTTGTGGGCCGTGTGGCGGTACGGCTGGCTCTGGCAAGGCCTCCTCATGGCGGCTTATAGCCTGGTACGGCTGGCTTTCGTGGGGTGGAATAGCGCCTTTCTGGAGGCGGAGGCTCCCTTGGCTCGCATGCTGCTGAAGGGGCTGCTTTTTGACTTTACGGCGGCAACCTGGCTGACGCTGCCGGCGTGGACGGCGCTGCTGCTGGGCCGAGCGCGCCTGGCCTGGGGCCTGTGGATCGGCGCCGCCAGCCTCGGCCTGGCCCTGGAAGTGATAGATGTGGGTTACTTTCCCTACACCCACCGGCGGTCAGGCCCTGAGCTGCTGGCTATCCTCACCTTTTGGCAGGACAGCCTGCCTGCCCTGGGCAAGTACGTACGGGACTTTCTGGCGGGGTTTGTGTTTTGGGGGCTGCTGGTGGGGATGGTCGGCTGGGCTGGATGGCGTGCCCTTCGGTGGGCCGTCCGCCTCCCCTCCAGGTCCTGGGTAGGATGGCTGGGCTCGCTACCGATACTGGCCATAGGCGTACGGGGAAGCGTAGGGCTCAAGCCCCTCTCTGTGATAGATGCGACGCTGCCAGGGTGCCCCACCTGCAGCCCGTTCGTGGTCAACAGCACTTTTGCTTTTGTGCGCGCTCTGGAGCAGCCTCGGTTGCCGCCTTGGCCTCCGGCCGACCCTGCGGTAGCGCCGTATCCCCGGCTCTGGCAGCCCGATACCGCCTTCCGTCCGGCCCCCCGCTACAATGTGGTGGTTTTGATCCTGGAAAGCTTTTCCGCAGAATATGTGGAGAAGGGGTATGCGCCGTTTGTGGCCCAGCTCCTTCAGCAAGGGGCCTCGGTGAGAAAAGCCTACGCCACCAACAGCCGTTCAGCCGAAGGTGTGCCTGCCATCCTTTCTGGCTTGCCCTCCTGGGGAGAAGAGCCCCTTATCTTTACGCCTTACGCCGTACGGATTCGCTACAGCCTCGGCGAGCTGCTCAGCAAGTGGGGCTACCAGACCGCTTTTTTCCACGGCGGAAACAACGGCACCATGCTCTTGGACAGCTACGCTCGGCAAGCAGGCTTTGAGAAGTACTACGGCCGGCGGGAGTATCCCTACCCGGACCGCGACTACGACGGAACCTGGGGAATCTGGGACGGGCCCTTTCTGCAGTTCTGTGCGCAGCGGCTGGGAGAGCTCCAGGAGCCTTTCTGTGGGGTGATCTTCACGCTCAGCTCGCATCATCCGTATGCCGTACCGGCCGAGATGAAGGGTCGGTTTCCCGGGGGTCCCCTGCCCATTCATGCCTCGGTGCAGTACGCGGACTCGGCGCTGAAGGCTTTTTTTGCGGCGGTAGAAACCACGGCCTGGGCGAAGCGTACGCTGTTCGTTCTGACGGCCGACCATACGGGCCCCAGTGAAGAGCCTTATGACCCTGTGAGGGCTTTTCAGGTGCCCTTGGGGTTTTATGTACCGGGGAAACCCCTACCCCCGTGTGCCGAGCTGGCCAGCCATATTGACATCGTGCCGAGCGTTTTGCATGCGATAGGATACCCTTGGGCGGTGCCGGTGTGGGGTCGCAGCGTGTGGGACACCCTTTCGGCCCGCTGGGCTGCCCAGAAGCCGCTACCCCTTCTCTTTCAGGCCGTGGGCCAGGAAGGTGTGGCTACCTTTTCGCCGCAGGAAGGGGTGCGCTTCGTGCGATGGCCAGCAGGCCAGCCGGACTCCCTCCGCCCCCCCTGGATAGCGGAATGGCTCACTTACCTGGCGGGATACGGGGCCTGGATAGAAGGCCGCTCAGAGGTCCCCGAGAAGAGGCCTTAACACGAGCTCTTCCACCACAGCCGAAGGGGGCAAGTGAGCGATCGCCCACACCAGGTCCGCGACCGCTTCAGGCGGGATAAACCGCTCTGGAGGGTGCTCCGTGCCTGCCCAAGAATCGGTATAGGTTGCCCCCAGGAGGAGCGTGGTCACGGCAACCCCATGGTCCTTGAGGGTGTAGCGCAGGTTTCGTCCCAGCGCTCGTAGACCCGCCTTCGCCACCGCATAACTGGCCCCTCGGGGGTAAGGCAAAAACGCCGCTATGGAGCTGACCAGCACGATAAGCCCTTTTTTCTGGGCCAGAAAGACCGGCAAAAGCCCACGGGTTACATGATAGGCGCTGTGGAGGTTGGTGCGCAGCATCTCTTCGTAGAGCTGGGGGGGTTCTGTGAGGAGGGAGCCTTCCCGAAAGGCGCCGGCGTTGTTCACGAGAAGGGCTATGTGGGGGTATTTTTGGCGCACGTAGGCGGCGAAAGCCTCGGCCTGGGCAGGGTCCGCCAGGTCAGCTTGCTGGACGTCCCAATCGGGGTGAGCGGAACGGACTTTTTGCAGGTGTTCGGGGTTTCGGCCGCAGCCCACGATAGCGTAGGAGCCGGCAAAGCGGCGCGCCAAAGCATAGCCCACACCCCGAGTAATGCCTGTGATCACGACAGCCTGCATGTCAGGCAAGGTAAAACTGTACGAGGAGTTTTTTGAGTTCCACGAGAGGGAGCCGTTTGATCTCGCCGTGGCGAGCGAAGGAGATGAGGCCGGTTTCTTCGGACACCACGAGGACGAGGGCGTCCGTGTGTTCGCTCAGACCGATGGCGGCGCGGTGGCGCTGGCCGTAGCTTTGGGGTAGATCAAGCCTTTCGCTCAGGGGCAAGGTGCAACGGGCTGCGATGATCTTATCGCCCCGCACGATGACGGCGCCGTCGTGGAGAGGGCTTTTTTTCTCAAATATCATGAGCAGCATGCGAGCCTCAAGAGGCATTTGCAAGGCGTCACCACTCTGGGCAAAAGGGGTGAGGTCAGTATTGCCTTCCAAGGCGATGAGGGCTCCTAAGCCATTTTTAGACAAAAGCTGCAGCGCCTCAACAAGTTCTTGGGCGAGTTTTTCGGCTTCTTGTTGAGAGAGGACGGTTTTTCGGAAAAGGGCAACGCCTGGAAAGAGGCGAAAATTCAGCAGGAAGCGGCGCAGTTCGGGGCCCAGCGCAATCCCCAAGAAGATGGCCAGCAGCGCCATCACCTGCCTCAGGAAGAAAGCCAGCGCCACCAGTTCTACCAGGCTTGCCAGTTTGAGGAAGATGGTCATGGAGAGCAGCAGAAGCGCTACACCGAGGAGATTGAGGCGATACAGCCATCGCAAAACCGCATAGAGCAGGGCGCCCAAGAGCACCAAATCCACCAGGTCCCGCCAGGTGACCGGGAGGAGGCCTATGCGGAAGAGTTCCATACGGCGCGCAGCTGCAGAAGTTGGCGAACGGGGGCCGGGTCATGCACGCGCAGGATGGAAACCCCCGCCTGCAAGGCATGCCAGTGCAGGGCGGTAGCGGCCCATAAAACGCCTTTAGGGTGGCTACCCAGCGGCCTCCACAAGAGCGACTTGCGCGACAGGCCCACAAGCAGAGGCCTTCCAAGCTGCCGAAAACGCGGAAGAGCCCGCAAAAGCGCATAGTTGTGGGCTATCGTTTTGCCAAAGCCGATACCGGGGTCCAGTATGACCTCCTCAATGCCTTTTGCCCGTAGATCGTTGAGTTTTTGCACAAAGTATTGCCACACTTCCTGGACTACATCGGTGTAGGTGGGGTTTTGTTGCATGGTCTGGGGGGTGCCCTGGATGTGCATCAGCATATAGGGAACGCGGTAGTGGGCCACTACCTCCCAGATTGTCGGATCGAAGCGGCCTCCTGAAATGTCGTTGATCAGGTCGGCGCCTTCTTCCAGGGCGATGCGGGCCACTTCGCCGCGCCAGGTATCTACGCTGAGGGGCACGGCAGGAAAGGCGCGCCGCACGGCCCGAAGGGCCGGCAGAAGGCGCCGCAGTTCTTCTTCCAGGGGCACGTCGGGGGCACCGGGACGCGTGGAAACGGCCCCCAGATCCAGCATATCGGCCCCTTCCGCAAGGAGGGCCTCCGCCTTACGGAGGGCATCCTCCGGCGTGAGCGCCTCACCCCCATCCGAAAAGGAATCAGGCGTTACATTCACAATCCCCAAAATACGCGGCGGCTCCAGCGGATACAGCCTATCGCGAAGGCGCAGAAAGAACATGCTGCAGCACAAATTCTATCACATCTCGGACTGTCCCATAAGACTGCGGATATAGGAAAGGCACTTCGGCTGGGGAGACCCACTTGAAGTTCTGGATGCCCTCTTCCCGCTGGACCTGCACAGGGGGTGTTTCGGCCGGGCAACGGAAAAGGTACCACCGCACTTCTTTCAGGAAAGTCTTTTCCCCCTCGGCGTAAAGGTGGTAGGTCCGGGTAAGGAAGCGTTCAGGTGCGCCGCAAGAGAGGCCGGTTTCCTCGGTCAGTTCCCGAGCGGCGGCGACTTCAGGGGACTCGGTGGGTTCAACCTTGCCTTTAGGTAGGTCCCATTTGCCGCGGCGCCAGATAAAGAGCAAATGTCCTCGCTGTTCCATGACGACCGCGCCCGCCGCCAATACAGGTTCAAAAGTAGAGCGGTACTGCTGGAAAAACCGCTGCAGGGCCTCTTCGGAGGGGAAATACAGCGTGCAGCACCCCGCTTTTCTATTTTCTCCTTGCGAGAGGTGGTAAGCTCGCACTTGCTCCAAAGTCCCGGGCAAGTAAAGATACCGAATCCCCTTTTCCGGCGAAAGATCCCGCGACGTAGGCAGGCCCCGCGCGCCAGGCGGTAGCACCGCCAGCTCTAAGCAAAAATCATAGTGATAGAGGCGGATCATCGCCCTAAGATACGGGCTTTTGCGCAAGCAAGATAAGGCGCGGACTCTTTTCTATGTCAAAAGGTCCCGCCTCGTAGTCTCCCCAGAACTCCACGACGGTAAGGCCCGCCCGCTGCGCCAACCCCGTCAGATCACCCTGGGTGAGCTTAAAGACCTGCTCTTCAAAGACGTGCTTACCTGCCGCCGGATCCTCTACTGTGATGCGTTTGTAGAGGGAGAAAGCGTCTTGCCACCGCTGGATGCGGAACACGATCTCGCCTACCTGCCGCTCTTCGTAGGCGATAGGGTTACGCTGGTAAATATTGAGGTAATCCACGACCAGCCAACCCGTAGGTTGGAGCCAGCTGGAGAACCTGCGCATCAGCCGCAGTAACCCATCCCAGCTGGTCATCCCCAGCCCAAAGCTTGTGAAAAAACTTCCTATTAGGTGGTACGATCGGTCAGGTTGCCAAGTGCGCAAGTCGGCTTGGAAGAAGCGCACACCTTCGGGGAGGTTAGGGTGGGCGAAGGCCTCATCCACGGCATCCACGACGAGCCCTGCCCGGGCCAACGCTCGGGCATACCGTCCCTCTCCACATCCAGCATCCAGGGCGTAAGTGCCCTCTTTCAGCTCAAGCCGCTTGAGCAGAGACTGAACGAACCTTTCAGCTTCCTGGTCGTCCCGGTGCGCGTACAACAGACGGTAATAGGGGCTGGCAAACCAGTCTTTCACCCGGCAAAGGTACCCAAAATGGGCGGGGCCTTGCTGTACTTTTGCGTCATTCGCATGAGAAGGGGCTGGTGGATAGGCCTGGTAGGGCTGCCTCTTTGGGGGCAGGGATGGGTCCGCGGTACGATCACCGACACGACCGGGACACCCATCCCCTTCGCTATCATAGAGAATAGGCGCACCCATCAGGGCACGTTATCGGACCTGCAGGGGGCTTTCCAGCTTCAGGCGCTGCCGACGGACACCCTCAGCGTGCGATGCCTGGGGTACGAGCCGTACCAGAGCCTGGCTGGCCAGCTTACAGGACCGATCCGGCTGGTGCCTCGCCCCCTTGAAGTAGAGCCGGTGGTCATTCGTCCTGCGGAAAACCCCGCTTACCGGCTCATTCGGGCCGTGATACAGGCGCGCAAGCGGTGGGACCCCTACAACCACCCCCACCAGTACCTCAGCTACAACAAACTCACCTTTAGCCTGCCCAACCCGCCCGCACGAGACTCGCTGCCGCCTTATCTCTTTCTCTGGGAGACGCAGACGGAAAAGGTTTTCGCCGGTCCTGGCCGCGAAGAAGAGCGCCTGCTGGCCCAACGAACGGCAGGGCAGCTTCCTATCCAGAGTCCCCTCTCCCCTACAAGCTTCCAACCGCTGAGTCTCTACCCGCCCTGGATTGAACTCCTTGACAAACGAGTGGCTAGCCCCATTGGCTTGCACGCCCTGGCGTACTACGAATACGAACTCTCGGACACCACGTTGGACGGGGCCGACACGCTCTACGGCATTCGGTTTTTCCCCCGACCCGGACGAGAAGCATGGGCTTTCACAGGCCATTTGACGGTGAGCTTCCCGGATGCGGCCCTACGGAGCTTTCGGGGCACGCTCACTTGGCGGGACGGCGGAACCGGCCTCTCTTATCCCACTTCTCTCCGCATGCAGCAGCTGTACGAAAAGCTGGGGGACACCCTGTGGTTCCCCACCCAACTGCATAGCGAACTGGGTCTGGCGGTGCGTGCCAGCAGCCCTGGGCGGTATGTGCAGCTGGAGGTGCGCACACGCAGCTTTTTGCAATCGGTCCGGATTCCTCCGGAGCGGGCGGTGGCCCCCCTTTCGCAGATCGTGATGCCGATGAATCCCCAGCCGCTCTCCCCGGCCCAGCGCGCCGAAGCGCTCTCACCCGAAGAAGAGACCTCGTATCGCTTCGTAGACAGCCTGGTAGCCCACACGCCCCTTCGCCGGATGCGCTGGCTGTGGGACCTGCCCACGCTGATGACAGGACGCTTCCCACTGGGGCATGTCAACCTGGTGCTCAAACCTTTTCTCTTGTACCATGATGCAGAAGGGCCCCGGCCAGAACTGGGCCTTGAGACCAGCGATCGCCTCTCAAGCCGATGGCGAGTGCGAGGATGGGTTGGGTATGGCCTATACCGATGGGCGGGTGCGCAAGGCACCCCTTGGCGATACGGCACCGAAGTGGAGCTGGGGCAGCTGGCGCTCCTGCGCCTTTTTGCCTACGACGATGTGCGGGAAAGAACCCTGCCTCGCCTCCTGGATGAAGCGCCTTACACCCTCCCCGGCACCGGTCGGGTGTATGAAAACCTGAACCGCGCCTACGCCCTGCGGTGGGAGGATATGGTCCGAGAGAGGGCAGCGGGGCTCTTTTTTCGGCTGGCGCCCTGGGGGTCTTTCCAGCCTTACTTCACGGCAGGGTTTTACCAGCGCCTGGCCGCACCTGACCGGTGGCAAGGCTGGCAAACCCACTTCGGCCTGCTCTACCTGCGAGAAAGCACCCTTCTGCGGCGCGGATCGCTCCTTCTGCAGACCGCTTACCAAGGGCCTGCCCTTCATCTTCAGGTGGGAGCTCTCTGGGAGGGAATGCGCTCTTACCCCTACCTACAGGCGGACTTCTGGCACCGGTGGCGAGCCGGGCGATGGGCCGACTTTGATGTGCGCCTAAGCGGAATCGGCTTTCTGCATCCGGAAACCCCAAGCCTTTGGCTGATTCGCCTGCGCAGCCTGTCGAGCGATTTCCTCGCTGTAGCGTATACGCTGGCAGCTCACCCCCTCAGAAAGACCTCTACGCAGGTGGTGTACGGATTCTGGCGGTGGGGCCTACCTAACCGGCGCTTCCCTTCCCAGCGATGGGCCCCTACCCTCACGCTCCACCTGCAGGGCGCCTGGCTACCCGACACCTTGCTGCCCGAAATCGGCCTTTCTGTGCGGGGGTGGGCCCCGCCAGTCCTGACCCGCCTCGTGCCCAACTTAACCCTCCTTGAGTTGAGCCTCTTCACCCCGCTCTCAGCCCGCCTGCCTCACGAACGCTTCTACCTGCGGCTGGGAATGGCCCCCTTCTGAGCCGCCCAAGCCCAAGAAAAGTGTTACATTTGGCGTATGAAGTACGTCCTTTTCCACGGCCCGCAGCCGCGCGACAGCCGAGAAGAAAAATTCCAAAGACTCCTTTCTATCTTTCTGGAGCTGCTCATGAAAACCGGCGGCAACGTAGCCGAAGCCCTGCGTTGGCTCACTTACTTTGACAGGCGCCACCACCTCACCGACGCCAGTTATACGATGGGGGACTTTCTGAAGGACCTGCACAAGCGGGGCTACCTCACCGAAAACACCCAATCCGGTAAAGTACACGTACCCTCAGACAAAGCCCTGGTAGAGATTCGCCGGCAGAGCTTGGAGGAAATTTTTACGGCCCTGCGTTCAGGTGCGCTGGGTGACCACCCCCTACCTAAACCTGGCCCAGGCGATGACCTCAGCTACGAAACCCGCCCTTATGAGTTTGGAGACCGGCTTGAAAACCTCCACCTCACCGAAACCCTCAACAACGCCTACCTAAACCACGGGCTGGAAGAGTTTCGCCTCACGGAAAGGGACCTCTCCGTCATCCAGACCGAAGAGAAAACCCAGACCGCCACGTATGTGCTGATTGACGCTTCGCACTCCATGGTGCTTTACGGCGAAGACCGCATCACCCCAGCTAAGAAGGTGGCCTTAGCCCTGGCAGAGCTGATTCGGCAGCGGTACCCCAAGGACCTGCTTTTTGTGGGAGCTTTTGGGGACCACGCCTGGCCTCTCCAGCTACATGAAGTGCCTTTCCTGCAAGCAGGCCCCTACCACACCAACACCCGTGAAGCCCTTGAAATGGCCATCTCTACGCTCAGTTCGTTGCGTGTGCCGAACAGACAGATTTTCCTCATCACCGATGGAAAGCCTACGTGCATACGAGAAGGTACGCGCTTTTACCGAAACAGCTTTGGTTTAGACCCCAAAATCGTAAACCGAACCCTGGAGATGGCCGAAAGGGCCCGTCGGCAACGCATCGTCATCACCACCTTTATGATTGCACGGGACACCTTTTTGCAGCGCTTTGTGCAGCGCTTTACCCAAGTCAACCGGGGACGCGCCTACTATGCCCATCCCCAGAAAGTGGGGGTGTTTGTGTTTGAGGACTTTATTCGGAACCGCCGGAAGGAACTCCGATAGCCGGCGAAGCGGACCCAGTATCTGGGACAGCGGCGGCGGTCTCTGGTGGGGCAAAACTCCCACTGTCCTGGAGAGCCGGCTTCGGAGGTAGGGGAGAAACCGTTCGCTGGGCTGAAAGCGTCTCTTCTGGTAGGGGGGGCAGGGCCGCTTCAGGATTACGGCGCACCGACCAGATGAGGTTGCTCTGGCCAGGCACCGTATGGTACCCGATGTTGAAGGGCAGGCGCTTCACAGGCTGGCTACGATAGGCCTGCCATAAGTCAGCCTGAAACTTGCTTCGGAAAAGGGGTATAGGCGCATGATACACGCCGTAAAGCTGCACCCGCCAGGCCGTGCTGTCAAAAAAGCGATACGGAATGCCGCTGTCTTCCTCAAGAATAGCGACGCTCTGGGTGAGAATGAGCCGCCGCATCTCACTAAAATCGGCTCCAAAAAGAAGGTAAGAGGCGGACTTGATGAGGGTCACGCAAGGGCGCAGGCGGCTAAGGAAGGCCCGGCTGCCTTGCTGCTTTTCCAGGCCTGCGTTGGCTGCGTTGAGGCTGAGGTAAACCACTTCCTGCACGGGCCCCTCCGGCAGGCCTACCTGAAACCGCAATCCGGTAATGGTATTATCCCACGCGGACTGAGGGGGCTTACGCTTGTGGGGAGAAAGGGTGTCCAAGGTACCATCCTCACGCAGGTAGATGTGCTGGACCGAATACACAACATACCCTGTGCGGGCAAAGAGGGCCAAAAAGACCGGCAAGAGCCCACGGACCTTTCCCTGGGCGAGCTTCTCTTGCATGTCTTTGGTTTTGAAGAAGCTCAGGCGCAAGAGGTCTTCCAGCGTAGAGTAGGTACCTCGAAGGTTTTGGGCGATTTCACCAGGTGAGAGGAGCCGCAGAAGGTGAGGGTCACCTTCCTGCTCCAGGCCGAAAAAGATGTATCGCTGCCCCTGCGGATACACATAGACGACGGTGGGCCAATCAGCCCCACTGAACGGATAGAAGACAGTACCTTTCCAGGTGTGGTAGGGTTCCAGCTCGCGAGCAGCCCACACCCGCAGGGAGTCGTAAAGGGCTTTTTTGCGCGCTTTCCAGAGGGCTTCCAGGCCGCTGGCGTATTTTTTCCAGGCGGAGTCTCGGATAGCTTCTCGCCAGAAAAGGGTGTCATGCGGTGTAAAGCCGGCCAGCAGACGGGCCAAGTCGGTCCAGTAAGGATCGACCTGCGGGCGATTCAGCGAGACAGGAGAAACGGGGGTAGAGGTGGGAGAAGCATTTTTCGCCTGGGCCGGTTCCGACGGCGCGGACTGACAGGCCCAGAAAATACCACCCAATATCCAAAGTGCTCGTTTCATTTCCGTGCCCAAAGGTAGGAAGTCCCCACCAATCCTATCGTAAGCAGCCCGGCAAAGCTTTCCAGGGGCCTCTCCCAGAGGTTATTGAGGATCATCCAGGAGGTCAAGGCCAGGAAGAAGAGCCCCAGGGTCCAGGGCAGGTTTTTCTCCTGGCGATGTCGCCAGAAAAGCCCTGCCACCGTAAGCCCTGCGGAGAGCGAGAGCGTGAAGCCGATGTAGTTCATCACGGCGTCAAACGCCGCCGAAAAAAGAAAAACGAGAGCCAAGCCTGCCACCAGAAAGAGGGCTTGGAGGGGTGCGCCGGCGGCGTTTCGGCGGGCCAAGGCCGCAAGCCGGGGGTAATCTTCCCCCATAACGCTGGCCACCCGCGGCGCAATCATGAGCATGGCGCTCACAGAAGACACCATCGCCAAGCTGACCCCCCAGCCAAAGAGCTGACGGCCTGTCTCTCCCCACAGCCGTTCTGCCAGCAGCCGGCCTACGACCACTTTACCGCTGAGCTCGGCAATCGCAAGATGCCGCAGCAGAGCGTAATTGAAACCCACATACAACACCGCTACCGCAAGGGTGCCCAGAAGGATAGCGCGAGGGACAATCCGGGTCGCTTCGGGCACTTCGCTGATGATGTAGGCGGCGGCGTTCCAGCCTGAATAAGCAAAACTCACGAAAATGAGGGCCACCGCAGCGGCTTGGAGCGTCTGAAAGGACAGGCGGGGACAAGCCAGCTCCTGGGGCGCTTCCGGCGAGATCAGGATTCCGCCGACCGCCAGACCTCCCAAGAGAAGAAGCTTCAGGAGGACGAAGGCGTTCTGGATGCGGGCTCCCCGAACAAGGCCCAGGGTATGTACGCCTGTGAGCGCCAGAATAAGCGCAGCGGCCGCCAGTTTGCGGCCTACGTCTGAGAGAGGCAGCGGCAGGTACGCCGCAAAGGCGAAGGCCGAAGCCGCAATGGGCGCAGCAAAACCCGCCACCAGCGACACCACCCCCGCCATATACCCTACCACAGGATGGTACAGGCGTCCGAGAAAATGGTATTCGCCTCCGGAGCGAGGGTATCGTTTAGCCAGTTCGGCGTAGGCCAGCGCCCCTCCGAGCGCCGCTAAGCCCCCCAACGCCCATAGGCCCAAGATGCCCATCCCCGCAGGCAGATCTTGCGCAATGAAACCTGTGGTGGTGTAAATGCCGGTTCCGATCATGTTGGCCACCACGAGAAAGGTTGCCGATAGCCACCCTAAACCTCCTCTCATGGGGGGCAAAAGTAGGGCAATTAAGAGGGCCTCACCTGAAAGAGAGTACCTTTGCGGCGGTGAAGGCCCTCCTTCTGACAGGCCCCAGCGGCTCCGGCAAAACCACCCTAGCCCAGCTTATCCTGGAGAAGTATCCCCAGTTTGTGTTTTCGGTCTCGGCCACCACGCGCTCTCCCCGCCCCAACGAAGTCCCAGGCAAAGACTATTACTTCCTCACTGAGGCGGAGTTTGACCAGGAGATAGAAAGAAACGGCTTCGTGGAATGGGAACGCCTGTATTCAGGCTACCGGTACGGCACCCTCTACCGCGAGCTGGAGCGTATCCAAGCTTTGAGCCAAGTCCCTCTCTTTGTGAAGGATGTGAAGGGCACCCTGAACCTGCAAAAAAAGCTCGGGGAAGGAGCGATTTCGGTGTTTGTGCTGCCTCCTTCGCTTCAAGTGCTGCGAGAGCGTCTTTTGCAGCGGTCTCCTGAGCCGCCTGCCGACCTGGAGGAGAGGTTAGCTCGGGCAGAGTTTGAAATCCAGTTAGCGCCGGCGTTTTCGTTTCTGCTCTACAACGACGACCTGGACAAAGCGCTTCGGCGCTTGGAGCACCTGATTCAGCGGCACTTCTCGTGAAAGTCGGCCTTTTCTTTGGGTCTTTCAATCCGATTCACTTGGGGCACCTGGCGGTGGTGCGCTACTGGCTCAATGAAACCGACCTTCAAGAGATATGGCTGGTGGTCTCCCCCCACAATCCCCACAAGCTCCCCACGGAGCTGGCTCCTGCCCCTGATCGCTTGCGCATGGTCCAGCTGGCCATCCAGGGGGACCCCCTTGTACGCGCCTGCGAGGTGGAATTTCAGTTGCCTCGCCCCTCCTACACCATTCAGACGCTTGAGCACCTCAAGCGGAGCTATGCGGAGCACACTTTTGTGCTGCTGCTGGGCGCGGATGCGGCGGCAGCCCTCCCCACCTGGCGAGAAGGGCATCGGCTCCTAAGCGAAGGACCTATCTGGGTCTACCCCCGCAAAGGCACCTCAGAGGAAGAGCTTCCCGCTTCGCCGCACCTTCTTTTCTTTTCTGAAGCGCCCCGTATAGACCTCTCTGCTACCCAGATCCGCAAGCACCTGCACGAAGGCCGCTCGGTGCGATACTGGGTGCCTTCGGCGGTGGAAGCCTACATTTATGCGCGTGGCCTCTACGGTACGCACGCTTCTGCCTAACCTCCTGACCCTGGGCAACCTGGCCGCCGGAAGCTGGGCCATCGCCTTGAGCTACCAGCAGGAGTGGATCCTTTTCGCCGCAGCGTTGGGGATAGCGATGGCCTGCGACTGGCTGGATGGATTTACCGCTCGCCTACTGCATGCCGAATCGCCCTTAGGGAAAGAACTGGATTCCCTGGCCGACCTCGTGAGCTTCGGGATAGCGCCTGCCTTCGGCCTGTACAATTACCTGCGAGAACCGCTACCCCTTCTGCCCTACGAGAGGGAGTGGCGTGCGTGGATGGTGCTGGCGCCGTTTGCTTTGCCCCTGCTGGCTGCTTGGCGCTTGGCTCGCTTCACCGTGGAAGAAAACCCCGATAAACGCTTTTTCTCTGGGCTTCCTACGCCGGCCCAGGGCGCTTTCTGGGCAATCTGGCTGCTGACGGGTCCCCAAGGTCCCTGGCTTCATCCGCTGGTATGGATGGGCTTTATTGCACTCATGGGCCTGGCTATGGTAAGCCGCTGGCCTTTCCTCACGCTAAAAAGCCGCTCCAACCTCCCTTGGTTCCTCAGCCTGGTGGTGGTAGGAGGGGCAGTCCTTGTTTTCCTTCCCCCTCCTGCGTGGTCCCCTGCCCTCTTGCTTACTTACGCCCTCCTAAGCCGCTTGGCCCGCCTCACCCCCCCCTAAAAACCCCTATCTTTGTAAATGCGCTATCTCTTCCTGCTAGGGAGCGCTGGCAGGGGCTCAGCTTATCCCGGACAGCGTCAAGTTTGTGGAGGCCGGCAGCGGAGATACCACCCTCCTTGTGCAATGGCAAGTCACCCCGTGGGGATGGCAGGCTCTACGCTACACACGCGAAGCAGATAGCTTTCGGCTGGCTGGACGCGACTCGTGTTGGATAGATGCGCAAGGGCAGCTTACGGAGTTTCGCCGGTATTTGTACACGCAAGGCCCGCCAGATACCCCATCGCTGACGCCCTTTGCGCGGTTGACCTGCACTTACCCCGGAGGCGGCTCCTACCTTTGCACAAAGTACGATTACGACCCCAATGTCTCCACTTGGATACCGCGCCAGCGGTACACGATATGGGGTGCGGCGACTCGTTGGGATTCCCTCCTCTCAGGCTGGGTAGGGATTCTGGGCCTGGGATGGAGCTGGTATACCGCAGAGACCGTGTGGCCCTTTGCTGTGCTGCACCATCAAGCCCTCTGGGGAGATAGCTTGCAAACAGCCTCTTTCCAACCCGATTTCAGCGTCTTCGTGGAAGAGGGCGGATACTTGAAGGTCACCTCCTTGAGCCCCTGCGACAGCCTCGTCCTCTACAACGCCCCCCGCATCAACCCCACTTTTATAGGGTACTACCGCCTTTGTGCGGACCCCACGGGCCGCCTGCTGGCTACCCAAGATAGCTTTTGCACCCCCGCAGAATGCCTTGCCCAGTACCGCTTCCTAAGCTGGGATAGCCAAGGCCGCCTACAAACAGACTCGCTGCACCTGCGCTTTTATACGCCCCAGGGACAGCCCTTAGGAGAACAGCCTTTCCCTTCCCGGTATACCTACGACGCCCAAGGCCGCTTGGCTAAAGCTTACTTCCCTGGTGGGGCGTATGTGTTCTTTTACGGCTCGCAGGTGGTAGGGCTTGCCACGGCGCGGCCGCCTCGCCCAAGCCTTTTTCAGTCGGGGCGCACATGGCGCGTGCAAGGAGCCGCAGGAGCCCCCTATGTTCTATACGATGGGGTGGGACGCTGTCTGCTGGCCGGCGTAATAGGCCCTACGGAGGAAATTAGCCTGCCGGAGTCGCTTCCACAGGGGCTGTACCACCTCAGGGTAGGTTCGCACAGCTGGCGGCTTCTGCTGCTACCCTGAGGAAAGGTTGTTACTTTCGGGGCATGTGGGAATGGATACGCTCCCTGCCCAGTGACTGGCAGGCTGGCATGGAAGCTCCTGCGATACCTTTCTCTGGGGGCCCTTGGAAAGCCATCGTGACCGTGGGCATGGGCGGTTCGGCCTTTGGCAGCGAAGTGGTGCGCGCTTGGGCTCAGGCCTACCTCCCTGTACCGTGGCTGGTGGTGCGGGATTACCGCTTGCCGCCCTGGGTGGGAAAGGACACCTTGGTCCTGGCCGCCTCTTACTCAGGCAACACCGAAGAGACCCTGGAAGCCACCGAGGCCGCGCTGCAGCGGGGCGCGACCGTGGTAGGGCTGGCCAGCGGAGGCCTACTCAAAGCCTGGGGCGAAGCCGGAAAGCTGGCAGCCTTCGTGGAGCTGCCACCTGGACGAGCACCTCGCGCCGCCGTGCCTTTCTCTATCACCGCCCAATTGCGCCTGCTGGAAGGAGCCGGCCTGGTCCCCTCCACCTGGCGAGAAGAAAGCCAAGCCCTCCTCAAGCTTCTCTTGAGCAAGGACCACCCTCCCATAGGCCCTCTCAAGGCCTACGCTCAGGAGTGGCATACCCGCCTCCTCGTGCTGTATGCCCCCCCTGAGTACGAACCCATTGCCCTGCGGGGCCGCCAGCAAATCCAAGAAAACGCCAAGCACCTGGCCTGGCACCACACCTTCCCCGAAATGAACCACAACGAAATCGTCGGGTGGCAGCATCCGGCCCCCCTGGGAGAAAAAGTCGCCTTCTGGCTCTTGAGCGGCTCGCACACCCACCCCCGCAATCGCCTCCGCTTGGAGTTTATGCAAAACTTACTGACCGAGTACGGCCTCCCCTACTGGCATCTGGCCCCGCCACCTGCCCCTTTCCTGGCTGAACTGATGTGGCTCTTTCACGCCGTGGATATTTTCTCGGTTTACCTGGCGGAAAAACACGAGATAGATCCGACCCCGGTGCCGGTGATTGACCGACTCAAAACCTACCTTGCTCAGAAAGCCTGAAGACCACCTTAGGCTGGCCTTAGGGGGGGCTGTGCTGGTGCTCCTGCTGAAGGGGTTAGCTTACCAAGTCGGCGGCGGGGCTGGACTCCTCTCCGATGCCGGCGAAAGCTTCCTCAACGTGCTGACCGCCCTCCTTGGGCTGTACGGAAGCTTGTGGGCCCAGCGCCCCCGGGATTCAGACCATCCCTACGGCCACGGCAAAGCCGACGCCCTGTTTGCCGCTTTGCAGGCCCTGTTGGTGGGAGGCACCGCCCTCTTTCTGGCCTACACGATGATGACCGGCGCCTATCGGCCCCTTCGGCGGGAGGCTTTCCTTTTGGCCCTCCCCTACGAAGCCTCAGCCATGATCCTGAACAGCGGGCTGGCCCTCCTGCTCTGGCAAGGCGGCCGGCGTCTACACTCACACCTCCTGACCGCCGAAGCCTGGCACCTTCTGAGCGATGTGGCCACTTCGGCGCTGGTGCTAAGCGGCTTAGGCGCAGTACACGCAGGCCTGCCCCCTCTCTTAGACAAGGGCGTGGGGCTGGTATTGGTAGGGCTCATCGCTTACGGAGCCTTCCGCTTGCTGCGGGAAAGCAGCGCCGCCCTCCTGGATGAACAAGACCCTCGCTTGCTGGCCCGCCTGGCCGAAGCCCTGGAAAAACATCGCCGCCCCGAATGGATAGACATCCACAACGTGCGCATCCAGCGCTACGGCACCACCCTCCACATAGACGGCCACGTCACCTTTCCCTGGTACTGGTCGCTCCAACAAGCGCATTCCGCCCTCAAGGACCTGGAAAAAATCTTAGCTGAGGAGCTGCGGCGCCCAGTGGAGTTTTTCTGGCACATGGACCCTTGCGAACCGCCTTGTTGTGCGCACTGCCAGGTCGCGCCTTGCCTTCATCGCCAACACCCCTTTCAGTCGGTGATTCCCTTCCGGCCGGAAACGCTTTTTCCCAACCAGAAGGGTCCTCGGGGCTAACGGTTCCGAATGCGGATACGAGGTCCTATCAGCGCGCCGGGAGCCACCTCCAGCAGGCACCCTGGCTCCAACCGCAGCTCCCCTTCCCCTTCCAGGCGAGCCCCCGACAGAAGGACCAGCCGACTGCCCCGGCGTAGGTGCAAGCGCCCCCGCTCTAGCGCAAGCACCGCCCCACTATCCACTACCCAGACCGTTGTATCGCTGAGAAGGTATCGTTTCCCCAGCGAGTCGTAGCGCAGGGCTGTGCCGTAGGTGGGGCTTTCTCCCCAGTCCAAGGTGACGGTGGTGCGGCGTACGCGCAGCGCCGGCTCTTGTGGCGAAAAGGGATTCACGGGCAGCCTAAGGTGACCGCACCACCGCACCGGCCGACGAATCGTCCGATCGTTCCATCGCACTTCCACCAGGAGAGCTCCATCTTCAGGCCGCTCCGCTACAATCTCTATGGCCAGCCCGCTTAGCCAAATGGTGCGGTTGTCGTAGGCCGCAGGACGGGCCGAAGAGGGGCCCTGATACCCTTCGCTTGAGAGAAGGGTGTACACAGGCACGGGGGCCGGATTGGTCTCCAGAGAAAGGCGCCGCTGTGTAAGCCCGCTAAAGCCATCCTCCCAATCCCCCCAGCCAAAGCAAGTGTTAGCGGCGGTGTCCCCACGCCACTCCCGGTATCCCAAGAGCACCCCTTCCGCCCCAGGGTCCACCCTTCCGTTCCCATCCAGGTCCACACCCAAATACAGGTCATTCTGGCCTGTGAAAGGGTTAGGAAGGCTCCGGCTGCGATCCATGAGCCATCGGCCCGCTGAGTCCTGCCGAAAAGCGAAATCATAGTTCCCCTCGGCCGTCACGGGGAAAATCCAGCTTCCAAGGCCATTCGGGTGGGCTGGATGAGCGGAGTAAATATCCGAACCGCACAACTTGTCTTTGCCTACCTGGATGTAAGCATAGAGGCCAGGCAGCCCTCTTGGATAGTCTGGAAAGGGGTTATCTGGACAGCCTGGTAGAAAGCTTCCCAGCGCCACTTCGCGCGGCGAACGGAAACGGCGGTTTTCCAGCCAGAGGTACTGGTTTTTGACCTGCGGTCCCCCTCGTTCCGTGTAAGGCAAGCGGATCCGAATCGCATCCCCCGTACTGAGAAAGTCGCGCAGCCACACCCGCAGCGTCTCAGGACGGGCAGGCTGAGTTAGGTCGGTAGGCACTTCCTGGCCCCTTTCGTCCAAAGCGCTGATGGCGTAAGTCTTACCGGGGGCTTTCCAGTCCATGATCCAGCGGTCGTACCCGATGGCGTAGACGGGTCGCGCCCCCTGCACGCTCAGGCCCCGAGCCACCGGCACAAAAGGAAAAGTATGCAAGCCGGCCCCCCCAGCTGTGTGCCAGTGGTTGCCGCCGTACAAACCGTGGAAGAACTCCACCAGGAACCCAATGGCCGCCCCTTCGGCCGTTTGGCAGGTGGTGTACGAGGAAGCGGTCTCAATACCCCCTGTGAAGGGCCCCAAAGGGGTCTTCACATCGCAGCTCCACAGGCCAAAGCCGTAGTTGCAGGAGAAGGGGGGCTTGGCCCCAAGCCGGTAAGCCAAATTGCGCCAAAGGATGAAGAGCCCATCCAAGCGGGACTTGTAGTCGGGACCTGGAGAAGGGGGGGTGCGCTTCTTAGGAAGGCCGGCCTGCTGAGGCAAAAGCTGCCACCGGTCAAAGGCCTGCCAGGTCACCCCGCGGGCCGTCCGAAAAGGACCTTCCGGCCAGGCCTGCAAAACCAGCTCTACTTCTTCAGCCAGGCTGTAGGTGCCTCTTGCAGGCAGACGGTGGCAGGGAACTCGCACCACCTCAGGCCAGTAGTCCCCCAACACCACGAATTGCCCGAAGGAGGCCTCCCAATATGTCGCCGTGAGGATACCCTGCGGGGTAGCAGTCGGCCCCAGATAAGCATCCAAGAGCCGGTGCGCATCCAAAGGTACTTGGGTCCGCCCCTCTGGCCCTACCGGCCAAGGCCTACCATAAATGGCTTCGTAAGGGTCATGCCCCCCACAAGGCCCGTAATCCACTTCCGCAAAAACCACCAAAAGGTAGACCGTATCCCGCGTCGGCCATAAAAAACCCTCCCGCAAGCAGGGGAGGGCAGCCTGCGCAACCAAAACCCTTAGCAGGGTTTCAGCGACCAGCCAGACCTTGAATATACCGAGCCAACTCTTCCTTACTGGAGACCGAGACAAACGCGTCGTTGACCAGGAAGTAGTTTTGCGGGTCACAAGCCCGAGTATAGGCATATTTCGCCAGGTCCACGCGGGAAGGTTCCGATACGAGCGCCTTGCACAGCTCCCGAACTTGCGCCGAAGCAAGGCAGTTGGTGGAGGCGATTTGTTTAGCTACCTGGAGGCGGGTAGGTTCGCTGGCGGTGTTTCGCACCGTTTGGAGGGCCTGCTGGAAAGCCCCGTTTTCCATGCAGGGTTGGCAGGGCCTGCCCTGAGAAGAAGCGGGCTGCCCCAATCCAGCAGGAGCCTGCGGCTGCCCACCCGCAGGTGGGTATATCCCCACGCCTCCACCACAGGTCTGGCGCGGCGAACGGCTACTGATGTAGCGCACCAGCTCTTGACGATGGTGGGTAAAAGTGAGCGCCTCCGCCACCTCCGCATAACTGCTCAAGTCATGCGTATAATCGTAAGCGAACTTCGCCAGCTCCAGCCGATTGTCATCAAAAGTGAATAGCCCCAAGAGTTCTTTCACGTCGCGGGTCCAGACGCAGTTATTGCGCAAGAAGGACTTGAGGATCTCTACCCGCGTCTCTTCAAAAGGCTCACTCTGGAGGGTGCTGTGGATGCGGGCTATGTTTTCTCGGCTGCTGGGCCAAGGGCAGTTGCAAGGGCCGCTGTAGCCGGTAGAGGGCACCTGCGGCGGAAGCGGCCCCGACGGAGCACCCGGCTGGGGTGCAGGCTGACCGCTTACCTGCGTGCCTCCCCCACCCGTCTGAATCTGAATGGTGGGATTGAAGACGATGGTTTGTTGGTTTGTCTGGGTGCCTGGAGCGGGCGCGGTCGCCGGAGGTGTGCCAGCAGCTGGCGGAGGACCGCCAGGCGATGGAGAGGGCGTCGGAGGCAGATCAGGAGAAGCCGGCGGCTGGGACTCCTCGCGAGGTACCCGGTTGAACTGCGTAACCTTGTACCCCTTCCGGTCCCGACGAATGGCATAATACTCCACCCATCCAGCCTCCACATAAAAGGTCTTCTTGAGCTGGACCACACGCCCTTCGCTTGGATAGATATGGAGAGTCGCTCGCTGAGGCCCTTGAGGCACCTCATGAGCTTCGGCTCGGGTGACCGGCGTCTCCGCTATCCATTCGCCATTCAAATACAGACGAAAAGGCTCTCCTGTCTCAGAGACCACTACGAGGTCCCCTGTGGTTTGCCCCCATAAGAGGAGCGCGGCCAACCCGCCTGCGAGGCCCATCGTGCGCAACATGCTTACAAAGGTACAAACTTCATGCCAAGGACACCCGAAGCCTCCTCGGCTTCCTCCTCTTGGGGTTGTGCCAGATACTGTACCTTTGCGGCGATATGAAAACCCGCTTACCTCTCATACTGGGCGCTCTCCTCCTCGGAGGATGGAGCTACGCCCAAGAAGGTACCGTGAAAGTAGGTGCAGCCCTACTGCCGCAAAATACCTGGCTCCTCAACCAGGACGACTCCGACGCCGGCCCTAACTTAGACTACGAGGTCACGTGGGGCTTTGCCGGAGGGCTCACCGTGGCCTACAATTTCACCGACTACCTCGGCGTGGGCCTGGATGTGCTCTACTCCAGCCAGGGCCAGAAGTACAAAGGCACCCTAACCGCCGGAACCTACACGGCCCAAACTCGCCTCAACTACCTCAAGCTCCCCCTCCTGCTGCGCTTCAACAGCGACCCCAACTCCCCCGTGCAATTTAGCTTCTTCATCGGCCCCCAAGCCAACCTCCTCCTCAGCTATACAGACGAGAAAATTGAGACCTATGCTACAGGACAACGCACGACTACCGAGGTAAAAGGCACCGAAATGACCAGTTCGGGAACAACCGAAGAGCTCACCGCTAAAATATACAAGCCCTTTACTTTGGGGGCTGCGTTGGGGCTGGGTGTAGGCTTCAAGCTAAGCGATGAACTGCTCCTTTCGCTCCACTTCCGGGGGGATTACGCTTTTGGGGACACGGAAAACAAGGAAGCTAAAATAGATCGCACCCCCCACGGGGGAGGGCAAGACCCCTACTGGAGCGTCAAGCCGAAATACACACGGGCTCCTGCAGGGTACACCCGACCAGCCACGCAAGCTATTACGGGAGGCTTTATGCTGGGCCTGACCTACAACCTCCCCGTGCGCTAATCGGCAGAGTCTGGTCACAGCTAAGCGGGGGAGCCTCTAAGCTCCCCCGCTTCTTTTTTAGACAGCAAAGCGGAAGTAGACGACATCCCCCTCTTGGATCTCGTAGTCGCGTCCTTCTAAGCGGAGGCGGCCGGCGGCGCGAGCCCCCTCTTCACCCCCATACCGCACATAGTCTTCCCAGCCCATCACTTCGGCGCGGATGAAGCCCCGCTCCATGTCAGAATGGATGCGCCCTGCGGCCTGGGGGGCTTTCGTACCCCGACGAATCGTCCAGGCCCGCACCTCCTTTGGTCCCGCTGTAAAAAAGGTAATTAGGCCTAAAAGCTGATACGCCTTGCGGATGAGCTGCGGCAAAGCGGGTTCCTCCAGCCCGTACAGCTGCAAGAACTCCTCCTGCTCTTGGGGGGAAAGCGTAGCCAGTTGGGCTTCAAGGGCGGCGGAGAGCACCAGGCACTCCGCTCCTTCGGCGGCAGCATGACGCTGTACGGCCTGACTAAGCGCATTCCCGCCCGGCAGACTGCCCTCATCTATGTTGGCTACATACAGTACCGGCTTGAGGGTCAGGAGATGCAGCTCGGCCAGGACGGCTTTTTCCTCCTCTGACAGGGCTAGCGCGCGAAGGTTCTGGCCAGCTGAGAGATGGCCTCGGGCCTTTTGCAGGACAGCCAGCCGGAAAGCCGCCTCCGTATGCGCCGCCAGCTTCGCTTCTCGCTCTACGCGAGGCAAAACTTTATCTATCGTCTCCAGGTCCTTGAGCTGCAGCTCGGTGTCTACGATGTCTCGGTCGCGCAAAGGGTCCGGGCCGCCTTCTACATGGACGACGTCGGGGTCCTCAAAGCACCGTAGCACATGGAGAATAGCTTGCACTTCGCGGATATGAGCCAGGAATTGGTTTCCCAGGCCCTGGCCAGCGTGAGCTCCTCGCACCAGCCCCGCAATGTCCACGATGGTGAGGGTGGTAGGGGTGATTTTTTCCGGGGGCTGTTTGTGCTGGGCAGCCACCAGGCTCGCCAGCGTGTGCAACCGGGGATCGGGCACTGGCACGATGGCGCGATTGGGCTCAATGGTGCAAAAGGGGTAGTTGGCCGCAGCCGCTAAGGCTGTTCCGGAAAGCGCATTGAAGAGGGTAGACTTGCCTACATTGGGCAGGCCTACGATCCCGCAGGCAAGCGCCATGCCACAAAGGTACCCCCTACAGGGCGAAAAAAACCTCAATAAGCCGCAAGGCTTCCTGCTCGTAGCGCTGGGGCACCCACAGCCGCAAAGGCCCAACCGCCGGATTGGGCGAGCCCAACAAACCTGCCCCAAACACCGCCTGGGTATGTTCGTTCTCCACCCAGACGGGGATGCCGGCGTTTTCCAGGTAGGTGCGCAGAAGGGCCACCCAAAGGCCATTGGGTCCTTCGGCCACCTTCACCCAGCCGGTCATGGTACAATGTAGACCGTATCGGTGCGAACGGTATTGCTACGGTGCCCAGCGCGGTCCAAAAGGTATATCTCAAAGGCTAAAGGTTCGGCTAAGAGGCTGGAATTGAGCCGCACTATCCCCGGCACGGTGATCTGAATGGTTCCTTGGATGGATTGGGTCGGCCCCTCATAAAATCGGGGCATGTTGTAGCGCAAGATCCCATCGTATCCGCTGGGAAAGCGCGTACTGTCCCGCAGGTCAACCAGAAACAAATCTGAGGCACCGTCAGGCTGCCCACCCAGATCGCCATCCCCATCGCGATAGCGGATTGTGATCGTCAATGTGCCGTAGTCAGGAACTTGCCGAGGCACTATCTCAACAAACTCAATCTGGGGCACCACGGAAAAGACCACCGGCTCTCGCTTACAAGCACTTAGCAAGAAGAGGAGGCTCCACCCGTAGCGCCTCATGGCCAAGTAAGTCGTACAGCGGTTTCTTTCCCTATAAGTAGCACCAGCTCACGGCCTGCAGAAAGGTCAGGTGGGGGCACCCAGAAGTCCTCCCGATCCTCTATCGCTTTTTGTAAAGAGTCCCAGTAGGCGGATTGATCGGGTCCAGGTGGAGTCCAGGGAAGCTGTGCAGGAAAGCCCGAGAGGTTCACCCTTTGTATAGAGGCCCCTGTTAGCTGGGCTAAGGTTTGGATAAGACTTGTGTATCGGGCTATTTGGCTTTGTATGCGCTCGTAAGCGGAAAAAAACGCTATGGACAGCCAGCTATAGGCCCGAGCAGCTTCAGGCTCTAAAGGCGTAGCTTCGGCAAACCCCACGGCCAGCAGCCCCCCCAACCCCTGAGGCGTAAAGTAAGGTGCGACCACCCAGTGAGAAGGCCCCGCTTCAAGGCCTACTTCACGGGAGGTGGCGGTTGTGCAGGTTCGTTGGCTGGTGAGCGCCGAGAGGAGGTGCTCAGAAAAAGACCACTGGGCAGGCGGTTCAAAGGCGGCTTTGCGAGCTTTCCAGTGATAAAGAAGGGTGAAGCTCTCCTCTGTAGGCAAGAGGGCTGCACAGGCTTGCGCTCCCACATACTGTCCGAGTTGGGCCAGGAAGATGCGAGCCACACTGTCAAAGCGGGCCGGCACGGCCGAGCCGGCCATGAGCGTAAAAAGGTCAATCGCAAACTCCTGCCATCGGGCTCTTTCGGCCAGAAGCTGCTGGGTGCGGCGCATCTCCTCCTGCGTAACGGCCAGCTCTTCCAGGTTCTGGCGCAGCTCCTCCTCTCGGGTGAGGAGTTCCTGGTTCTGGACCTGGGTCTGCTCCAGGAGGGCCTGGATGTACCGCCGCGAACGAAGGCTATGCAGGTAAGCGGCCCACTTCTCCAAAAAGGCCTTCCAGGCAGGCTCCTTGAGGAGGGAAGGGACCTCTGAAGCGGTAGAGGCAAGGACCCACAACCCTTCCACCTGCCCCTGGTAAAGGAGAGGAATAGCCACCAGCGACACCTCTTCTACTTCAACGAGGGCCGAAAGCCACGACTCCCCCAGTACAGCCGCAGGAAAAGTCTGCATCAAGGGGGCTTTCTCATACACGGCTTGGCCGAGAAAGCCTTCGCCCAGCTTAAAGACTTGAGGCTGAGGGGTATGGGCCAAACCTACGCCCGCTTCATAGCGGAAGTGCGCATACTCAGCCGGATCGGCCGCATACAGGAGGCTCGCCGGCGCCTGCAGCAGCCGACTCAAATGCTCCAAAAGACGCTGCCATAAAAGGGGTAGCTCTTCTTCTTGGACAGGGACGAGAAAGTCTTCCAGTTCCTGCAGCATAGGGGCTTAGGTTGGGATCTGAGAGCGGGTTCGGGCGGCGCGCCACACCCGCCATAGAATGGGCCCCGTGGTCACTACCACAAGGGCTACGATGATCCATTCGTAATACGCTTGCACCCAAGGCACCTCCCCCAAGAAGTAGCCCGCTGACACGAGCACGGCTGGCCAGGCCAGAGACCCAAGCAAGCTCATCGCGACAAACCTCCAGTAAGGCATCTCAATCACCCCTGCAAGCAAGGGAGCGAAGGTACGCACGATGGGGAGAAACTTACCCAGGATGAGCACCAAGCTTCCATATTTTCGGTAGAAGTCGCGGGTGAGGGTCACGTATTCTGGACGGAAAAATAGGCTCTTAGGGCGGCTAAACAACGCTCGTCCCGTGCGCCAGCCAATCCAGTAGCCACTCTGGTCGCCCAAAAAAGCGGCCAAGGCGATGCCGGCAGCTACCACCCCAAAAGGCAGCTTCAAAATCCCCACCGCCGTGAGCAAACCCGCCGTAAAAAGGAGCGAGTCACCGGGAAAAATAATACCCACCAACAAGCCCGTCTCTGCGAACACCATCCCCATCACCAGTCCAATCCCCCCCAGGTGAATGAGGGTTTTAGGGTTGAAAAGGCTGGTAAAGGAGAAATCGTCAAGCATAACGGTGCTGCTTGGCGTCGCCCCAGAGCTCTTCAAGGCGATAGTACCGACGAACCTCCGGCTGCTGCACATGGACGATGATGTCACCCAAGTCCAGCAAAATCCACTGCCCCACCTCGTACCCCTCCACGTGATAAGAGCTTAGAGGGCCCTCCAGTTCTTTGAGCCGCTCCAAAATGCCATCCACAGCAGCCTGGGCCTGGCGATCCGACTCCGCCGTCGCAATCACAAAATAATCGCACAACAGATACCCCAACCCCCGTAAATCCAAGCTAAGGATGTCTTCGGCTTTCTTACTGGCGAGAACCTCTTGAACCAGCGCAAGCCGCTCAGCGGTAGAGAGAGTCGTTTTCGCCAGCAGGGCGCGTTTACTCATGTCCAAACAAAGATACACTTTTTTTGAGAAGGGTCTGAGAAGGGCTTAGCCGCCCCCCAGGGATGGCGCCGCTTAGAGAATCTCAAGTTCCACACGGCGGTTATTCTGACGGCCCTCCTCGGTGTCGTTGGTGTCTATAGGACGGCTCTCCCCGTACCCGATGTACGAAAGACGATCCGCAGAAATACCCCGCTGGATGAGGTATTCGTACACCGATTTGGCACGGGCTTCCGAGAGGCGCTGGTTGTACTCATCCGAACCCATGCTATCGGTATGGCCGGCTATGCGGACTTTCATTTTCGGGTTCTCCACCAGGATCTGGTACACCCGCTCCAGCTCGGCTTTGGACTCGGGCCGCAGCGTGGCCTTGTCAAAGTCAAAGAAAATATTCTTGAGGATGATGACCGTACCGGATTTGTACTTATTCAGGCCGATGTCTTTGCGCACTTCGCGGTACCCTTGGGCCTCCTCCACGATAAAGTTTTCGGAGTGGAAAGCGTACCCTTCTGCCGTGACGGCGATGCCGTAGTTGCGGCCTGCGGGCAGCGAGATGAGGTATTTACCCGTGGCGGCGTTGGAGGTGAGCACCGCTACGGTGTCCCCTTTGACATTGTCTACGATGGTGATGGTCGCTTCCAGCGGAGCCTGGGTCTCCGCATCAAAGATGATGCCTGTCACAAGGGTGAGGTTAGGCCGGAAGGTGAGGGTAGCCGGCTCCGAGGAAATCTGCAAATCCTCCTCTTTTTTCTCTGCCACAGGAGGCTCCTCAACCTTCAAAGTAGAGAAGTCCACAAGGTAAAGGTCCTTCTCGCCGTAGGAATCTTCCCTTTCGCTGGCGTAATAACCATGAAGCCCGCTGGCCGACAGCACGAAGTAAATATCGTCACCCTGGCGTATTGATGGGATACCCCAGGTTGACCGGGGGGGCCCAGGAGCTGTCCGGCCGCAGCTCCGTACGAAAAATATCAAACCCCCCCATGGAAGCTGGACCGTTAGAGGAGAAAAACAGGGTTTTGCCGTCCGGATGAAAGAAAGGGCCGTCTTCGTCATAGGGGGTGTTGACGGGGGGGCCGAGGTTGATCGGGGAACTCCATTTGCCATTAGGTAGGCGCCGGCACATGTAGATGTCGCGCCCGCCCAGGCCCCCTGGCCGATCTGAGACAAAAAAGAGGGTCCGTTCGTCGGCCGAGAGGCACACCGAAGGCTCCCAGTGTTTGCTGTTGATGGGGCTGCCCAGGTTTTTGGGGGCTAACCACCGGCTGCCTTTGAGCCGACTCTGAAAGATATCGCCGCCATTCTCCGAGTTGAAGAGGAAAAGGGTTTGCCCATCGGCCGAGAGCGCGATACACGCATCGTGGACAGCCGTATTGACCGGAGCGCCGAGGTTGCGAGGGGCCGACCAAGAGCCGTCAGGGGCCTTCTCTGAAATGTAAACATCCTCGTAGGCCAGTCCATCGCCCGCCAGCTTACCCCCTGTTGAGCCAGGCCGCCGGGAAGTGAAAAGCAATACGCTCTCATCCGCCGAGATAACCGGCGCATAATCGGGATAAGGAGAATTGATGGAGCCGCCCAGGTTTTTGATTTGGATGGAGATGGGGCTGGCGAGGTACTTTTCTGCGTTCTTGAGGTGCTGCAGGGTAACCCGTAGCCGTTCGTAGGCGGGGTCCGTGGGCCGCGTCTGCGCCAAAAGCCGCTCTACGAGAGGGCGGGCTTTGCCGGGCTGACCTATCCGCTGAAGGGCATCCGCATACGCTATAAGCAGCCGGGGAGAAAAGTTCACCTGCATCTGCTCAGCCTTCTGGAAGTACTCCACCGCTTTTTTATTCTGCCGCACACGCCAAGCGCAATAGGCTCCGTTCGCGTAGGCTTCTGCGCTGAAGGGGTTGTACTGGAGGGCGCTTTCATACTCGGCGAGGGCATTGGCATAGTCCTCCATCTGCATGAGCTCTTCGGCGCGGCGCAGATGCTTGTCCGCTTTTTGAGGCTGGGCCCATAGGCCTACCCCCACGCTTGCAACGGTCAACCATAGTACAATACGCATCATAACGAGCAAAAGTACAAAACTTTAAGGAGAAGGATTTTCGGACTGGGGTCGGGCGGGGTGGCCCCATGCGCGGGTAAAAGGCGGAAGGTCTTTGAGCACGAGGCTGCCGGCTCCGATCACGCATCCTTCGCCGACGGCCGCTTTGGGCACGATGATGGCGCCGCTGCCCACAAAGCAAGCGTCCCCCACTCGGCTCCGGCAACCCACGATCACCCCCGGAGACAAGTGACAGAAGCTCCCCACCTCGGCAAAGTGTTCCACGACAGCGCCGGTGTTGACAATGGTGTGGGCGCCTACACGGGCCCGACTGTGGACCACGGCGCCCGCCAGCACCACAGCGCCCGGCCCCACCGACGCAGAAGCCGACACATACGCACGGGGATGCACCACAGGCGGCGCTATCGGATGCCGAACACGCAGAGAAAGGTTTCGCCGAACGGTGTTGTCTGTCATGGCAAGCAAGACCGGCGTGCTAGGCAGCACCTCCGGGGAATAAGGACCTAGGTGCAAGGCCGCAGGCAGCGTAAAGGGCCCCTCCCCATCGTCAAAAAAACCCTCGCAGGGAATTTTCAACAGCTGGAGGATTTCCCACACGGCGAGGGCATGGTCACCACCACCGTAGAGGATCACAGCATCATGGGCATGACAAGGAAGAGGGCTTCCTCATGGGGAGACTGCGGGTCAGGCTCAAACCGAGCCGCACGACCAGGGGCTTCCATACGCAGGAGGAAGTGAGGAGCATAAAGATGCTCAAGGACCTCCTCCAAAATGGTGCTGCGAAAGGCAATCTGGAAGTCAGGCCCTTCGTACTCGCAGGGCAGGTGTTCTTCTCCCCGCAGGCCGCCCTCCGTATCTTCTACTCGGGCAGTGAGGACATTGCCCACAAACTCCAGCCGAATGAGGCCCATCTTCTTATTAGCCAAGACAGAAAGCCGTTTGAGGGTACGCTGGAAAGTTTCCGTGTTCAAGCGAGCCACATAAGGAGGGTTGGGGGGGATCACAGCCTTATAGCTGGGGTATTGGCCGTCAATCAGGCGGCACACCATCTCCACCAGGGGGTGGTGGAAAAATGCTTGGCCCTCGGAGGGGTATAAGGTCAGTTCGTCGCTTTCAGGTAGGCCCTTGATAGCCTGCTGAAAAGCTTTTAGCGCTTTGACGGGGATGATAAGCTTAGGAGCGCCGGCAAGCCGCAGATCCGGCACCGTGACCAAGACCAGGACATGAGAGTCCGTCGCGACGAAGTTGGTCTGGGTCTCCTCAAAGTCAAAGTAAAGGCCCGTCATGACGGGACGGGTCTCTTCGTGGCTGGCCGCAAAAGCGGTTCGCTCCACCACCTGCGTGAACCGCGAAAAAGGAAAGGATACCCCTTCCTTTTCCGGCCGAGCAGGAAAAGCAGGAAATTCCTCAGGGGCAAAGCCGCTAAACTCGTAATGACCGTAATGAGAGGAAACTTGCAGAGTATAGTCTTTCTGGCGAAAGGTTAGCACTTCGTCGCCTGCAAAACCCTTGAGGAGGTCTAGGAGAACTTTAGGAGGTAAAGCCAGCCGGACCGCATCGCCTTCTTCAGGAAGGACGCGCACCCAAGTGCGAAGGCTCATCTCCAGGTCGGTGGCACGTACCTCCATGTCTTCCACTTGCTGGTAGAGAAGGATATTCTGCGTGATGGGGTATAAAGAGCGAGAGGGCACCAGTGGAAGCACTCGGGCAATCGCCTCTCGCAGCACCTCAGCCCGAACCTGAAACGCCATAAGGCGAAGGTAGAAAAGTCCCAGCACACAGGAAGGAGCGCTTATCCACACTACACCTGGGGGTTATCCACCGAGGGGCGCCAAGTGGAGCCAAGTGGAGCAAAGTGGCTACCTTTGTCAGGCTGTGTTTCTCTTCGGCGAATACGTAGCTCGGCTGGATACCAAGCGGCGCTTTGTCCTGCCGAGCGCCTTGCTTGCGCTGCTGCCGGAGGGAAGCCGCACCCATTTCGTCCTGCAAAAAGCCCCTGACCCCTGCCTCTGGCTGTACCCACTTGAAGTTTGGAAAAAGGAACTGGAAAAAATCCACGAAAAAGTGAATCTTTTCACCCCAGAAGGTCGGAGTTTTGTGAGGCTCTTTCAGAGTGGTGCCCAACCCGCAAGCCTGGACGCAGCGGGGCGGCTCGTGGTGCCTAAGCCCTTCTGCGACTACGCAGGCATAGCGTCAGAGCTGGTGCTGGTAGGCCTGCGAGACCGCATTGAACTCTGGGGCAGAGAACGCTACGAAAACTGGCAAGCCCAGACCGAAAACCACTTCGGGGAATGGATCGAGAAGTTTTTGGGACGCTCATGACGAGCTACCACCAGCCTGTCCTCTGCCAGGAAGCGGCCCAAGCCCTGGTGACCGACCCCGCCGGTGTATATGTAGACGCCACCTTCGGCGGGGGAGGGCATAGTCGGGCTATTTTAGCCCGACTGGGACCGGAGGGCCAGCTTTTCGGCTTGGACCAAGACCCCGATGCCCCCCTGGACTGCCTCCAAGATGCTCGCTTTCATCCCCTTCGGGGCAACTTCCGAGACCTGGGTCTGCTCCTCAGCGCGCAAGGCGTGAGCCGCCCTCACAGGCCTTCTTGCGGACTTGGGGGTCTCTTCCCACCAGCTTGACACGGCTGAACGGGGCTTTAGCTACCGGTTTGAAGCGCCGCTGGACCTGCGCATGAACCCCCAAGAAGGGGCACCCGCTTGGGCATGGCTTTCCTGGCAGAAGGAAGAGACCCTTGCCCATCATCTGCGCGTGTATGGCGATCTGCCCCACAGCCGCAAGCTGGCCAGGGCTATTCAGCGGGCGTGGAGGCCCGGCTTCACCACTTGGGACCTGGCCGAAGCGGCTCGCCAGGTCTATGGCGCAAAAGCCCCCCGCTACCTGCCGCAGGTTTTTCAGGCCCTGCGAATCGCCCTCAACGCAGAACTGGAGGCCCTCCAAGCGCTTCTCACATGGTGCACCCAAGCCATACGCCCGGGAGGACGCCTGGTCGTCCTGACCTACCACAGCGGCGAAGCCCGCCTCGTAAAAGCGCTCTATCAGCAGCCCGCCCAGGAAGACCTCACCACAGGCCATAAAACATACAATTGGCGCAAGCTCGCCGTGCTTCGCCCAAGCCAGGAAGAAAGATTAGCCAATCCGCGCAGCCGATCGGCCCAACTCTGGATATTGGAAAAGCTATGAAGGGGTGGTGGATTGACCTGCTGAAGGCTGTATTTCGGCATGCGAGCTTGTTTTTGTACGCCGCTTTCTGGCTCTTGGTGTATGTAGCCACCCAATACCGCGCCGAGATGAAGGTACGGGAGCTTCACCGGCTCCAGCGGGCCCTGGCCGAAAAGCGCGCCGAATACCTTCAGCTCAACGCCACCGTCAGCCAAAAGCGCAGCTATTCAGCGCTCAAGCCAGCCCTTGACAGCTTAGGCCTCGTCCTCCCTACCGAAGCCCCCATCGTTGTGCGCTATGAGTAAAGTGCTCCTGCGCTTTTATGTGATCGCCTTTCTTTTTGGGGCCGGCTGGCTAACCCTCATCGGACGACTGATATACTTACAGCTCAAGTACCGGGACCATTCGCCTTATTCGGCCTACCAGAGCACCCCCTACCTGAAAAAAGTGCGGGGAGAACGAGGCAGCATTCTGGCGCGGGACACGACCGTGCTGGCCACCAGCATGCCCCTTTTTCGGCTGGCGGTAGACCCCACCGAGTGGACCGAAACCGAAGTGAAAGATTCCCTCCGAGCTCTCGCCGAGAGCCTGCATACCCACTTCCCCCTCTATCACCCCTCCGCTGATTCGTCACACAAAGCCCTTTACAAGCGCTGGAAAGCTCGGGACCGACACGTGTACCTCTTTCCCTACAAAGTCCTGCTGACCTACCTGGAAAAAAAGCAGGTGGAGAGCTTCCCCCTTCTGAGCCGTACGGCAAAACGCCGACCCCTGATTGTAGAGAAAATCACCCACAAGCGGTCGTACCCTTACGGTTCGCTGGCGCGCATCACGCTGGGCTACCTCGTCAACGACTCTGTGGCTTGGAGAGGCCTGGAGAGCGCCTTCCACGACAAGCTCCAGGGAGAAGAGCGATGGGTCCTGGTCAAGCGCTTGCCTTCCGGCCTTGAGATTCCGCTGGAAGATCTTTCAGACTTTCAACCACGGTCTGGAGGCGATCTCTTCACCACGCTGGACCCGCACCTGCAAGACATTGTGAGCCAAGCGCTGGAAAAGGCTGTTGCCCGACACCGCGCCGACAAAGGCGTGGCCATCCTCATGGAAGTCCAAACCGGCGAAATCCTGGCCTTAGCCAACGCCGGCGAGCGCTTCAACGACGCGGTGAGTACGCTGTGGGAACCCGGCTCCACCTTCAAGGGCGTCACGGCTGCCATCCTGCTGGAAGCGGGCATGGTCAAGCTTTCGCAGCGCTTTTCGGTGCCTGCCACCCTTCACATCGCGGACCGAACGCTCTCCGACGGACATCCAGCTACTGTCTTGACCCTGGAAGAAGCTCTCGCCTACTCCAGCAACGTCACCTTTGCCATCCTTTGTCAGAAGTTTTTTGGCGCGCAGCCGGAGCGGTTTTACGACTACCTCAACAAAATGCGCATTCTCCAGCCCACGGGCATCACCCTCTACCCTGAGCCCAAACCCACCTGCATCCTGCCCAAAACCCCCTACTTCAACGCCACCACCCTGCCCTGGATGGCTATCGGATACAACATCCAACTCACCCCTCTGCAGCTGCTGACCTTTTACAACGCCATCGCCAACGATGGGGTGTGGGTTCCCCCTCGCCTGGTACGGGAGATAAGATACCCCGACGGACGCAGAGAAACACCTGAGCTGCCTCCTGCTCAGCGGATTGTCTCTCCGGCCACGGCGGCAGCCCTAAAGCGCCTACTGCGGGCTGTGGTGGAGCGTGGCACCGCCCGCAACATCGCTACCCCCCTTTATGCGATCGCCGGCAAAACCGGCACCGCCAAAAAAGTGCAAGGACGCACCTACGTAAATCGTTACCGGGCCTCTTTTGTAGGGTTTTTCCCCGCCGAGAAGCCCCTCTATTCCTGCATAGTGGTCTTGGATGATCCCAAAGGAGAGCAGATTTACGGCAGCGAAGTCGCCGCACCGGTGTTTCGGGAAATTGCCGATGCGCTGGTTTTCCGGGACCTGCGCATCGCCCCTCAGGAAGTGCCGGAAAACCCCACCAAGCGGCTTCCTGCCCTGCCTGTGCTGGTGCAACGGGCAGCCATACCTCTCTACAATGCGCTAAGCATCTCTACGCCGGACCGGCCCTCCACTCCCTGGGTAAAGACGCGTCCCACCGCCCATTATGTGAGCTTTTTACCGCATCGGGCGTCCCTTCCTGAAGCGGTGCGCGGGATGAGCTTACGCCAAGCCCTCCATCTGCTGGAAAGCGCCGGCTACACCGTCTACTGGCAAGGAACCGGTCCCGTCGTGCAGGATTTTACCCTGCGAGCCCCTCAAGAAATCCTCCTTCAGCTTGCCCATGCGTCGCCTTTCTGAACTGATGAGGGACCTGCCAGGTTTAGTGCCGGCAGCGGTACCTGACTGGGAGATCTCTTTTCTTACCGCTGACAGCCGCAAGGTAGTCCCCGGCACGCTGTTTGTAGCATGGAAGGGCCATACCACCGATGGCCACGACTTTATTCCGGAGGCGATTGAGCGCGGAGCGGTAGCCGTTTTAGCTGAGGCCCCTGTTTCGGTGCCCCCGCACGTGGTCCTCCTCCAGAGCACCCACAGCCGACTCAGTTACGCCCACCTATGCAGCCGGTGGTTCAACGAGCCGCAAAAAAACCTGCACATCGTAGGCATTACAGGCACCAACGGCAAAAGTTCCACGGCTTACTACCTCTACCAACTCTGGCAGAGCTTAGGGTATAAGGCGGGCCTCATCGGCACGGTCTTCTGCCTGGCCGGCGAAGAAAAAATCCCCGCTACCCTCACCACACCCGATAGCTTTGAGCTATACCGCCTCCTGCGCTACTTTGCCGACCAGGGCATTCAGCGTGTGGCGATGGAGGTCAGCTCCATCGCACTGGACCAACATCGCACGGCAGGAATAGACTTTGCTGGAGCGATTTTCACCAACCTGTCTCATGACCACCTGGACTACCACAAAACTTTTACCGCTTATCGGGATGCAAAGAAACGCCTTTTTGACGGTCTAAGTCCAAAAAGCTTTGCACTCACCAACATAGACGACCGAAACGGCCTTTTCATGCTTCAGAACACCGCAGCCCAGCGCTACACCTACAGCGTGGAAGCTGTGGGCGACTTTTCCTTGCGCCTTGAAGGCTCGGACCTGTGGGGGCTCACGTATAGCCTACTCTTGGACATAGGCAGCGAGAAATGGCAAAGAGACTGGGAGCGCCTTCAGGTGGAAGTAAGCTCGCTGCAAGCGGCCCTCCTTGGGCGATTCCAGGCGTACAACCTGCTGGCCGCCGTCGGGGGGGCTTTCCTCAGTGAAGGTCCTCTCCCAGAAAAAGCCGCTCGCGAGGTGTGGCTCAAGCTGGCTCAGTTCTCCACCACGCTCAAAACGCTCCCCGGCCGGCTGGAACCCCTTTTCCTTAGCCAGCAGCGGGTAGGCCTAGTAGACTATGCCCATACGCCCGATGCCGTAGACAAAGTGCTGCAGACCCTTCGTGAGCTGGTGCCCCCCCAAGGCAAGCTTATTGCGGTGTTGGGAGCCGGCGGGAACCGAGACCGTACCAAACGGGCCCCCATGGCCTGGGCCGCTGCCCAGCACGCCGACCTCACCGTCTTGACCAGCGACAACCCCCGCTATGAGGACCCCATGGCTATCCTGGCCGAGATGTACGAGCCATTGCTAGCAGACCTGAAAGCTCGTGTCCTCCGTATCCCAGACCGAGCCGAAGCCATCCGCACCGCAGTTCAGCTGGCGCCGCCCCACAGCCTCATCGCCATCCTGGGGAAAGGGCACGAGACTTACCAGGAAATCGCCGGCGTGAAGTACCCCTTCAGCGACTTGGAAATCTTGAAAGCCTGCCAGGAGGTGCCCTATGCTGGCTGAGCTGATGCGCTACCTGGATGCCCACTACGACCTGCCTGGCATGGGCTTGGCTTATTATCTGAGCTTTCGTACGCTGATGGGGGGCTTTACAGCGGCCTTGGTAGGGTGGCTGCTTGGGCCCACCCTCATCCGATGGCTGGCTAAAATGTCCTTTCAAGAAACGATCCGGCAGGAGGGGCCCGCTACCCACGCCAGCAAAAAAGGCACCCCTACCATGGGAGGCCTTCTGATAGGGATAAGCCTCCTGGTGGGAACCCTTCTCTGGGGCGACCTGCGAAGCCCCTATTTGTGGGCCCTCTTGGGCCTGGCCCTCTGGCTGGGCACGCTGGGCTTCCTGGATGACTGGCTCAAGCAAACCCGCAGTAAAAAAGGCCTCCGACCCCGGCTGAAGCTCCTGGGTCAGGTCCTGGCCGCCCTTTGGCTGGTCCTGCTGATGGTCCTGGAGCCAGCCTTTTACAGCACACGCGCCCATGTCGGACCTGAAGGGGAGATTCGGCTGGTGGGCCCCCTCAAAGCCGCTGGCTTCCGCCAGGGAGACCGCCTTCTGGCCATAGAAGACCGCCCCTTCGTCTATGAGAGCTGGCGCTTCAGGCCTACCGGCGACCTGGGGCATTACCCCGCCTCGTACCTCCTACAACGAGACCAAGACACGCTTCGCCTCTTTATACCCCCCGAAAGCCAAGAAGCCGTGGCCACAGCCCTTTTCGGACGGCAAAACCCCGAACTGCTCTTGCGAACGAACCTGCCTTTCCTCAAGTCTCAGGAAATGGAGTACGGCCGCTTTGGCGCCTGGCGCCTGCCTTACCAGCTTCAGCTGGGGCTGTATGGGCTTGTCGTCCTCTTCATCCTCACCGCTACCAGCAACGCCTTCAACCTCACCGACGGCCTGGACGGCCTGGCTATCGGAGTAGGAGCTATCGCCTTTGTGAGCCTGGGCAGCTTCGCTTACTTCTCCAGCAACCGCATCTGGGCCGACTACTTTATGATCCTGTACCTTCCCCACGCCGCCGAAGTCACCGTCTTCTGTGGGGTGGTGGTAGGAGCCTCCTTGGCCTTCCTGTGGTACAATGCCTATCCCGCTCAGGTCTTTATGGGCGACACAGGCAGCCTCATGCTGGGCGGCCTTATGGGCGCCATCGCCCTCATGGTCAAAAAAGAACTGCTCCTGCCCCTTATCGCCGGCATCTCCTTTGCCGAAACGCTCTCGGTGATGATCCAGGTGGCTTACTTCAAGTACACCCGGCGACGCTACGGCGAGGGACGGCGCATTTTCCGCATGTCCCCTATTCACCACCACTTTGAACTGCAAGGCTGGCATGAAGTAAAAGTGGTTATTCGCTTCTGGATAGTCGCTCTGCTTTTGAATGCCCTCGCCTTTATAACCCTGAAACTCCGATGAAACGCCGAATAGGAATATGGGGCTTAGGTGAGAGTGGAACGGGTGCAGCCCTGCTTGCCCACAGGCAGGGCTACCAGGTGGTGCTTGCTGCTTCACATCCGCCGGCCCCCCCCTATGCAGAACGCTTGAGCCAGGCCGGCCTCTCTTGGACGATCACGGCTGACCCTTACCCCCTTTTCTCCTCGTGCGACATGGTCGTGCGCAGCCCGGGCATCCGACCTGACAACCCCACCCTCCTCCGCCTGCGTGAGCAAGGCATCCCCCACTGCTCAGACCTGGAATGGGGATGGCTCCATTTCCCGCCCAACGCTCAGCTGTGGATGGTCACCGGCACCACCGGCAAAACTTCCACCACCCACCTCTTGGCTCACCTCCTAAAGACCGCAGGTAAAAAAGCTCTCGCCTGCGGAAATATTGGCTACAGCTTCTGCGAAGCGATTTTAGACCACCCTTCAACCGAGTACTACGTGGTGGAGGCCAGCTCTTTCCAGCTCTGGGACGCTTGGAGTGTGGTGCCTCACCTCTTTGTGGTGACGAACCTGGCCCCTAACCACCTTGACTGGCACGGCACGCTCGAAGCGTACGCTGACGCCAAGCTCCACCTTCTCAAGCGCCTGCCCCCCACAGCCGCCTTCCTATACGATGCGGGCAGCCCTCACCTGGAAGCGGCCCTGGCCCACTACCCCACCCAGGCCCAGGTATGGCGCTTCCGGGAAACGCCTGGCCCCGGCATCCACGCCTGGATAGAACCGCCTTTCCTCGTCTGCCTTATGAAACACACCGAATACGAAGAAGAACGCTGGGAGGTCTCCTACGAAGGAACCCCCTTAGAATCCCTTCCCCAGCGAAAGAATGGGCTACCAGCCCTCCTTGCAGCGGCTCACCTGATTCGCACCCGCCAGGAAACGCTGCGCCGAGCGTTTGAAACTTTCCAGCCGTATCCTCACCGCCTGGAGCCTGTCGCCCACATCCAGGGAGTGCTCTATGTCAACGATTCCAAAGCCACTACCACCGAGGCGGTATGGTATGCCCTGAAAAACTATGAACGGCCCGTAATCTGGATTGCGGGCGGGGTAGACAAGGGCAACGACTGGGGACTCCTCCTACAGGCCGTGCAAAAACAGGTCAAAGCCCTCATCTTGATCGGCAAGGACACCCAAACCCTGGAAAGGGCTTTTCACCCTGTCGTGCCTTACCTGGACTGGGCAGCCTCCATGGACGAAGCGGTGGAGAAAGCCCACCTCTTGGCTTCGCCGGGTGATGTGGTCCTCCTTTCCCCAGGCTGCGCAAGCTTTGACTGGTTTCGCAGCTACGAGGAGCGCGGAGAAGCTTTCCGAGCCGCTGTCCGGCAACTCCAGACCCGTCTCTCAGAAAACCCTTCCAGCTAACCTTTGATTTATGAGAAAACCCAAATATCCCAAGACTCCTGCCCCTCCGGCCGAGGCTCAGCCTTCACCTGAGCCGCTTCAGGAGGTCTCGCAGACGCTGGCCCAGAAAATAGCCCAGCGACAAAAAGAAATTCAAGATCGTGAACTCCGGCGCATCTTTTATATGCCCCACTTGGAGCCGCATCACAGCGAGCGAGTGGCTTTCTTCCAAGGTGTGCTGTATATAAACGACTCCGCAGCCACGACCCCTCGATCCGTATGGGATACGCTGCAGGACTTAGAACGGCCGGTGGTGTGGATCGCCGGCGGGCTGGACAAAGGCAACGATTGGGGCGAAATCCTACCTCTCGTACAGGCCCGGGTGAAGGCTTTGGTCCTCATCGGAGCCAACCCCGATCGGCTGCTTGAAGCCTTTCAGCCGGTTATACCTACCCTCCTTCGGGCCACCTCCATGGAAGACGCCGTGGAAAAAGCCTACACGCTGGCCAAACCGGGCGATGTGGTGCTTTTGTCTCCGGGCTGCCCAAGCTTTGACTGGTTTGAAAGCTACGAAGCGCGCGGCAACGCTTTCCGAGAAGCGGTCCTACGCCTCTCCCATCGTCTCTCCGAATGAACCCTTTCGCCCTCCGACTGAAGCGCCTCCAAAAAGCTTCTCCGAAAGCAGTCTATGCCTTTCGTCAGCGGGTCAAACGGCTACGGGTCTACCTGGAGTTGTACACTTTCCCCGCTCCTCCCCCTAATGAACCTGCCCTTGACGCCCTCTACGCGCTCACAGGCAAGCTCCGCCGGGCCTGGCTGAATAAAAAATACGCCCAAAAATGGGCCCCTTCCCTCCTGAAAGCCGCAAAGAAAAGACTCCGCAAGCGAAAAAAGATCTTCCTTGCGCGGTACCCTGAGCTGGCCCCGCCCATCCGCAAGACGCTGCATGGGTGGAAAAAGCGTTTTCCTTTTTCTTTCACGCTTCAGGAGGAGCATTTTTGGCAAAGTCAGGTAGAAGCCTGGTTGCAGGCTATGCGCAGCCGCCTGGAAGCCTTTCCTCCTCCACCCTACCTGCCAGAGCAGGCACACGAACTGCGTATCCTCTTGCGCAGCTGGGAAAAAGCCGCCGAAATTTATCCTCTCCCCGAGACCCCACCTAAACACCTCACCAAGGCCCTCGGCCGAACCCGGGATATTTTCCTCTTCCTAAAGTGGGCCAAGAAAAAAGCCCAGGACCCTGAACTTCTCGCCCCAATCCAATCCCGTTACCAACGATGGCACGAAGAAGCCCTTGCTTCTTGGTGGGCCTGGCGCAGCCGCTGGGCCTCTTGAGCAGCCTCCTCCTGGCGCAGGCTTTACCCCCCCTGTGGGGACCGGAAGGCTGGCGAACCCAGGCCGAACCGCTCCACTTCTACGGCGCGCAAAGTTGGGCCCGCCAAGTGGACCGGCTTTACCTGGCTCATGTACCCTTGCCTATACCCGCAGCCCCTCCTTCCGCCCTACCCGAGGTGTGGGAAAACTACGCCCTATTTGACTTGCTTCGGGAAAGCGCACCCCTCACCCTGAGCACCTACGCCGAAACGCAAAGCCCCTCCTACCGAAGCAACTTGGCCCGCTTCTACGCCGCCAAGTACGCTTTCCTGCGCAAAGCGTATGACCAGACCCTGGAACATTTGGCTCGCCTTTCACCCCAAGCCTTTCCGCGCCTCTTGCGGGAGGAAATGCAATTCATGGAGGGCTACGCTGCGTATGCGACCGGCGACCGCCTGCGGGCCCTCACGCGTCTAAAACCGCTAACGGAGCAGCTGGGGCCTTTCCACGACGCAGCCAACTACTACGTGGGGCTCCTGTATTACGAACAGGGCAACTGGAAGGCCGCCGCTACCCACCTTGAAACCGTTCAGACTCGCTTGCCCTTCGCCCGGGAAGCCCCGCTTTGGCTGGCTTATGCCTTGGCTAAAATACCCGACCTGCCCCGCCTCGCATCCTGGGCCGAAAAATGGGCTCTCCAACAACCCGCCCACGCCGATACCCTCTGGCCTTTTGTGGTAGCTACGCTGGCCCAAGGAGGACTCTGCGAAAAAGCCGAAGCTTTCGCCTACCTTGCGGACGAGAACCCCTTAGCTCGCCTCTGGCGGGGCTGGTGCGCCTGGAATGAGCACCAAGACAGCTTGGCCCTTGTTTTATGGGAACCTCTACTCAACCGGCCTGATAGCTTAGCGGCCTGGGCTTTGTACGGTTCGGCCCATGCCCTCTACCGGCTCAGGCGCCCGGAAGAGGCCCTGGCTTATGTACGAAGGGTACCCCTCTCGCCCCTTCCACCCGGTCCAGGGGCCCTTTGGATGGCGGCCCAACTGGCTTGGCAGCTTCGCCTTTATGAGACCGCCCAGGAAGCCCTCCAGGCGTACCTGGCCCTGCCTGGCGCCCCTAACCGTACCGAAGCCCGACGCTGGCTGGCCGAATGCTTAGCCGCTCGCGCTCACTTTGCGGAGGCCCTGGCCCAGCTGGATACCTTCCCCACCCTCTCCGAAGTGCGCCAGCGCCTCTACCTGCTGGCCGCCTTCCAAGCCCTCAAAAACAACGCCTTCGCCGAGGCGGAAAGCCTCTTCTACCAGGCCAGCACCCTGGAAGGCCCCCATACCGGGTTAGCCCTCTTTTGGCTGGCTGAAAGCCAATACCGACAACAGCGGCTGGAAAGCGCCCTGGCGGGGTATAAGCGATTCCTCCAGCATCCGCAGGCGCGCCAGACCGGCCTGGAACCTGAAGCACGCCTGGCTTTGGCCTGGACGCTCCTCCAGACCAACCGTCCCGAGGAAGCGCTCCGGTACAGCGAACCCCTCATCCAAAAAGGCCCTGCCGACCTGCGGCCCAGGGCCCTCTTCGTCTCGGCAGGCGCTTATTTTCTCAAAAAGCGGTACGAAGAAGCCCTGACCCGGTATCGGACCTTGCTCCAAGAGCTGCCCACCGCCGAAGTGCGCTACCACTTGGCTCAGACGCTCCTGCGGCTGGAGCGGTACAAAGAAGCCGAAGAGGTTCTGGCCTCCCTCTCCCTAAGTGACCCCGGCGCAGAAAAGGCCCTTGCCCTGCGCGCAGAAATTTGCGCCCTCTGGACCAACAACCCCGCTTGCACCCGTCAGACCGCCGAGCTTTTCCTGGCACATTTTCCTCAGTCACCTAAGGCCCCGCTGGTCCGAGCTCGCCTGGGGCTAGCGCTGATAGACTTAGGCCAAAAGGACCTTGCCCAAAAAACCCTCCAAAGCCTCCTTGAGAACTACCCTACCGCCGTAGAAGCCTGCAAGCTGGCCCTGGAGGGGCTAAGAACCCTTCTGCCGGCCGCTTCTTATGAGGAGGTGTATCAGGCTTTTCTGCGCAAGATACCGCCCGACAGCGAGACTCGCCTGGCCTTGGAGCGAGACCGGCTTCGCCAGCTGGCCGAGACCGAGCGCTGGGAAAGCCTCAAGCACGAGGCAAGGCGCCTGCGCGAACGATACCCTGCCCTCGAAGGGGAGTCCCTCTTCTGGGAAGGAAGAGCCCTCTTAGAGCTGCACGATACGAGCGCTGCCCTGGACTTGTACAGGCGACTGACCCAGGCGCCCGAATACGCTACCCAAGCCTGGGAGACCTTAGCTCGCCTATACCTGGCCCAAGGACGCTTTTCCGAAGCCTGGGCTTGCCAAGATTCTCTGCTTCGGCTTTTGCCGGCAGGGGGGTACTTCCGCTTGCAAGGTCTGATCACCTGGGCTGAATTGGCTTCGGCGTCAGGTAAGCCCGACACCGCCCTGGCAGTGCTCCGGAACCTCGCCGCTGATAGTCTTTTGCCCCCGCTCCTCCAGCAAAAAATACAGCTTCTCTCCGCCCTGGCTGCCGAAAAAGCCGGCCTACCCGACTCCGCCCTAACGCTCTTGGAAGAAACGATACGCGGCCAGAAAAGCGCCCTGGCTGCCGAAGCCCTTTACCACCGCGCCCGAATCCTCTACCAAAAAGGCCTCTATAACGAAGCAAGGGCCGCCATCTACCGCCTCCGTGATGAGATGCCCAACTACCTGGAGCCGCGAGCGCGCGCTTACCTCATCTTGGCCCGTATCTTCCTCGCTGAAAACAAACGCAAATCAGCTCGTCACCTCCTTGAAAGCCTCGTGGAAAACGCTCCTACTGAAGCTTTGCGGAAGGAAGCCCAGGCCTTGCGCGACGCTATACCCCCCACCGATCCTACCCCCCGCGACTCCACCCCAACGCCCAAAAAGCCCCGAAAAACCCGGACCCCTTCCTCCAAGCCAACAAAAAAAGGCGGGTGAAGACCCGCCTTCTACTCAGGTAGCTTACCAGCTTAATCCTCCCCTCCAGAAGGGGAAGGAGATTCCGCTTTTTCCTCTACATAGCCCTCCGGAATGCGGAAGAGCGATTCATCGGGGAGATTCTTGGAAATCTGCGTAGCCAGAAAAGTGATCCGCAAGTCTACCCCAGGCACATCCATAGAAATGCGCAGCGGAATCCCCTCCACCTCGGCGCCCCGGGCTAAAGGATTGGAGCGTTTCAGCACATCCGGAACACGCAACTCAGGCGTCGCCCACACCTCCATCTTCATAAGACCTTGCTCGGTCTGAAGCTCTATCAGGTACTTTGTAGCAGAGTAGCCCAGAATTTTGGTCTTATCCTTTGTTTTTGTCACCTTAGGCTTCTCGGTCTCTTTAGGCTCCGTGATCGGCGTTTTTTGATATGTTTGGAGGGCTGGGTTGAGTAGATAAAGCAAGCCCGCCTCGCCATCCGTGATGAGGGCTACACTGCCGAAATCGCTACGGCCTCGATTGCCTCGGTAGTACGCGACCATTTTGTCAGGCAGTTGGTCCTGGAGCATTTCCTTCATCTGCTCCGCCATGGCTCCCTCAATTTTAGTGGTGTAGGTGATAGCACCTTCAAACGATTTCTGGGCCCGCAGAGCTAAGCTCGACACAAGCCCTAAAAGCACTATGCGCAGGGTCATAAGTCCTTAGTCTTCTATGCGGGTATAACCTGTCGGCACCTGGAAGAGCGATTCATCCAACTCCTTCGGCTCAATCTGCTCCGCCTCTTGCACCAGCCGCAGAGGTGTGCCCGGAATAGGAACCTCCAAGCCCAGAAGCACCCCCTTCAAGTCAAGCCCTGGAGGAGCCAGCAGATACGACTGAGAAGCTTTAGAAGAAAGCCCCAGGTCCTTAGCCTCCCAGTAGATGACTGTGTCCCCCCTTTCACCGATCACCCTATACCCCGTACACACATGCCCTAAAATTTCTCGCTCCTCGGCAATTTGCTGTATATTCTTTAACGGCTTTTGGTCCTTGCGCATCTTATCAAGAGAAGCCTTATAATACTGCCGAGAACTGGGAGAAAGAAAAGTAATACTGTCTTGCCGATAATCTACCAGGACAGTCCTATTCGGCTCCTCCAGACGGATGTAATCGCCTTTGTGATATGCAGAGAAAGAAGCCTGCTGATCCCGGAGAAGAGGAGCCAGCATCTCAGCGTTTGGACCGGTAAGGCTAGCTTTATAGACGATCTTTCCTTCAAATTCTCTTCCCAAGCCCAGGTACTTACAACCCCAGGTGAGCATGACAGCCCCTACGAAGAGGGGCATTTTTCTATGCAGACTTGACATAGCTTTGGATAACTTCTTGGAGGATGGTATCCAGGTCTCTGGCAGGCTTCCAGCCCAGCCAAGCGGAGATTTTCCCGATGTTGGGCGTGCGCCGTTGCATGTCTTCAAAGCCGGGCCCGTACGACTCTTCGTATGGGATAAGCTGAATAGGGGAAGCAGAACCGGTCAAGGTTTTGATCCGTTCGGCCAGTTCCAGAATGGAGATCTCGTGGGGATTGCCTATGTTGAAGATTTCCCCCCATGGCTCACGAGGGGAATGGAAGAAAAGCGCATATAGGGCTTCTACGGCGTCTTGGACATGCAGGAAAGATCGCTTCTGCTGGCCGGTACCGTACACGGGGAGCGGCTGCCCAGCTAAAGCAGCCTGGACCAGGTTAGGTATCACCATGCCGTAGGCGGGCGATTGCCGAGGGCCCACGGTGTTGAAGAAACGCACCACCACGAAAGGAGATTGCCGCTGCTTATGGTAGGCCACCGCCAGGGCTTCTTTGGCTAACTTGGTGATAGCATAAATCCAGCGGTGCCGCTGAGGCGTGCCTAAAAGCAACACAGACGCTTCATCCAGCTGGTTTTGGCCTGTAGGATCAAGAAAGTCCAAGGCCCGGCCATACACTTCGCTGGTGGAGGCCACCAGCGTCGGAACGCCCAGTTCAGCGGCGGCAGCAAGGACCGCTTCGGTGCCACGCAGCCCCTCTAAGATCGTCGTGAGCGGCTCCGCCAACACTCGCTTGACCCCCACCACCGAGGCCAAGTGATACACGCGATCGTGTTGGCTGACCAGCTTCCACACCAGAGAAGCATCTTCTACAGAACCCTGTATAAATTGAAATCGGCCTTCCAGCCGTAAAAGATCTGAAATATTATCCAGCGTGCCTGTAGAGAGATTGTCCAGCACCGTAACGGTGTGCCCTTCCCTCAAGCATTTCTCTGCCAGGTGCGAGCCGATGAAACCTGCCCCGCCCGTTATTAGGACCCTCATGAACGGCGACGATGGGCAGGCCGAGAAGAAGAACGGGGAGCACGAGAAGGTCGGCCCGAACGAGGCCGGCTTGGCCGAGGATTCGCCGATTCGGCAGAAGATTCTCCCCCGTTCACGGCAGCTTTATGGCTAACCCGATACTTTCCTGTGCGAGCGTCTATGCCCACATATTTCACGAGGAGCTCTTGCCCCACTTTCAAGACATCTTCTATCTTCTCAACCCGATACGGCACAATCTCAGAAATATGCAGAAAGCCTTCCTTCCCCCGCATAAACTCCACGATGGCCCCGGCTTCTTTTAACAGCTTGACTTTGGCCGAGTAAATTTGGCCCAGCTCGGGTTCAGAAATAATTTCCCGAATGATGGAAGCGGCTTTTTCCAGGGCGGCTTTGTCGTGGGCGTAAATGACGGCGAGCCCGCCTTTCTCGTCCTGCTCAATCGTGATGGTGGTGCCGGTGGTGCGCTGAATCTCCTGAATGACCTTACCCCCCGTACCGATCACCGCGCCAATAGACTCAAAGGGAATCGGAATCCGATGGATTCGGGGCGCATACGGGGAAATCTCAGGACGAGGCGCCGGAAGGACCTGCCGCATCTTCTCCAGAATAAACAACCGCGCCTCCCGAGCCTGAAGGAGGGCTTTTTCCAACACTTCGTACGGCATGTGCTGAATCTTGATGTCCATCTGGCAAGCGGTGAGGCCCTTTTCCGTGCCCGCCACTTTGAAGTCCATGTCTCCCAGCGCATCTTCATCGCCGAGGATGTCGGTCAGCACGGCGTAGCGCTGCGGGCTCTCCCAGATCAGGCCCATGGCGATGCCGGCTACAGGGGCCTGGATGGGCACACCAGCGTCCATAAGGGCCAGCGCCCCCGCACAAACTGTGGCCATGGAGGACGAGCCGTTGGACTCCAGAATGTCCGATACCACACGAATGGTATAGTCAGCAAAGTCCCCCTCCGTAGGAACCACCTGTTTGAGCGCGCGCTCAGCCAAGTGGCTATGCCCAACTTCCCGACGCGAAGGCGCCCGAAGCGGCTTCACCTCGCCAGTAGAGAAAGGAGGAAAATTGTACTGGAGAAGGAACTTCTTACTGCCTTGCTGCGTAGCGTAGTCAATGATTTGCTCGTCTTCCTTGGTGCCAAGGGTAACCGTGGCCAAGGCTTGGGTTTCCCCCCGAGTGAAAAGAGCCGAACCGTGGGTACGAGGTAGAATCCCCACCTCGCAGGTGATGGGCCGAATCTCGTGGGGCCGGCGCCCATCCAAGCGAATCCCCTCTGAGAGCACCGCTTCCCGCAGCACCTTTCGCTTGAGCTCGGCAAAGTACGTGGCCGCCGCTTTTTGCACTTCCGGCTGAGCCCAGTCGGGGTTTTCAAGGGCTAAGGCTTCGCTCACCCGCTGAAAGGCCTGCTCAAAAGCCGCCTTCCTCTCGGCTTTCGGCAAAGGCTGCCGAACGAGCTTGTAAAGCTCCTGGCCCACCTGGCGCTCTATAAACGCCTCCACCTCCGGATACGAGGGAGGGGCCTCAAGCTGTCGCTTGGGCTTGCCATGGGCGGCCTGCAGACGCTCCAGAAAGCGTACCAAATCCTGAATCATACCATGCGCATGGCGCAGGGCTTCCACCAGCACGGACTCGGAGATCTCCCGCATCTCCCCTTCCACCATGACGATGGAATCCAGCGTACCCGAGGCGACCAGGTTCAATTCGGCGGACTCAGCTATATCGGTGGGGGGGTTGAGGAAAAAGGTGCCTTCTCGCCGGATCACCCGCGCCATGGCCACCACCTGCTCCGTCGGCACCGAAGACAAGGCCAGCGCAGCCGAAAGCCCTAACCCCGCCAGCACATCAGGAGGATAATTCGGATCGTACGACTCTAAAATCGCAATCAGTTGAGTCTCGTACCGCCAGCCCTTCGGAAAAAAAGGCCGCAAGGACCGATCTATGAGGCGCGAGGTAAGAACCTCGCTTTCATTAGGGCGACCATCCCGCTTGAAAAACCCACCCGGTATGCGGCCGCTGCTGGCAAAGTTCTCTCGGTAGTCTACGGTAAGGGGAACAAAATCCGCATCTACTTCTTTGGAGCTGGCGCACACGGTACACAGCACGATGGTACCCCCCTGCTGAATCCACACCGCTCCATCGGCTTGGCGCGCCACATGCCCAAAAGACAGCTCTATCGGCGCCGAGTTAGGAATCTCAAAGACCTCCGTATGCCGCTCCATCAACCCCGCAGATTGAGTTTGCGCAGAAGGGCGCGGTAGCGCTCAATATCCACACGCTGGAGGTACCGCAAAAGTCGTTTGCGCTGCCCTACCAGCTTCAAAAGGCCGCGCTGCGCAGCATAGTCGTGCTTGTTTTCCTGAAGGTGCCGGGCTATCTCACTAATCCGGTAGGTGAGGAGCGCAATTTGCACTTCTGGCGAACCGGTGTCGCGCGCATCAGCTCGCAGGCTATGCTCCTGGATGATCTGGGCCTTCAGCGCTTTGTCCCAATACATGCGGCAAAGGTACAAAGAAAAATTCGCATCTTCGGGGCATGTGGGATTTCCTCAAAGCCGCCAAGCGGCTCCAAGATCTGGCCCAAGAGCTGGAACATACCACCCTTACCGGCGAAAGCCCCGATAGCCAAGTGCGCATCGTGATGACAGGGCACCAGGCCATCCAAGCTATCCAGATTCACCCCGCCTTACTTCAGGATCCCCAGGCGCTTGAAAAGGCGCTCATCCAAGCCTATGACGATGCCCGCCAAAAGCTACAGCGCCTTGTGATAGAAAAACTTGGCACTGAGCTACCCTTTTCGTTGCCAGGCCTGCCCGGCAACATTGGCTTAGCCTAAGGGCAAACCATCACCTTCCGGACAGCCCCTGTGTGACTTTCCTGCACGGCATAGAGGCCAGGAGGTAGGTCCAGCTTGCGCACTTCAGCGGGCTCCAGCTGGATAAGCGACCAGAGGCGACCCATCCCGTCAAAGATTCTGTAGAGGCCTGCCGCTTCACTTGTGAGGAAAAGGCTTCCGCCTTCGCTCCAGGCACGCCAGGGGGTTCTTTCGTCTGGCAAGGAAAGGGCAGTTACGGCGGGGCTCACCGACAAAGCAAATTCAGCTACCACCGGCAAGTGGTCAGACATCGCATAGAGGGCATTGATAACCTGCGCAGAATACCCCGCCGGAAGAGGAGGATCAGTAAGGGCTTTGCCAAGATGCTGGCCATCTTGACCGATCACCCGATGGGAACCAGCGATATACCGCGCTCGGGATGCGGCCGTCGTACAGGCCGGTGAGAAAAAGATAAAATCAAACCGGTCATTCAGACCTCCCCCGCTGCCCCCATCAGCCAAGCTTTGGACGCGTGTGGACTGAGAGTGGAAAAAAGCGTACTGGGGATTCCCGCTCCAAGGGCCCGCCGGGCCTGGGTCCACCAGCACCTGGGTCAGTTCCTGGTAGGCCCCCTCTGCGCTGCTGTAGAGGTTGTGGTCGCCCATCTCCAGGACAAACGACCGCCGAGCCGGAGGCAGGCCCTGGATGTACTGGCGGATAGCCGCAGCGGCCTGCGCCCGACTCTGCTCATCACTCGGGGTATTTCCTGCTTTAAGATGCGAAACAAGCACCACCACGAATAGGGTGTCTCTCGTTTGAGCGAGCGTAGGGTCCTTATAGTACAAGTGGTAAGCGTAGATGTCGCGCAAGCCCCCCTGCGTGGTCACCAGCTCTTGCGTCAGCCAGCCGAAGCGCCGGCTATCGTAAAAAAGCGCACTTACAATGTTGCTATTCGTGGTGTTAGCATACACGCTGCTGCGCCAGTAGGACACCCCTCCTACATTCAAGACGGAGTCCAGCAGCCGGCGCACCAGCGCTGGCGAAGGGCCCACCTCATTCACGCCAAGTAGATGCGGCCGAACAAACGAGACAATCGTTCGGAGCTGCTGGTCCTTGCAGCGGGTGTCGCAGTAGCCCGACGTAGCCCCGTACGTCAAGAGATTGTAGGCCATGACCCGCAGGGTGTCCTGCCCCCAAAGGAGAGCCCCCACCCCTATCACCCAGTAACGCATCACACAAAGCTACGGCCCGCCTGTAAATCAGCGGGGAAAGGGCAATTTCTTTTTGAGTTCCTCTTCCTTCTTGCGCTTCTCCTCTTCCAGCTGGCGCTTGAGGCGCTCTTCTTCTTCGCGCTTTTTGCGTTCTGCCTCTTGGCGGAGGCGTTCTTCTTCTTGGCGGCGGCGCTCTTCGGCCTCACGCCGGAGCCGCTCCTCTTCTTCGCGCCGTTTCTTTTCCAGAGCCTGGCGGAGGCTATCTTCTTTTGCCCGCAAAACCCGTTCTACGCTGTCTTTTTTGCGGCGGGCTTCTTCCTCAAGGCGGGTTTTTTCTTCTTGGAGGCGGCTGGTGATGGCCTCTTGGACGCCGCCTTGCCCCTGAGCGGGACGGATGCGCAGCACCTTAGGTTGAGCCACCGTCCCCCCCAAGTCAGCTACGAGGCGCACAGTAGTAGGTGCTTGAATCGGCAGCCCCGCAGCCTGTAAGAACCCGCTTGCCCAATCGGCCGGCACTTCCAGCCCTACGGTGTACGCAATGCTCTGGTCAAGCCGAGTCACACCTCCCACTTCCATCTGGAGCTGACCTGACCTAAGCTGAAAGGGCTCTACCCTAAGTTCCCCCTGCTGGAGGGAAAAACGAATCTTCGCATCGGCGACCTGAAGCGTAGACAGCTGAGGCATCTTAGCGGCGGCAGAGAGGGCGCTCAAGGAAGCCGAACCCTTGACCACCGCCTGGATCACTTCTACAAGGCCTGCGCCGGAGAGCGTACTCAGTTCGGGCATAAGGTCGGGCCGTAAAGCGCTGGCCGCTGAAACGCGAAGGTTAGCCGTGCCTTGGGTTTGCTTGACAATGGGCGCAAGACGCCGTACGGTAGGGAAGTTCGCGGCTACTTCAGCAATCTGTATACCCTTTAGGTCAAGGGTCATGTCCCAACGGGCGCGTTTTTTATCCGGCGCCTCGTAGGTTCCGGCCAGGGCGAAAAGCCCCCCAAGCCCTTCCATCTCAAAGCCCTCCAGCCGCACCGCTTGGTCTCGCACGACGATACGGCCCTTAGCCCGGCGAAACACCATCTTCTCGTACAGAAGCTCCTCCACACTCGCCGCAAAGGTGAAGTCCACCTTCGCCGGCACGACCACCACCTCCATCGGCGAGCTGGTGTCCGAAGGCGCCGTTTTCGCCGCCGTATCCGAGCTCATCCACTCGTTCAAGTCAAGGCGTTTACTGCGCAGCGAGAGGGAACCGACGATTTTTTCCTCTCGGAGCACGTAGCCGAGGTAGTTTTCCAGGCGGCCTTCCAGGGCCAGGTCCGAGCGGCCCACGGTACCCTGGTAGCCCGCTAGGGCTGCATACTGCGGGGTGAAGGTGAGCGTCGCCTGAGCAATGGTCAGGCCCTGCGGCAGGTCAGCGCTGCGGTAGGTGAGGCCCGTCACGGAGAGGCTTCCCTGGGTAGGTAGGCGAGCGTAGTCGTGCTTCTCAAGGGCGGCGCGATTACCCTGGGTAGCGAGATCGAATTGCACTTTGCCCGAAAGCTCGGCGCTGTCCAGCGGGAAGATACGAGTCCAAGTGCCCAGGTCGGCCCTCCCCTTAGCGGTGAAGGTGTAATTCAGCGCTTCCAGATCCTGGATTCGCAGGGAGAGTTCCACGGGCTCGCCAGCCACCTGAGCGTAAGCTCGTCTCAGGTAAGCCACGGTGCGAGCAGGCATCCCTTCGGGAGCCTCCGCGGTGAAGTCTATCTCTAACTTTTCCACAGGGGTAGGAAAGTCTGCCGCTTTGACGTATCCTTCGCGCAGGGTCAAGCTTCCCTGCACGGAGGGTAGGTGCTTTTCCCCGTACAAGCCCGCCAGCGAAAGGTCCACGGCAAAGAGCCCACGCAGCTCATAGCCCAGCGGCAGCGCCGAGGCGAATTCGGTGAGGTTGCCTTTTCCGGCAAGATGGGCCTGGAGCTGCATGAGGGAAAGCCCCTGGCTGGCCCAGCGCGCCCGCAGCTCCGAACCGCCAGCCCTCACAAAAAAGGTGTCAAGCCGAACCCGTAAGCTCTCCAGCAGGCCCGCTGGATGTTCTACCCCCAGCCGTATCGTGATCGCTTCCAGGGGTTTGGGTAGGTCCTTGTAGCGGAGGCTCCCCCGGTCTACAGCCAGCTTCAGGGCGAAAGCCGGAAACAGCGAGTCCCGCAGCTCACCCTGCACATACCCTTCCAGGGTGAGGGTACCTTCGGCAGAGAGGCTCTCGTAGCCCCGCTTGTAGGCGGCTGGCACCAGCGACACCAGCTCTTTGAGCGAAGCCCCCGGCGCCGCAAAACGCAGGTCCAAGAGCGTCGTGAGCGAATCAGGCAGCCGAACCTGCCCTTCCAGCTGGAGGGGCAGGTCATTGAGCCGAACCTTGCCCCGGCGCACCACGTAGCGGGATTGGGGAAAGGAAATATCCAGGTCCAGACCCGCCTCAAGGGCCTGCCCGTTCAGGTAGGTCGTTTCGCCGTAGGTGAAAAACACCTGCTGAATGCGGGTGTCGGTTTCAAGGGTGGTTTCGTCTTGGGTGAAGTCGCCCTTGCCGGTGTGGTCCAGCCCGTTCAGGTGCACAAACAGCCCCAGCGAAGAGTCACGGTACGTGATAGCCCCCTGCTGAATCTGATACCGCCGCAGGCCCACCTGGAAGGTCGCCGTAGCGGTATCGGTGGCCTGCGGAGAGGTCGTATCGGGCAGGGTAATATCCCAGCTGGCTTGCCCATCGGATCGCACCTGCGCGAGGATGACAGGCCGGATGAGGTACAGGCGCGTGACTTCCACCGAGCCGCCCAGCAGCTTGAGTACATGTAGACCTACCTCCACCGCCTCTGCCCGCAGGAGCGTGTCCCCCGCAAAAGGCTCTTGATTGACCACCGACAGCCCCTCAAGCCGAAGGGTAAGCACAGGAAAATGCCGCAGCAGAGACAGGTCCAGCCGATCGTAAGTTACGGTGGCGCGCAGGTTCTTGTTTATCTGCGCTTTGAGCAAGGCGTCCAGTTTATCCCGGAAAAGGATGGGCACCACCAGCGCAGCAAGGAGGAAAAGCGCCACGAGCGCACCCAGGCCATAGAGGAGCTTGCGCATAAGCAAAGATAAAGAGAAGGGGGCGAGCCGAGCTCACCCCCTTCACAGCGGTCAAGCAGTACCCCTTAGGGCTGGATAGCGAGGCGCGTGCGAAGCAGGCGCTGGCCCTGCCGCACCTCCAGGAAGTAGACCCCTGCGGGCAAGGACCCCACCGGCAGGGCGAAGGGTTCGTGCGCCTGCAGGAGAGCGGCTTGCTCCCAGACCCGCCCACCCCTGGCGTCAAAGAGACGCACTTGGGCGTAGCCACTCTGCTGGGCCCGCAGGTAAACTTGGTCCTTCGCAGGGTTAGGATAAACCACCAGGCCGCTTTCCATGCCCTGCAGCCCCGTCGTGATGTCAAGAATCACATACAGCGTATCGTACTCCACACATGCGCCGTTGGTGGCTATCAGCACCACGGTGTCGGCGGTCTGGCTGGCGGTGTAACACTCCTGATGGGGACCAGGCCCTGTGTAGGTATTCCCATTGATGGTCCAGGTGAAAGTAAAAGCCGGATTGACGATGCTCGGCTCGTAGGTCACACACAGAGGCGCCGAACCACTGAGCGACGCATAGTCCGCATGGTTGTACAAGCTGGAGCCATTGACGAGGAATTGCTCTTTGGGCAGGGTGTCTACTACGATGTACACCGTGTCGCGGGGGATATTCTGGGCCGGGGCACAGTACGAGAGCGCCGCCGACCGAAGCTCCACCACCACCGTATCTACCCCCGGCCCCGTAAATTGCGGGATGTACTGATTGCCGGATACGCCTGCCACCTGCTGACCATTGAGGTACCACACATGCGTCAGGCCTGGGGTGGTGATGCCCGTATTGAGCGTGTCGCGCGCCACACCGCCCCGGAAACACACCCGACTGGTATCGTAACTGAAAAACGGCGGCTGCGGTAAAGTAGGCTGATTGGCTGGGTTGTAACGATACTCCGTCACATTGAGCACAAAGGAGCCAGTCCCACTACCAAAGCCCTGAACTATAATAATAAGGGAGTCCCCCTGGGCCAGGCGCATTCCTCCTCGTCTAACGCTCCCAGATACGCCCGTAGCAGCTGGGTCATGAAAAGCCATGATAAAAGACCTCAAGCCACAGTTGTCGTCGTTGTAGAGCACCCGCCCCGTCTGCTTGTGGAAGATGTGCAAGTAGGTGTTACTCAACGAGCCAGAGCCAGAAGTATTACAGAGACTGACCGAAATGGAGTCCATACACTCCCGCAGAATATAAAGGTAGTACACATCCGGAGAAGACTGGTTGTTACCAGGACCGGTATAATTGTCCGTGTACCCCGGCAGGCTGTTGTTGCCGTTCACGGTGGTATCGGTGCGAGTGGGTACCGTGGGGGTGATATCAATGGGATCGTTGATAGAAGCCCCAGGCGGCGGATTCACCGTAAAAGACTCTACATTAGAGTAAACCGGAGACAAAGCGCCACACCCCGCAGGGGGCAGGGCCGTGAGACGAATCTGGTGTGCCCCCAGCTGAGTCGGCGTGTAAGTAAACGGCGAACCCGTATAAGAGGCCACCCCTGTCCAAGTGGCTCCCCCATTCGTAGAAACCTCCCACTGAGCAGGAAGGGTCACATTAGAGGGGTTGACGACAGTCACCGTGACAGACTGCCCAATAAGTACACTCGTAGGCGAGACAGCTATCTGGTCTGCACTAAGCGCACTGGGGCATGTAACAGTTCCTGTGATGGTGGCGGTATCGTTGGCCAGACCCGGGCAGCCACTGTGATAGGAAGCCACGTACGCTATCAGCGCAAACTCATAGGTGCCTGCCGCGGTAGGCGTGTAAGAGATAGACGGCGTAGCGGGGTTGTAAGCTCCCAGAAGCTGCCAAGCGCCCCCGTTGTAGCTCACAAACCAGCTCGCCGGCTGCGTGACATTGGTAGGATTCTGTACGCTCACGCTAAAGCTACCTGTCCCTGCCGGCAAAGAAGAAGGAGCAATATTAAGCTGATCCGCGCTAATAGTGGACGGGCAAGGCGGAATCGTGGGCACAAACTCATCCGCCCCAATGTCGGGATTGGAAGACCCATCCGGTCGGATATCGCCATCTATGTCGTCCGCTATCGCTATAGGACTCGTGATAAGCACCCCTCCCCCCTCTATGGAAGTAGAGGTACCATGAGGTATATGGAGGTTGGTAGGGGAGGAGAAGGGAGCACCGGGTGAGCTCAAGGCGAGGCTATTTTGCTCACGGCCGCCGCCCACCGCTGTCTGCCAGTTTGACAGGGTGGCATACCGGCTTGTACCCAATGCCCCGATGAAGGCATACTGGCTACCCGCCGCATTCTCCACATAGTAGGCGTTGTTGTCCAGCTCGGCAAAGACGCTCGCGCTGGTGCCCCCGTACGCTATCGCTATCGTCGTACGAGTAGAAGTGGCAGAAGAAGGAGACTGCGTGTTCTGGAAGATGTTGTTGCGCACCCGCACCCCCCCTGTGATGGAAGAGGCAATACCTAAGCAGCTGGGATTGGAGCTCGTCGACGTGGTGGTGGGAGCGCCATACAGGTGGACTGAATTGTGATACACATAGATGCCAGCGTTGCTATTGGAGCTACCCTGCAGGTAGATGCCGTAGGCGTTCCAGGTGCCAGCAGGGCTACTAAACCCATCAGAGGAGATACCGGCTATGAAGTTGTTATACAGGTACACATTGGCGGGGGCGAGGCTGCCCACATGCACGCGAATACCGTGTACATCCCACCCTCCGGTTCCGGTATAGGCGATGTTATAAACCCAGTTGCGAGCGACGTGCACATTCTCACAAGGAGCGCTGGTGGTGGACTGCGGGGTGTAGCCCACAGCTATCCCCGTATAGCGATAACTGGTGGAACTAGAAGCATTGAAGACGGTATCCTGCTCCAGGCGGAGGTTGGCCTGGTTTGCGACTAAGATGCCTGAAGAACCCGTATTTCCCCCCCAGCTTAGCAGAAGGGTAGGATGCCCGACTTTGCAGCCGCGCACGATGTTATTCTGATCCCGGGTGCTGGAGGGCCCCCATAAGATGATGCCTTCCTGCACGCTGTAGATCCAGCAGTTCTCAAGGAGGATGTTGTTATTGCCCGTTACACTCGCTGCGCTCGGGAAGGTCGCTAATGCCCCAAGGTAGATGCCAACCCGTGTCTGACTTTTATCTTGGCCGTCTACTTCTATGTTGCGGATAGTGATACGCCGACAAGGAGAGGAACTGAGCCCATTATCAGAGATGAGGCCTATCACGCCTGTGCCGCTATTAGGGTTATTATTCTGGAAGCGGAGCAGACGCTGCGGCCCCCCATCTATGATGAAGTTGTCTATCCCTTCCAGCCTTAGGACAAAACGGCTCAAAACCCCCGTAGTCGGCGAGGGGTGGCGACAGTCACAGGCGTAGTCACGGAAGGATCCACCGTGAGCTTCACCGAGTAGGTACCCATCCCTGGATAAGCAGTTAGCCGCAAGGTGGGAGTACCGCCCGGCTCCCCTGCGTAAGCTGCCGTTAGCCGAAACTCTACATCTCCGCTTACGCCTTGGCTCATCAGGGCCGAAAAGGCGGCTGTAAGGTGAGGATAGTTTGCTGCGCTGCCTCCTACCGTGTAGGGGCCACTCAGTTGGGCCCAGAGGCCAGCCAAACCCAGCGAGAGCAATACGACAAGGTATCGCATAAGGCAAAGGTACAACATTCTCAGAAATATCCTCGCCATCGGTAATACCAAACTTTGGCATATTCTTCCCAGAGGGTCAGGAGGCCGGCTTCGCTTTCCCACCAGCGTTCGGGGCGGAAGCGGAGGCTTGGCGCGGGCAGGAACCCCCACGCTACCTGCTGAGGCGTGAGGTACCGCTGAGCCAAATACACGATCCGCCTGCCATGAAAAGCCGAGGAGACGAGGAGTATACGGCGCCATCCCTTCTGCTTACAGAGATGGGCCAGCCAAGCCATTTCTTCTAAGGTGCTGGTGCCTTCGCACGCCAAGTAGATGGCGCTATCCGGCACGCACAAGCTGCGCAGGGCTTGGCGGGTAAGGGCGCATTCTTTGTAGGGCTCTACGCCGAGGGCAAGGAGGTCTTCGTTGAGATTGCCTCCCAAGGCTATAATGCGGGTAGGGTACTGCTGGTAAGCCTGGGCTGCTGCTAAGGCCCGCTCATAGGGCCGCCCGCTAAAAACCACCACCCCATCCCACGGCGGCGCCAAAGGCACATGCGCCAGAAGGCCTTGCCCCAGCCAGTACAAAAGACGCACTCGGTAGCTATAAGCCAGAGAACCCCCTATGAGGCCTATGCCTCCCAGCAGCAGGAGGGCCCGCGTACAGCTCATGGGGTAAAGGTAGGGGAGGCCGGCGATTGCGTAGCTTTGTCGGGTGGCACACCAGCCTTCCGCCCGCAAGTACCGCCCAGGCACCTTTGCTGACGTGGTGGGGCAGCCCTTCGTGGTGGAGACCCTCCGCAATGCCCTACGCCACGGCAAGCTGGCCCCGGCTTATCTGTTTTTTGGGCCGCGGGGCGTGGGCAAAACCACGTGCGCGCGCATCCTGGCCAAAGCCGCCAACTGCACGCAGCTGACCCCAGAAGGCGACCCCTGCGGCGAATGCCCCTCTTGCCGCCGCTTTGCCGAAGGCCGTTCCCTCAACCTCATAGAGCTGGACGCCGCCTCCCACAATAGCGTGGACGACATCCGGCTCATCACGGACCAGGTGTATCTGACCCCCCCCGAAGGGCGCTACAAAGTTTACATCCTGGACGAAGCCCACATGCTGACCACCGCCGCCTTCAACGCTTTCCTCAAGACCCTGGAAGAGCCTCCTCCCCACGCCCTCTTCATCCTGGCCACCACGGAAAAGCACAAAATCCCCGCCACCATCCTATCCCGATGCCAGCGATTTGATTTTCGGCGAATTCCGACGGAAGAGATTGTACGCCGGTTAGCCTACATCGCCGAGCAGGAAGGCCTGCCCGCAGAAGAGGATGCCTTATACCTCATAGCCACCAAAGCCGAAGGAAGCCTTCGGGACGCGCTGAGCCTTTTAGACCAGCTGGCAAGCCGCAGCGCCGGCCAGCTCAGCTATGAGGCCGTCTTGCAGGCCCTTGAGACCCTGGACTACGAAGCCTATTTTGAAATTTCGGGCTATTTGCGTGCCTGGCAGGGGGAAAAAGCCCTTGAAGCTATCCACCGCTACTTGCAAGCCGGGCAAGACCCCACTACCCTCACCCAGGGCCTAATAGGCCACTTCCGAACCCTTTTGCTGGCCCGCTACGAACCCAAAGCCCTCCAAGAAAACTTACCGCCCCACTACCGCAAGCGCTACGAAGAAGAAGCCCCCCAGTACGCGGAAGCCTTTCTCCTGCATGGCATAGACCTGCTCCTTGAAGCAGAACGCCGCCAGACTTACTCCCGCGCCCCGGAGATCGCTCTGGAAGTGGCCGTGCTCAAAATAGCCCTCTTGCCCATGGTCCTAAGTGAGAAAAAAGGCCCTGAATCGCCTCCCCCTTCTCCTGCACCCTCTCTACCTTCGGCCCGAGCGGCCTCTCCCTCCCCAAGCGCCCGTCCTACCGTGCCCCGTTCGCTGGAGGAAGTAAAAAAAAAGTCCTCGGTCCCGCCCGAAAAACCGAGCTGACCCCCTCAGAGTGGGAAGCGGCTTTCCAAGCCTACACCCGCAGCGAAGAGGCCAGCCCGCAGCTGGCCCAGCTTCTGGCTGAGCGAAAGTACGAAATCCAAGATCAGAGCCTCTGCCTGTGGGTGCCCCACCCCAGCCATGCAGAGCTTTTGCTGGGAAAGCAGCTGAGTTTGCTGGAGACTTTCCTGCGCAAGAAGCTACACTTGCCCACGCTGCGTATAACTGTAGCGGTCAAACCAGAAGCTTTCCCTGAAATCCAGGCTTTTCAAACTTCCGAAGAGCGGTGGGCAGCCCTCCAGCAAATCAATCCCTTAGCCCAAGAGTTACGCCGCCTGGCGAAGGGGCAAGTGCTTCCCCGTGAGGTAGAGGGTTACCTCCATTCCCAGCAAAAGCCCCCCACAGACGAAAAACAGTAGAGCATAAATCCCCCAAGCTGGCCAGGTAGAGGGCAGAGGAAGGGTCTCCAAGCTCACGATCTGGGTCTGGCCAGCGGAAGGAGAAGCGCCACAGGCTGGCCATACGAGCGGCGAGGCTTCCCATCGGCCTACCCAGAGCACCGCCAGAAGCCGATCCCGGTAGGGTTCCAGCGTCCGGCGAGCCGCCGCATAAGCGGGCTTCTCAGTCCGAGTCTGTACAACCTCCAGGCAAGCGGAAAACAGCTTGTGCCACAGGACGGTATCTACGGTGGGAGGAATGGCCCAGAAGGCTCTGGCAGGGCCGGCTACCACAAGCCCCACACGATAACCGGCGGAGAGCCACCGGCTTGCGGCGGCATCGGCCCGAAGCCAGGCTTCGGGGCAGTCGCGGTCCACCACCACCGCCAGCAAGGCGGGGGGTTGGGGCCGCTCCAGCGCCTCCCACCCCAGCACCCCAAAAACCCCCACCCCAAACCGTAAAAGCACCCGAGCCATGAGCCAGCCCAGCACCTTGTCACTGGAGGCATACAGCTTGTCTATAGGCAGGCGCAGCACCCACACCATCAGCAGCCCCGCCCACCCTGCAATTAGCGCTACGGCTACCCAGCTCACTGGGCTTGCAAGCGAGGATCTATGGCATCGCGCAGGGCTTCGCCCAGGACATTGAAGAGGGTCACCACCACAAAAATCGCCAGCCCTGGGAACACCGCCAGCCACCATGCTCCTGTGGCGCTGCGCGCCGCCGCAAGCAAAGAGCCCCACGTGACGGTCGTAGGCGGCACCCCAATGCCCAAAAAGCTCAACCCCGACTCCACTAAAATCGCCGAGGCAATCCCAAAAGCAATAGAGACCAGCACCGGGGCCAGCGAGTTAGGCAGCGCGTGCAAAAACATGATCCGCAGGTCGGAATAGCCCATCGCCCGCGCCGCCTGAATGTAGTCCAAGCTCCGCACCTTGAGCATTTCTCCCCCGCGTAAAACGAGCAATCCCCGTCCATGAAGTGACCCCAATCACCGCCATCACCAAAAAGAGGCTGGGCTTGGCTATGGCCGCTACCGTAAAGATGAGCAGCGTCGTAGGCAAGGAAATCATCACCTCAATGAGCCGGCTGATGGTGAGGTCTACCCACAGGTGGACGCGATGGGCCCCCCAGCGGGTTTTTTTGACGAGTCGGGAAGGCAGCCAAACCAATCCCGTCACCAGCGCGGCCACCCCCACCGAAACCAGCAGGCTGCCCAAAAAGTGGAAAAACCCTTCCCCGAGCGCTTCACCTAAGGCGTAACGCCGCAGGTAAAAGCCGTAGTACAGGCCTAAAAGACTACCCACCAGGCCAAACCACAGCGTAGCCCGGCTTACCTGAAGCCCATGATCCCCAAAGTACCCTGCAAGCGCCCCCAGTAAAATGCCGATAAGGGCCGAAATGCCCACCGATACCAGCCCTACGGTGAGGGAGATGCGGCTACCGTGGATGAGGCCGGCCAGCACATCGCGCCCCAGGTTGTCGGTGCCGAGGTAGTGCTTTTCTGCAGGGCTGCGAAGCACCTGCTCATCAAAAGGCCCTACAGCGGGGGCGTTGCGCAGGTCCAGCTCTTCGGGGCTGTAGCGTACCAGCGGCCAGATCGCCCAGTCCAGCGCTAAAGCCCGCCAGTCGGCTTTCCGAAGCGCAGGCTCCCACACCACCTGGCCTGACCACGCCTCCCAATAATCCCGAAAAACAGGCCATATCACCCGCCCTTGATACGAAGCGACAATGGGCTTGTTGTAGGCCAGAAAGTCAGCCAGCACCGCCACCGCCGCCAGAAAGCCCACAAACCACAGCGAAAAGTAAGCCAGGCGGTTTTTCTTGAAGGACTCCCAGATGCGAGCCCGAGGAGAGTAAGACACGACCTTTTCCATCTTATCGTCGGGCATAGCTAATGCGCGGATCCACCAGGGCATACAACACATCGGCCACCAGAATCCCCACCATCGTCAGCACAGCCCCAATGGTGAAGACAGCGATAATCACGGGATAATCCCGGGCCACCATCGCCCCGTAGCTAAGAAAGCCCATGCCCGGAATAGAAAAAATCGTCTCCAGGATGACAGAGCCGCTAATCATGGCAGGGAAGACCGAGGCAAGCAAAGTAATGATGGGAATGAGGGAGTTGCGGAAAGCGTGCTTCCAGATAACCTGCCTTTCAGACAGCCCTTTGGCTCGAGCTGTGCGGATATAGTCTTGCCGGAGGACCTCCAGGAGGGCCGCCCGCATCTGCCGGCTCAGGAAAGCCAACGACCCATAGGTGTACACGAGAACCGGCAGAATGAGGTGATAGCCCCAGTCAGCCAGCCGCTCAAGAAGCGGCCACTCCGGCGAATGTTCTGTGCTTTGCACCCCACCCGGCGGGAAGAGGTTTAGGTAATCCCCCCCGCACAAGAAGACAATGGCCAGCGTTCCCACCCAAAAGCTGGGCAGCGAGTCCAGCATGAAAAGCACCAGGCCAATCGTGCGGTCCTGCCACTGGCCTCTGCGCACGGCCGCTACCACCCCCAGCGGAATCGCTATCAGGTAAGCCAGCGCGATAGAAATGAGATTGATCACGAGCGACCACCGCACGGCTTCCCCCAGCTTGCTGCTGATGGGGCGCTTGTCTTGGTACGACAGGCCGAAGTCTCCCTGTAAGAGACCGACCAGCCAGCGGTGATACTGGTTCTGGGTGCCATACCAATGCAGCGCAGGTATATAGACTTTCCAGGGTTGCGCTGTCTCGGGAAGGGCCTGCGCAGCCTGGTTCACCGCAGCCCAATAGGGCCTTAGCGAGGCCGGCAACCGGATTGCCAGCTGCTTGAGCTTATACAGGATTTCCTCGTAGTTCTTCTCCTGGGGCAGAAGGGTCAAGATAGCTTGGGCTTCGGTGCGATCCTTCCACCCCGAGTCAGGCGGGGCCGCATAAAAAGCCGAGTCCAAGCGCAAAAGCGCATGGTAATAAGCCTCTACCGCTTCCCAGTTGCCGAATTTGTAGACCAAGCGGCGGAGCGCATCTTGGACCGGCACTTCTGGGATGCGGTATAAGGTTTCGGGTTCGGCCAGGGGGGCCACCGCAAAATAGAAGATAGGCAGGTCCAGGCCCAGTTCTCGCCGTTTTTCAAGGTAAGCCTGCCGGGTAGCCTGGCGCTCCGCCAGCTGATCCCCTCCCCCTCCAGCCCGGCCCGCCAGCATCTGTTCAACAGGATCACCCGGAGCCGATTGGCTAATGAAGAAAGACAACAGCGTAATCAGCAGAAGCGTAGGCAGAAAGAATAGCACCCGGCGCAAGAGGTAAGCACCCATACGCTACGGCGTAGAAGCGGCTGAGGTTTTTCCGTAGCGGATGAGATTCTTAGGTGTCCAAAAGCCCGCAGGGAAAAAGCCTGGCCGAATCGCACTCACATAGGCATTGCGGAAGCGTCGGTGTATCGCTATCCGCTCCAACGGCGAGGTGAGAAAAATGTAGGGCTGCTCTTCGTACACGATCCGGTGAAAAATCCGATACAGGGAATCCCGCCGGTTTGTATCCAGCTCTTGCCGGACCCTCTCAATGATGCGGTCCGTTTCTTCGTTGCCGAAGCCCACATAGTTGGAACCGCCTTCGGCCCAGCTGCGGCTATGCCAGATTTGCTTGAGGTCTTGGGGATTGTGGCTGCCTACCCAGCCCCCAATGTAGGCATCAAAGTCGTGCTTCTTGGTGCGCTCTAAAAAGACGGCCCACTCCAGCGTGCTAATGCGCACCCGAAAACCGACTTTTTCGGCCTCTTGCTTGAGGATTTGAGCGACCTGCAGACGCACTTCGTTCCCCGCATTGGTTAGGATCTCAAATTCCAGAGGCACCTTCTTGCCCTCTATGATTTTATCGCGCACGCCATCGCCGTCGGTGTCTTTCCACCCTGCTTCGTCCAGCAGAAGGGCCGCTTTCTGAGGATCGTAAGGAATGGGAGGCAAAGTATCGTTGTAGGCGCCACGATGCATGGGATACAGGGGGCCCGTGATGCGCTGCGCCAGCCCATACGAAAGCTTGCGAATCAGCATATCCACATCCAAAAGATGCGCTAAGGCCCGCCTGACCCGCCTGTCCGTAAAAATAGGCGGACGCCCTTGAGGACGCATATTGAGGCCAATGTAAGTGTAGGCAAACATAGGCGGCGTCTCCAAGCGATAATGAACCTGGAAGCCGCTATTTTTGCGCAGCTCCACAAAGTCCTTGGCGGGTATGCCGTTCATCACGTCAAGTTTTTGGGCTTTGAGGTTGGTGATAGCGGTGTTGGGATCGTTGATCACGCGGTAGACAAGCTTTTCAGGGTAAGCCTCGTAAGCTACCCCTGAGAGGGTATCTCCCCACCAGGTGAGCTTGCGCCGCAGCACGATCTGCTGCCCCGTCGTCCACTCCTCAAGCTGATAAGGACCACACCCTACGATATGCTGAGGCTCGCGCTGCATGGCGTTGTAGCGCTCAGCAAATCGCCGTATATTGGGGTCATTACGCAGTTTTTCAGCCTCCCGGTTGAACTGCCTGAGGGAGTATTTGGATAGGAGGTTTTCCGGGTCGTAGACATACCGAGGTAAAATGTAAGCCGTCCCGATAGACGAGAGAGCCAGCATGTACTTTTGATTGGTAATCACCGTGAAGCGCCGAGGATTTTTAGGGTCTACGGAGACATCTTCCACAAACTCATAATAAGGACGCAGCGGCGCACAATCCACGAGCGGGTTTTTGATGACTTTGAAGGAGAACTCCACATCATACCCCGTCACGGGCTCCCCATTGTCCCACCGAGCGGCGGGTTGAATCTCAAAAGTATAGCGCATGCCATCGGGAGACACCTCGGGTAAGGAAGCTGCCAGCGCCGGCACATAGGGGTAGGTACTATCTCGCGGGTCTACACTCAGCAGGGTGAAGAAAATGTTGCTTTGAATATACTGGGCATCGGCGCTGGTGGCATTGGTGGGGTTGAGGTTTTCGGGGTCGCTGAGCGTGTGCAGGATCACCCAATCTCCTCGGGTTGGTTGGGTCTGGTCAGAGACGTAGGGGTTGGCTTCTCTTTCTCGGCTACCTGAGCAGCTAAGCCCCACTACAAGCGCAAGCAAAAAGGGATAGCGACGCATTTCGGGCCCAAATATAGGGATTTCACAGGGAATTAGCGGTCCACCTCACACATCACCACATCCAGCGAGCCCAACAGCGCCACCCAATCAGCGAGCCAAAGGCCCTCCTGCACCAGCGCCGGCAGCATGGAAAGGTGAGCAAAAGAGGGAGATCGGACCTTCAGCCGGCGAGGTTTGTCGCTGTTTTTAGCCGCCTCGAGGAAGAAACCCAGCTCTCCCCGGGGGCCTTCTACGGCCGCGTAAAGGGCTACATCCTGGCGGGGGCGAGCCTTCCTGCCCACTTCATTTTGCCGCGGATCGAAGTCGCCTCCGCCCGGATAGTCCTTCTCCAGCCGCTCAAGGCATGCCTCTACAATGCGAAGGCTCTCCTCCATTTCCCGGTAACGAACCCAGCTGCGGTCCCAGCAGTCACCCAGCGTGCCCATCGCCCCTGTACCCACGGGCACTTCAAACTCCAGCTCCGGATACACGCTATACGGATGGGTTCGGCGAAGGTCCCAGGCCAAGCCGCTTCCTCGTAGCACCGGCCCCGACGCGCCGTACTGAAGCGCCACCTCGAGAGGAATCACCCCCACCCCTGCCGTCCGATCACGAAAAATGCGATTATCCAGCAGAAGTCGCTTGAGCTCTTCCATGTTCTTGCGCAGATAGGGAATGAATTCCCTTAGCCTGTCTGTAAAATGCAAGGGCAGATCGAACGCAATCCCTCCCACCCAAAAGAGGTTGTAAAGCATCCGGGCCCCGCTCCAGGCTTCCAGAAACTCCAGGATAAACTCCCGATCCCGAAAAGCCCACAAAAAGCCCGTGGTAGCCCCCAGATCGATAGCATACGTGCCCAGGGCCAGGAGATGGGAAGCGATGCGGTTCAGTTCTACGGCCAGCACCCGCAAGTACTCGGTGCGAGGTGGGACAGAAAGGCCCAGGGCGCGTTCAACGGCCAGCACAAAGGCATGTTCTCCCGCCAGCGGGGCCACATAATCCAGCCGGTCCACGTAGGGGATAATCTGGGGAAAACTCAAGTATTCCGCGTGCTTTTCGAAGCAGCGGTGCATGTAGCCGATTTCCACCTCTACCTGAGTGACCCATTCGCCCTCCAGCTGGAGAAGCAGGTGCAGGACCCCATGCGTAGAAGGATGTTGAGGACCCATGTGGAGGACCAGAGGCGAGGACGGCACCTGACGAAGGTAAGGAACAGATTTGGAGATATGAGAAAATGCGTACCTTTGCGGGCAAACACACACGCCTATGCGAGCGTTCGTCGTAGCCCTTTTGACCGCAGGCATGTACCTGCTGGTCGGCTGCAGTGGGCAGCAGCAAGAGCAGCAAGCCACAGAGCAAAAGCAAGAACAGGTTCAACCGGCCGAACAACCGCCTGCCGAACCTGCGCAACCTGCTGATCAAAGCGCTGGCCAAGCGGCCCAGCCTGAACAGCAGCAACAGCAGCAGGCAGCTCCGGCCCAAGGCGGCGAGAAAAAGTAAGCCGACTGGAGACCTGATTCTTGGGGCCTTCTCCAAAAGGGGAAGGCCTTTTTCTTTTTCGTACCTTTGACAAGTGGCAAGCCGGAAGGCCAAAACCTCCTCCCTCCCCGCCCCAGAGCTAAACGGGAGGGTCGTCCCCCAAGCCATAGACATTGAAAAGGCGCTCCTCGGTGCGCTCCTCATTGAGAAAGATGCCATCGCTAAAGTCGTAGACCTCCTGCATCCCGAAACCTTCTACGACCCCCGCCACCAGAAAATCTATAGCGCCATTCGTTCGCTTTTTGACCAGGGCTTGCCAGTAGACCTGCTCAGCACGACCGAAGTGCTGCGCCGCACCGGCGACCTGGTGGAGATTGGCCCCTACTACCTGGCCGAACTGACGCTGGGCGTGGCCTCCAGCGCCAACGCCGAAACCTACGCCCGCCTCCTCGTGGAGAAGTACCTCCTGCGCCAGATCATCGCGTTAGCAGGAGAACTCACAGAAAAGGCCTTCCAGGAGGAGACGGACGCCTTTGACCTGCTGGACCAGGCGGAAAATCGCCTCTACGAACTGTCCCAACATCACCTACGACGCACCGTACAACCTGCCCAGCGGGTGCTGCAAGAGACGCTGGCCGTACTGGAAAAGCTTCGCCAGCATAACCAGCCTCTTACCGGTGTGCCCTCGGGTTTCCCGGAGTTGGACCGCATGACCGCCGGCTGGCAGAAGTCCGACCTGATCATCTTAGCCGCACGACCCAGCATGGGGAAGACCGCTTTCGCTCTGAACCTGGCCCATCACGCCGCCCTAAACGGGTATCCCGTAGCCCTCTTCTCGCTGGAGATGTCGGCGCTGCAGCTGATGTATCGGCTGATTAGCCTGGAAGTGGAGATCAGCTCTGAACGGCTGCGCACCGGCCAGATCCCCCCTGACTTGTGGTTAGCCCTGCCCCAGAAGCTGGAGCGCTTGGCTCAGGCCCCCCTCTTCATTGACGACACCCCTTCCATCACCATCTACGACCTGCGGGCCAAATGCCGCCGCCTCAAAGCCGAAAAGGACATCCAACTTGTCATGATTGATTACCTCCAGCTTATGGGCACCACCCAGCGAAGCGCCAACCGCGAGCAGGAGATTGCCTCCATTTCCCGCTCCCTGAAAGCCCTGGCCCGTGAACTGGAAGTGCCTATCATCGCCTTATCTCAGCTTAGCCGTGCCGTGGAAACCCGAGGCGGAGACCGTCGCCCCCAACTGTCGGACCTGCGCGAAAGCGGCAGCTTGGAACAGGACGCCGACGTGGTGCTTTTCCTCTATCGCCCCGAATACTATGGCATCTTGCAAGACGAAGAGGGCCAACCCACCCAAGGCATCACCGAAGTGCTGCTGAGCAAACAGCGCAACGGCCCCATCGGCAAAGTTCGCCTCCGCTTCGTGAGCGAATACATGCGCTTTCTTTCGCTGGAACCCTCTTTGTTTTCGGCCAGCCAGAGCAGTTATACCCTTCCTTCCCGCGCCAACGACCTGCCCGAAGAAGAGGACTTGCCGCCTTTTTAGTCCACCCAAGCCAGAAGGGCCCGCAGCCGGGCCACTTCTACACCCCACCGAGCATACAAATCGTAAAGCTGCAAAAGAGCGGCATACACCTCCCGTTCTCGCCGATTTACCACAAAAAGGTCGCTTTCCCCGGCCTCAAAGCGAACCTGCTCCAGACGCACCAGCTCAAAAAGGCCCTCCACCAGCGAACGCTGAAGCTCCAGCTGGCGTTCCAAAGAATCTATCACACCCAGTTGCCCTAAGGCCTTGTTGTACAGGGAACGGGCTTCGTAAGCCTGCTGCCACTCCAGCCGTTGCAGCTCCAACCGAGCCACTTCCAGCTTGCCACGGGCCTGGCGCAGATAAAGCGGCATCGCAAAAGTCAACCCGAACTTATAGTTAGTCTGGAACGGGCGCTCCCAGCCTTTATCTACCGAAGAAGCATCCCGCAAAAAGGAATACTCCACCTGGAGCCGAGGGCGCAGCTGCTCGGCAGCCCAACGGCGCTCCACCTGCCATAGTCGCCGCTTGTACTCATAGAGCCGCAGCTTGGGGTGGCTGGCTATGAGGCTATCCCAAGCCGCACGAGGCACATAGGGCACTAAGCTATCAGGCCGGTAAGTGCGCAAAAAGGCCATCGGGTCTTCTTCAGAGGGCTCCCCCCACAAGTGTCGGGCCACCAGAAGGCCTTTCTTGAAGAGGTCCGCTTGCGCACTTAGAAGGGCCTGCCGCCGAAGCTGCACCTCCACCATGGCTTCCAAGGTGTCAGCCCGGGTGGCTTCGCCCTGGAGGATAGCCTGCCGCATAAAGCGCAACCGCGCCTCGGCCACACTCAGCTGCTGAAGATACACCTGCACCTTGTAGTAGGCGGCAAACCAAGCCCAATAGTCCTCGGCCACTTCCAGCAGGAGGTCAGCCAGAGCAAGCCGCCGTTCATAGGGGGCCATTTGAGCATAAAGACGGGCCTTCTGGATAGCCGCCCGCCGATAATCCAGCAATAGGCCTTGCCCCACAGGCACACTGAATCCTACACCCAGCAGCCCTTGGTTAGGCGTTACATCTTCAGGATTGAGCGAAAAGCCCCCAGTATTCTCGTAAAAAGCCTTGAAGTCCAGCCCATTCCATACAGGTACTTTTAGCTCAGAGGAGAAGAGGGTATAGTAGAGCTGCGTTTTGAAGTCTTTTTCTGTGAGGCTAGCTGAGAGCGTAGGGTCCCACACGCCAGCTACGGCTTGAGCTTCGGACCGGGCTACGCGCGGGCCCAGACCTACAGCCCGAGCTAATGGATGGTTTTCCAGCACACGCTCATACAGCGTAGACAAGGGCAAAACAACCTGTCCCCACCAAAGGAAGACCCCCACAGCGCTTATCATAGGTCCTTTTTCTTGTCAGCCTCAGGGAGGTAAAATTGCGGGATAAGGTCAGGAGGGAAGCCGTTGAGCTGGCGCCAGATTTCGTACCAGACGGGCACGTCGTTGAGGAGGAACCAGGCCCGCACCCCGCCGCCTAATCGTAGGAGAGCCGGCCAGGGTTCAGCGCTGGAGTCAGGTTCTACCAGCACCCGAAAGTACCCGGTCCCAGCGTCCACGTAGTCAATGGCGTAGACGCGCCCCCCGAAGGTACCAAAGCTCACTCGGGGCCATCCAGAGAAAATAAACGCTGGCCACCCGTCAAACTGCAGCCGGACAGGCGCGCCAGGCCGCAAAAGCGCCACATCAAGAGGCCGTACATACACCTCCGCAGCCAGGCGATAACCCTTGGGCATAAAAACAGCTAAGGGTTCGCCTTCTTTGATGACCTCACCGATTCCGGTTTTTAGGGCACGGACCAGATAGCCGTCTTGGGGCGCTACGACGGCATAAAAGCCCTGACGCACCTGCACATTGGCCAGCTCATTCCGAAGTTTGGCGATAGCCGCCTCCAGGTCGTAAAGATAAGCTTCAGTGCTGCGCAGGTCAGATTCCGCTTTGGCGATTTTTTCGGCGTACTCGGCCTCCAGGGCCTTAAGCTGGAGACGCGCATTGGCTACATCGGCACGGGCAGCCTCGTAGCGGTTTCGCTGAGCCACCAACTTGGCTTGGGCTTCCTGGAGCTTCATCTGACGATTCTGCAAGTCCGTCAGCGAACGCAGGCCTTGCACGAAGAGCGACTCTTGGCGCGCATACTGGTTTTGGGCAAGCTGGTACTCCACCTGAGCGGCAAGCCAAGCGGCGCTATCGGCCTCAAAGCGAAGCTGAGCCTGAAGAAGCGCATTTCGGGCGCGTGCCAGGGCCGCTTCCCGAGCCGTGCGAAGCGCCTGTAATTGAGCCAGGAGGGCCTGGATCTTAGCCCGCTGGGCCTGAGCGGCTTCTTCCTTAGCGGCCAGCTGCTGACGCAAGCGCTCAAGGATTTGAGGGTCCAGGTAGTAGTCCTTAATCTCCCCAAGCAGCAGAAGCGTATCCCCCTGACGAACGGCCTGGCCTTCCTGGACAAGCCAGCGCTGAATGCGGCCTGGGATGAAAGCATGCAATGTCTGGGGGCGCACCGCCGGCGAGAGCGCCGTTACCCGGCCTGTGGCCATGATATTTTGCGTCCAGGGCAGAAAGAGAAAAACCCCTATCCCCAGCGCTATTATTCCCAGAACCCGCAGGCCGCGCCGCACCCAAAAGGGTACCTCTACGGTCTGGGCTAGCGCATACCCCACCTCCGGCGTCCGGGCAGTAATAAAACGAGGTCCACGCCAACGCACAAACGCCTTCATAAGTGAAGAAGCTTTTCTTCTTTCACAAAGTCCGAGTACGAACCGTAAAACACCAGCTCTCCCTTAGATAAAAAGGCCACTTTATCGCACTTCTGGAGCACTCGGGGGTCCTGTGAAACCACGATAGCGGTGTAAGGGGCTTCTGGGTCTAAAACCAGCTCGTAGAGAGGACCTTTTTGTTCCCAGTCCACGCCTGCAAAAAGGTCTTCCATGAGGAGGAGATTAGGGCGCATCAGGAGGGCTCGCGCCAGGATGAGTTTGCGCTGGGTCAGTCCGCTCAAAACGCCCCTTCCATGCGGCGGAAGCCGCGTAAAGAACCCCTCAGGAAGGTGATCGATCTCCTCTTTGATGCCAAGCCGCTTACACATATCCATCACGACATCCCAAGAAAGATGAGGAAGCCCCAGAGTTAGGTTATCCCAGACACTGGCTTCAATGATTTCGCCCACCTCCAGCACATCCCCTATGCGCCTGCGCAAAGAAAGACGATCGATTTGCCGCAGGCTAATGCCTTCAATGTAAATATCCCCCTCAAAGTCCTGGTAAAAGCCATATATCGTGTGCAGAAGGGCCGTCTTACCGCTGCCTGCAGGGCCAGTCAGGCCGACTTTCTCCCGGGGCCGAATATCCCATGTGACTCGCTTCAGAACTTGGGAAGCCTTTTTTCCTTGCCGGTAGTAGAAAGAAACTTCCCGAAAAGATACGCTGTATCCAGAGGAAGATTCAGGCAAAGGTATACCTGTTAGGTGCTCAATTTCTGGCTCAAATAGCTGGTTTAGTTTTTCTATGCTAATGAGGGTTCCGTACAAGGCATCCAGGTTGTAGATGATGTCCTGGATAGCGTTGATAAGCAGGAAGAGCACCAGTTCGGAAGCTACGAATTGCCCGAGGCTGAGCTGGCGACCAATGACGAGGGCCGCCCCTACCCCCAGCATGAGCAGCGCAATCACCACCTGATAGCCGAAAAGAATCGCTTTCTGACGCAAGAGCAAGCGAAAGTACTTCTTGCGAGCGGTAAGGTACTTTTCTTCTATCTCTTGCGTGCGGCTGTGCAAAATAGCCGGAAATCCCGTCACTTTGAAGGTAAGAATGGCCCGAGCCACCTCTTCCAGCCAGCTGGCCATTTGATACTTGCGGTCGGAAACTTCCTTCTTGTTTTTGTAAGCCTCTTCAAAAGAAAGATAAAGTAAGAAAACCGTAAGGACTGTAACCAGCAGCACGATAAAGGCAAAGAAGGGGGCATAAAAAGACAAAAGCACAATCCCTAGTAGTACCGTAAGCAGGTCAGCCGGCAGGTTGAGGAGGAGTTTAGAGATGTCTTTTTCAAGCGTGAAAATCTCAAAGTATCGGTTGATTAGGCCAGGTAGGTTTTCTCGAACCACAGCTGGGAAGACCCACCGAGGCACCCTGTACACGATTTCCAGGGTGGAATGTAAAAATATCCTGCGTTGGAGATGCTCCAGGAGGATATACTGCGCAATGCGCACTATCACCCAGGTTATCAAGATGACCGCCGCCAGGAGAAGGAGCGTAGAAAGCCCCGTTACCCACTGTAAAGTCTGGATGTAGGTGTAAATAGCCTGAATGATGACCGGCACGAGCAGGTTGGCCCCCCCTGCCGTGAAGGCGTACAAATAAATGTACCCGACGAGGCGCCCTTCTGCAGAGAGGAGCCGAAACAACCGCCTTATAGGACTGGCAGGCTCAGAAGAGAAAGGAGCAGGAGACCATCCCCGAGGAATAATGAGGTATAGAAGCTGCCCCTTATCAAAGCCTTGCTGGAGAAGCTCCTCTGCGGGAAAAAGACCTTTGTATCGCTCTCCTTCCCACACATGCCAGCCTTTTTTTTCCTTAGAGGGGAAAGCCAGCCAAAATCGTCGCCAGTCAGAAGACACGGCCAGCACCGGCAGCTGCCCCCGCACAAAATGGGCCTGCAGGTCCTCCCGAGAAAAAAACTGAGCAATGGCCACCAGACCTATGCGGCCCAGCTCTTCCTGGAGCGCATCAAAAGAAGAGGGCCATCCCAGCGGATGTCCTTCCTCGATCTTGTGATCGTAGAAGTCCGCCAGCAGCTTGAGATAAAGCTGCATGGCCTTAGTGGAGCTTTTCAAGAAGGCGCTGCTGCACCCATTTGGGGTCGGCTTTGCCCCCCGACTTGCGCACGACCTGCCCCACAAAAAAGCCTAAAAGCCCCGCCTTACCCTTGCGATATGTCTCCACTTTATCTGGGTTTTGGGCCAGCACCTCGTCAATCCAGGCTTCTATTTGAGACGCATCCTGAAGGAGAAGAAGGTCTTTTTCTTCGGCCACCTCGCGCGGGCTGCGGTGGGGCGCCTGCAAGAGGGCGGGAAAAACTTGCTCCCGTGCAGCGGTTAGGCTGATTTGCCGCCCTTCCACGAGACGAATAAGCTCAGCCAGCCGAGGAGCAGGCAGCGGAAACGCCTCCATACCCACGGCCGCTTCATTCAGGTAAGCGCGGATAGGCCCATTGATCCAGGAAGCAGCCACCTTGGGAGAAACCCCCTCCGAAAGCAGAGCCAGGAAATACTCTGCGTAAGGCCGATCTTCAATCAGCAAGGTGGCCTCGTCGGCGGAGAGGCCGTACTCCCCGCACATCCGGTCAAAAAGCTCTTCCGGCAAAGGGGGCAAGTTCTCCGCCAAGCGCAGAATCTGTGCCTGTGTCAGGCGCACAGGCGGTAAATCCGGCTCAGGAAAGTAGCGGTAATCGTCGGCGCTCTCTTTTTCGCGCAGCGGTACGGTCTGTGTACCGTCCCAGGTACGGGTCTCCCGCATCACCGCCTGCCCCGCCTCCAGAAGGCCCACTTGCCGGGCAAACTCATACTCCAGCGCCTTGCCCAGCGCACTGATAGAGTTGAGGTTTTTGATCTCCACGCGAGTGCCCAGCTTTTCTTCCCCCACTGGCCGCACCGAAATGTTGGCGTCGCAGCGAAGGCTCCCCTCCTCCATGTTGCCATCACAAATGCCAAGAAACCGCACCAGCCGCCGAATGTGCGCCAGATACGCCATCGCTTCCTGGGCCGTCCGCAGGTCCGGCTCACTCACAATCTCCACCAGCCCAATCCCCGCCCGATTGAAGTCCAGCAGCGTATCAAAGGGGTCCTGATCGTGCAGGCTTTTGCCGGTGTCCTCTTCCAGCTGAAGCCGAGTAATGCCTACCCGATGGCGGCTCCCATCCGGCAGCCGAACCCACACTTCCCCCCTGCGGGCCACAGGTGCGGCCTCCTGGGTGATTTGATAGCCTTTCGGCAGGTCAGGGTAAAAGTAATTTTTGCGCGAAAAGTAGAATTCTCGGGCAATCTCGCATTTTAGGGATAGCCCCAGCCGAACCACCGCCTCTACGCAAGCCCGGTTCAGCACCGGCAAAGACCCCGGGTACCCCAGCGATACGACCGACACATAGCGGTTAGGGTGCTCCCCAAAAGTCACCGCCTCAGGAGCAAAAACCTTAGCCTGCGTCTGGAGCTGAGCATGAACCTCCAGCCCCACTATCATCTCATACAGCCTCATGGGCAAGGCAAATATACCTCACCCACGCCCTACCGCAAAAACGGATCGTACACCACCTGAAAGTAATACAGCCCTCCCACCCGCGGCCCTCCAGGGATCTGACGATACTTTACATTCAGCAGGTTCTGGGCTCCTACACGAAGCTGAGTCTTCCATCGGGGCAAGCTGTAAGAGACCTGCGCATCTACCCACTGGGTGGCCGGCACAGGCCCCCGAATAAGGCCATCCATCTGAAAAGCATCTATCCACCGATAATTTAAGCTGCCCCCCCATCGCCCAAAACCCGACAAAAAGATTGAACTACCCGCTTTATGGGCAGGGGTATTGAAGTTAGGCAGCAGGTCGGGGCTTTTAGCTACGGAAAGCACCAGCGTCGCATACGAGTAAGACGCTGTCCACAATACCTTCGGCGTAATCGCATACTCCACCCCCACCGAGGCAAAGTCTGCATACACCTGGTCAGCTAAGTTAGTCGCTGTATTGTACGCATAGTACTCACCGTCACGCAAATTTTGCAGGCCCTGATACGTGGCGGGGTCTATGTTACTCAAGGAGATGGGCCGGGTAGTTCCGGACTCATACTGGGGCTTGGAAGAGATCACCCTTCTATACAACACGAAGTCTTGATAGTAGGCCCGCGCATACTCCAGGTCTATATAAAGCCCACGTAGGACCTGGAAGCGGCCCCCCGCTTCGTAGTACTGCACGAACTCCGGCTTGAGGGGGGCCACAGGCAAAGCCACAAGGGTCTGCGAAGCCAAGGAAGCTAAGGTCGCACTATCTGTGACGCCTTGCGCAGCGGCCTGGTATCGGCTGACGGATTGGGGAGTAAACATAAACTTGTCTAACCCATAGGCGCTGCGGGCTCGCAGGGTACCTCCCAGGGTGATTTCCTGAAAGCCAATGTCCAGGGCAATAAACTGATCCTGCAAAGTAGGTATCCGAAAGCCTGTCTGATAAGAAAGCCGAAGGCTATGCTGGCGCTCCTTCCCAAAGGCATACAACAAAGCTACCCTGGGCGTGAAACGCCCGGTGAAGTATTGGTTCTTGTCATACCGAAGGGAAGCCAGCACCCGAAGACGCCGCTGGAAAAACCAACGGTTCGCCTGGATAAAGCTCCCATACTCATGCGTGATAAAAGGCCCCTCGTAATCCACGAACAGGGTGCCCCGCGTGTTGACCCGGAAAAGGCGGAGATTGCCTCCCACAAGCAGCTCCACCCATCGGCCTACATGATCAGAAAGGTCATACTGCGCTTCGGCATGATAGAAAGAAGAACGATCATAAAAGCCAGCCTGACCTTGCGTGCGGTAGTAGCCACTGTTGATTTCTTCCATCACTTTCTTGAATTCTGGATCCGAAGGCTCAAGCCGCCGCCGAAATGTGCCTGGCACACTCATCAGCCGAGTAGCAGTATCCGCATACACCCGAGCTCTGGCATGATCACCATACAAACTGTACCCCTCAAAATAGCCTATGAACCAGGCATCATTAGGTTTAGCCCACTGGTTGAGGAAGATCCCCGTAAACCGACTGTCATAAGCTCGGCCAGAACTCTCCCAACTACCGTAAGCGCGAACAAAAAACCGCTTCCCCCGCAGCTCTAACTTATGCTGGTGGAAAACTACGTCTCGCAAAGCGTTGCGATTGGTAGCCTGGTAGATGGTATTGCCATTGACGAAGAAACTCCGCCAGGAGAGCTCAAGATTGTCAGACAGAAAATATTGAGCCTGAGCGGTATACTTCTGCAAGAATACAGCCGGATCGATAATGTCTCGATCCCGATAGGGCGTACGAGCCAGGTAAAAGTTTTCTGAGAAAGGCAAGCCGATCTGAGCGGGGTTCAGCGGTCCAATACGCACTTCATCGCCGTAGGTATTGAGGCCATTGTAGCCAGGATTTTGAGGTCCCGGGACGGCGTAGGGGCCCTGAGCACTGGTATAGACCCCTTCATCGCGATAGTCGGTGGCCATCCAATCGGTGGCTCGCAGGTATTCGGCGACGAGCTTGAGCGAAAGGCGGTCCCCAAAAGTGTGCGCATACCGCCCTGAAAAATGGAGGTAGGGTTGCACAGAAGTGTCCGAGGCGATGTGGTTCACGCCCACGCGGATCGTAGCCGCCAGACCTGGATAACGGCGAGGTTGGCGAGTGTACATATCCAAGAGCCCATTGAAAGCATTGGGCCCATACAGAGCCGAAGCCGGACCCGCTGTCAACTCGGCAGACTCCAGATCGATTTCCGAAGGGGAACAAAGAAGACCCACCGGAAACCCAAAGACGGGCGCCAGCATTTCGATCCCATCTATCCGCTGCACAAAACGAGGGTTACCTGTCGCTCCAAAGCCTCGCGTATTGATGACGGGAAAAGTAATGCTTTGGTAGTTTACATCGACATTTTTGAGGGTGCTGAGCTGTTGGAAAATATTTGCGGCCGCTCCCATGCGCAGCTCCCGGATGCCCAGTCGGCTCACGGTCACGGGCGCTTCGAGGATCGCCTCGGGCACCCGGCTGGTGCTGATGACGACCTCTTGCATAGACAGGCCCCCTTCTTGAAGGAGTATGCGGATTTCCTGGCCAGGATAGCCTTCTACCTGGGCAGTCTGATAGCCCACATACGATACCTCCAAGCGAAAAGGCGGGCTGCCCAACACCGAAAGCCGGAACCTTCCAGAGGCATCCGAAACCGTACCCATAAGGGTATTTTTGACCTTGATGTAGGCCCCTGGCAGCGGTTCCCCTGACGAGGCCTCCACCACTACCCCCTGCAAAGTGTAAGCGGAGGGGGCAGGCGCGGGCGATGGCTGGGCAGAGGGCCTTACAGGCTGCCGCACCTCACGCTCTTCCTGAGCGGCAAGCAGACTAAAGCCCAGACACACCAAAACGATAACTCGGCTCATCTACACAAAAGTACAACAGAATCCGGTTAGCCCTATGCGCCCTAAGGACAGACCCTATCCTCCAGCAGCTTGACCCCTCGGATTCTATCCTCCTGGATAAGGAAAACCAGCCGCTTCTGCTTGCATACCGTGGTGGAAGGTAGGGTTTTCGTCTCATACCGGGTATCGTAGCGCCCCCACAGGCGATTGTAGAACTTTTTAGGCTCCACTACTTTCCTTGGAAGTGTAACATACTGCTGAGAGAGTTGTCCTTCTACCTGCCAGGTGTCCCCTTTCCGCTCAGCGCTTAGCACCTGCCAATCTATAGCGTCTTCCTGGAGCGTTTCCCAAAAGCTTTGATAATATTTTTTCAACGCCTCGGCCCGAGTGATAGAGGCATCTGCAAAAAACGGACTAAGCTCTTCAGCCAGCAAGCCTTCCAGCGATTCTAAATCATGATTGCTAAGCGCCCGGGAAAACTTTTCCGTGAGCTCTATAGCTTGCTTTTTTTGCGCTTGATAGCCTATAAGCCAGAAACCGGCTATTCCCAAGATAACCAAGGCGATTATTCCCCCAATCAGATACATCCGCTTACCTGAGCGCTTCTCCTTGAGAGAGGCGCGCAGGCGCGCGTAAGTTCGCTGAAAGAGCGACGGCTCTGCTGGGCTAGCCTGGGTTTGGGTGAGGGCTGGATTGCGGAAAGAGGGGGTCACTTCCTGAGAAGCGTATTTAGGCAGAATCTTGAGAAGGTCGCTCGCGAAGTCCTGACAACGGCTATACCGATCGTCCCGGTTTTTAGCCAGCGCCTTCGCCAGAATGGGTTCAAAATCTGATGCCAGCTCTGGGGCCAGCTCCCGCAGCGAAGGAGGAGGCTCACTGGCAATTTTAACAAGAATATCAAATTCAGAAAGCTGGTTGCGGTCGTACATTTCTTTGCCGGTTAGCATCTCAAAAAGGACCACACCCAGCGAGTAAATATCGGACCTGTGGTCAATCTCAGCGGGATTTTTTGCCTTCAGCTGCTCTGGGCTCATGTACACGACGGTGCCCAGGGTAGTACCCGTCTTGGTGAGGGCCGGCTCTTCGGCGTGGGTGGGATCCGGCGTCACTATCCGAGCGATGCCGAAGTCCAGCACTTTCACCACATTGTCGTTACGCAAAAGGATGTTACTGGGCTTGATGTCCCGGTGAATGACCCCGTTGTCGTGGGCATACTGGAAAGCATCCAGCACCTGCAAGAAAACCTCGATGGCCTGCCGGGGAGGCATAGGCCCCCGCAGCACCCGATGGATGTACCGATCCAACGAAATACCTTCCACATACTCCATGATCAGGTAGAGCCCCTCGTCGGGACGCGCCCAATAGTCATAAAGCTGGACGATGTTGGGGTGATTGAGCTTAGCTAAGATAAGCGCTTCCCGCTTGAAACGCTCTTGAATCTTAGGGTCGCGGGCCAAGTGCGGCGCAATCACCTTGATAGCCACCTTACGGCCAATCTCGGTGTGTACCCCCAGGTACACTTCCCCCATGCCCCCTTGCCCTAAGAGCTTCTCAATCCGATAATTGAGAAGCTTTTTCCCCAAAAGGGTGCTCATCGCTTGACCACTGGTATAAGCAATTTTTGACCAATGCGAATTTTTTCTTCCTCTATTCCATTTGCCCGGCGAATAGCTTCCGTAGTCGTACGATACTTGCGAGCTAAACTGGATATCGTTTCCCCTTTCTGAACGGTGTGCGTATGCACACCCTGCACAGGGATTTTGAGTTTTTGCCCAGCTTTGAGGTCATCTTTGTCTTTTAGCGCGTTGAGGCGGCGCAGCTCCGCCTGGGAGACAGAAAAAGCCTGGGCAATGCGCGTGAGGTTGTCGCCCTTTCGCACGGTGTACTCAAAAGTGCGAGTTTTCTCAGAAGAAGGCGCCGTTTCTTGGGGAACCGAAGGCGTGGATTTTTTCACAGAGGCTTCTGCGGGGGGGCGAGACAGGGATAGGAGCAGGCTGCTCCGCAGGCGGCGAGGGAATATCCCCTCCCTCCGAAAGCGAAGGCGAAAAGCTTATTCCGGTCGTATCCGCGCCCAGGCTATCGTCACTCAGTACAATAACGTCGCCTTCTTTCGGGGCAGGGGCTTCTCCACGGCGGGCAAAGACCCACACCAAGAGACCTATAACCGCCAGGCCTATGCCCCCCACCTATGAGGTACCGAAGAGGAGGTAGCTTGAAAGGCATAGTCATCACAAAGGTAGTGCTTTTAGCAGGCGCTTTTATCAGCAAAGCCGTGATATTATCGTAGCCACCGTTTTGGTTAGCTTTTTCTATGAGCTTTTCGCACTTCTGCTGCAAGGAAAGAGAGCCATCCTGCAAGATAGCCACCATTTCTTCTTTGGACAGGAGATTAGAAAGGCCGTCGGTACAAAGGAGCAGAAGGCTGCGGGCCGGCAAAGTCAGGCGATGCACATGCGGCGTGGGGGGCGTGTCCTGACCTAAGTGCTGGGTCAGCACATTTTTCTGGGGGTGATGAAGGGCCTGCTCCGGAGAAATGAGCCCAGAAGCCAGCATCTGCTGAACCAGCGAGTCGTCCTGGGTAAGCAGAGAAAGGTCATGGGGGGGTAGCCAGATAAGCCCGGCTGTCACCCACATGAGCGATAAAAGCTTGCCTTTTCTGCACCAGCGCCACGACGGCAGTAGAACCCAAGTTTTTAGCTTCGGGGTGGCCCTGTCGGTGAAGAAGAAGGCGGTGGTTAGCAGCCAGGAGCGCTTCCCGAAGGAGGTTTTCGGGTTCTGCGGGCGGGGCTTCCTGGAGGAAGGCGTAAATGGCTTCTGCTGCGAGCTGGGCGGCCACTTCGCCGGCCTGATGCCCACCCATCCCATCGCACACAATGCCTACATAGCCATGCGGTGTCGGCCCGTGGTGAGCGTAGTCTTCGTTATGCGAGCGAATACGCCCCGGATGAGTAGCCAAAGCCGCTTCTACCATCCCCGCAAAAATGGATAGTCCGGCTGAACGTACACATCCTGGTAGAGCTGTGCTGGATCGGGATAAGGACTGGCTTCGGCAAAAGCGACCGCGTCCGCCACTTCGGCGGCGACTTCTTCTTCCAAACGATCAAGTTCTTCGTTGGTGACAAGGTTGTGGGTATAAAGGTAGTTCTGCAAACGCGCAATAGGGTCTTTTTCGCGGTACTTCTCTACTTCTTCACGGGTGCGGTATTTGGCGGGGTCGGACATGGAGTGGCCCCGGTACCGGTAGGTAAGCACTTCCAGCAAGTACGGGCCTTGGCCACTGCGGGCATGCTGAGCGGCCTTCTCCATGGCCTCGTACACCGCAAAGACGTCCATCCCGTCTACCCGCTCCGAGGGCATATCGTACGCACAGGCAAGGCGGTAGATCTCCGTCACATTAGAACTGCGGCTGACCGAAGTGCCCATGGCATACTGGTTGTTTTCGCACACGTAGACCACTGGCAGCTTCCAGAGCATAGCCATGTTGAAACATTCATGCAAGATGCCCTGACGAGCGGCCCCATCGCCAAACATCGTGACGCTGATGAGGTCTTCTCCTTGGTATTGGATGGCGAAAGCGACGCCGGTACCCAGGCCGATTTGCCCCCCCACAATGCCGTGCCCCCCCAAAAAGCGCTTTTCCTTGGAAAACATGTGCATGGACCCCCCCCTTACCCCGAGAGCAGCCGGTTTCCTTACCCATCAGCTCAGCCATGATCTGCCGCATAGGAATACCCCTCAAATAAGCGTTGCCATGTTCGCGATAGCCCGTAATCACATAGTCTTCTCGGCGGATCGCCGCTTCTATGCCCACCCCCACCGCCTCCTGGCCTATGTATAGGTGTAGGAAACCCCGGATTTTTTGCTGCGTGTAGAGCTGAGCGGCTTTTTCTTCCATGCGACGAACCGCCAGCATTTGCCGATACCAGGTAAGAAGCTGCTCCCGCGGGTACCCAACATTAGCAGGAGCGGCCTGTACTTTTGCCATAGAAGCAAAGATACAACATGGAACGGGTCCAAGCTCTGGAGCTAAGCCACTTCCGGCGGTATGAGCACGAGCGCTTCACCTTTGAAGAGGTGGGGCAGGCTTTCGTGGGTCCGAACGCAGCCGGCAAAACCACCTTGCTGGAAGCGCTGCACAAAGTGGCCCTGCTGCGGGGATTCGGCAAGGAAACCGAACTCATTCAGTGGGGGCATAGCGGCTATCGTCTGCGAGCCCGGCTCTCCTCAGGGGTGGTGGAGGTGATCTACGAAAAGGCCCAGGGTACCCGAGTGGTATGGCAGCAGCAGGAAGTGCGCCCCTTGGCCGAGTGGATCGGTCGGCTGCCTGTGGTGGTTTTACGGCCTTCGGACACCGAGTGGATTGAAGGGCCGGCCGCCCTACGGCGAAGGTGGGCTGATCGGCTCCTGAGTCAGCTCTCACCCACTTATCTCGCTGCACTGAGTCGCTACCAAAAGGCTCTGGCCGAGCGCAACGCCCTGCTAACCCAAAACCCTTCCCCCGAAGCCCTCTACGCCTGGGAATCGTTTCTCATCCAGGAAGGCCTGGTCCTAGAGCGCTATCGCCTCCAGCTTGCTGAGGACCTGGAAGCGCCCCTACAGGCTTTCTACAGCGAACTCGGTTCGGAAAAGCCTCGCTTGAGCTATCGCCTCTTCGTGGAACCGACGGAGGAGGCCTGGCGGCGCGCTTGGGAGCGCTTACGCCCTCTGGAACAGCGCCGAGGGTATACCCTACTTGGCCCACATACCGAAGACTTTGTGCTGAGCCTGGACGGCAAGCCCGCGCGAGGCTACACCTCCGAAGGGCAAAAGAAGTCTCTTCTGATTGCGCTCAAGTGGGCCGAGACCACCCACCTCAGCCAGCGGCACCGCCCTCCCCTCCTTCTGCTGGACGATATAGGGGAAAAGCTGGACAGCCAGCGCTTGCAAGCGGTAGGGCGTCTGGCCCGCTTAGCCGGCCAAACCTTTCTCACCGACACCGATGCCCGACGCGTCCAAATGGCTTTTCCCGACCTGCCCCTCTATAAGATAAGGTAAGAACCTTCCCCACCCCAGTCAAGCTTCCACAGGGGAGTTTTCCACACCCTCTGCACCGCACGGCTGGGATAGGTTCGGTGGGAGCTCTGTTAACTTCGCTGTATGGCTACGCGCACGTACACTTTTGCAGGACGCGAGTTCGTCCTCGACGTAGATAAGGCCGAGCAAGCGCTCGCCGAAAAGCGGGTCATCAACGGTCGTATCACCATGGCATTCAACCTGCTGCCCCTCAAGTACCCCTGGGCCTACGACCTGTACCGCACCATGAAAGCCAACCACTGGGAACCCGAAGACATCCCCATGAACAAAGACGCCGCCCAGTGGAAAAGCGCAGACATCTCTGACATAGACAGGTGGATCATCCGCATGGCGGTGGGTTATTTCTCCGCCGCCGAAGGCATCGTAGGGGACAACATCCTCCATGTGGTGCGCGAGCTGGTGACCGCCAGCGAGCTGAAGCTGGTGCTGGGCCGCCACGCCCACGAAGAAAATGTCCACGCCGACTCGCTCTTGTACATGATCTCGTCGCTGGGAATTGACCCCTACGAATGCGAAGCGATGTTCGTAGACATTCCTACCATCCGAGCTAAAAACGCCTTCGTAACGCGGATCTCCCAAGCGCTGCGGCGGGACTTGGACCTGACCCGCACAGAAAACAAACAGCTTCTGGCCAAGAACATCTTCACTTTCGGCCTGGTGATGGAAGGCACCCAGTTTTATGGTCTGTTTGGCATGGTGCTGAGCCTCTACCGCCAAGGGAAGTTCCCAGGCATTGGGCAGATGTTCCGCTACACGCTGCGCGACGAGAGCAACCATATTGAGCTTTTCCGGCGCCTGCTTTTAGAGCTGGTCAACGAAAACCCAGACATCTGGACACCCAAATTCCAAGAAGAGCTGCGCCAGACCATGGAAGAAGGCGTGGAGCTGGAAGTGGCCTTTATCCGAGATTGTCTGCCCATGCCGGCTGTAGGCCTCAAACCCGAGGAATTCATAGAGTACATTCACTACATTGCCAATCGGCGCCTCCAGAGCGTGGGGCTGGAACCCCTCTACCCCGGAGCCCGAAATACCCTCCCCTGGCTGGCCGAACTGATGGACATTCGCAAAGAGCAAAACTTTTTTGAAGGGCGAGTCACCGAATACCGGAAAGCTTCGGCCCTCGTGCCTGCCAGCGACGACGAACTCTAAAGCTCCCCTTTTTTCAAAAAGAAAGCCCCGCAGGCAGTCCCTGCGGGGCCTTTTCTTATGGTGTGCCCCAACTACGCATCGGCAGATGGCACGGAACCTTCCGCTGGCTCTCCTTCTTCCCCTTCCGTCATCTCCACAAAAAACACCGCACGCATGAGGGTCAAAAAGACCAAAGCAATCCCCCAAACCACTAACAAGCCCATGAGCAAGAGGGTATCAAGGACACCGAACTCAGAAGTAAATTTTTCCAAGCTCTTAAGTTTTTCCAAGTTCTTAAGTACTTCATAAGCCCTGAAAAGCAGTAAAAGCGGTATCAGATTGATAAATACGAAAATAAATGCCCGAGAAAACTCAAATAAAACGAGCTTATTGTAACTGGTGCGGAAAAAGTGAAAGCTCTTAGTTATAGCTCTGATAAAGTTTTCTCCCCGCAGGATGTAAAAGTTAATCGGCCAGGTTAGGAGATACACCCCAAGAAGTAATACAAGGGACAGGAAGATAAAGAAAGGGCTTGCAGGTCCGGCACTTATTACGTTTTCATCGAACGCACCGAAAATAAAGTTTAGAATAAAATTCAAAATGATCCACAAAAGCCCCAAAACCCCTATTCCTACCCCGATCGTAAGCTGGGCAAGGCTATAATGGAGGGCGATTTTTAGAGGAGGCACGGGCAGCACATCACCGAAGAGCTCACCGACCCCTTTTTCGGTATTCAGGCTTAGAGCCAGCCGATCTACCCCTATCCCCAACCAGACCACCCCCACCCATGCAAGCAGGAAATACAGCACCAGCAGAACCAATGTAGTCAACCAAGTCCACATCTTCTTGATGAAGACCACGAAGGGACTGGTCTTTGCATTCTCAATCTCCTCGAGTTTTTGGCTAAGCTCCTCCTTTAGCTTCGGAATCTTGTTCAAGGCCTCCTCAAGTATAGCTAAATCCCTCTCCCCGTTGCCCTTAATGGCCTCTATTTGACTCTCTACTCGCGCATCAACCTCCTCAAGCCATCTCTGGTAAGCCTGCTCAAGAGATTGCCGAAGATAAATGGCTTTTTCTTCGGCACTCTCGTGGAATGGCATTGGTTCAGCACGGGAAAGTTCTTTCAAAAAACTTTGGAAATATTGGTCACTATTTGCACGTTCAAACTCGCCTTCGGCGAAGTATTGAATAGCCGTCTCAATTCTGCGCTTCTTCTCCTCTAATTTGCCCACAATATCTTTGCGAATGGAGTCTCTGAGCGCTTTGATATCGGTACCGGCCAGTATAGCCTCGATCTTCTTTTTCTCCGCAGATAGGGCCTGCTCTGTGGAGTCGGCTATCTTCAGCGCACGGCGGACGATCTCTTCCTTGCTTACATCCTCGCCCCCCCGTTCTTGTTCTAAAGCAAGAGAAGCCTGCTTGTAAAAGTAGTTATCTGTGGGCATGGAGATACTTTCTAGCCGACCCGCAGCCTCTACCCTATACTTCTGCATGCGCCCCTCGCAAGATTTTAAAGAAAGCAATATCCCTGTTACACCTACAGAAGCCACCAGGGCCCCTACAAGGCTGGAGACGGGAATGAGGGTAACAGCCGCAACAAAATTCTGCCGGAACCGCTTCCAGGCAAGGGTCCAAAAGTGCTGTATTGAAAAGCGTTTCATACCTCGGCAAAGGTAGGGATTTTCGGGCAAATGCTGCTGCTTTCAAGTTCCCTATCTGGTATCCACAGGGTATCCACCAGGGGGGAGGCACCAGAGTAGGGGGGATTGTGTTACTTAGAGGCATGTGGAAGCTCCTCATAGGGAAGCCTCTCCTCACCTCCGCAGGGAGCCAAGCAGGACCGTTTTTTACAGCAAAAACTCAAAACTTCTAACGACCTATGAGAGAAGTGTTAGACTTAGGTAGACTGGTAGAGAGTTTGCAGCAGGTGAAGCGGAGTATGATTGTACTTCCGCGCTCTTCAGCCTGGGGGCTTTTGACCAGCTTCCCTCGTGAGCTGGCCAACGGGGAAGTGCCCCACTACTTTGAAGCCGACCCCTACATGAAGCTGTTAGCTCAGGCCTGGCTCAGCACCCAGCTAAGCCAAAGCGTAGACTACGACCAGCTGCGCGAGCTGATGGAAGCCTGGCTGCGCCCCCGTGCTGACTTGGCTGGATGAGCTCCCTGCTGCCGTCAAGCCGACCGAAGCCGACATTGTGGCGCTCCTTGCTCGGTCTCTCTTTGAGCAAGGGCACGACAGGGTGGCTTACGCTTTCCTGCTTTTGCGGGCCGAGCAGCACCCGAAGCAAACTCCGCTTCCTACCGCTCCTTTGGTGCGACGCCGCACAGGGCAAGTGGTACCTTGGATGGGAACCAAGATCGCCCGTGCGCTGGAAAAGGCCTTTCGCGCCACAGGCTACCCGCCTGATCCCCTTCCGCGCCTCGTGGAAAAGATCACCCAACGGGTGTTTGGGTTAGGCCGGCCTGTGGTAGAGCTTGAAACCATCCAGGACCTGGTGATTGAGGCCCTCCTACTGGAAGAGCTTTGGGACGTAGCCCGAGCTTATGCGCTCTACCGAGCTAAAAGAGCCCAAGAACGGCTGGAAGCAGCCCGGCAAGCTCCCCTCCAACTTAGCTTGCTGGAGGTAGTGGAACCCAACGGCACCGTAACCTTCTGGGATGGGCAGGAACTGCGGGCTCGGCTGGCGTATGCGCTTGAAGGCTTGCAAGTAAACCTCTCCTCCACCGCCATTGAAAACGCCCTTCGCAAGAGTCTCTACTCGGGCATTAGCCGAGGAAAACCTGCAAAAAAACCCTCCTGCTCAACGCGAAGGCCCTCATGGAATACGACGCAGACTTTGCGATCTTGGCCGGAAGGCTCCTCTTGACTTACCTGTACGAAGAAGCGCTGGGGTGGGACATCCTGCGCCACGGCCCTGAACGGCTGCGAGAATTCCACCAGGCCGGTTTCATTCCTTACCTGGAGCGGGGCATTGCCCTAGAAAGGCTGGACCCTCGGCTGCGGGACTTTGACCTTGAGCGGCTGGCCGCCGAGTTAGACCCCAGCTATGATAAGGCCTTCACTTACCTGGGCATCCAGACGCTTTACGACCGGTATCTCATCACCGACAAAAGCGGCCCCAAACCGCGCCGCATTGAGACGCCGCAGTTTTTCTGGATGCGGGTGGCTATGGGCTTGCACCTCCTTGAAGGCGAACACCGCGAGGCCCATACCCTGGCCCTGTACGACCGTTATCGCCGGCGGCTCTTTTTGCTCTTCCACCCCTACCCTCTTCAATAGCGGCACAACACGACCTCAGCTCTCCTCCTGTTACTTATACAAGGTAGACGACTCCATTGAGTCTATCATGCTGCGGGGGATCGCCGAGAAACGCCTTCCTCTCCAAGTGGGCGGGGGGCTTAGGAGGGTCATGGACGGCTGTGCGCGGCACCGGCGCCTACATCAAAGGCACCAACGGCGAAAGCCAAGGCGTGATCCCCTTCCTCAAAATGCACAACGACCAGCTTGTGGCCGTCAACCAAGGCGGCAAACGAGCGGGTTCCGGCTGCGCCTACCTGGAAGTGTGGCACAACGACATTTTTGACTTTTTAGAACTGCGCCGCAACACCGGCGATGAACGCCGCCGAACCCACGACCTCAACACCGCTTCCTGGATCCCGGATCTCTTCATGAAGCGCGTGGAAGCCCGCCAGCACTGGACGCTTTTCCGCTCCAACGAAGTACCTGACCTCCACGAACTGTACGGCCGAGCCTTTGAAGAAAGATATCAGTACTACGAAAAGCTTGCCGAAGAAGGCCAAATCTGGGGCCAACGCATAGAAGCCATTGAGCTCTGGAAGCACATGCTGCGCATGCTCTACGAGACCGGCCATCCTTGGATGACCTTCAAGGACCCTTCCAATATCCGCAGCCCTCAAGACCACGTGGGCGTGATTCATTCTTCCAACCTGTGCACCGAAATCACCCTACCCACCAGCTCCGAGGAAACCGCCGTATGCAATTTGGGTTCCATCGTGCTGGAGAACCATTTGCGGCCTGATGGGAGCATAGATTGGGACCTTCTGCGCGAGACGATCCGTATCGCCGTGCGCGCCCTTGACAACGTGATTGACATCAACTTCTACCCGGTAGAGGCGGCCCGTCGGTCTAACCTCCGCCACCGCCCCATCGGCTTGGGCCTGATGGGCTGGCACTACCTGCTTATGGCCCAAGGCATACCCTTTGACTCCGACGAAGCGGTAGAATTAGCCGACCAGGTGATGGAGTTCATTGCGTACGAGGCTTACCTCCGCTTCCTCTGACTTAGCGGTAGAACGGGGCCCTTACCCAAGCTTCCCAGGCTCTAAGTGGGACCGGGGTCTTCTGCCGCCCGAAACGCTGGAGCTCTTAGAACAAGAGCGGGGCCAGCCCATCCAAGTCAAACGAGGCGGCAAGTTAGACTGGGAGGCTCTTCGGGCTAAAATTCAGCGCCAGGGCATGCGCAACTCCAACGTGCTGGCCATCGCCCCTACCGCCACCATTTCCAACATCATGGGCAGTTCGCCTTCTATTGAGCCCCTCTACAGCAACATGTACGTCAAAAGCAACCTCTCGGGCGACTTCGTGGTGCTGAACCCTTACCTGGTGCGTGACCTGAAGGCCTTAGGCCTGTGGACCGAAGAAGTCCGCAAGCAGATCAAGTACTTTGATGGAGACCTTTCTCAGGTGCCTGGCATCCCTGCCCACTTAGTGGAGCGCTATAAAACGGCCTTTCAGATTTCCTGGAAGCGGATAATTGACGCGGCGGCCCACCGCCAAAAATGGATAGACCAATCCCAATCGCTGAACCTTTACCTGGCACAGCCCGACATGAAAGAACTGAGCCACATGTACCGCTACGCCTGGCATGCTGGGCTAAAGACGACCTACTACCTGCGTACGCTGGGGGCTTCGGCGATAGAGAAGAGCACCGTGTCTCGGGCAGAAGTATTAGGTAGTTGGGAAACACCTACTTCTATTTCAGGGGCGGTGTGCCGATGGAATGCCGAGAGCGAAGGCGAGATCTGCGAAGCGTGCCAGTGAATAGGCAGGTGGTGCTTTGAGGCTGGGTTAGAGGGTTTTTTGGGCGGAGGCTAAAGGCTAGGGGGGCCGGCGCCTGCGGCGCCGGCCCCCCGCTTTCTCCCCTACCACCCCAAAAACCACCCCACCCCCCGAACGCTTCTTCCCCCAACCCCCGGTACGCAGCCGCTCAGCCTCCGCCCTAGGCCTGTCAAGGCACCATCTTCAGCAGCTTCAGGCTCTTGGTCTGACCGTCCCGTACAAACTGGAGGGTATAGACCCCTGTAGCCCCACCCCTCTGCATAGAGCACTATCTCGTGCAGTCCTGCCGCATACCGAGTAGGTCGCAGGTAAGCTACCTGGGCACCCTTCATGTCATAGATGAGGATCTCCCACCTCGCGTTCTTGGGACAGGCCAAACTGCACCGTGAGAAGGGCCTGGAGGGGATTCGGAAAAGCCCGCACGAACTCTTCTGAGGCCGTCTCCATCTCAAAACGTGCTTCGGCTACATTGCTGTAGACGAGCGCCCTCAGCCCGTGTTCGCTCACCACCCGGTACAGGTTAGGCTGACTGAAGCTGGGGAAGCTATCTACCCACACGAAAGACTGCGTGCCGGCCACCTGATGTCGGTAGATCGCCACCCAGCCTGTATCGCTGCGCCGCTGGAGAAT
>BPGW01000002.1:192500-369864 GCA_026003235.1 Bacteroidia bacterium | reverse complement strand
CACATCGAAGCCGTGAACCGGTGTTTGGATATCCTCCGTTCCTCTAAACCCACCTATACCCTCCGCTGGACGCGCCAACCCTGGTATGCCTGGCGCAGCGGCCAGGCCCAAGGCCCCCTTCTGGGAGGCAACTTGACCCTTTTGCAAACCCTTTGCGGAACTCCGTTGGACCTCAGAAAGTGGGCAAAACCCCCTTTGCTATTCTGGGAAGAAGTGGGCGAATACCTATACAGGCTGGATCGGATGAGCTGGCACCTGCGGAACGCAGGCTGGTACAATTACAGCAAGGCGCTGCTCGTGGGAGAATTGACCCTCTTGCGGGACGAGGAAGACACACCCTTCGGCAAGTCTCCCTCGGAGATCTTGTCGGAGAGCGCAGCGAGCATCCCAGGACCCCTGCTGATGGGACTACCTGTCGGCCATAGCGAGCGGAACTGGCCTCTCGTCCTCGGCGCCCTCCACGAGATAGAAGCCACCGAAAGCGAGGCTACCCTCTGGCTGGCTTAGGCCGAAAGAGGCTGCACTTCAACGAAGCGGCGCCCCTTACGCTCCCTAAAGTGCACCACCCCCTCCACCAGGGCAAAAAGGGTATGGTCTTTTCCCATGCCCACCCCCTTGCCAGGCCAGAACCGAGTGCCTCTTTGCCGCACAATAATATTGCCTGGCCGAGCCAGCTGCCCACCAAACAGCTTGACACCCAGACGCTTGCTTTCAGACTCGCGTCCATTGCGACTGCTACCCAGGCCCTTTTTATGCGCCATAGCTTATAACGATTGAATGGTTACGAGGGTCATTTCCTGACGATGGCCGCGTTTACGCTTGTAGCCTTTGCGGCGCTTCTTCTTGAAGACAATCACTTTAGGGCCGCGAAAGTGCTTCTCTACCTTCACCTGCACGGCCGCAGGAACGTAAGGCGTACCTATCTGCGTTTGGCCATCTTTTTCAATAAGTAGGGCTTTGTCCAGGGTAAAAACCGTCCCTTCTTCGTAAGGCAGGCGGTTAAGGGCCAGGCGAGTGCCTGGGGAGACCTTCCACTGCTGGCCTCCCAGTTCTATCACAGCAAACATGGCGGGTGCAAAGGTAAAAAGAAGCCCGGAGAAGCAGGATGCTTCCCCGGGCTAAAAAGGCGGGAGCGTACTACTACGGATGGAGGAGCTTCAGCGACGCGGCAAACTTGCGGCCGGCCCCATCGGCCCCCTCTACTTGTAGGAGGTACAGGCCCGCGGGCAAGGCTGGCACCTGCCACACCAGGGTATGCTGACCTGGGGAGAGCGACGAAGGATAAGCCTCCGCCGCTACACAGCGGCCATCAAGGGTATAAAGCCGGTAACTCAACTGGCGAGCCCCTTCAGGTAAACGCACCTCCAGGAAAAGCTGGGACTGGAAGGGGTTCGGATACACCGAGACGATGAGGCCCCGTGGGAGCGCGCTTGACCCGGAGAGGCTTGTAGCGAAGCGACTATTGAGCTTCCATACGCCTCGGCCCCAGGTGGCAATGTAGAGGGGCTTTTCCGGGTCCTCCTCCAAGAACCCCTCTACCTGGGGCAGGTCAGGTGTACCCCCTACCGTGTCTATCCGATACCGATAAGGTTTCCAAGTGATGGACGTCACCGGCACCCGGCCCACAACCTGGCCGGTCATTTCCTCCCAAGTAGGCGCTCGGACGTCCATGCAGCGCCAGAGCCCCCACTCGGTACCCGCAAAGAGCAAGTAGGACGAGTCCGGATAGAAGAAGAGACTATACACCGGCACGTCGGGCAGACCGGTAGAAATAGAGGTAAATGTGGGGTTAGGGTCGGTGGCGTTTGTGGAGAGGAAGATCCGATCCGCCGGCCCGGCATAGCTTCCCACCGCTACAGCCAAGAGATCTGGATTCTTAGGGTGCACAGCTACCGCACTGATGTAGCGGCCCCCCACCCCCGAAATGGCTGAGGTAAGATCCTCTACTCCATCTTGCGCACTACGGTCGATTGTAACATCATGCGCATTTTTGACCCGTAGGAGTCGGCCGTTGGAGGTGCCGATCCACACCGTATACGCCGAATCCGCCGCCAAAGCAGTAGGAATGCCATTAGAGGAGCTCAAATAACTGGCGTAGCTTACATCGGCATTTAGGCCAATAGGGGTGGTCCCACTCACACGATTCCAATGAGGGATGGTATCGGGGTTGGTAGAGATAGGGTTGGTGATCGTCCACAAGCCCCTTCCTGTGGCAATGAAGAGATAGCTTGTGCCGAGGCGCGTCCCATCGCTATTGAGGACTTTTTGCCCAAACTTCTCCACCAGCGCAAAAGGCGGATACAAAGGCCCAAAGGCATCCGGTCTATCCCCAGAAACGGCTGCAGAGGCAGATTGGATGAGGGTAGTATCCCAGGAAAAAGCCAAAGGCGCAGTATAGAAAGAAACGTAGGTCTGGCCTCTGTCTTGGGAGACGCGCAGACGCCCACTCTGATAGGAGAAGAACGAAATATCCGGGTCTATGCTGCTCACCGCCACTGGCCCAGCTGGAGAAGGAACAGGAAAGGTTCCAAGAGGGACAAGCCGGAAAAGCCCGGCTGGATCTTCTTCTCGCCGAGAAGTGATAAGCACCGGCGAGGGCCCTGAGGCATACACATCGCCCTTCGCTGAGACAGCGACAGATAAAATGCGGTTAGCTTGGAGGCCTCGGTTGGCGTCTTCAATACGAGCGCCACCTTGGGTGATACGCACAAGCCGTCCGTCCCCAATCACCAGCCATTCATCCCTGGACAGGAAGACAAAATCACGCATAACCGTCGGCAGTCGCAAAATAAGAGGGTCTTGATTGGAAGGATTGATCCGCTGCCAGCCTTCAGCAGGGCTGAACTCCCACAGAGTGGCCCCGCCAAGAAGGAGGTGGGTTGGATCGGTGGGGTCTACCCTAAGCGCCAGAGCGCTTGTACCCTGACCTCCCAGCACAGCAAAGGAAGGGTTTTCCTGGTTGGCGATGCGAGTCCAGGTGTCTCCATTATCCGGCGAAGCCCAAACTCCTACCAGGGTGCCGTCGCTTTTAGCGCTGGCCAAGTACAAGGTAGACGAGTTGGAGGGTGCTGCTCGCACGATGGCGTTCCCCCCTCCTATCCCCGAGACGCCCGTGAGGCCCGAAGGAAGCTGGATACCCGAGACCGGCACAAAAGTCTGTCCTCCATCCGTGGATCGGTAGAGCGAGTCGGCGGTTGTCACGAAGAGCGCATCGTTGGCTCCCCAGGCCACGCTCCGAAGACGCTTGCCCCCCGCAATGCGCCCTACCCCCTGAAGGGTAGCCAGCCCATCAAGAGAAAGCAAAAGCGTATCAGGAGTCAGGACGGCCACCTTATCGCCGTTCACAGCTATGTCTACCACATTGATGACGCCGGTATTCGTGTAGTCGTTTGCGTAAGAGAGCGCAGGATAAGAGAGCTTCCAGGTGGCATTCTGGTTTGAGAAGGTGTTACCGCCGTCGGTAGAGACAAAGACCCCCATACCTGGCCGGCCAAAGGCACCTATCAGACCGGGAGCGGTAGTCGCCACCGCAGACGGGCTTATGCCAGCAGGGTTATACTGGACAATGGCCCCTGTTCCGACATAGAGCCGGGTGCCATCCGTAGCCAGGGCCGTCACCGAAGGGCAGCGGTACACAGCTTCGCCATTTTGGTTGAGCGTAAAGCCCGGGACCACTTCCCAGGAACGGCCATTGTCGGTAGAGCGGAAAAGTCCCCCAAAGGCGGACCCCACATAGAGGGTATTGCCGACGCGGACACCCGTGAGTCAAATTATGCCCCAGATTCACGGGCCCTACCGGTTCCCAAGGGAAGTAGCTACCGGAAACTCGGAGCTGCGTAGGGGTGGGACGCCATCCGAGCGCAAGTGCCAGCAAGACGAGGGCACCACCTCAAACCCAAAAATCGGCGCATACCGCAAAGATAGCGCAAACCTCATTCTTGCAAGCGGCGAACGCACCACCATCGTAGGGAAGAAGGCTCAGTGAATTGAAGGGGGCCTTCCCCCCAGACAGGCGGAGCCTCCTCCGAAAGAGGGGGATAAGGCATATACTGCGAGATGTGGGGAGGCGGTGCTTGGGGGGGGCGCTTGAGGCGCAGACGCAGCCACTGGTAATTCGTCAGGGCGACGGGATAAGCAGGCCGATACCGAAGGCTCTGCTCCCAAAGGTAAAGGGCTTCGCTGCTGTCGCCCCGCCGAAGGGCAATGTACCCCAATTGCTGACAGATAAGGGCGCGGGCTGTGGAGTCGCGTTCGCTCCACAGAAGGCTACGCCAAGCGGCCACGGCCGCTTCCCACTGCCCCAGGCGAGTGTGATCCTGGGCCTTCTGGTAAGCAAGCTTGCGGGAAAGCCCCTGGCCTGCAAGCAGCCCCACCAGGCCCACCCACCTTAGCGCCGAAACCATCGCTGCATGCGGGCTCGCTTCTGAGCTATCTCGGCCTTATTTTGCTTTTTCCTTTGCACTTCCCGCAGCTTGCGAACCAGCGCCTCTTTATCTACGAAGCGCTTCATGACCAGCGTCTGCGCTATCGTGAGCACATTTAGCACGAAATAATACCAGCTTAGCGCAGCCGAGTACGAGTTTAGAAACAAAAAGAAAATCGCAGGCGTCAGATAAGGCAGCCACTTGAGCGAGGGATTCGCAGTAGGTTGCGCCTGCTGCGTGAAGTAGGTATAAGCCAGCGTAGAGAGCGCCGTAAGCAAAGCAAACAAACTCAAATGATCCCCAAGCAATGGTATATGAAAACCCCATCGCAAGACTGCGTCATAAGAAGACAAATCGGACGCCCAAAGAAAACTCTGCTGCCGAAGCTCAAAAGCATTGGGGAAAAAGCTCGTCATCGCAAAAAATATGGGTATCTGCAGCAGAAGGGGTACGCATCCACTGAGGGGATTCACGCCCAGCTGCTGGAAAAGTAAACTGCGCTCAATCATGAGCTTGTCGGGCTGGTCCTTGTACTTCTCTTCCAGGGCCTTGACCTCAGGAAGTTCTTGAATCACCTGCATCCGCACCCCCACCAGATAACTGCGCCAGGTTAGAGGCGACAGGATAACCTTCACCAGAAAAGCCAGGATGGTGATGATGAGGCCGTAAGAAGGGATAAACTTCTCCAGCAAACCGAAGACCGGAATGATAAAAGCCGTGTTGATGTACCGGATGAAGCTCCAGCCCAGGTTGAGTTGTTTTTCGTAGCCTTCGCCGTACTGCCGCAGGAGCGTGTAGCGCGTGGGGCCAAAATACCAGGTTTCCTGCGCTTTGCCGTCTACCAAAGGAAGTTGAAGCTCAGCCTCATACACAGGAAGCCCGTCTCCATAAGGCAAAGAGCGAAGGACCACATCGGAAAAGGCCTCCTCCCCTTGAAAGAGCGTACAGAAAAACTGCCCCTTAGCCGATACCCAGCGTATACGTCCTTGTAAGGCTTGCTGAACCATCTCCTCGTCATCAGGCGTAAGCGAAGCCACTTCCTCGCTTTGCTTGTAATAAAAGGCGCAATGGGGACGCATAAGCTCGGCTGAAGCCTCCGTAAGAGGCGTACGATACCGGAAGCTATGCAGCAAATAGGGGTTGCGGAGCCTTCCGGCCAGGCCCACAAATCGCACTTCCCACCCGGCCCGGTAATCGGCACCCGAAAGGCGATACACCACCTGAATGAAAGTATCCGGCGAAAAAGCCAACCGAAAGACTACGCTGTCTTGGCCTGTTACTTTTGTGCGGGGAGCGTGGACAAGGGTAAAGTACAATTCATCGGAGGCCAAGATGGTACGCCCTTCGGCAAAAAGGAACCGCTGCACCTGGGAGGAGTCCCAGAGAACCACAGGCTTACCTTCTGCCGTACGGAAGCCCGGAAGGGTGTATGCCACGAGGCGAGCCCCTCGTGTGCCAAAGACCCAGCGAGCGTAAGGCGTCTCTACAGAAAACAGGCTATCCTTTCCTTGCGTAAAGGGGGCGTAGGCGCCGTACCGAGCAGCCCGCGCTGAAGAATCCATTCCCTTGCCAGCCGAAGGCGGCTGAAGGGCTGCCGTGGTGTCTCTCTCCGAGAGGGTCGGGGTGGTGAGGGTATCTGCGCTCGGCGCAGAAGGCAGGCTGGTGCGCGCCATCCAAAAGGTCCACAAGAACATCAGCAGCGTGAGGAGGAAAAGGCCTATCCAGGTGTGTCGTTGCACGGGGCAAAGATAGAGGAGAGGGCTCTACCGCTTTTCGCGCTCTATGGTAAAAGCCTCTTCTTTCAGCTCAACGATGCGTACAGGGGCCTGGGCCGGTAAGAGTTCAGACTTCAGGAGGAGGCGCTGACCGTCCGGTCCAGCAGCGTAGCTGATAAAGCCCGAGCCAAGCCCCAGGCGAGGTTCCCGACTGAGGGCATACACATCTCGGGCCAGAGGATAAAAGCCCGGCCTTAGGTAGCCCGCATAGGGGTAGTAGTACGCATCCCCTCCGGAAGGAGCCAGGGCAAAAAGCCGCACGCTCTGGAGAAACTTTTGCGTGGTGGAATCTTCCCGGTCACAGACCCAAGCCACCCCAATTAGCCCTATGGCGCGAGGGTTCTGTTGGACGTAGGCGATAGCCGCCGGCGCCGAATCGGCCCGGTAAAGAGGTGCCCGGATTTCCGCCCCCTTGAGAAGGGAATCCTTGAGGTAGCGCAAAATACCCGAACCTGACCCTCCCTCTACCACAAAAATGTAGGGGCTTCGGGGGTTCGTCAGCCAAGCCAGAAGGGTATCTATCCGCAGGAGGCTATCCTTCCGGTTAGGATGCCCGATTACGGCAATGCCTTCTCGCACCAGGCGCGTTTGCTTGGGGCGGATGCGCTGGCTAGCCAGCTGCGCCGAGTCCTCTGGCGTGAAAGGCCTCGCCACCACCACCACGCGGAAGCTGTCCGAAAGCAAACCTGCCACCGCTTCCGCCTCCGGTAGATAGCGCACTTCTATGTGCGCACGGGGATAAGTGCGGTGAAACTGTTCCAGCAAAGGGTCCAAAGCGGGTCGCAGCGACAGGTCCGCCGCTATGCGAATGTGCCCGCTGGTGGGGGTATCTTCTGGCTGGGCGGCTTTATCCGGGCTGCTGCAAGCCCACAGGCCTATCAGCCAAAGCCCTTCAGCGAGACGAAGGGGCCGCCGCAGGAGAGCGCCGACGAAAACGCTCAAGTAGGAGAGCCGACACATCGCTGGCCACATAAATGGTAGAAATGACGCCAAAGAGGAAGCCCAGCAGCATCAGTAGGGAGAACCCCTTGGTGCTTTCCCCTCCTATCAGGAGCAGGATCACCACCACCTGTACGACGGTAAGGGTGGTCAACAAGGTCCGGATAAAGACCAGGTTCACGCTCTGGCTGTGCAGTTCGGCGGCGGGCAGGGCCTCGGCTCCGGGTCGCTTGCGCTCCTCCCGAATGCGGTCAAAGAGAATCACGGAGTCGTGCACCACAAAGCCAATCACCGTAAGGGCGGCGGCTATGGTGTCCTGATTAGCCTCCAGCGAGAAAGGTAGGAGGTCAGACCAGCTCAGAAGCCCGTAAATACCCAGGATAACCAGCGTCGTCACCAGCAGCGAAGCCGCACTCCCCAGCGAATAAGCAAAACTCCGGAAGCGCAAGAGCAGGTATAGCGCAATCACCAAGATGCCCAAGGTCACGGAGATGACGGCGCTGGAGCGAATATCTTCTGCGACGCTGGGCCCCACGAGCGCCGAACGCACAATCTGCGGGTTGGCGTCAGCGTGCCGCTTGCGCAGGCCCTCCATGAGGGCTTTTTCCACATCGGCCTGGCGATTAGGCTGGTCGTAAAGGTAGCTTGTGCTAATCAGAAGGTCGTTTTTAGCTCCTACGGTTTTGATGACGGGCACGGTCCCCTCAAAGGCGGCGGTGAGGTCTTCCTGGACCTGGTCCAGGGAGGCGGGACGAGTCAACGCCACCTGGAACTGATAGCCCCCCCGTGAACTCCAGCCCCGGCCGAATGCCTACCCCTATCAGCGCCGCTGCCCCAGCCAGCGCCAGACCCCACATGACCCAGCGCAGGGTACGGTAATGGCGATGGAAAGGAATCGGAGGGATTTTGCTGAGGAGCTTTTCCGCAAAGGCAGTACGGAACCGCAGCTTAGAAGACCAGCGAGGGGAATTGTACACAGCCTCTACGAGAAGGCGAGTAATCAGCACACCTGTAAGGAAAGTGCCGGTAATCCCAATGATCAGCGTCACGGCAAAGCCCCGAATGGGTCCAATCCCAAACGCATATAGGATGATGCCCGTCAGCAAGGTGGTTACATTGGAGTCGGTGATAGCGGAGAGCGCCCGATTGAAGCCGTTTTCAATAGCTCCTTTCAAGGACTTGCCGGCATGCAGCTCTTCCAGCACGCGCTCATAAATCAGGATGTTAACGTCTACCGCCATACCCAGCGTGAGCACGATACCGGCGATACCGGGCAAGGTCAAGACCACATTCATGGCGGCCATGACCCCCGCAATGAAGAGGAGGAGAATAAACAGTGCGAGGTTTGCGATGAGTCCTGCGGTACTGTAGATAGCCCACATCACCAGCAGGATAGAAGCGAAGGCCAGCACCAGGGCTATCACCCCTTGCCGGATTGCCACTTCACCCAGCGAAGGGCCTACGATCTCCTCGGCCTCTATCCGAATCGCTGCGGGGAGGCGGCCCGCCTTGAGCACATTGGCCAGGTCTTTGGCTTCCTCTACGGTGAAGTTGCCGGTGATCTGGGAGTTTCCGTTGGCGATGACGCTCTGCACCACGGGGTAGGTGTAGACATACCCATCCAAGACGACCGCGATGGATTTGCCCAGGTAATCAGTGGTGAGCCGTTTCCAGATGCGGGCGCCTTCGGCGTTCATGCGCATCGTGACCATAGGGCTGCCATCGTCCGGATTGAAGTCCTGCCGGGCATCCTCTATGGCCTCTCCCGTAAGCGGAGCCTGACGCGCAGGGTTGACCCGCAGCGCAATAAGCGTCAAAGCGTCGGTTCCTTCTTGTTCGGGCTTGACCGTCCAGGCAAAAGCCAGGTTGTCTGGGAAAAGGGCCCTGATTTCCGGCCGGCGCAAGTACTGGCCCACCGTGGCAGTATCCGCAATCCGAGCATAGCCCACAACAGGGCTGTTTTCCGAGGCGTTCTGCGGCGGAATCAGGACCGCAAACAGCGGGTTCTCTTTTTCAAATTTCTTGCGCTTTTCCTCTTCCGAGAGGGCAGCGGTATCCTTTTTGGCTGTATCGCTTGGTCCGCCTGGTTTCTTTTTGCCTAAGAGCAGCTCTTCGGTAGAAAGCTCTCCCCCCTTAGAGGTGGTGTCTGAGGCGGCGAGGGTATCGGCGCGCAGGGTATCCTGCCCCTTCTGGGCAGAAGCCATCGCCGCAAGCTTCTCGTTGGCCTTCTGGAGGAGGGGGAAGACCTCTTTTATTGTATAGGTAGGCCAGAACTCCAGCTGGGCGGTGGTACGCAGGAGGCGCCTTACCCGTTCGCTGTCTTTTACGCCTGGCAGCTCAAGGAGAATCCGCCCTGTGCCGGGCTGACGCTGGATATTGGGCGAGACCACCCCAAACTGGTCTATCCGCACGCGAAGGATCTTGTAGGTGCGTTCCACCGCATCTTCCACTTCCTGGCGGAGCTTGCGCAGCACTTCGGCATCGGAAGCGTTGTAAGCCAAGCCCAGCTTGGGCCCTGCGAAAAACTGCGCCAGCGAAGTGCCCGGGCTGCGCCGCTTGAGCGTTTCAGCAAAAAGATCCACCAGATTGCCTTCTCCTCGGCGATACCTGGCGACAGCTTCATTCAGTACAGCTTGGAAAACCGTATCGTTGGGCACTTCGCTCAAACCCCGCAGGAGGTCTTCTACCCCCACTTCCAGCGTGACGTACATGCCCCCTTGCAGGTCCAGGCCCAGGGAAAAAGAGTTCTCTACGGCCCGGCGATAGTACTTGTAGTTGTCGGGGTCTTTGAACCAGGCGCTACGGGCTTCAGGCGTAAGAGCCGAAAGCTTAGCCTCCAGGCGAAAGCGCTCAAATACCCAGTAGAGGTTGTACAGGACTATGGCAAAAAAAATGCCCAGGAGGGTCAGAATGAAGGGCTTGTGCCGGATCATGTGGGGGGCAAAGTTAAGGCTTTCCGATGAAGGAGGGTCTCTACATACAGAAGCCCCGCGACGGTAAGGGAATCCGTGAATTGGCCCGCGTGGAGGCGTTCTATGGCTTCGTGGAGGGGCAAGCGCCAGAGGCGGAGTTGTTCGGTTCCTTCGGGGTGGGGCGTGCCCCGACGAAGGTCCCACGCTAAGTAGAGGAGCGCCTCTTCATCGGAGACGCTATTGGAGAGGTGCATGCGCAAAAGCAGGCGCCAGCGGCGGGCGATGAGGCCGGTTTCCTCGGCCAGTTCTCGCTGGATTTCGGACAGCGGGTCGCGGTCAAGCTTGCCTCCCCCTTCGGGTATCTCCCAAGAGTAAGCCTGCAAGGGGTAGCGGTACTGCCCTACGAGGTAAGTGTGGCCTTCTTCATCGATCGGTATCACGCCCAAGGCCCGATGCTTATAGTGGACCACGCCGTAGATGCCGGGCTGACCGGCAGGGGTGAGGACTTGGTCTTCGCGGACAGCTATCCAGGGGTTATCGTAGACCTGCCGGGAAGACAGCGTCTGCCAAGGGTTCTTTTCCATGCGGGCAAAGCTACAAGGACAGGATGCGAAATTCCACGCGTCGGTTTCGGGCGCGTCCTTCAGGCGTCCGGTTGTCGGCTACGGGCTGGGTAGGCCCTAAGGCCCGGATGCGCAACCGGTCGGCCGACACCCCCCGCGCCTCCAGATATTGAGCCACGGCATGCGCCCGCCGCCAAGAAAGCTCCATGTTTTTCTCAAAGAGCCCTGTGCTGTCGGTATGCCCCAAAATCTCAATGCGCATGGTAGGCCGGTCGCTCAGCAGCCAAGCAAGCCGCTCCAGCTCCAGCCGACTCTCCGGCTGCAGGGTGCTGTCCCCACTGGCAAAAAAAAGCCCATTGAGACGAATCACCGTGCCTACCAGAAGGGGCGCCACTTCAATGTCCTTCTTGATAGAAGCCCTGGGCGGCGCTTGCCTGAGATCGATGTACTCGCTGAGGCTGAAATAACCGGGATTTTGCACGAGGATGCCATAGAGCGCGCCCAAGGGCAAAAGAACCCGATACTCCCCGGTCGTGGGGTCCGAGAAGGCGGTGCCTTCCAGGGTGTTCTGGGCCAGGTCGTAATAACGGATTTCTGCCCCTCCTATGGGCCGTCGGCTCCCCTGCTCCAAAACCTGGCCTTCTACCACCACGACGGGCCTGGGGCGGTAGGCTTCGGGTAAGGGCACGCGGTACAGCTGACGCCCCCACTCCCCGACCGAATCCGTAGAGACCAGATAAGCCACCTCAGGATGCAGCGCAGCAAACTTGAAGTAATAATCGTCCGCGCTGGAGTTGATAGGTTCAGGCAAGCGTTGGGGGGTAGTCCATCGCTGCCAGCTGTCATCAAGCCGCCGGGTCAAATAGATGTCTTGGCCTTTGCTGTCGGGACGGCCGTTGGTGGAAAAGTAAAGCGTGACCCCATCGGGTGCCAGAAAAGGGGTTACCTCATCGGCAGGCGAATTGATCGTAGGCCCCAGCCAACGGGGTTCGCTCCAGAGGCGCTTTTCAGGGTCGTAAAAGCTCACATATAGGTCTTCCCCACCCAAGGAGCCGGGGCCGTTCATGGAGAGGAGCAAGGTGCGACCATCCCAGCCCAGCCCCGCCGTGAGGGAACTCCCGCTGCGGCTGGAAAAGTTTTGCACGCGCAACTGCACAGGGGCTGTCCATACATCACCCGCAAGCCGCCGAGCAAAGCCCAACTCGCAGGGGTTTTGGGGATTGCGAAATTCCTTGTAGACAAGCAGGTACTGCCCATCGGGGGTGATACCGAAGGGGATATTGCCGCGAGGGTCATTTAGGCCGCCTCCCAAGTGTACAGCAGGCCCGAAGTCCCCCAGCGAATCGTCCCAGACGGCATAAAAAATATCCTGGGCCCCATAGCCAGCAGGATCGTCCAGGCGCCAGAAAAAAAGCTGCCTTCCATCGGCCGACAGGACAGGCGCGCTTTCGTGGAGGGGGGTATTGATACCGGACGGCAAGGGCACCCGCTGGGCCCACACCAGCAAGAAAAGCCCCGCAGAGAGGGTTCGCACGGGTGCAAAGTTACCCTACTCAGCTTGAGCCAGGAGCCTCACCTGCCGTCTGCGGGGATAAGCCAGGACACTGAGCACGCCAGCCAAGCTCAAGGCCACCGCAGCCACCCCTAAGAACGGTTTGGCCTCCCACGAAACCGGCAGGACAGGCAAAAGGTAGTTTTCGGCGTCCAACTTGATCCAGGCCCATCGGTCCTGCCCAGCCATGAGCAGCGCGGCTATGCCTTCCCCCAACAGCGTACCCACCCCCACCGAAAAAACCGCCTGCCAGAGCGTAATACCCAGAAGCTGACGAGGCCGCGCCCCCAACGCCCACAGAACTTCATACCGCAGCCGCTGTGCAAACTGAAGCACCAGAAACGCCGAAGCCACCGAAAAAAAAGCCAGCGCCAGCACAATCCCCAGAATCACCTGGAGATTCTGCTCAATCAGGCCCAGCCAGTCAAAAATATCCGGATACAGGCTCTCAATCGGAAGTATCTCGTAAAAGACGGGTAGGCCTTCAGCCAGCTCCTCCGCTGAGGCGTTTCCAGAGGCAAACACGTGCCCTACCTGAACCTGACTGGTGTCCCATCCAAGCAGCTTCTGCCCCATGGAGAGCGAGACGAACCCCACGTGCCGATCTATTTCTTCAATGTGGGCCTGGTAGAGAGCGGCCACCTGCAGCCGCCTGAGGCGGGGCCGCTCATCGCTTAGCCATAGCAAGGTAACCCGTTCGCCTATCTGGACGCCCAGCCGCTGGGCCAGCGTTTGCGAAAGCACGACCACCGTATCCCCTTCTAGGGGCATGCCTTGCTGCGTCAAGAGGTTTTTCCAAGCGGTCTTTTGCCACCAGGTGGGAGCTACCGCCAGCAGGGTTAGCCCCTCGTACCGACGCGCCGCGCTTTCAATCAGCACAGGCAAATGGATAGCAGGTACCGTTACGACGCCTTGTATAGAATCCAGCTTTTGTAGAGAGGACCTATCAATCGGGAGGGGCCGACTTTCCTGCTCTTCTCCATAGTAACGCACCCAGAAGCGGCCCATGTACTGGTAGAGGCGCTGGGTGATCGCTTCGCGGAAGGCCTGCGAAAGGCCCACGAGCAGCACCGTGCCGGCTACCGAACACGCCACCAGGCCCACCTGAAGGAAAAAGATCACGCGCTGACGGCGCAGCCCCAGCCCCCACATCAGCCGCCAGGAGAGCTTACTCAGGCCGACAACTCCTCGGAAAGCGGATACAGCTTTCGCCACGCGTTGAAGTAAAACAAATACCGCTGCTCGTAAGCCTTACGCCCAAGGACACGAAAAGCCTCAAGGTGTATTGCCCTCTCCGCCTCTGGAAGTCCTTCTGCCCACTTTTTAGGATGGATGCGCTTTTCTCGCAGGAACGCCTCAAAGGCTTCGTCCATGCTATGCCGAGGACGGGACTCGAACCCGTACCGCCTTTTTCAGGCGACAGGATTTTAAGTCCTGCGTGTCTACCGATTCCACCACCTCGGCTAAGCTAAGGGGAGCGGCAGACGGGACTCGAACCCGCGACCTCAACCTTGGCAAGGTTGCGCTCTACCAGCTGAGCTACTGCCGCAAGCAGGGCAAAGATACGACTTTTCTGACATCTGCAAGCCCTACTCAACCCGCAACACCAGCCCCTTCAGGTACTCTCCTTGGGGATGATACAGGTCAATGGGGTGGTCGGCGGGGGCATGGAGCACCCCCAGCAGCTGCACCGCCCTGTCGGCGTCCATGGCGGCCTGGAAAAGCACATCCCGAAACAGCGAAGGCGTGACATGCCCAGAACACGAAAAGGTAAAAAGCAGGCCGCCTGGCGGCAGCAGCCGAAGCGCACGACGATTGATTTCCCGGTAGCCTCGTAGCGCCTGGGGTAAGGCGTCCTGATGATGGGTAAAGGCCGGCGGATCCAACACAATAATATCCCAAGCCCCCGGCTCCAACCTTTCCAGGGCCTCAAAGGCATCGGCCACCCACAGGGCGTGCGGCACCTGCGAAAGGCCATTGAGGGCCAGGTTTTTCTCAATCAGCGCAGCCGGCTCGGACATGATTTCCACAGACAGGAGCTGGGTAGCCCCTCCCGCTGCCGCATACACGGTAAACCCTCCCGTATACGCAAAAAAGTTGGCTACCCGCTTCCCTCGGGCATACTGGCGCAAAAGCTGGCGGTTAGCCCGCTGGTCCAGGAAAAAGCCTGTCTTCTGCCCGCGCTCAATAGACACGACGAACCGAAGCCCGTGTTCCTCAATAGTCACCTCCGGTGTGGGGGTTCCCCAAATCCACGCGGACTGAGCCAGGCTTTCTCGGCGCAAGTAAATGCCTGTAAGGGACAGCTGCTCAGTCAGAAAACGCACCAACGGAGCCCGAAGGCGCTCGGCCCCCGGCGTGCGAAGCTGAAGGACCGCTACGGTGTCATACACATCCACGATGAGGCCCGGAAGGTGGTCTCCCTCGCTGTTGAGGAGGCGATAGGCGTTGGTGACCTGAAGGTCAGGCAAGCTGCGGCGCCAAGCCAGCGCCTGCGCTAAGCGCTCCTGCCAAAACCGCTCGTTGGGAACAAGCTTCTGGTCTGTCCAGGCAAATACCCGGCACCGAATCGGGCTCTCAGGGTCCCAGTGCCCATACGCAAGGGGGTTGCCATGCTCATCACAGACCAAGACGATGTCGCCGGCCTCCGCCGTAGCCTCTGGGGCAAAAGCCCCTGAAAAAAGCCAGGGGTGCCGCTGCTGGCGGATTTTAGCCGCTTTACCTGGCCGTAGGCGAACCTTGCGAAGGCGAGCCATTCACGCCTGCACAGCAAGAAGCGGAACCAACACCCCGTCCTGGTAATAAGGCAAAACTGGATGCAAGTCCCGCCGCAAGCAGTACTTCACATCCCGTTGCATGCCCAGCTCAACCAGCCGCTCAAAGTGGGCCGAGTGCTCAAGGTAGTACTTTTTCCGGTGGTCCGCCATCTGGTACAGGCTCATGGCGATGAGGGTAGCGTCGTCGTTGACGCGGAAGTCTCCCTCCAGTTCGGTCGCCAAGGCCCCGGCGAAAAGGGTATCCTCCAGGTTGACATGGTCTTTCCAACCTGAGCAGACCAAGAGCACGGGCTCGTCTTGGGCGCGCAGCCAGTCCAGGAGAACCGACATATTGACGAAGGCGCCTGCTACGACCTTTTTAGCTCGGCGCACAGCCTGAAGGGCTCGTGTGCCGTTGGTCGTGGTGAAGGCAAGCTTTTGGCCTTGCAGGTCCGCCTCCAGAAACTCGTGCGGGGAATTGCCAAAGTCAAAGCCAGGCACTTTCTGGGCTCCTCGTTCGGCGGCCGTGAGGTAGCCTTCTTTTTTGAGCCGGCGACAGGCCCGCAGCGAAGAGACCGGCCGAATCTCCTTCGCGCCCCTATCCAACGCCACACAAAAGCTGGTCGTAGCCCGCAAAATATCAATCACCACCACAATGTACTCTTCCACCTTGAAGGTGGGGATAAGCGCCGTGGAAAGGCACACCCGTACAAGCGGCCGAACCCTCATAGCCGAACCTTTGTGCGACGCAGCAGGGAGGTATCCGACACAAAAGGCGGACGCGTGATCGTGAGAGGCACCCGCTCTCTGCGCAGCTCTATCCACACCTTCTGCCCGAGCGCGACGGAGGGAGGGACATAGCCCAGGGCCACCCCTCGCTGAAGGGTGGGGGAAAGCGAGCCTGAAGTGATACGGCCGAGGGGCTCGCCGGCTTCGGAAAGCAGGGCCATTCCATCACGAGGGATAGCTCGGGGAGATTCGCTCATCAGGCCCACGAGTTTGCGGGAAAGCCCCTGAGCCTTTTGCTGCAGGAGGGCTTGGCGTCCGATAAAATCGCCTTTGTCCAGCTTGACCGCCCAGCCGGCCCCGGCTTCCAAGGGGGTCGTCTCCTCGTCCATATCCTGCCCACAGAGGAGGTAGCCCATTTCCAGCCGGAGGGTGTTGCGGGCCGCCAGGCCAGCCGGTTGCACCCCTCCTTGCTCCATCAAGGCCTCCCAGAGGCGAGGGCCCTCTTCCCGCCGCACAAAAAGCTCGTAGGTCCATTCGCCGGTGTAGCCCGTCGTAGCCACCAGCACATGAGGAATGCCGGCGACCATGCCCTTATAGCAGCCATAGTAAGGAAGCGCAGACACCGCCTCAGCGTCCGTAAGAGGTGCCAGAACCGCCGTACTGTCCGGCCCTGAGAGGGCCAGCAGCACCGTCTCCTCGGAGATGTTTTGGAGTTCTACTCCAGGGGGAGGGGGGTTATCTTGGAGCCAGGCCCAGTCTTTTTCGGTGTTAGCGGCGTTCACGACGAGGAGAAAAAGCTCCGGCTCCAGCTGGTACACAATCAGGTCGTCCAAGACACCGCCCTGAGGGTTCAGGAGAAACGAGTACTGCGCTCGGCCTGGGGCAAGGCGAGCTACATCGTTTGTCAGGAGGCGCTGGAGGTACTCCGCTGCCCTACGGCCCCGTACCAGAAACTCCCCCATGTGTGAGAGGTCAAAAAGTCCGACCTTCTCCCGTACAGCTTGATGTTCTTTGATCTCGCCCCGGTAGCGAAGGGGCATCTCCCATCCCCCGAAAACCGTGACTTGCGCCCCCAGGGACCGGTGTAAATCCAAAAGTGGGGTTGCTTTGTGCACCAGGCAAAGGTAAGCAAGCCGTATATTTGTGCATGCCCGAGACTCCTGTATGGCTTTCTTCAGCGTAGTAGCAGTCGGCTTTCTCTCTGCCTGGGCATGGAACGAGATTTTTTTACGATTTGCGCGGCGGTTAGGGGCTCTCAGCCAAGGCATTCCGAACCAACGCCGGTGGAATAGCCAGCGCAAACCTATCATAGGGGGGCTCAGCTTCTTCATTTTAGCGTTAGCGCTGGGCGCTTGGCAGCCCGAAGGCCTAAGTGTGACGCGGTCTTTTTTGGCGGGAGGTATTGTGGCCTTTCTCACGGGCCTGGCCGATGACGCCTTTGTGGCCATCCCCTTCCTAAAGCTCATGGGGCAAGTAGGCGCCGCCACGCTCGCCCTGGTTTTAGGCGCTCCAACCCTCTCCGTGGAGCCAGCTTGGCTCTCCTTACCGCTCACCCTTTTCTGGTACACCGCTGTGATGAACGCCTTCAACATGATGGACAACATGGACGGGGTCGCAGGCAGCCTTGCCTTGGTCCTGCTTGCGATGAGCCCTTGGCTCCTCCCTGGCGAACCCCACCTCCTACTCTATCTGGGCATAGCTGGAGCCCTCGCAGCCTTTCTCGTGCGCAACTGGCACCCCTCTCACCTCTACATGGGCGACAACGGCAGCCAGTTTCTGGGGTTTGTGCTGGCTTACTGGGGCACGCAGGTCTTTCACGCGCTCCCTTTCCAAGAAGGGTGGATGCGGCTGGTGTGGCTGGTGGGCCTTTTTGCTATCCTGGCAGGAGATACCTTCTGGGTCATCGTTTCCCGGCTGGCGCGCAGCCAGCATCCTTTTCATGGAGGAACCGATCATCTAACCCACCGGCTTGCGCACCTGGGCTGGGCCGTCCCGATGATACCCCTTGCGCTGGGAGGAAGCCAGCTCACTCTGGGCCTGGTGTCTATCTTGCTGGCTCCATACCCGCAGGGATGGCTCGGTAGCCTCCTTCTGATTGGCCTGGTGGGCTTGGTCATTGGGTATGTGCATCTGCGCCATTTGCAGCGGCTCTTCTCGCTGGCTCGGGTTCGCACCCCCTTGTGAGGCTCGTCTACTGGCAATACTACTTCACTCCGCCAGGCGGCTGGGGGAATCGCCGCAGTTATGACCTGGCCCGCTACTGGCAAGCGCAAGGGCTGGAGGTGTGGATTCTTGCTGGGGGCACTTATTTCCCCCCTGCGCTGAGAGCCCACCTTCATGGTCGGCGCTGCTTTCGCACGCCCGAGGGCGTTCCCGTGGTTTACCTGCCTACCCCCTACCACCAGAAGCGCCGCTTGGGGGAAAGGGTGCTGGATTGGGTGCGGTTTTCGCTCTGGAGTGCGGCGCTGCTGTGGCGATGGCGCCGAAAAAGAATAGCCCTAATAGCCACGGTACCCCCGCCGTTTTTGGTCTGGCTGGCCTGGCTTCGTAAGAAGATCTTGGGCCTTCCGTATGCCGTAGAATTGTACGACGCCTGGCCAGCTATCCCGGAAGCCATGGGCGCTGTGCCAGCTCTCTTACGTGGGCCCCTTCGCTGGCTTAGCCGCCTGGCTTACCGAGAAGCCAGCCTGTGTGTGGCCCTCTCCCCCTCTATCCGAGAAACGCTGGGTCTGAAGCAGGCTTACCTTAGCTACAATGGCACCCGCCCAAGCCTCTTTCGCCGGCGAAGCCATCCCCCCTTCTTGCCCTTCCGAGTCGTGTACGCAGGCACCTTCGGCCGAGTCAACCACCTGACTTTCCTGCTTGAAGTGGCGCAGCGGCTCCAAGACTACCCCGCCATAGAATTTTGGCTGATAGGAGACGGGGCCGAAAAACCCCTTCTCCTCCAGAAAGCCCAACACCTCCCCCGGGTGCGCTTCCTGAAACCCGTCCCCGTAGAAGAAGTGCCGTACTACCTCTCCCTCTGTCACATCGGGGTGTCTACGGTGTTGCCTATTCCCCTGCTGGAGACCAATAGCGCTAACAAGTTTTACGATTACCTGGCCACCGGGCTGGTGGTGGGACTGAACTACGGCGGTTGGCAGGCTGCCCTGCTGGAAGAAGCCGGCTGTGGGTTCTCAGCTCGCACACCAGAAGGGTTTGCTGAGGGCATCTTACGCTATTATTGGGATCGGCGAGCCTGGGAGAGGGCGGCCGACCGAGCTCGCCGCTTGGCCGAGAGGCTTTTTGATCGGCGGCGGCTGGCGCAAGAGCTGGTACCTCAGCTTGAGAAGGCCTTTTTTCACCCGACCCACCTTGCCTAACTTCGCCCTATGTGCGGCGTGGTGTGGCTCCGCCTGCTCAAGCCCCTCTCCTCGTACCCTTCTCCTGTTTGGGGCCTCAAACAAGTCTCTCTCCTCCTTCAAAAGCAGCGCAACCGCGGACAAGATGGCGCAGGCCTCCTCACCTACAAAGCCCACGCAGCGCCAGGTTCCCCCTACTTTTTCCGCAAAAGGCTCGTGGAACCCGCTCCACCCTGGAAATTCCTCGTAGAAGAAATCTGGAAAGCCTGGGAGGAGCACCAGCAAAAAGGCGCTGATCCGTATGCCTTTCCCTTTGTAGGCGAAGCGTACTTAGCCCACCTAAGGTATGGCACCTTTGGGGGTTACACCTTAGACGAGACCCACCCCGTGATTCGTCAGAATAGCTGGCCCTCCCGCTCCCTCGCCATAGCCGGCAACTTCAACCTCACCAACGCCCAAGAGCTTTTTGACCGCCTGGTGGAACTGGGCCAGCATCCCCTCTATCGCAGTGACACCTACACCATCCTGGAAAGGATGGGCCACTTCCTGGACGCTTATGTGGAGGCCCTTTACCAAGAGGCCAAAGCAAAGAACCTGCCCAAAAGCGAAGCTACAGCCTACATCACCGAGCATTTCCCGCTGGTGGAGTGGATAGCGCGCAGCGCCCGGCGTTGGGATGGCGGCTACGTGATTGCGGGCTTCCTGGGCAACGGCTGGGGTTTCGTGATGCGGGACCCCCTAGGCATACGCCCCGCTTACTACCTGGTCACACCCGAAGTGATAGCCGTGGCCTCGGAAGCAGCCGCCCTCCATAATGTATTCGGCGTCTTGCCCAGCCAGGTCCAAGAACTGCCCCCTGGCCATGTGTTGGCAGTAAACCCCCAAGGCCGCTGGGAAGTGACCCCTTATACCGAACCCGCCCCTAAGCCTACTCGCTGCGCCTTTGAACGCATCTACTTCTCCCGAGGAAACTCCCCCCACATCTACCAGGAACGCAAAGCCCTCGGCGCCTTGCTGGCCCATGAAATCGCTCGGCTGCTGGACTACAACTTTGAAAAGGTCATCTTCACTTACATCCCTAACACTTCCCAATCGGCTTTCTGGGGCCTGCTGAAAGAACTGGAAAACATCCTCGTCCTGCGCCAATACAAAAAACTCCAGTCCTTCACCCCCACCGAAGAAGAACTGAAAGCGATCCTAAGCCAGCGTATCCGAGCCGAATATTTAGTCTGGAAAGACACCCAGAGCCGTACTTTTATTTCAGCTCCTGAGCTGCGCAATGAACTCTCTCGCCATGTTTACGATGTGATTTACGGCGTGGTGCGCCCGGGCGAAGACACGCTGGTATGCTTGGATGACTCTATTGTGCGAGGGACGACCCTGCGCCAGACCCTCTTGCGCACGCTGGCCCAACTGCAACCCGCCCACCTCATCATCGCCTCTTCTGCCCCCCAAATCCGGTATCCGGACTTTTACGGCATAGACATGGCTTCGCTGGGGGACCTGATTGCTTTCCAGGCGGCCGTAGCGCTGTTGAAAGAATACCACATGGAGGAAGTGCTCACTCGCACCTACGAGCTGTGCCGCAGCGCCGAAGGCACCCCAGACTTCACCACCACCAACTACGTAAAAGCCATCTATGCGCCCTTTACGGAAGCGCAGATTGCAGCCAAAATCGCTGAGCTGGTCAGGCCCCCCGAACTGGAATGTCCCCTTACGCTGGTCTTCCAGCCTGTTGAGAACCTGTCCAAGGCGCTGCCCAACCACCGCGGGGACTGGTACTTCACCGGCCATTACCCCACCCCCGGCGGCTATGCCCAGGTAAATCGGGCCTTTATGCAGTTCTACGAAGGGCGGGTAGCTCAACGGGCCTACGAACTGCGCTGAAAAGCAGGGGCCTTCCCATAGAGCTGATACCACCGCCAGAAGTACTTAGCCAGGATGTCAAACTCCACGTTGACCCGCTGGCCTCGGCGCAGGGCCGAAAACCGCGTGTGCTGATAAGTCCACGGTATCACCGCCACCCGAAAAGCTTTTTCCTCCAGCTGAGCCACCGTAAGGCTCACGCCTTCTATAGCGATGGAACCCTTTTCCACCACGAGATGGGCCCATGCTGGCGGCAGCTCAAAGGTGTAATACCAGCTATCCCCCCCTACCCGCTCCATATCTAGCACAGCGAGGGTCGTGTCCACATGCCCCTGCACGAGGTGCCCTTCCAGACGAGCGGTAACCGGCAGACTCCGCTCCAGGTTCACGGGGTCCCCCAGTTCCAAGTCACCTAAGTTGGTGCGGCTCAGGGTCTCCTGCACAGCTTCCACGCAGTAAAAGCGGTGTTTGATGGCTATCACCGAAAGGCAAACGCCATTGTGGGCGATGCTGGCGCCTACCGAGAGCTCCCCTACAAAAGGCGCCTGAATCCAAAATCGGCGCCCCCCAGCTGTCGTCTCAATGGCTTGGACAGTGCCCACCGCTTCTATGATGCCTGAGAACATAGCTATCGCAATAGGGTTATGGAGCCCGCTTTGCGAAAAGTGCGCGCTTCTCGCGTGTCAAGCTCCGCTTCAATGAGGTAAAAGTAAGTGCCTTCTCTGGCAGGGCGACCATTGTGAAGGCCATCCCAAAGCCGATCTAAGTCTCGGCTTTCCGCTATCAGGCCCCCCCACCGGTCGTAAATCCAACACCGCACCGAACGAATGTTGCGATAGATGAAAGGCCGAAAGACGTCGTTAATCCCGTCGCCGTTGGGCGAGAAAGTATTGGGCAGCATGAGGACAGGGCAATTATCAAAGCAGGTAGGAGGGCCGAGGGAACTCTCGTTGCCGGCGGTATCCCGAGCGGTGAGCGCTATACAGATGAGCAAGGACCCGTTTCCTTGCCAAGTGTAGCTGCGAACCGGCTCGCTGACATACGCTATCCGCTCATAGGGCCCCTCCGGAGCAGGCGCTATGTAAATACCGTAACTGCCCACATCTCCCCCACAGCTGCTGTCGGGCTTGGTCCAGGAAAAGTGCACGCGATAGGTCTCGCAGTCCGCTTCGTAAGTGTACTGGGTAGGGTCAGGCAAGCAGGGGGGCACTGTGTCGCGAGGAATTTCACAGGCCTTGTTAGAAGCGTTCCAGAGCGGATCCCGAAGGCCAGCCACCCCATACGAACCCTTGCTGAGCACGTAATAGCAGTACGTCTGGCCGTTGGTCAGGCCGGCGTCCAGGTAGGTGAAGACGGCCCTTCCCGTGGCCTGCGCAGGCACGGCGGCGATCCGGACAAAAGACCCTGGCTGAGGCGGATCAGCCCGATAAATGTAAAAGGAATCGTTCACCCAGGGCACATTCTGTTCCCACTGCAAGAGCACGGCGCCGTCTCTGGGCTGGGTGGTGAGGAAAATGCTGGTGGCGGTGTTGCTGGAGGCTACTTCACGACCGGTTCCGTCTATCAAGCGCACACGGTACCGATAAGGCTGCGTAGCCGTAGCAAGCCCCCCACCATCCAAGTAGCCCGTCGTCGTGAGGCCTGTGGCCACCACTTGGAAGGTTCCCCCAGCCCAATTAGGCGCCCGTTCAAGCGTGTAGCTATAAGGAGGAGGGAAAAAGGTGCTATCCAGCACGAGGGGATCGTTCCATGAGACCCAGATGGCGCCAGCCGCCGGGTCCGTGGTATGGACGCTGTCCTGCGTCATGAGAGGAAAATTGATAGGCAGCTGGATGCAAGCCTCTGGAGAAGGGCAACTCAAAACCCCCCGATACAAGGCGCGCACCCTATAGCAGTACCGAGGGCTGAATTCCAGGTCTCTGTCCGTAAACGCCGTATCGTCGCCTGACACTTGCCCAATCAGCATGTAGCCGGTGAGGGGACTGCGGCAACAGGGGGTATCGGCGTACGGCTGCGCAGCAGGCGCCCGATAAATCAAGTACGAATCCGGCCTGCACACCGGCGCAGTCCAGGACAGCGTTACCTGCCGAGGTCCCGGAGTAAGGGTCAGGGAACCCGGAGGAGGGCCTACCACATAAATGCGCGTGATGCGATTAGCAGCAAGGGGTGGGCGGTTGCTCAGGTTGTCATGGGCATACCAGTCAATCTGATAAAACTGCGAGCGGATGTGCTGACAAGTGGTTTGCCAAGAGAAAAGAGCTTGGGCTTCCGGGGGGCGGTAACCCAGTAGGGGGAAAGTATTGGGGGTGATAGTGGCCGGCGGTTGGGCCTGAAAAGGTCCATTGAAGCCTTGGCCCCCGTTATTTAGATAAAAGTAAAGGCTATCGCCTGCATCGGGATCGTACGCTCGCACAGGAAAACGGAGCAGGCTCCCCGCCGCAACGCAGGTCTCAGCCGGAGCTTCAATCACAGGGGGGCGATTGACACAGGGAGCCACGAAAATCGCCATGTCCCGGATCACATACCCAATCTTGCGGCCGTTGCGGTATTCCTCTATCAGGATAGAAATGTTGTACACGCCCACTTGCTGGGGGGTGTCCCAGGTCACGAGCCCTGTCTGCGGATCGATGGTGAAGCGGCCCCCAAAAGCGCTGGGATACTGATAGTTGCCCACGGGGATGGGGTTTTGCATGGTGCCGGGGTCATACTGTTGGCAGGGAATGAGGCTAAAGACCAACGAGTCGCCATCAGGATCATAAGCCCCCGGATTGTGGGTCCACAGACGGCCTGTGCAAGCGTCGTCTATAGGGTCATTGAGCAGAAGGGGAGAACGGTTAGACCCAATGAAGGGATTGTTGTTGAGCAGCGTGCCCACATAGAAGGAAGTGGCCCCAGAGTTGCTCATATTGCGCACATTTTCAACCCGAGCAAAGTCACTATACCGAAGCTCATATAGACCGGGGCCTGGCAGCGTAATCTCCACGATGTAAAAGTTTTTCTTGACGCGAGGCCGCAGGTGAATGCCCAGCCGGGCTGGAGCCTGACAACCACCCCCTGCGGGGCCGTTCGCTCGGGGGATATTGGTATAAGTTTGAACCAGGGTGCGCGTGCCTCCGATGACGCTCCACACTTCAATATCAGCAAAACACCGATCCACCCCTGCCGCCGCCGAATCGGTGTAGGTGGTCAGGGTAACGCGATACCGATTAGGGCCCAAGTAGTCGTAGGTGATTTGCCCCGCCAGGTTATGAGAGGCCCACAACACCGACAGGGTTATCCCGCCAAGCAGAACACGCATGGAGTACCTACAAAGTAACATATTTGCGGGGTGTTACTGGACCAGCTCCGCTCAGCCACGCAGCAGGTCGTGATAGGCCAAGCCGAGACGATAGAGCTGCTTTGGAGCGCTTTATTGGCGGGGGGGCATGTGCTTCTGGAAGGCGTGCCTGGGGTAGCCAAAACGCTCATGGCCAGCACGATAGCCCACCTGTCGGGGCTGGAGTTTCGCCGGGTGCAATTCACGCCGGACATGCTGCCTTCCGACCTAACCGGAGGGCTGGTGTACGAAGGACCTGGCCGCTTCTCAGTCAAGAAAGGTCCCGTTTTCACGCAGGTGCTCTTAGCGGACGAGGTGAACCGCGCGCCCGCCAAAGTCCAGAGCGCCCTCCTGGAATGCATGCAAGAAGGGCAGGTTACCTTGGGAGAAGAGACCTACCCTCTGCCCCGACCTTTTTGGGTGCTGGCTACCCAGAACCCCATTGAGCAGGAGGGCACGTACCCCCTACCCGAAGCCCAGATTGACCGCTTCCTCTTTCGGCTGGAGGTAGGCTACCCCACCGAACCCGAAGAAGAAGAAATCGTGCGGCGTTGGGCCCGAAAAACCTACCCTGATCCCCCACCCCCTCTCCTTTCCCCCAAGAAGGTACTTGACTACCAGGCTGAAACAGCGCAGGTAGAAGTGCACCCTCGCTTGGAAAAGTATATGGTTCAGCTCGTGCGAGCTACGCGAGAACCTGCCCGGGTAGGGCTAAAACCGTGGGCCGATAAGATTCTGTATGGGGCTTCGCCGAGGGCTGCGCTGGCCCTGCACCGAGCGAGCCGGGCCCGTGCTCGCCTTCACGACCGCTCTGCGGTCCTCCCTGAAGACATCAAGGCCGTGGCCCCCGCTGTGCTACGCCACCGCATCCTTCTCTCCTACACCGCTCTGGCCGAAAATCTACGCACCGACCACTTCATTGAAGCTCTGCTCAAAGCTGTGCCTTACTGATGCGACTTAGCGCGCCGGACTGGACGCTTTACGTGCTGGCAGGGCTGCTGACAGCTATCGGCCTGGCTAACCTCTACTCTATTGAAAATTTTCCTTCACCCAGCTGGTCTAACCCCTTCTTCCGGCAACTGGCTTGGACAGGGATCGCCATAGCGGTCGCCTCGGTCAGCCCCCTCATCGCAGGCCAAACCTGGCGTCACCTGGCCTACCTCCTTTACGGGCTTGGAGCGGCAGCTATGCTGATAACGGCGTTTGTCGCCCGCGAGGTAAACGGCGCTCGGGCTTGGCTTGACATCGGCCCCTTTCGGTTTCAGCCCGCCGAGTTCATGAAAGTGCTTACGGCTTTGGCCCTGGCTGCCTTCCTGGATCGGTACGACTTTGACTGGCGGCGCTTCTCCGACAGAGTAGGGGTCGCAGGGCTTATCGGCCTGCCGGTGGCGCTGACGCTCCTCCAAAAAGACACCGGCACGGCGCTCACCTACGGAGCCCTCTTTCTTCCTCTGTACCGGTGGGGCCTCTCCGGCTGGGTAGTGGGCATTCCTCTCCTATTAGGGGGGCTGGCTTTTCTCACCCTACTTTGGCCGTGGACCTACCTCGCAGCGGCCATCACCGTCGCAGGCCTGCTGTCTTATGGGCTGGTTTTTCGTCGGAAATACCTCGGCCTCCACCTGATTGGGATGGCTTTTTTGTGGAGCTGGTTAGCCCTGTCAAGTATTCTCTACCAGAAGGTCCTGGCTCCGCATCAGCGCCAACGCATTGAAGTGCTCCTGAATCCCCAGCGTGACCCCCTTGGAGCAGGGTGGAACGCCCTCCAAGCTCGCATCGCCATTACGGCGGGGGGCCTCACCGGTCAAGGCTACGGCAAAGGCCTCCAAAGCAAACTCAACTTCATCCCTAAAAAGCACACCGACTTTGCCTTCTGCGGCCTGGCCGAAGAATGGGGTTGGCTGGGGGTGGTAGGCTACCTTTTGGGGTATGGGGTTTTTCTCTGGCGCTTGATCCATATCGCTGAAAAAACCCAAAGCCCCGTAGGCCTACTCTTTGGGTACGGGCTGGCTGGCTTTCTGGCGATACACCTAATCATCAACACCGCCATGGTCATGGGCCTTTTTCCCATCGTGGGGATACCCCTGGTCTTTCTAAGCTATGGGGGCTCTTCGTGGGTAGCCGCCGCGTGGGGTATAGGCATTCTGCAGAGCTTTTACCGGGAAAGGCGCCTGCGGTTATTTAGCTGAGCTCGGCACGAGAGACTGTAAGAGCGGCTCTTCGGCCACTTCGCTCAGAATATCGGGATTGAGCTGGAGGCACCGCTCCAGGAGCGCTGAGGCCTCCGTCGTCTGCCCCAAACGCGCCAGAAAAAGCGCCCGATAATAAAGCACTTCCGGCGTTTGGTGGGGCAGTTCGCTGGCCCGCTGGATCGCCTCCTCCGCTTCTTCTTGGCGGCCAAAGTACATGGCCCAGAAGCCCTTATGGATCCACCAGCGGGGATTTTGAGGATCCTGCTTGAGTATCTCTTCCAGCACTTGGTACGCCTCCCGAATGCGATTTTGGTGCAGAAGCTCCTCGTAGTACGCTTGCAGGCCAGGCAAGTAGGTCGGCCCCACCCGCCGGCACTCTATCAGCGCAGCATAAGCCTCCTTGCTGCCGAGCCGCTTCAAGAGGCGGTACTTTTCGTACCACAGCTCTGGACTCGTAGGAAAAAGACCTAACCCCACATGCAGAGGAGCAAAAGCTTCACGCAGCAAGCCCGCCTCACTGAGCTGACGGCTTTGCTTGAGGTAATCTGCTGGGGTTTGCATAGACAGACAAAGGTAGGTTTTTCAGTGCAGTAGCAAAAAGCTTAAGGAGAAACTCGTACGCCGAGGGATTGCACAGCGGCTTCGGCGGCGGCAAAAGCCCCCTCCATGTACCCCATCCAAGTCGTGGCGCGTTCCGTGCCTGCCCAATAGATGGGTGGGAGGGGTTCGCGCAGGGCTCGTCCCACGTACCGCCACCCGCCAGGCCCGAAAAACCCCACATAGCAACCGCCGCTATAGGGTTCGTCTGCCCAGGTTTTCTGATAGAGCCACCGAGGAGCCCTCCCAAAAAGCCCCTCCATCTCCCGCTGAAAGAACGCCAGCCGTTCATCTGGGGAGAGATGTAGCAAACTTCGGGCCAAATGCCCTACGGCAAAGCCGGTGATCTGACCGTACGAGCCATCGGGTGGGGAAGTATCAAAAGTGAGGCGCAGAGCCCCTTCTAACCTGAGCACATGTCCGCTTAGGCCTTTTTCACGCCAATAGGGCTTATCATAGATAGCGACCACTTTGGTCACGCTGCCCATCGGCATGCGCTGGGAAAGCTGGGCATACAAAGGCGGAAGGGGCGGATCCCACTCTATCCTCAGCTGAAGCGCAGGCGGAATAGCTACGATGAGCGAACGGGCTGCAAGTTTTTCTCCCGAGGCCACCGAGACTTGTACGCCCCCTGGTCCCCATGTTACCCGCTGTACCGGCGTCAAGAGCCGATACGGCACTTTTTCGGCTATGGAGGCCACCAGCGAAGCAGCCCCCTGCGTGAACTTGCGTTCCTGAGCGCCGCCTTCGGTCTCAATGAGGGCTTCCAGGCTGCCGGCACTCTGCACATAAAAGAGCGTATGCCACAACGAAACCTCCTCGGGTTCGCATCCCAGTACGGTAGCCAGGCCTACGGAGAAGGTTTGGCGGGCCAGCTCGCTGCGAAATTGCCTGCGCATCCAAGCAGCCAGGGTTTCCTCCTCCCAGGCGGGGCGGGTCAAGTGCCAGGGGTGGGTCACCGAGACCTGTTTAGCCATGCGCTTGAAGCGCTCCAGGCCCCACCCCAGATCCAGCAAAGCCCCCACCGGCAACCGAGGAATAGTACCCTGGTAAGAACGCATCCGCCCCCCAGGCAAGATAAGGAGGTTTTTACCCGCCGTATGCGTGCGATGAAGGGGAATGCGGTGCGCTTCCACCCAACGCAAGACGCGGGTATGCTGGGGCCCTACCCATTGCCCTCCCAGGTCCACGGGGTGGCCATCGGGGGTGTACACCGTATGCAGACGGCCCCCAAGGCGATCGCGCGCTTCAAGCACCTCAACCGAAAGGCCCGCTTGCCGTAGAAGGTAGGCCGCATACAAGCCGCTTACCCCCCCGCCTATCACCAACGCATCGTACACCCAACAAAGATACCCACCGCCTAACTTTGCCGGCCATGGACGTACGCTTGGAATCCTGGCTGCCCGGCCAGCTGCCTCAAAACCCTCACTTGCCTATCTTATGGATTCTCCCCCCTCTCCAGACGCCTGACTTAGCTGCGTGGTGGGAAAAGGCCCTTCAACCTTTTGGCCTGCAAGCAGGGCAGTTTCCGCTCAGCGAACGGCTCCGCTTTTATGCCGACGGCCGCTACCAAGCGCTGCAGGTGACCCTCCCCCACTACACAGTAGAACACCTGCGACGAGGGGTATACTACGCTCTACGCAAAGCCGAAGAGGTCGGCTGGGCAGAAGTCCAATTAGCTTGGCTCCAGCCCCCCGGCACCACCGATGAAGAAGACTTCTGGCAAGCGCTGGCCGAAATGGCCCACATGAGCTTGTACCGCTTCACGAAGTACGCCCCCGATCCCCCCCAAACCGTAGAAAAGATCACCCTCTTAGCCCCCGACAGCGCCAAAAGCGCGATTGAGAGAGGCCTCATCATTGGCCAAAGCGTAAACATGGCCCGAGACTGGGTCAACGAACCCCCTAATGTCCTCACAGCCGAAGAGTTGGCCCATCGCATCGCCGCCACAGGACAAGAAGCCGGTTTTTCGGTAGAGATTTGGGACAAGGCCCGCATTGAAGCCGAAAAGATGGGGGGGATCCTGGCGGTCAACCGCGGCAGCCTCAATCCCCCCACGTTCACCATAGCCGAATACCGTCCTGCAAGCCCGGTCAATCGTAAGCCTCTTGTACTGGTGGGGAAGGGCCTTGTCTTTGACACAGGAGGGCTAAGCCTCAAGCCTACCCCCGATAGCATGGATTACATGAAGTGCGACATGGCGGGGGCGGCGGCGGTGATTGGAGCGCTGCGGGCGGCTGCCCTGTTGAAGCTGCCCTTCCACCTTGTGGCGCTGGTGCCCGCCACCGACAACCGCCCGGGGGAAAACGCCTACACCCCCAGCGACATCATCCACCTGTATGACGGCACACCGGTGGAAATTCGCAACACCGACGCCGAAGGACGGCTCATTTTAGCCGATGCGCTGGCTTACGCCCGGCGATACAACCCGGCTTTCGTCTTAGACTTTGCGACCCTGACTGGAGCCGCCGCCTTGGCCGTCGGGCCTTACGCCTCCGTGCTTTTTACCAACGCTGGACAAGCCATCCGCGACGCCCTCCTGGAGGCCGCTTGGGCTACCTACGAACGGCTGGTAGAATTCCCCCTCTGGGAAGAGTACGGGCACCTCATCAAAAGCGACATCGCCGCCATCAAAAACTCCGCAGGTCGGCAAGCCGGCGCCATCACCGCCGCCAAGTTCCTGGAATACTTTGTACGGTATCCTTGGGCTCACATTGACATCGCTGGAACGGCTTTCCTTCCGAAGCCTACCCCTCCCGACCGAGGTTTCCCACGCCATTACCAAGTCAAGTACGCTTCTGGCGTGGGCGTGCGCCTGACGGTAGCCTTTCTCATGCGGCATGGAGAACGGCTCTTCGGCGGCTGAACTGCCGCGCGTAGGCTTCTCCATAGGAGAGCCAGGCGGCATCGGCCCCCAATTGCTCTTCCAGCTTCTGGCTCAAGAAGGGTGGGAAGATCGCTTCATCCCTGTGATTTTTGCCCACCGCCGCGTGGTGGAGCGGTGGCGGGGTTTCCTTGGACTGTCTACCCTCCGTTACCATCGCATCTCACGGCCCGAAGAAGCCCAGCCCGGCCAGCTCAACCTGATGGAGTGCGCGCCCCTGCAGGACATTTTGATCGGCAAGCCTTCTGCGGAAGGAGGACGCTTAGCCCGGCAAGCCTTCCAGGCAGCCGTCCAAGCCGCTCAGGCCGGTAGCCTCAACCTGCTCGTCTCGCTGCCGGTGGATAAAAGCACCTTCTACGAAGAAGAGACCTTTCCCTACCGAGGGCACACCGAATACCTTCGCGCCCTGTATCCGGACACCCCGCCCTTGATGGTCATGGTAGGCCAAACCCTACGCGTGGCGCTGGTTACGGAGCACCTTCCCTTGGCTGAGGTGGCTTCCGCCCTCTCAGCCGAAAAAGTTGAGCAGGCCCTTCGCACTTTTATAGCGGCGCTAAAGCGGGACTTTGCTGTGCCCAAACCCCGCATCGCCGTCCTGGCGCTCAATCCCCACGCAGGCGACGAGGGCCTCCTGGGCAAGGAAGAGAAAACCTGGCTTGCCCCCCTCCTGGAGAAATTCCGGGAAGAGGGCCACTTCATTGGCGGGCCCTTTGCAGCGGATGGGTTCTTCGGCTCCCGCCAGTACACCCAAGTAGAGGGCATCCTGGCTCTTTACCACGACCAGGGACTTATCCCCTTCAAGCTCTTGGAAGGCTGGGAAGGCTTTCAGTACACCGCTGGGCTGCCTTTCGTGCGCACTTCGCCGGACCATGGCGTGGCCTATGATAAGGTAGGCCGCGAGGAGGCCGACCCAAGCAGCCTAAGCAGCGCTATCTGGGAAGGGCTGGCCATCTGGCACCGTAGACAAGCACACCCCTGATGCACGGCTGGGTCTGGCTGCTTCCCGCTCACGAAACCACCCACTACGATTGGCGAGGAGAAGCCTACGCCCAGGTCGCAGCTTACTTCTCCGAAAAAGAGCCCCTATGGACCTTGAGCTGGAACCCCACCTGGCCCACCACGAAGCCCGGCTACGCCCTCCGAATCTACCACGGTTGGGGCCGACACATCGGCTTCTGGGGGCATTGGAGCCTCAGCCAAATCGCCCGAGAAATAGAAGCCCTCTGGACTCAAGAGGGCTTTCAGCCCACAGCCTTCCAGCCTTCACCCAGTCAGCTTGGATCTTTTTTGGCTAAGAGATGGAAAAAACGCTTTTCCTTGCAGGTTTATTCCCCCTTTCCGCCTGCTTCGGAAAAAATAGCGCGCCTTCCCGTAGACGAAGCCCCACTTAGCCCGGTCTCATCCCGTATCGTGACCTTACTCACTGGGCAAGAAGATCCGGCCGAATCTACCCACATAGCGGAGCTCTTGGCGCTGGAGGGTTACACCGTATGGGTGGTCGGTAGCCCTCCTTCCATTACTCGGTTGAGGCAGGCCAGTTATCGTTTTCCGAGTCGCCTTCACCTTAAGGTGGGGCTACCGTGGGCGCAGACGGCGGTTTACTTGACCCGAGCGAGCCTCTTACTCTGCACCGACTCCGCCTGCCCTGAAGCACCTTTTTTGGAAGCGGGACCGCCCTGGATAGTTCCTCACGATCATCCCTATGCGAGCGCTGCCGCAGGCACTTTTTCCAGCCTAAATGAGCTATCCGCTCTGGTCGCCCGCCTCCTCTCTACACCCTGATGGCAAACTCCAGCTGGTTGTGGCGAAACATCTCTTTGCGCAGGAGCTTCGGATACACCGCCCCCGCCATAAAGGGTAGCGTCGCCCTGAGCTTTTCCCAAATCGGCAGATGATCGGAGGGCCAATCCAGGGGCTTTCGGAGTTTCTGGGCCAGCTTGAGCAACATCTGATAGCTGGGCAGGCAATCGGGGATATGCTCAGGATGGCGCCAACGATCTACGGCCTGACCAGCGGCATCTAAGCGGCTTTTCGGCAGATAGAACCAGTCCTCCGGCTTCATTTGCTGCCACTGGCGCGCAGGCTGCACCGTCTGCGCTCGCCCCTCAAAATTCACATAGGTCCCAAAGCTCTCCAGGTGCGTAGCCGCAGGAAGAACCCAGTCAAGCCGCTCATACCCCTCCACAAGCTGATACAGATGCGCCACGACCGCCACCCCAGCCGGAAGGATAGGAAGAAGCTCCGCCAGCGCTGGGTCATCCTCTACCCAGTACAAGAGCGTATACGAACCGCCTTCCAGCAGCGCTGCTATCTCCTTCACCGCAGCGGGACGATACCCCAGAGCCTGCGCACCGTAGCTATTAGGGGTACGATCGTCTTTGCGCAAGAGGTGATCTCCCCAGCCTGGCTGGATGTGGGGCACATACAGAAGGGGGCTTTCGGGCGAAACTTGCTCCCGAAACGCCGCCAGCACATAAAGGGTTTCCACGCTGGCGTAAGCCGACCCCACGAAGAGGATCTTACCCTGGTGCTTCTCTATAAAGAGAGCCAGCGCTTCCAAGCCCTCTTCCCAGGCTACCGGCACATCGCCGGCCTGACGCAGGCCCGAAGCGCGCCGCTCGTTGTACTTGGCATAATCCAGCCGCCCTTCATCGCAGAGCCAATACTGATTGATCGCCAGGTTCTTGCGAGGGGTCAGACGCATGACAAGGTTGTCCCGCACCCATACGTAGGCGTTACAACCTCGCGCGCAGCCCGTACAAATAGTAGGCGTGTAGTTCATCTCCCAAGGGCGCGCTTTGAAGCGATGGTCAGCGCTGGTGAGAGCCCCCACCGGACAGATATCTACGGTGTTGAGCGAGTACGGGTCGTCAAAAGGCTGGCCTTGCGCCGTCGCTGGATAATTCAGGTTGCCGCGGTGCACGATAGTAAGCTGACGGCTTTGGGAGATCTCCTCGGTAAAACGCACACAGCGGGTACAGTTGATACACCGTTCGGCGTCCAGCACCACATGCGGCCCCAGCCGAATGCGCTTAGGCTTGTGCACCTTCTCCTCCTCAAAACGAGACCCTTCTGGGCCGTACTTATAGGTCCAAATCTGCAAGGGGCACTCTCCTGCCTGATCGCAGATAGGGCAGTCTAAAGGGTGATTGATGAGGATGAATTCCAGCACGGATTGTTGCGTCTGCCGCACAGTCTGGGAGGTGCGATGGGTACGTACATGGAGGTCAGGCACCAGGTCGGTCGTACAAGCAGGCACCGGCTTAGGCCCCCAAGCCACTTTGAGCGAACCGTCAGGCTCTCGCAGGTACTCACCGGTCTGCCGGTCTTTCTGGGGCAGGCCCGTCTCCACCAAACACATCCGGCAATTGGCCGGTATGCTCAGCGCAGGATGGTAGCAAAAGAAGGGAATCTCAATCCCGTGGTCCAGGCAGTACTGGAGGAGCTTGCCGCCCCCTTCGTAGGTGTAAGGCTGCCCGTCTATGTAGAAGGTGGGCATACCGCAAACATAAAACGAAATAAGCGGCCCGCACGCTATCGCATCAGCACCATCTTCCCCCACCCACCCCGGAAGTACCCCGACAGACCCTCTTCTCGGCGCTCCAGGCTGGCCTGCCCCGGCATCTGCAGCACCACCCGATACAAGTACACGCCATTGGCCAGCCGATCGCCGTATTCGTCGGTACCGTCCCAGGCGTACTGCGTCAGATGGCGCCCTATCCGAACCTCCCCCAGCGCCTTAAGGTCTATCACCTTGACAAGGCGCCCCGTGACGGTATAAATGTGTATCTGAAACACCTCAGGTAGCACCGACCCCGTAAGCTCGTAGTAAAAGCGCGTAGAAGTAGAAAAAGGGTTGGGATAGTTCACGATGTAGCTGATGGTGCTTTCGTTTATGATGCGAAAACTCACTTCATAAGGCTCGCTGCCAGAACGGTTTCGCTTTTTGTCATAGGCCTCCACGGACAAGATGTAGTCCCCATTTTCCAGACGACCAGGCTTGAATTCTACGCGTGCTCGGTTGTCTGGCAGGCGAGCAGGAAAGAAAGTGAGCTTGCCTGAGCTGTAGTAGATACGCTCGCCCAGGCTGCGATCCCCCGCTCGCCGCAGGCGCACTATCACCGAACCCGTATCGTCCAGCGCCAAAAAGCGATTCTCGTCTTTGACCTCAATCAGAATAGTCGGCTCAGGCGAGACGATATCGCCATTCTGGATGCGCACGCCATCAAAAAGCACATCTACCACGGGGTTGATGCGATCGACATGTACGTAGAAGGAAGCTTCCCACCGGTTGTTGAGGAAGGTGCGCTCCCCGAAGCGAGGCTGTGGGTTGGCCACGATGCGCAGCCGATTCAGCCCACCCAGCCCTATCGTGGAGAAGCGGTATCGGATCACGATCGTATCCAGCCCGCCGAGGGGCCGATAGAGCTGGCGTCCCAGCGTGTCCCAGTCGCCCGAGGCTTTCTGCACGAGATAAAGCACCTCCAGGCTATCAGGCGTAGCGGCCGAGAAAAGGTTTCGCAGCCCCAATTCAAGGTCAATAAACTCGCCCTCTTCCACGGTATCGCGATGCAGGACCCATCGCAGCACCGGATCCACAGCCACGTCCGGAAACGGCCGGAAGAGCACATACCAGTAGCGCAATTGGGGGGCAGTCCACCCCGCCGTATCTTGAAAGCGCCCCTCCAGCCGCAAATCGGTATAAGTGGCGGTATTGTACGGACGCAGATCGTAGACGCCTTGGGAGGGCACCTGCCGATACAAGGTGTCTACCCCTCCATCGGCTCTGAGCCCGTAGATGGAGAGGGTGAGGGTGTCGCTCAGCGTGAGAGGGGTGTAAGCGAAAAAGGCGTCTTCCCAGGCTACCGGCCTCGGTATGCGAGGTGAGAGCATCCATCCCAGCGGCAATGCCACCTGAAAATCCTGCTGCGCCGCACAAGAAAGCGTATCAGGAGAGAACACCTCTATGGCTGTGCCCGGAGGAGCCCCCTTGCGCCCAATCAGAACAGCCTTCTGCCGAGGCGTCAAAGTCAAGGCGGTGGCGGTAGCACCAATTTGACTAAGAACCTGTGCCATACGATCCGGCCAGTTCTGGGCGGAGTGCCCCGCCGTGAAAAGCAGCACAACCGGCGCTCCGGCCGGCGCACGCGCCAGCACCGCCAAAAGCGAGTCGGCCATCGCCTCCGCACTCATCGTAACTTGGTGATACACCGGCGTCCATCGCTGATAGCAAAACCCCGAGCAGAAAAACCGCCAACCCCCAAAAACAGGGTCGCGTTCCAGCGGCTCAAAAGTAGCCGGGTCAAAAGGCGCTATGAACACGCCTGGCTGACGCGCCCCGTGCCACCACCCCGCCGTCAGCGTATGGGCCAGATCGTTTGATAGCAGAACCGCATCCCGGGAAAGAAATCGTCGCGCGCCCGCCGGGGTGTAGGTATCTCGGGCTTCTATGCGTACCCGCACTTGGGTAAAGTTCCAGGTAAAAGCCGGTGCCCCATAGGTAAGCCCGCGTAGGTCGTTTTCCAAAAACTGCGGGCGAGCGCTCTGCCCCCATCCTTCGCGAGAGCCGGCAATGTACTGGAAAGACTGCGTAGCCCACTCCTGCGGGCCACTCCCCTCCAACCGAACCCGCCAGTAGTAGACCACGCTGTCCTGCAGCCGAAAAGGAAGCACCCACCGTCCAAACGTAGTCGTGCCCTGCACAAGCCCACTCTGCCGCAAAAACGGCGAATCAAACTTATAGCTCGTGTCTATCTCAAAGTAATACCCCTGAGGCGCTACCACAGACTGGTTGTAGGTGGCCGCAATAAGCGCTATGGAGTCTTTATTGATCACGGCAAAAGGCCACGGATACAAAGGCAGCGGACGGGCTGAGCGTACAAAGAACTCTATGCGGGTCTGGTTGTTGTCTTCGCGCAGCTCATCCAGCACTTCGTTGTAAGCATCCACAAACACGGTGATTTCGTTTGGACCGGCCCATTCGCCTGTGGGAACAGGCAATACGACCTCAAAACTATCTACCCGCACAAAAGGAGCTCGCCGGTACAGATACGAAAACGACTGACCACTGCCCACGATCCGATGCGTCACCTGCACCCAAAAACTATCCGACACCGCCAGGCCTAAGTTCCGATACCGCACGCGCAACCGAAAACTGCCCTGCTCTGCGGTAGGCTCTGCGGGCTGTACCTGGAGGTCCCCTGGCCCTATGGCCAAGTCTGGATAGCGGGGACCCGCCAGCGCCACACAGGGGTCGCCTAAAAGCGGCTGGCCAGCTATGTGGTAGTAATCAAAAGCGCTGGCGCCCGTCGGAAAAAGCCGACGAAAAACCTCTACAAGCCCATCCCCCACCGGCCGCCCAATAGAGTCGCGAAACCATACCTCGTACATCTTGCGGGTCTGGTTGCCCAGTGGACCAATAAACCCACTGCCGGACAAAGAAAGGTACCACAGGCACCCCCGCCCAGGCGCCACCAAAAACCGTTCGCTGTGAATCTGGGCCATATTTCCCACCCCGTCGAACTCGCCTTGGTAGCAGCCATTGACAATCACCAAGGGATACTTGCCCCAGTTGTCGTAATCCACCGGCACGTAAAAGCTCACATCAAAGATGTCCGATGCGGTATGACCAAAGGTCTGCAGCACGACCACCCCGCTGTCTACCCGCTCTTTGATGGACCGGGCTACCGGGTGGGGCCTGCATGCCTCCACTGCGTTTCTGATAATAAAGCACCTGCCCTTGATAGGGGGAGCCCTCAAAGACCTGTTGGCAAGCCGCCAGCTGAGCTCCAATCAAGGCCTGTTCTATGGCGTCTGAGCCCCCGCCCAGATGCAACGCCCCACTTCAGCCAAGGGGGATTCTGCAAGGCCTCATACGTGCGCAGCTTATCAATGTAAGCTAAGCCTTGGTCGTCTGTCTGAACCGAGACCCGACCTACCGGTATCTCCGGAATGATTCGTCCATCCCCGGTAAAAGTCCGACACATACCCCCAATCTGAAGCGGGCACCCCAAAACACAGGCACCTTATGATGCGCAGGCAAAGCGCCATTGTAAGCCACGCGAAACAGCCCCACGCCATCCCCCCAAATAAGCACGTATTTAGGCTTGACAGCCCAAAACGATACCAAAGCCCACCGAACCAGATTCCGAATGGCCAGGGGATGATTCACCCGTCCCCAACCAAACTCGTCGTAAATCGCATCGGTGTAAGCGATGAACACCGAATGGGGATTGGGTAGGGTGCGTTTCGCGGTACTGCTTGTAGGCCTGGGCAGAGGCGGTCAAGCTCCGGTGCGTCACAAGGAGAATCTCGGCTCCGGCAGCTCCGCTGTAATTCTCTATCACGGCTGGCTCCACAAGCGGCCCCCTCACCGAAGCCCCCCGCACCACGTAGAGAGGAAACGAATCCTGTATAGCCGGAATGGGTACATACCAAAGCCCTCCATTAGCGACGGCTTTCCACCGCAGGCGATGCCGAGGGTCATACACCAGCAGGGAATCCCCTGCATCTATGGGGACGCCCGCCAGCACCAAAGCCCACGGCCCGCCCGTAGGGTTGACCACGCCGGCCTGTAGCACCGTATCCCCTGCGCCCAAAACCCCTTCGCGAGGGTAGGTGATGGCTACATAATGCAAAAACTCGCCTCCATAGCCTGACCCCGAAGCGGTGACCTGGACCGTTAGGGGATTAGTCAGGTAGCTGGCAGGCACCGAGAAGCGCGGCCGAAAGTAGTAAGGCGCCGTTATCGTGGCGACAGAAGCGCTAAAACCGTTGACTTTCCACTCCAGGGTGAAAGAGCCACTTATGGAGAGTCCTGCATGCGAAAGCTCCACAAAAAACCCTGGGCTGACGCCACCCTTGGGCGAAGGAAGCGTATAGGTCCGGCTTAGGGGATTGACGCCCGCTCCACGCCCTTCCCCAGCGATGTACATGGGGTTGTTGTGCATCTCGTAGCCTCCCACAAAAAGCCCCCCCGGCCCGGCCCAGTAGCCTCCCATGTGAAAGCTCTCCTCATACCGCCACCAAAACCAGTCTTGCGTCGGATGAGTCAGAACATTCGGATCCGAAAAATCCAAATACCGCAATCCTGCAGCTCCACCCCAAGTTAGAAAGTAGGCAGAGGTGTCATTCTGGTTGAGGGGCATTTTAGGGTTGCCGTGCAGGCCTGCAAAACGCCGCAGCTGATGAGGATGGCGATACACCACCGAGTCGGGCTCGCCATCGTTGCGCTGCCCCCAAAACTCAAACCAGTCGCTCCCCTCAAACGATCCATCCCCCCCATCTTGCACATACAACGGCACCTCTTGCCCCCGCCAGAAGAGCCGCAAGCTGGAGGAAGGAACCCCGCTCAGCCCCACTTGCGAAGCATAAACCCGATACACCCCCTCTCGCGCCACCCGGAGTTTGAGGTACGGTGCCCCTGCCTGTATCCAACCGTTGGCGTACTCGTACGCTTGAGCCCACAGGCCGCCTACAAGCCCTACCCAAACAAGCGACCGCTTCATAGCGCTTTCCAAAAGTACAAAGAACCAAAGAAACTGGGAACTTTCTCAGAGTTTTTTGCGTTTCCTGGGGCATGCGCCTCTTTGGGCCAACCGTCTGGGCCACCCGCCACCGCGTCACCGTGTACGCGCTCACCGTCCTCATCACGGTATTCGGCGTCACCTCGTACCTCACCTTACCCAAGGAGCTCTTCCCGGACCTGGTGATCCCAACCATCGTGGTGAATACCGTGTATCCGGGCTCTTCTCCCAGCGACATTGAGAACCTCATCACGCGCCCCATAGAAAAACGGCTCAAAGGCCTGACCGGCGTGGAAAAAATCAACAGCTACTCCCAGCAGGACGTCTCCACGATCGTGGTGGAGTTCTCGGTCAGCGAAGACCCGAAGGAAGCCAAAGACCGCGTCAAGGACGCCGTGGACAAAGCCCGCCCTGACCTCCCCAACGACCTCCCTCAGGAACCCTCCGTCACCGATGTGGACTTTTCGGAGTTTCCTATCATGTCTATCAACTTGGCTGGCGACTACAGCCCCGCCCAGCTCAAGAAATACGCCGATGAACTCAAAGACCGCATTGAGGCCCTTCCGCAAGTGCGACGAGTAGATCTGATTGGTGCGCTTGAGCGGGAAATCCGCGTGGACGTAGACATGAACCAGCTCCAAGCCCGAAACCTCACCTTCAGCGACATTGAAAACGCCATTGCTCGGGAAAATGTGCTGATCTCCGCTGGAGAAGCTGACCTAGGCCGGCAAAAACGCACGCTGAGGGTGGACGCTCGTTTCCGCTCCGTGGAAGAGCTGCGTAACCTCGTCGTGCGTTCCGGCTTCGGCGCACCGGTGTACCTGAGAGAAGTGGCCGACGTATACGATGGATACAAAAAACGCGAAAGCTACGCCCTTCTGGATGGGAAGCCCGTAATCACCCTCAATGTGGTCAAAAAAGCAGGCGAAAACCTCGTAGAAACCGCTGATTCCATCTTTGCCCTTCTGGAGCGGGCTAAACAAGACCTCTTCCCGGCTGACCTGCGGGTGGTCGTGACCAACGACCAATCCGAACGCACCCGCCTCCAGCTTGATGACCTCGTCAATACCATCATCATCGGCTTCTTACTGGTGACGGGTGTGATGATGTTCTTCATCGGGCTGAACAACGCGCTCTTCGTAGGCCTCTCTATCCCGATCTCTTCTTTCGTGGCGTTCATGCTTTTCCCCAGCTTAGGCTACAGCCTCAACCTTGTGGTGCTTTTTACCTTCGTACTGGCGCTGGGGATCGTGGTAGACGACGCCATCGTCGTGATAGAAAACACCTACCGCCTCTTTGACAATGGGCGCCTTCCCATCCTCCAGGCTACCCAGCTTGCCGCCACCGAAGTATTTGCCCCCGTGCTCTCCGGCACTATCATCACCGCCTTGCCCTTTGTGCCCCTCCTCTTCTGGAATAGCATCCCCGGAAAGTTCCTCTACTACCTTCCCGTCACCTTCATCATCACGCTCTTTGCCTCGCTTTTTGTAGCCTACATCATCAACCCCGTCTTCGCTGTAGACTTCATGAAGCCTCGCAAACCCGGCGCTCGCAAGGTCTTCACACGGGGGTTTCTCCTAAGCCTGGTTCTGCTTCTGATGCTGGCTCTTCTTTTTTACCTGATGGGGGCGAAAGGGCTGGGCAACTTCACCCTAACCATCCTGGTTTTTTCCCTCTTTGCCCGCTCTGTGTTGGAGAGGCTCATTGAGAAATTCCAGCGCTCGCTCCTACCCAGGCTGATTACAGCCCATGAGCGAATCCTGGCCTGGAGCATCCGCCCTGGTCACCCCAAGTGGGTCCTTCTGGGGCTCTTGGCCCTCTTCGTGAGCGGCTTTACCTTCTTTGCCCTGAACCCTCCCAAAATCACCTTTTTCCCCACCCGCGACCCAAATTACATCTACGCTTACCTCAAACTGCCCGAAGGAACCTCGGTAGACTACACATATACCGTGGCCCGCACCGCCTACGAACGGGTCAAGGCCGTCTTGGGAGAAGACAACCCCCTGGTGACCTCTATCTTGGTCAACGTAGGCGTGGCAGCTGGTGATCCCTTTGACCGGACTTCGGCCAGCGCCCCCAATCGCGCTAAAATCACCGTAGCTTTCGTGGAATACCGCAAACGGCAAGGCCGTTCTACCCGCCCTTATTTGGATTCCGTGTATGCAGCGCTGCGGGACCTGCCTGGCGTGACCCTCTCCGTGGAAGGGGATCGAGCCGGGCCGCCCGCAGGTAAGCCTATCCAAATTGAGATCGCCAGCGAAGACCCCAACCTCGCTATTCAAGCTTCTCAAACCATCAAGGCCTACTTAGACTCCCTCCAGATACCGGGCATGCAGGAGCTGGCAAGTGATTTGGTTTTGAGCCGGCCTGAAATCCGCCTGCGCATAGATCGGGAAAGGGCCCAACGAAGCGGCCTTTCCACCGCCCAGCTCGGCGCCGAACTGCGCACAGCCCTCTACGGCAAAGAAGTCTCTAAGTTCCGCTACCTGGAAGACGAATACCCCATCCAAATCCGCTACAAAGAAGCCTACCAGCGTCAGCCAGAACGGCTTCTGACCCACCGAATCGTATTTCGGGACTTTAGCGACGGGCGTCTGAAGCAGTATCCGCTTTCCAGCTTTGCCAGCCTGCACTACAGCTCCGGCCCTGGTCTCATCCGCCGGAAGAACCTCAAGCGCACCGTCACCCTTTCCTCCGATGTGCTGCCCGGCTACAACCCCACCCTCATCAACAACCAGATTCGCAGAGCGCTGGCAGCCCTCCCGCTGCCCAAAGGCGTGTCTGTGCGCATCGGCGGCGAACAGGAAGAGCAAGCAAAGGCTGCTCGCTTCCTCCAGGGGGCTTTCCTGGCCGCCGTCGGAGGCATCTTCCTGGTGCTACTGGTGCAGTTCAACTCTGTGGGGATCACCCTCGTGATCTTGTCGCAGGTGCTTTTCAGCCTGCTGGGGGTGATTTGGGGCTTTGCCTTGAGCCGCCTGGAGTTTTCCGTTGTGGTAAGCGGCGTCGGCATCGTCGCCCTTTTAGGCGTGATCATGAAGAACGGCATTTTGCTCGTGGAGTTCATTGAAGAGCTGCGGGGAAGGGGCTACCGGACCCGCCAGGCTATCGTACAAGGGGCCTCCCTCCGCCTCAAGCCCGTACTCCTCACCGCTACTTCTACCGTGCTGGGCCTTATCCCCTTGGCGGTAGGGTTCAACATTGACTTTGTCTCCCTTTTCACCCAGGGCGACCCGAAAATCTTCTTTGGGGGGGATACGACCTTTTTCTGGCTGCCCCTGGCTTCCACGATCATCTTTGGGCTGAGCTTTGCTACCGTGATCACCCTTGTAGTCGTGCCTGTGCTGTACTACCTCTTGCATGTAGGCCAGCTACGTTGGGCACGCCTCCTGCGCCGATGGCGCTACCGGTATCTGAGCGACTGAAACTCCCTAAGAAAGAGCTATGACTGCTGAGAGGCCCCCGTGTCGCCAGGCAAAGCCCCCTCCGTGAGCCCTACATACGCCGCCGCCCACGCAACCTGCACAACAGGCGCAGCCACCAGAAGCCCAACACAACACGCTAACGCCCCTAAAAGCGCTATGACTATAGAGAGTAGCATAAGGCTAATCACCTTGCCTGTATGTTGAGAAAAGAGCGAAAAGCTCGCTCCAAAAGCATCCCCAATGCCCTTTTTACCGTCTAAAATGAAGTACGGACCAGCCCAGAAAAAAAGCTGAAATAAAACAGCAAGGATAAAACCGAGTATCACCAGGCCGAAGCTGGCGCTAAGACTACCTATCTCTTCTATATCAGGGCTGATTATCAGAGCACCGAAGAGGAGAGGGCCATACCCTATAAAAATAACTACCAGCGGAATTAGCTCCACCAGAAAAGTGAATAAACCCGCTTCAAGCAGCTTACCGAAAGGATTGAAGGCCTCCCCGAAATCAACCTTCCCCCGTCTGACCGCTAAGAGGGCCGCCTGCTGCACAGCAGGGTAAAAAATGAAAATGACCGCCAATGAACCCACCACAGGGATAAGGCCAACTATCGCCTGCAGCAGGAAAAGCCCGATTAAGATGGCCCAGTTGGAGCCGAACCGCTTCCAAGCTAAATTGAAAGCTTGGGATACTGTGAAGGTTTCCATATCGGTACAAAGGTAAAGAATTTTACTTCACTCTTGCCAGGATAACCTCCCAAAGGCTTTCGGGTACGGGCATGACGGATAAGCGGGGCTGGCGCACCAGCGCCCAGGAGGAAAATAGAGGCTCCTTCCTAATGGCCTGGAGGGGAAGCGGACGAGAAAAAGGCCGTACTGCCCGTAGGTCTACCACCCCATAGCGCGGGTCGGCAGGGTCCGGATAAGCAGCCCGCACCACTTCCGCAAGGCCGACAATCGCTCGCTCTGCGCCCGTGTGGTAGTATAGCACAAGGTCGCCCACCTGCATAGCACGCAGGTACTTCTGCGCCTGAGGATTACGCACCCCATCCCACCTCGCCACCCCCTCCTGCATCAGCTGGGCAAAACTGTACTCCTCCGGCTCTGACTTCACCAGCCAATACGCCATGCACAAAAATGCAGCCTATAAAAGAACCTTGGGGAGGGTAGGCTACCCCACCCTCCCCCGCTTGAGCCTGGAGACTTGGCTTTTGATTTAGGGAGATGGAGCCGAAGAAGCGTTAGCCTGAATAGAGAAACTGATATTGACCTCGTCGCGAATAAGGTCATCCGGTTTGCCCTTGAAGGCAATGCCCCATTCTTGACGGTTGATGTTGAAGGAAGCGTTAGCAAGAAGGGTACCTCCTTCAATAAAAAGCCGAGCAGGAAAGCGGATATTTTTTGTGACGCCCCGCATAGTCAGGTTGCCCGACACATAGACGGAGTCATCCTTTACTCGTTCGCAGCCGGTGATTTCAAAGATGGCTTCAGGGTACTTCTCCACATCAAAGAAGTCGGGGCTTTTGAGGTGGCCTTCCAGCTTAGCTTTGAGGTCGCCCTGCAGATCCCGCACTTCTAAGCGGGCCAGGTCAAGGACCACTCGCCCGCCGGAGACGCACCCTTCCGGCGTAGGCACCAGTCGGCCTTCCTTAATAGGAAAGGCAATTTCGTGGCGGCCCGTAACTTTCGTGCCTATGGCGATGACCTGACTCCGCTGGGGATCAATAGGCAGCGCAGCATCTGAGGCAGCAGCAGGGGCCGCTTGAGCTTCGGAAGTCTGGGCTTGAGGCGCCTGAGGCGCCTGCGTGCACGCGCTCCACCAGAGCAGAGCGGACAGAAAGGCTATGCTGTACTTCATACTTCAGCGTGCTATAACAATTTTCTTGCCCAGCGAAGTCCCTACTTCATTCAGGCTGGACCTCAATCTGGAGGCGCTGGCGCACAGCGGCGATGCGGTCAGGCAGTTCGGCGGGGTCCTCCACCAGGACAAGGACATGTCCCAGTTTGCGGTAGGGGGAGCTTCGGCGCTTGCCATAGAGGTGAACGGACGTGCCCGGCAAGGCCAGGAGCTCAGGGAGGGTGGGAAAAGAAACCCTTCCGTGCTGGCCTTCTGGCCCCAGGAGGTTGACCAAGCCGGCGGGGGTGTGGACGCGGGTATCGCCGAGAGGAAGGCCTAAGAGGGCCCGCCAATGCTGCTCAAACTGGCTGGTCCAGCAAGCTTTGACGGTCACATGGCCGGTGTTGTGGGGACGGGGCGCCGATTCGTTTAGGAAAAAACGGCCATCCGTCGTGTAAAACAGTTCCACCGCCAGCAGGCCTACCACCTCCAGGTGGGCAGCCAGGTCCAAGGCCAGAGCCTGGGCGGTCTGTGCAGCCTCCGGAGGCAGATCAGCCGGGATGCGCAGGTACTCCACCACATGCGCTTTGGGGTGAAAAACCGACTCTACAGGGGGGAAGGCCCGTATTTCTCCCCGCCTTGAGCGCGCCACGATGACGCTAATTTCCTTGGCGATGGGCACTTCGGCTTCCAGGAGGCTGGGCACAGGCCAGAGCGCATCCGGAGAAGGAACCCGTTGGACGCCTCGGCCATCGTAACCACCCCTTCGGGTTTTCTGAATCAGAGGGAATTCCAGCTGAATGGGTTCTCCTGGCTCCCAGAGCTGGAAGGGAGGGCTGGGAAAACCGGCCTTAGCATAGGCCTGGCGCTGAAGGCCTTTGTCCTGAAGCAGCGCCACCAGGTCCGGGGCTGGGGCTACTTGGATACCCTTGGCCGAGGCGCGACGCAGGCCTTCCACCGAGACCTCCTCCAGTTCAAGGGTCAGCAGATCGACGTCCCCGGCAAACCGCTCTACGGTGTCCGCCTCCCGTACCGAACCCACCACAAACCGGTGCGCAATCCCCGCACAAGGAGAATCCGGCGCACTATCCAGCACATACACTTTGAGGTCCAGGTCAATCGCCGCCTGGATAAGCATGCGGCCCAGTTGCCCTCCTCCTAAAATGCCAGCGCGAAGCATCCCAGCGAAGTTGCATACTTTTGACTCATGAGAAGGGTAGTAAAATGGACGGGAGTAGTTATCGTCATAACCATTCTATACCAGATACGACACTGGGTCAGCAGCGCCCAACGCCTCCGAGACCCAAAGGCCTATGAAACATGTGCCAAAGACCCTCTTTGTCGCCACAATCTCCAACTTGGGCCTGTAGAGTGGTTCCATCCCAACCCAGATACGTATAGCTACATAGAGCCCACTTATAGGGTCCTCAAAGGGGGGCCTTACCAGCTCGATTATCGCTTGCCAGGGCTGGGGATAATTTACGCCTTAGGCTATGTGCTAGGGGGGGAAGCTGGAGCTTTTTGGATCCTGGGCATAGGAGGGGTGTTGGTTTGGGGGCTCGGACAGGGTATTTGGGCCGCTTACTTGGAGAGAAAAGGTATCTCGCCTTGGCTTATTGGGTTAGGAATAGCCCTCGTAGGCGCGACACCTACTTTTCCACACACGATATGGGGGCTTCTTACAGAACCCTACGCAGGCGGGTTAGGGCTGCTTGGGCTCTACCTTTTACGAAAGCAACGCTGGACTCCAGCCGGCCTGCTTTTTGCGTGGGTATACTTCCTAAGGCCTGTTTTGGGAGTATGGCTTCTCCCTACAACCTGGTACGCTTGGAAGCAAGCCCGATGGCGAGGAAGCTTGTTCTTCTTGGCCCCCTTTCTGCTCACAGAAGGAGCCTGGATAGTACGCAACTGGTTAGTTTACCAAGATTTTCGGCCTCTTTCTGGCACCCGTACTGTCCTAAGCTTAACTTATGAGACTGGTCTAGAACCAGCTATTATAAAACTCCTTCGTCTCACAGGCTACGAGTTCGCTGATATCTTTAGAGGAGCTGTCCCTCCTCTATCTGACTGGAAAAATATCTTCAAAGAATTAGAGAACGATCTAATATGCACCCCAGAAAGTCTATACCTATATGCGAAGGAAGTAGAAAATTTATTGAGACATTCTACATATAGAAACTTTTTTTCGCGAATTGAAGACCCAGTCCCTTCTCAGGAAGACTGCGAGAAAGAGGCCCTCCTAATAGCAAAAATTCAGAACTGCGCCCAACGATTAAGAGTAAAAAAACCATGGGCTAGACTATCAACAATCTGGGTCCGCCTACGTAAAGCCAGCTACACGCCAAGCCCTCTATCAGAAAAAGCACATCTAAGAGACACCGTAAGTAGAATCTATCAAATAACATTATACATTTTATGTTTCATCATCATTATTTTCCCACAATTTATAACTAAACAGGGGCATTTCGCAAGAATGGTTGGAATTATATCTTTCACTCCAATTCTCATTTACTTAGGATTGGAGGCTGTGGATAGAAGATATATAGACATACAACTTTTATTTGGAATGCTACACTTGGCTATAGCAAAATTAGATCAGAAACATCATAACATAAAATAAAGTGATTTTTCACTATGCTTACAAAATGAATTCGCATTTATGCAGCCAACCGCTCTACGGTGTCCGCCTCCCGTACCGAACCCACCACAAACCGGTGCGCAATCCCCGCACAAGGAGAATCCGGCGCACTATCCAGCACATACACTTTGAGGTCCAGGTCAATCGCCGCCTGGATAAGCATGCGGCCCAGTTGTCCTCCTCCCAGGATACCCACCCGATACATGCCGCAAAAATCCCGATTTTCGTCCGATGGGTTCTTGGCTGCGGTGGACAGGGCTGGTGCTGGGAGGGTGTATGCTATATCAGGTGCCCTTCTGGCTGCACAGTTACAAGCGGCTGAAGGACCCGGCCCTTTATCGGTCTTGCCAGGAAAGCCCCTACTGCACCTTCAACCTAAAGCTTGGTCCTGTAGAGTGGTTTGTCCCTGGTGGCGATACCCCAGGGTATCTGGAGCCTGTATACGGCCTACTCCAGCATGGCATGTACCAGCCCGATTACCGCATGCCTGGCTATGGAGCTATTTTTGGACTCGTATACCTGCTTACCCGGAGCTGGGACCTTGCCTTGTGGGTGCTTGCTGTAGGCGGATTGCTGGTATGGGCGGCGGGTATGGGCGGGTGGGCAGCCCAGCTGGAAAAACAGGGTTACAAACCCTTGCCCATCGCTCTCGGAATGGGCTTGGTGCTGGCTTCGCCCCTGACTTACTACGGGCGGGCGCCTGTTACAGAACCGTACGCCGTAGGGCTCGGGCTAATAGGACTTTATGCCCTCTACAGGCGCTGGTGGGTAGGAGCGGGGTTGGGATTGACCTGGGCTTTCTTTATGCGGCCTGTGTTGGGGGTATGGCTGGCGCCGGCAGGCCTGTATGCCTGGCATACAGGCGGAAAAAAAGCCCTGGCCCTGCTGAGCCTGCCTTTCTGCTTGCTGGAGGGAGCCTGGATTCTGCGCAATGCCCGGCTGTATGGCGATTTTCGTCCCCTCTCCGGAACCCACACGACCCTTGCACTGGGGATGTACGAGGACATTACGCCGGGGGTACGGGCGCTCTTGGGGGCCTTAGGCTACGACACAGGCATGATCTGGTGTGAGGCAGCGCATCCGTATGGGCTTTTGCTTTGCCGGGCCGACTCCGTACCGCCGCTCAAGGTCTGGAAAAAAGCCTTTGCCTCGTTGGAGGGCTTTGCGGCGTGTCCGCCGGAGAGCCTCTATGCCTGGGGGCGGGACATTTGCGCTTTGCTACACTCCCCCTCGTATGTGATAGCCCACCGTCCTCTGAGGTTGGATGATCCGGCCCCTTCGCCTGAAAACTGCGCCCAGGAGGCCCTCCTCCTGCGGCGGCTACAGGCCTGCGCCGAAGCCTACAAAGCTGCCCATCCCTGGCGAGGGGTGGCTGCGACTTTGCGCCGCCTGCGTGACCTGGCTTATGTACCCACCTGCAGCCGCCCCACCTCTCCCCTGCGAAAAGCCTACTACGGGCTTTTCGCCTTCTTGCTGGCGCTGATTTTGATAGCCGCAGGGCTTCTCTCCAAGCGAAGGAACCCCTTTATGCGAGTCTGTGCGGCTTTTGCCTGACTGCCTATCCTGGCCTACGTAGCGCTGGGCCTGGTAGAGCGGCGGTATGTAGACGTGCAGATGCCTTTTGGCGTGCTGGCGGTCGCGTGGGGGCTGCGACCCCGGCAGGATTCGAACCTGCAACCGCGGGATTAGAAATCCCGTGCTCTATCCGATTGAGCTACGGGGCCAGCGCCGTCGAGGCGAGCGGATTTGAACCGCTGACCCCCTGCTCCCAAAGCAGGTGCGCTACCGGGCTGCGCTACGCCTCGCCGCGGTGAGGGCGGGATTCGAACCCGCGGTACGGGCTTTCACCCGTACAGTAGTTTAGCAAACTACCCCCTTCGGCCACTCGGGCACCTCACCTGACCCTGCAAAGGTACAACTTTTCCTCTTGACCTCCCCACCTACCCTCCCCTGCCCGGCTGAGATTTGGATTTTTGGTTTACAAGCCTGTAACTTTGTCTTATGCCTAAAACCCTATCCCTCCTCAACTGCCTGGCCTTCTTGGCCGCTCAGACCCTCCACTACCAGGAGACCTTCAACAGCGGAGCCGGAGGCTGGCAGCTCAACACCAGCGACTTCTCCAGCACCACCACCACCCTCTACAACCGCTGGGTCGTCAGCGCCGACTACAACGACGTCACCACCCACAAGTGCCCGTGGATGTGAGCTATTGCCAGTTTTCCCTCGGGTGTCAGAACTATCCCATCCCTCTTATCCCGGACCAGCCCGCCGCTGTAACAGGCAGCCCCCGCTCGGCCTTCCTACACGTCTCTTACGACCCCGCCTACGGAAACTCTTGCCCCCCTTCGCTTACGACCTTTTCGTATCTGGCGCCAACGACGATTTTTCCCTGCTTCCCCGCCGCTAATATTTTTGCCAAAAGCCCCGCCATCTCCATACCGGCCGGCAGCCAACCTGTGTACGTGAGCTTTTTCTGGCTGTGCCAAGGGGGCAACAAAGCCTATGGCGAAGTCTATTACAGCACCAATGGGACCAGCTGGACCCAGCTTACCTCCCGCAATGGAAGCTCGCAACTGCGGCTTACTGGGGGCTGGTACGCCGATACCATCCTTCTGCCGGTGAGCCGGCCCATCACGGTCTACCTTGGGTTTCGGTTTGTAAACCAAGCAGGCACTGCGACAGGCGACCATGACGACCCGCCCTTCGGGGTAGACGAAGTGCGCGTATGGGAGCCCGGCTCAGGCGGTGGAGGGCCCCCTGTGACCATCACCCTCACCCCCCCCGTCCCTCAGGCCTGTGCAGGCAGCGGGCTCTCGCTGTCTTTTTCCACCACCGGCACCTTTGACCCCACGAATACTTTCACCGTACAGCTCTCAGACGCTACAGGCTCTTTTGCCAACCCCACCCCGATAGGCAGCGGCTCAACCAGCCCTCTTTCGGCTACCTTGCCTACCAGCCTGCCCAGCGGTAATTACAAGATTCGCATCGCAAGCTCAAACCCGGCCGCCGTCAGCAACGAAGAACCCATCTACGTCGTGAGTTTTGCCGGGCTGAGTTGTCAGGCAAGTCCGAACCCCGCACCGCCTAATTCGCCCGTTACTTTTACGATTGGGGGTACGGACCTGCCCACCGGCCCCTTCTCTATCGTTTGGAACCCTGACGATGGAAGCGGCCCTCAGACAACCAGCGCCTCTACTTTACCGACCACCCTCTCTCACACTTACACAAGCCAAGGCGGTTATGCGGTAAGCTTTCGCATCACGCACACGCCCTCAGGATGCTTCCAAGACTGTGCTGTACCGCTTACGATTACCCCTACGAGCTGGCTTCCCTTCTTGGCTCGGAGCGGGGACCAGATCCGCTTAGAAGCGCCTGAAAAAGGCCAGATAGAACTCTACGACCTCCAAGGTCGCCTACTGTATCGGGGCGGGAGTGACCAAGCCTTCTCGGTGCCGGCCAGTACGGTGTTCTTGCTGCGGCTGATCACCCCTTCTGGCGCTTACCAGTGGAAGGTGTGGAATCCTTAGCAGGGCAGGGTGCTCAACCTTCCTCCCGGCAAAATTGTTCTGCCTCGTATGCGGTGGCTGTGGCGTGCTTTTGACCCGCGAGCTTCGCAGGTGCAGCATTTGTCGGGCACGAGCCGGTTCAACCTGCTATTTATGCGGCGAACCAACTTTATTTCCCTCTCCCTTTTCGTGCTCGGGATTCTGGCGAAGCTCTTGTGGAATTGGCTGGCCCGCTAAGATCGCTGGGGCTATTTGCTGCATGTAGGCGTACGCTGCGTCAAAGTCGTTGGGAATGATCCCTTCCAGGATAGCCTGGCGGATGGCCTCTTTGATTTGGCCCACGAGGGGGCCGGGGGGTAGGTTGTACGTTTGCATAATGAGGTCGCCCCGAATCGGCGGCTGAAAGGCGGCCAGGCGGTCCCGCTCACGCACTTCCCACACCCGCTGCATCACCCGATCAAAGTTCTGAAGGAAACGCGCACGCCGCCGAAGGTTTCGCGTCGTGACGTCGCTGCGGCACAGGAGGATAAGGTCCTGTAAGTCTTCACCCGCCTCTACAATCAGCCGGCGGATGGCGCTGTCGGTCACCCCTTCCTGGGCCAGGGCAATCGGCCGGCCATGGAGCCGAACCAGCTTCTGCACATAGCGCAGGCGCTCATCCAAAGGGAGCCGAAGTCGTCTAAAAATCTCTTTGACTTTTTTGGCGCCGACTTCTTCGTGGAGGTGGAAAGTCCACCCCACTTGGGGATCGAAGCGCTTAGTGAAGGGTTTGCCAATGTCGTGTAGGAGGGCCGCCCAGCGCAGCCACAGGTTGGCATCGGGTCGCTGAGCCAGAAGCTGCTCCAACACCTTGAGGGTATGGGCAAAGTTGTCTTTGTGGCTATAGCCCTGCTGGGTCTCGGTGCCCGCCAACGCCGCCACCTCCGGTAGAAACTGCGCCAAAAGGCCCGTATCAAAGAGCATCTGAAGCCCCCGAACCGGATCCGGACTGAGAAGGATTTTGTGGAACTCTTCCACGATGCGTTCGGGGGAAACGATAGCGAGGCGAGATGCTTGGCTGCGGATGGCGGCGTACGTTTCGGATTCAAGGGTGAAGCCGAGCCGTACAGCAAACCGCACGGCCCGCAGCATGCGCAGCGGATCGTCGGTGAAAGTACGCACCGGATCGGTAGGGGTGCGGATTATCTTATGAGCCAGGTCGCGGATGCCGTGAAAAGGGTCTATCAGCTCGCCTTTTTGGGCGGAGTGCAAGGCCACATAGAGGGCGTTGATGGTGAAGTCTCGCCGCAGGAAGTCTTCTTCCAGAGTGGCGGGGGCCACTTCGGGGTTGCGGGAGTCGGGGCTGTAGCTTTCCTTGCGGGGGGCTACGACTTCCACCTCATAGTCTTGCCAATGCACCACGGCCACATAAAAGCGCCGATATTCCGCGGCCAGGGTGGTACCGAGTCGTTGCGCTAACCGCTCAGCAAAGCGAGTGGGATGCCCCACGGTCACCACATCCAGGGAGCGGCCCCGCTCACCCGTCAACAGCCAGTCCCGCACCCACCCCCCTACCAAGTAGGTAGGTTGCCCCAGTTCATCGGCCGTGGCGGTCAGGGCCTGCAGGAGAGGCTCCTCCTCCCACAGAAGCGGGGGAAGCGAGGTCATCTTCAGACCATCGTTTCAGGCCGCACATACCGGTCAAACTCCTCCGCCGAAAGATAACCTAACTCTACCGCCGCCTCTTTGAGGGTTTTGTCTTCTTTGTGCGCTTTCTGGGCGATTTTAGCGGCTTTTTCGTAGCCGATGATGGGGTTGAGGGCGGTCACCAGCATTAGACTCCGATCCAGGTGCCGCTGAATCGCAGGCCGATTGGGTTCAATGCCCACCACGCAGTTGTCCGTGAAAGAGTGGCAAGCATCCGCCAGAAGCCGGATAGACTCCAGCACGTTGTAGATGAGGAGGGGTTTGAAGACATTGAGCTCCAGGTGACCCTGGAAGGCGCCGCAGGTTACGGCGGCATCGTGGCCGATCACCTGGCAGCAGACCATGGTCAGGGCTTCGCTTTGGGTGGGGTTGACCTTGCCGGGCATGATGGAGGAACCGGGTTCGTTTTCAGGCAGGTTGAGTTCGGCTAAGCCGGCGCGGGGGCCTGACCCCAGCAACCGAATGTCGTTGGCTATCTTCATGAGGGCGACCGCGGTCCGGCGAAGGGCCCCGGAGAGCGCCACCAGCCCATCGTGCGCAGCTAAAGCTGCAAACTTATTAGGCGCCGAGACAAAGGGATACCCCGTCAGCTGGGCGATTTTTTGGGCGACTTTCTCCGCAAATCCCTTGGGAGCGTTGAGGCCGGTGCCCACGGCGGTGCCTCCCAGCGCCAGTTGGGCTATCTCAGGCAAAACCCGTTCTATATGAGCGATGCTGTCGGCCACCTGCTGCGCATACCCCGAGAACTCTTGCCCTAAACGCATGGGCACGGCATCCATGAGGTGCGTGCGCCCCACCTTGACAATGTCGCGAAAAGCCTGGGCTTTCTCTGCCAAAGCATCGTGGAGCTTGCGCAGGGCGGGCAGGAGCTGCTCCACCACCGCTTTGTAGGCCGCAATGTGCATGGCGGTGGGAAACACATCGTTGGACGATTGGGAACGGTTGACATCGTCGTTGGGGTGGATGGGCTTTTTGGCGCCGAGGGGCTGGCCAAGTTTTTGGTTGGCTCGGTTGGCGATCACTTCGTTCACATTCATGTTGGTTTGGGTGCCCGAGCCGGTTTGCCACACCACCAAAGGAAAGTGATCGTCCCACTGCCCTGCCAGAATCTCATCGCAGACTTCTGCTATGATTTGGGCTTTGTCTGGTGGGAGGGTGCCCAGTTCGGCGTTGGTGAGGGCGGCGGCTTTTTTAGCCAGGGCCAAGGCATAGATGACTTCTTTGGGCATGCGGTGGCCCCCAATCCGGAAGTTTTGAAGCGAACGCTGGGTTTGCGCGCCCCACAGCCGGTCGGCCGGCACTTGGACCTCGCCAAGGGTATCGTATTCGGTTCGGTAGGTTTGCATAGGGGGGGCTAAAGTTACGGCTTTCCGGCTTTGCTTGGCTCCACCAGGCCTGAAGCCCGCAGGAAAGCCTGCAGGTTAGGAGGCATCGTCTCCACCGCGCCCAAGAGCTCTTCGCGGGTGCCTTGCCATTCGGCCCGGCCTTCGTATAGAAAGAGAATTTTCTCGCCCATGTCTACGACGCTTTTGAGATCATGCGTGACGACGAGGGTGGTGGTGCCAAACTCCTGCGTAAGCTCCCGGATGAGGGCGTCTATCCGACGAGCCGTAAGGGGGTCCAGACCTGAGTTTGGTTCGTCGCAGAAAAGGTACTGCGGATTGAGGGCGATGGCACGGGCCAAGCCTACCCGGCGCTTCATCCCACCGGAAAGCTGTGCGGGATACTTATCCTGGGTGCCGGCCAGCCCTACCCGCTCCAGACAGTAGGCCACCCGATCCTGAATCTGCTTTTCGGACTGGCGGGTAAATACCCGCAGGGGAAAGGCCACATTTTCCCCCACCGTCATGGAATCAAAAAGCGCCGACGACTGAAAAAGCATACCCAGGTTGCGCAGAATCGCTTGTCGGTCTTGAGGCTTAGCGCTCAGAAATTCCAGATCGCCAAAAAACACTTTCCCCCGGTCAGGTTGGATAAGGCCCACGATGCACTTGAGGAGGACCGTTTTGCCGCAGCCGCTGGGGCCAATGATCATGTTGACTTTGCCTGGCTCACACGCAAAGGAAATATCGTACAGCACCTGCTGCCTGCCAAACCATTTAGCGAGGCCTTCCACACGCAGGCTGCTCATAGAAGGAGCTGGGCCAGGACATAATCCGCCACGAGGATCATGAGGCAGCTCACGACCACGGCGCGGGTGCTGGCAGCGCCTACCTCCAACGCTCCCCCCCGCACATAATAGCCCTGATACGCCGACACCGTGGAAATGATAAACCCAAAGGTAACCGCTTTGATGAGCATGAAAACCACCTGAAAATCCTCAAAAAAGCTGCGGGCTCCGACCCCAAACTGGGTGGGGTTCACCGTAGAGGTAAGCGCCCCCGCCAGGATTCCTCCCACATGCACGATCACGCAGGAGTAGATGACGAGAATGGGGAAAAACACCAGCGCCCCAAAAAGTCTTGGCAAGATGAGGTAAGTGGCGGAGTTAATGCCCATCACTTCCAAGGCGTCGATCTGTTCGCTCACGCGCATGGAGCCGATTTGCGAAGCGATGTTGGAGCCGATGCGGCCCGCCAGCACCAGCGACGTGATGGTGGGCGCCAGCTCCAGAATCGCCGAAGTAGAAACGATAGCTCCGATGGTGGATTTGGGGATGAAAGGCGACACGATTTGGTAGGCGGTTTGCACGGTCGTCACTGCCCCCACAAAGAAAGAAATAATCGCCACCAGGAAGAGGCTATCCCGCCCCATTTGAATGGACTCGTAAGTCCAGAGGTTCCAGTACAAGCGAAAGCGCAAGAGGCCTGTGAAGCTTCTGCGCAGAAGCAGAAGATACCGCCCGAAGTGCTCAAACCCGTTCAATAGCAGTTCCATCTTCGTGCCAATGAGGCTGAGCTAAGATACGCGGAAGGTAAACAGTAAAGGCGGTGCGTCCGGGTTGGCTTTGCACGGTGATGTGGCCCCGATGCTTTTCCACGATACGGCGGCAGATATCCAGGCCGAGGCCGGTGCCTTCTCCCTTGGGCTTGGTGGTGAAGAAGGGTTCAAAGATCCGGGGCAGCACTTCTGGAGGAATGCCCGGCCCTGTGTCCGTGATGCGCACCGCGTACAGATCCCCTTCTTGAAAGGTGCGTACATACAGCTCCCCTTGGCCCTGCATAGCCTGGTAAGCGTTCTGGATGAGGTTGGTCCAGACCTGCGCTATCTCGTCGGCATACAGGTAGAGCGGGGGAATCGCAGGGTCATACTCGGTATGGACGGTGATACCGTGCTTGAGCTGGTGATGATAGAGCGTCAGGACTGTCTCCAGGCTCTCCTCCAAGCGGGTGAGAACCGGATGGGTTCGGTCGGTGGTATGGGCATAGCTTTTGAGGGCGAAAACGGTCTTACGGGTTCGGTTAGCGGCCAGCACGATGTTTTCCAGCTGGAGCTTGAGCTGGCCGGCCAGATAGAGGAGGTCCAGCCCCTGTGGCAGCCGCAAGAGAGGAAAAAGCGGGCTCAAGTCCTCCAAGATGAAGCCCGCTTCCACGAGGCGGCGGGCTATAGAGTCGGCGTCTTCGGTCCATCCTGCGGCCTGGAGCTGTTGGAGGTATGTTTTTCGCAAGGCCCGCTCTTCCCGGGAGGTGAGCACCGGGCGATCTGTACGCTGTAGGTAAGCCTGTACCCATTCCAGGCCGGCTGTCAGGGTAGCGGGATCGTGCGCCACCCCATCCAGTAGGCTCTTCCAGAGGAGAGGCAGCGCCTCAAGGAGGGTTTCGGCCGAACCCTTGATAGCGCCAAGGGGGCTGTTGATTTCGTGGGCTACGCCGGCCACGAGCTGCCCTAAGGCCGCCATCTTTTCCGAGAGAATGAGCTGCTGCTGGGTGCTACTCAGCTCCTGAAGCGCTTGGCGCAGCGCCTGCGTGCGCTCTTCCACCCGCGCTTCCAGGGAAGCGTTCAGCGCCTGAAGTTCGGCTTGGGTCTCTTCCAGGCGACGGAGGTTTTCTTGCAGGAGGGCATTCTGAGCCTGCAGCTCAGCCAGAAGGCGCTGGATGCGCTCCTGCTGAAAGACTCCACTGGCCAGCATGGACAAGAGAGGGCTTTGTTCTTGGAGCCAGGTCTCTTCCTGCGGGGAAAGCTCCCTCCATAGGAGGGCTTCCACGACGGCGCGAGCTTTGCCTTGATAGACCCAGGGATAAGCCCAATAAAAGGCGGGCTTTACCGCCGCCAGCCCATACAGCCGTGGCGAAGCCTCCGACAAGGGCCTAAGGATAGGCTGGCCCAACTGCGCCGCTTCTCCCAGAAGCCCTTCACCCCACAGAAAGCGAGCGGGTGGCGAGGTCTGAACCGCATACCCCGCTATATACTCTAATATCCCCTCCTCCACATGGCCGTATAACACCGCTTGCAGACAAGGAACCCGCGCGCATAAGAGGTGGAGAAACCGCAGGCCCCACTTCTCTAAGGTGTCTCCCGCTTGCCAAGCCAGTTCAATAAGCAGGTCCCCTTCCCTCATGAGCGGCCACAGAAATACAACATCAGCGCTGGCACAATGAGCCATGCCAGGCCCTTGAGGAGAAAAAACAGAAAGAGTCCGATTCCGCCGCGTTTGAGCCACTTGCGCCAGGAGAAGGAAGCCTTAGGAGGAGAAGGGGAGCCTTTCGTCATAGTCAGGAGGCTTGAGCGGGTTGGAGGGCCTGTTGAATTTTCTCCAGGAGGTGGTCTTTTTCCCAGGGCTTGCGTAAGAAGGCGAAAAGGTTGGCGTAACGCTGGGCTCGGTTGATGGCCTCCTCGTCGGCGTAGGCTGAGAGCATGATAAGCTTGATATCGGGGTAGTGCTGGGCCACCCGGATGAGAAAGCTATCCCCCTTCTCAAGGGGCATCAGCCAGTCGCTAATAAGCAGGACGATGCGGCGTTGGGCTTCTTTATACTCCCGCAGCAGGTCCCAGGCTTCTTCGGCGCTCTGGGCAATCTCGTAATCGTAGCGCTCACCAAAGGCCGACCGTACCTGCACCAGCAGCGTATCCAGCACGAGCTTTTCGTCGTCCACAAAAAGGATTACAGGCCGGCTCATGCGCCCAGCGCTTGCTGTACAAGCTGCATAAGCTGGTCTTTGTCCCAAGGTTTGCTGACAAAGGCCAGGATGTGGGCTTCTTTCTGGGCCCGTTCAATCGCTTCAGGGTTAGCCTGCCCGGAAAGCATGATGAGCGCCACCTCAGGGAAACGCTTGTGCACCCGAACCAAAAACTCATCCCCTTTCACGCGCGGCATCAGCCAGTCGCAGATGATGAGATCCACATTTTCGCCCTCCGCATACACCTCATCAATGAACTCCTCGGCCTCCTCCGCGCTGGTGAAGGACTCATACAGGTACCGATTCCCGAAAGTTTGGTAAAGCTGCCCCATGAGCGTGTTAAGGACCACCTTCTCGTCATCCACGCAGAGGATGCGCTTCTTGGGCATGGCTTGGCAAAAGTACAGTATTCTACCTTAGGAGGCTGGGGGCTGTTTCAGCCGCTCTCCATACCACCGCTCGTAGTAGGTCTGATACTGACCGGAGCGCACACTCTGCCACCACTCTGGATGGGCCAGGTACCACTGGAGGGTGCGGCGCAGGCCTTCTTCAAAGGAGACTTGCGGTTGCCACCCTATGTCGGCTAAGTGCGGAGAAGGCTCAATGGCATACCGCAGATCGTGGCCTGGGCGGTCTTGCACGAAGGTGATCAGCCGCTGGCTATCTTGCTGGCCGGTGAGCTCATCGTAAAGCTGGCACAAAAGCGAAACCACCTCTAAGTTTGTGCGGGGGTTGCGGGCCCCGACGAGGTACGTGTGTCCCCGCCGGCCTTTCTCCGCTATCATGAGAAGGGCGCGCACGTGGTCCTCCACGTGAATCCAGTCCCGCACGTTCTGGCCTCGGCCATACACCGGAATCGGGCGGCGCTCAATTAGGTGCACAATGGTGAGGGGAATGAGTTTCTCAGGAAACTGGTAAGGGCCGTAGTTATTGCCGCAGTTGGAGATCACGAAGGGTAAGCCGTAGGTGTGGCCGTAGGCGCGCACAAAGTGGTCGGCAGCGGCCTTGGAGGCGGAATATGGGCTGCGGGGATCGTAGGGGCTGCCTTCGGTGAAAAAGCCCCCTTCCGGCAAGCTGCCGTATACCTCGTCGGTGGACACCTGGAAAAAGAGCACGTCCTGGCGGCCTTGCCAGCGCTGGCGAGCCAGCTCAAGCAGGGTGACGGTACCGCCGACATTGGTGTGGAAAAAGTCAAGGGGGGAAAGGATGCTGCGGTCTACGTGGCTTTCGGCGGCCAGATGGAAGATAAGCGAAGGGGGATGCGCTTCCCAGAGCGCTTCCACAGCAGGCAGGTCGGCCACATCTACCCGATGGAAGTGGTGGTTAGGTGCCTCCCACACCTCCGCCAGGTTAGCCAGGTTGCCCGCGTAGGTGAGCGCGTCCAAGGTGTGGATTGGCCACTCAGGCCGTTCCCGCACCAGGAGCCGAACCAAGTGCGACCCAATAAAGCCGGCCCCCCCTGTTACCCAAACCCGATACACCCTGCGAAGGTATACTCAGGGAAGGAAAATCTTGTATACCTCTCGCTTGCCGCTACTCAGCTCAAGTAAGAGCAAAGCAGGGCCCGTAGGGGCGACGAGATGCGATCCTGGACCGGTGTAAGTGGCTAAAATGCGTCCAGCTAAGTCGTACAAGCTAGCACGAACCGTAGCTCCTCCAAGCCAGAGATACCCCCCATGTAGCAGGAAGGAAGGCTGGGGCCCTTCTGTAAGCGAAGTCGGCTCTACACGACGCCGTACCATGGCTACGCGATCCCCAGTCACAGTCTGGTCTCCGTTGGCGGCCACGACCCCTATATACCAGTGGAGGGGGCCCGAAGGCCGCTCCGGTGGCTGCCAGTCAAACTCCCATACACCCTTTTCAGACCAGCCCCAGTGCCCTAAGTATCGGCGCCCAAAAGGCCCCTCTTGAAGGGCCACATCGTGCTCGCCCTCCAGGGCATAGGATGGCCAAGCGCCTCCACTGTCATCTAACACGGTCAATGCAAAACCATAATAGGCTGCCCCTACATACCTTGCCTCAAGCCGTATACGAAGAGGAGAGCCACCAGCTGTATATGTTCTTAAGGTATCCCCGCTTGGTAAAATAGACAAATGGACAGCTGGTCCCCCCCCTCCGGACTCATGGCAATTCCGGCACGTACCCTCACGAGGAGCCCCCGTATAGCCCGGCGGGGGCTGGGGACGCACTTCAAGAATCATCCCCAACAAAAGGGCTGCCACCATCCCTATCCCAGCCTTACGGCATGCGAACCACCCGGCAAGACGAACCGCTTTCCACATGGTGCAAAAAGTAAACGCCTGTTTCGGGAGGTAGTTCATGCCCTTCACCTGCAGGACTTCTCACCACAAAGCGCCTGAGGCAACAGCCCTGCGCATTCCATAGCTCAAAAGTGCCCCTCGTGCCCTCAATCCAAACCTTGCCAAAAGAAGGGTTGGGAAAAACTCTCCATCTAGGCTTTTGGTAAGTCTCAAATCCCGCCGCAGTTCCCACTCCAAACTTCACCAGAAAAGCGTCATAATTCAGTACTATAGAACCCCCCAGACGATCCTGATAAGCCCCCGAAGAGGCTATCCCCCAAAAAGAACCTGTGTAACCCACCGCATAAAACTCTTTGTCTCTCCCCAGCGCAACATCCAGAAACCAGTCAACCCCCTCTCCACCGTAATAGCTACCCCATACGCGCTGCCCATCCCTCGTAAATACCATGATAAAAGCGTCGTAAGTACCCCCCCCATGCTGGGATTGGTAAGCATCCACCGTAGCAATCTGTGTACGAGAACGAGTCCATCCTACAAGATAAATGTTTCTGTCTTCGCCGACTTTGCACTTATAGCCCCAGTCATTTGTATCTCCTCCGACATAGGTGCTCCATAGCCGCCGACCGGCTGTATCCCAGGCAGCTAAGTAACCATCACAGCTCCCTCCCGAATAGAAAGGCTGAAGGCTACCCGGCGTGGTAATGCCCGAAGTAGAACCTGTTGAACCCGTCAAGTAAATCCGGTCCCCTTCTCCTCGTGCTATACCATACACCCAGTCCCGATCAGGTCCACCCATGTAGCTGGCCCATTCTACTGCGCCTGAAGTATCCAAAGCAGCTATAAATCCATCCCATAAACCTCCACCATACATGGATTGAACCGCATTGGGGGAGACTGGAAAGTCTGTAGAAGCTGTATACCCACCCACATAGAGCCGGACGCTATCCACAGCAAGGGTAGAAATACGGTCTTCTCCGCTTCCCCCTATATAGCGTCCCCACCGAGGCGTGCCTAAAGGAGTGAGCCGCATGATCCACCCATCAGAGTCACCGCCTCCATAGTTGGGCTGGCCACCCATACCATATTGAACGCCCTGCAACGAGCTCGTAGATCCCCCCACCCATAGGTCGCCCCTGACCCCCACCTGCACTGCGCGCAGCTCATCTTTACCCTCTCCTCCGTAGTAAGAACACCATACAAGCTGGCCCGCTGTGTCTATACACGCGACAAACCCATCACTCTCACCTCCACCATAGGCCAACTGAAAACCATCACCCCCTGCTATTCCTCCCCGAGAGCGGGTAGCCCCCACCACATACACACGAGCCCCGTCGCAGGCACACCCATACGCCACATCCAGCGAATCTCCCCCGAGATAGGTAGACCAGAAAAGCTGTCCTTCTTCAGAAAAGCAAGCTATAAAAGCATCCGCTTCTCCTCCATTATACGCACCCTGATAAGGATTCCGAAGGGGCAAGTCAGGAGAGACTGTCCATCCTACCACATACACCCGCCGATGTATGGTATCTACGCACACCGCCCGTCCTACCTCATCCAGTCCACCTCCAAAATAAGTGCCCCATGCACGACCCCAAGCAGCTGTACGCAAAACCTGCGCCTGAAGGAAAAACAGAGTGAACACCCCGTAAGAGACCCTCTTTCCTGTCCTGTGGATCATGGTACAAGGATGCGCAGGCTTTGAATGCCGTTTGTTTCCCGCACGAAGTATAAGCCGCTTCTTGGAAGAGCTTCCACGCGACGCTCATCAGCCTCTATCGTCCATTGCGCTATCAACCTACCAGAGACATCCCACACCTCCAGCACACAAGGCCGAGAAGCCCACACCTCTACCCTCTCAGAACTCCTCACCTCTACCCCCCACTCCTCCTGGTTCGTAGACCCGTATCCCCCCTGCTCTCCCCTATACGCAAGCGGAGTACAAACCCCTGAACTCCAGCTATCTCCACAAAACTTGGCTAAAAAGCCAAAATTCGGACACCGAGAAACACCTATTTCAGTATTCTTTATACACTCTCCTGAAGCCGTGGGATTATGGGTTCCTGACGTACCTATCAGGTTGGGAGCTGTAGTCGTATAGTAGCTAGTGTACCCTACCAGATAAGCTCCCCCAGGAAAAGTGGCTACATCCCTCCCATAAGTACCATAAGCTGTCCCGAAATCCCCGTAATAAGTAGCCCATACACGACCTCCATTGGCATCAAACTTCCCTAAAAGCGCACATTGGGCACTACAAGAAGTTTGTTGTACCCCAGGCGTAGCCAACCCAGAAGAACTTGCAGAACCTGCAACGTAGATATAGCCATTGGCAGAAACCTTACAACCTTTACCCTCATCATACGCTACTCCACCATAATAGGTGCCCCACAATCGGCTACCTAAATCAGAGAATTTGACGAGAAACAGGTCAGAAGAGCCCCCGATCGTATTCTGAAATCCACCACTCGCTATTCCACTGGACGAGTTAGTCGTACCTACTACATACACATTTCCAGCGCCGTCTATGTCCACTGCCGATGCTCCATCGCCGTCTGGACCACCATAGTAAGTAGCCCAGGAACGAACGCCACTTCCAGTAAAATAAACAATAAAAGCGTCACCCCCCCCACCTGCAAAACTACTCTGGTGAGATCCAGGAGAGGCAATCCCTGAAGTAGAAGTTGTAGACCCCACCAAGCACACGTTCCCACCCGGGCTCACCGCACAGGCATAGCCATAGTCATTGCCAGATCCCCCGTAGTAAGTGCCCCACTGGCGAGTTCCACCGGGGTTAAACTTGATCAGGAAAGCATCTTGTCCCCCTGCAAGGCTATTCTGGAACCCACTCGCAGCTATATTGCTCGGAGAGTTCGTATATCCAGACATATATACGTTACCTGTGCCATCCACAGCACATTTGTACGCTACATCACTACCACTCCCACCATAGTACGTCCCCCACTGTCGGACGCCCACAGAATTAAACTTAGCCAGGAAGGCATCTTGCCCCCCGCCAAGGGTTGTCTGATGAGCACCAGAGGAGGCGATACCGGAAGTAGCCCCAGTATACCCGGTAAGGTACACATTCCCGCTCCCATCTACAGCGCAGCTCATTCCATCGGTACCTGCCCCCCCAGAACCTCCGTAATAAGTCGCCCAATTACGCAGACCCGTGGCCGCGTCCATGGAGGCGAGATAAGCACTTCGTAAGCCACCAAGAGTGGTTTGATGCGCCCCACTTGTAGCAATATTTGTGGAAACAGTAGTAGACCCGACCATATACACTACACTGCCGTAAGAACATACTCCGTACGCAGGAGAAACATCTACCTCTCCTTGAACTTGTGAGGATTGCGCGCCATAGTAGGTGCCCCACAAGCGGATGCCGGGGTCAATGAAAAGAGCTTCGGAAAGCAGGCGCTGTTGAACCTCAAGACGCACGCGATCCCCCTCCACCTGCCAGTACACAGGCACAGCTCGTCCGTCGGCCCAAGCCTTGGGTGCCGCTATCCGAACCTCTCCATATACCGTAGGAAGCACCAGCTCCTCCCCTTCTACCCGGGGCATTGTGCCTTCCACCCGAAACTGCACCACCCCCACATCTACGCCCGGCGCCACATGAAGATCGAAAACTAATTGCCCTTCCCGCTCTAGAAAAACCATGTCCACCCCCGGCCATACCTGGCGATACCACACCTGTCGATAACTGTACACAAACAATACTGGCTCGTCCTGCGTGTAAAAATGCTCATAGTCTGGAAGGGGCTTTTGAGGCTCTATTTGTTGGGGCTGCCCTCCTATCCAGTACATCTCCACTCGGTGCACGCCTACCTCGGCTGGATAAGACACTTTCTTCCCGTAGCCCGGCTTTTCCTCCTCTAGCCAGCGCAAAGGAGCGTGTACTTGATACAGTACGCCTACTCGGGTAAGGTGGACCACACCCCCGGGCAGAGGGCTTGAGTACAGCACATCCGCTCGTGGACATCCATACTGGTCCATCACTTGCCCTTTATTTTCCCGCAGGAAAATACCTCGGCCAGGCAGGCTAGCCCAAGCAAGCCCCAGAAGAAGTAGCTCTCGCGTCTTCATACCAGGGCTAAGGTAGGGCAGGACGCGCTCGGAAGAGCAGCACCTTTTGCGACAAACTTATAACCTTTTAGTCCCTGATTAGTCCCCGCTATCCCCCTCTCTGTAATCTCCAGAGCTGAAGAGACGAGGAAGAACGTATAAAATCTCCTCGATCTTTTTACGCTGGTCAGGGGTGAGAGAGACAGGCGGAAGGAGGTCAGGCCGCAGAACTTCGATGGATACCCCCCGCTGCACACTCTCTATAAAGAGGCGCATAGGGAAGATATGTATCTGAAGGTCCCATATTCTCCGCTCCTCAGGATGAGCTTCCCACCGGTGCAGAAGCCGATGGATAGCCCGACGGGGTAATCGTAGCCCCCACCGAAAAGAAAGTCTCCACAGGACTGCAAAAATCGGCCGCCAATAAGAAAGATCCGAAAACGCTGTTTTATATAGGCGACGCAGTCGACGATAGCTCCATCGTAGAGCGCGCCAGTCCTTTTCTCTGTAAAACCTGTACCACTGTAAAAAATTCCACCAAAAGTAAGGGAGATCATTCTTAAAGTGCAATGAAAGCCATGATTCTACCTGTTTTTTCCAAGACAAATATTCTTCTGCCTTGCCGATAAGTAGAAGTATAAAATAAACTCTACAACAAACTTCTGCCCTTAGTATAAGAAATTGACTTGATTCAAATATAAAATTTTTTATTTTTTCTATTTTTTCAATGACAAAATCGTAAGCGTCTTTCCACTTTCCAAGTATAATATAATAATATAGCAGACTAAATTCTAAATTATATGCTAAAAATTTTTCATGGTAAGATACATTAGATCCATGCCTATACATCTTACTATTAAGGAATATCGTTATATATTTGTATAGTTTTTCGTATTCATATATCATTCTACAATTTAGCATAATGACCGCTATGTTTCCAATAGATATATAAATATATGTATAGTAAATATATGAAGGAAAAATATAATATTTCTTTATTAATCTATGAGCATTATTTATTAAATTAGCTATATTGTCATCTACTCTATGTATATCGTTCATCAATGATATTTGGTTAAACATATCATAAATAAATCTATTCCATTCATAATTTTTATAAATAAAATCAGGAAAAGGGATAACTTTTTTGTTTTCCGTATAACGCAATTTGCCCATCATTCTACTTTTTAGAGATAAAAAAGCATATCTGGTTGAAACATAATTCCTAAGCTTATTTATATAATTTGCTTGATAAGTATAGGATGGCAAGTGGCAAAAGTTACGATGTATACCCTCTAATAAGAAAAACAGCCATAAGGCTGTTTCATACCATTCCAACTCTACAGCTCTATAGAGGGCTTGGTACCAGAGCACCTCAGCGATTTCAGCCTGGCCTCGTTGATGAAGAAGAATGGCAAGCCATATACGCTGCCAGAGCCGCACTTCCTCCGCAATCTCAGGTACCTGTCGGGTAGGTATCATTTCTTCTATGACGTCCCAGAGCTGGCGCTTATATACTCCTAAAAGACGCTCATCTTTATCTGGAAAAGCCTGCTCAAAACGCGTACGTAGCTCTTCCTGAGAGAAATCTGACATCTCCTCGAGGGTGCGAAAGAGCCATTCCAAGCGTGTACCTTCTATTCGCGCCCAGATACGGCGACGTTCCGCAGGAGAAAGAGTCTGGATTACCCTCCACAAGGCCGAACGAGGGAGGGGAATCTCTTTTCGTCGGCTACTGATTTTGTGTTTTTCCTCTGCCATGACTTTCTGGTAAGGTACTGCAAAGATACTCCTCTTAAGACAAGCTTGCTAGACTGACCAAAGCTGAAGAATATCCCATCAAAGTTCTTATGTATAAGCTGCCTATAGGCAGGAATCCAGTAGCGCCCCACCTCGCCGCAGCGGGGGTCCGGCGGTAAGCTGTCCGGCGAAAGGGGAGGCTCTTCCTCTACGGAAGTAGGAGTTGGTAGCGGCGGCCGCCCCGCTCTATGCCACGCCGTATACCACAGACACGCCAGCCGGTAAATCGCCCTCCGCAGACGACTCTCCACCATCCCTCCCAGCAGCGCATGATACACAGTCAGGAACTCCTCCGAGTAGGTGCGCACGGTCTGGCGCCCCCGAACCCGGTAGACGAACTTCTTCTCTTCTCCCACGCGAGCTGTAGCTTCGCGTTCGGCAGCAAGGACGGTTTCCACCAGGCTATGGCTCTCGGCAACGATCGCCCATATCGTGTCCCGCACCGAACGCCACAAGCGGGCCGACCCTACCCAGTAGTCGTACCCTTCTCCGAAGCGCTCGGGCACATACGATTCCCACAGGGCATGCACACCCTGCTGACCGGTAAGCTGGCCGTTGTAGTTGGCGGTGGTGTGCAGGGGCACATGCGCATCGGCCAAATAATGCCCGATTTCGGCGGAGAGTTTGAGGATGCGGGATTCGTTGCGGGCTTGGAAGGCTTCCACCAGCTCCCAAAAAGCCTGCTCCAAGTGCCAGGGCAGGGTTCCGTGAACCAGGAGGGTGTCTTCGCTGAGGAGGGCCACAGCTTCGCGCCAGGAGCGAGGCAGATCAGGAGGGTATCGGTCAAGGTCAATGTAGTGCCGAGGGGCTTCCCACGCAAAGGCGGCTCGCCGTTCGTCGGGCTTGGTGGCTTGGCGGGTCAAGTACTCAATATGGGCTCGGTAAAAGGCAAAGAGCGATTCCGGCAGGGCAAAAACCGCCAAGCGATTGATACGCCGGTGCGCCCAGAATCCCCAACCGTATGCCAGAAGCGGAAGGAGTAGGAAACCTATCCTGGGCATGGGTGGCAAGTTATGGGTTTTTGGCGCTCAGTGGGGCCTACTGGGTGTTGTTGGCGCTGGGGTGGCGGCGCAAGCGGTGTGCGAAGGGAGAAGAAAGGCCCCCGGTGTCGGTGCTGGTGCCTGCCCATAACGCCGCTTCCACGCTACCGGCGCTGCTGGAGAGCCTGACCCAGCAAGCGTACCCGGCCCCCTGGGAAATCTGGGTGATCGCTGACCGCTGCTCCGACGCCACCGAAGCGGTCGTACGCGCCTGGCAGGCCAAAAGCCCTTGCCCCCTACAGCTGGTGCAGGTGCGGGAAACGCCCCCCGGCTGGAGCGGCAAAAAGTACGCCTTGTACCGGGGGCTTCAGGCGGCGCGCCATAGCTGGTGCGTAGTGGTGGATGCGGATGTGGTGGTGCCAGAAGGGTGGCTTACCGACCTAATGGCCGCTTCAGAAGGCAAAGCGGCGGTGATCGCCCCAGCTTGGATAGAAGGCGGGCCTTCGTGGGCCAGCCAGCTGGCCTCCTATGAAGCGGCGCTGGTGCAAGCAGAAGGGCTCGGATGGGCAGCGTGGGGAGCCCCTTACTTGGCCACGGGACGAGGCTGGGCCGTGCGAAAAAGCTGGCTTCTGGCGGGTCTCTTTGCGTGGCGAGGGCTCCTTTCGGGGGATGACGACCTGACTCTGCAGCTGATCCCCCCTCAGAAGGTCGGGATAGCCCGGACAGCCAGCCGGTCGCCGGCACCCCGCAGCTTCCGCGCCGCTTTCCTGCGCAAGTGGCGTCACCTCCAAACTGCGCCCCATTACCCCTGGACCTTGCAGCTTCGCCTGGTGATAGCCCCTGCGCTTCAGCTTGCCGGCCTGGTAGGCTGGCTCTTAGCCCCGCAAGCGTGGCCTGCCTTGCTTTTACCCCCCACCGCAAAGCTCCTGGCCCTGACTTGGATGCACGCACCCATAAAGCTCCAAGCGCTCCTGTACGATTGGCCGCTTTTTTTCCTGCAGGGAGGGTATCCCCTCGGAGCCCTGGTGCGCAAACGCACCTGGGCTTTATTACCTTTGTACGGAGCTCATGCTATCTGATAACGAAGCCGAGCGGCTCATCACGCTCTATCAAACTTCCCCTTCAGACGAAGAAGAGGCTTATAACCAACTTGTGGAGGGCTTCTATACTTATATCATCAAGGTTACTCGCGCCACCCTGTACAAAAACAGCACAGCGCGCATCCTCTATGAAGGCTTGGAAGAGACAGCCCGAGATATAGCGCATGATTTTTTGATTGAGCACTTTCCTCGTGTCCTCAGAAAGTACGACCGAGGCCGCGGCAGCTTGCGCACTTGGATCGCCCGGTGCGTGAGCAACCATACCGTTGACGCGCTGCGTAAACGACCCAAAGGCTACTTTGAGTCTATCGGCGTAGAAGAAGAGGAATGGAAATACGCGGGCCTGATCCAAGAAGTGGTAGGCGCAGAACATCCCCACGCCGAGCACGACCGCCGGGAACTGGCCATCATCCTCAAAAAACTCCTGGATGAGCTCACCGACACGTATCGGGAACCGCTTCGGCTGCGATTTTGGGAGGGGATGAGCATAGAAGAGATCGCTAAGACGCTACGCTTGCCCGTAGGCACGGTCAAGTCCCAAATTAGCCGAGGCACAGCCATTCTGCGCCAGCGACTCCAAGCGAGAGGATGGGATAAGGAACTGCGCTGAGTCTACTTTGTTTTACCTTTACGCCATGGAAAGTGCCCTGCTCTCGCTGCGAGAAGCGCTGGCTTCCGAGGCCGTGGAGACCCGATTCCACGCCGGCGAACTGACTTTTATCGTGACGCGGGAAGCGCTCAAACCCTTCCTGCAAACCCTGAAGGAAAAGTACGGCTTCACCTACTTGGCCGATATCGGTGCGACCGACCTTTTTGTGGAGGGGCTTCGCTTTGAGGTGGTGTACAACCTGGTGAATCTATCTGAGCGGCTGCGGGTGCGGGTCAAAACGCGCCTACCTGAAGACGACCCCGTAGTGGAGACCGTCACGGACTTGTGGCCCGCGGCGGCCTGGCACGAAAGGGAAGCGTACGATATGATGGGCATTCGGTTTGCAGGACACCCCGACCTACGGCGGATATACCTGCCGGAGGACTTTGCTTACCATCCCCTGCGCAAGGAATTTCCGCTGTTGGGGATTCCGGGGACGCTACCTCTGCCCCCCAAGGACCCTCCCAAGCCCTACCTCTGACCTGAGGCCGCAGACCGGAGGGGCGACTCCGGTTCACGCAGGAAATGCCGATACACCAGCCCGTCTAACCATCCAGGAAAGAGGCGATTGAGCCAGACGGTAAGGCGGCCCTGCGTGGTAAGCACCAGGTACTTTTGCCGGCGAAGCATGGCGCGGTAGAGGGCTGCGGCGACGGCCTCGGCGGACATGAGGCGGGCCTCGGGGAGGGGGCTCTCGCCCTGGAGCTCACCCGTAGCCGTGAGGGCCTTTTCCCGTATCTCGCTGCGGGTAAAACCCGGTGCCGCCGTGAGCACACACACCCCCGTGCCATACAACTCCGTTCGGAGCGCTTCCAGAAACCCATTGAGCGCAAACTTGGAGGCCGAATACCCGCTGCGCGCCGGAAGGCCCCGAAAACCCGCTACGGAAGAGACCCCCACTATCCATCCCCGACGAGCCCGAACTTCCGGCAAAGCGGCTCGGATGGCGTGCACCGCGCCCCAAAAGTTCACCTCAAAGACGTCCCTCAAGACGGAGAGGGCAACCTCTTCCACCAGGGCGCGGTGGGAAATGCCGGCGTTAGCGATCACGGCGTCAAGCCGGCCGAAAGTCCTGAGCGCTTCTTGGACAGCTTCGTGGCAGGCTTCCGGGTCGCGCACATCCCCTACAAAGGGGCGGATACGGCCTGGATAAGCCTGGGCCAGGCTTTCCAGGCGGTCCTGACGGCGGGCTTGAGCCAGGACGGCCCATCCCTCTTCGGCCAGATGGCGGGCCAGCGCTTCCCCGATGCCCGACGAAGCGCCCGTTATCCAGGCTACCCTCACAACTGAGCCGAAGCTTGCTCTTCCTTGTACTTGGAAGGGCACTTCATCAGAATTTTCTCCGCATGAAAGACCGAGTCGCGGTACTGACCGATGAGCACGACTTGGTGAGCCGACTCAAAGTTGATAGGCTTGGGGTCCGGATACCGCACTTGGGCCACCCAGCCGGTGCTATCCTGCGCCCGGAACCAAAAAGCGTCGGCAGCCGGGTCGTAGTAGCTCTTTTCGCGCTCCACCCACTGCGCCACGATATGGTACGTCTGGCCTGGGTGGGCGGCAGCCGTGCGAAAGTCCGTATACAGGGTCAGTTCTTGACCCAGGTTATACACCAGCAGGGCCAGCAGAAGCCCTACCGCTGCAGCGCCTACGAGCAAACGCATACGCAAAGGTAGCAAACAGTATGTGGCGGGGAGATATTACCTTTGCCCAAGGCCCAGATGGCGGAATCGGTAGACGCGCCAGTCTCAAAAACTGGTGGAGGCGACTCCGTGCCGGTTCGAGTCCGGCTCTGGGCACCCACCGAAAAATCCCCTCATGCACAGAGCTGGCCGCATACGGCGTATAGTGTGGCGCCTGGTTGCGTGGGGGGCCGGTGTATGGATAGCTCTCCTGCTGGGGATCCAAGGGGTGCTCTCCACCGAAACAGGCCAGAACTGGGTCCGTAAAGAAGCTGTAGCCCTCCTGTCCGAAGCCCTGGAAACAGAAGTCACGCTAAAGCGCTTGCGTTTGAGCGGGGTGGCGCATCTGGCCCTGGAAGGGCTGGTGCTCTACGACAAAGCCTGCCAACCCTTCCTGCAGGTAGAGACGCTGGAGGTAAGCTGGAACCCCCTTTTTTTCTGGCAAGGGATCTGGCGAGGCAAGCTTTATCTGCCTGTCTCTTCGGTTAGGCTGGTGCGCCCCCAGGTGTACCTCTACACGGAGTGCGCTACCGGCCTGACCAATATAGATCGGCTTTTCCCGCCTGATACCACGAGCGCACGCTCGCGCCCCTTTCGGGCAAGCCTGGCTTCCCTTCGCATAGAGGAGGGAAGGCTCCGATGGGTGGATTCCACGCAGGGGCCTGGACTACCCCGGCCTCCCTTCCTCTCCTATGACAACCTGGACTTAGATAGCCTCCAGCTGGAGGCCAGCGTGGAGTGGCTGGGTAACGGACGGCTTTTCCTGCGTCTGCGCCACCTCTCGGCCCACGAACGCCAAAGCGGCTTTACCCTCCGCAGCCTGAAGGGGATCGTACAAGCCTATCCGGACAGCACGGTGATCCCTCATTTGGAGGTGGCCCTGCCTCGCAGCTGGCTCCGGCTCTCAGGCCGATTCACCCGCGAAGGCCTGGATAAGCTCTTCTCCGACACCCAAACCAAGTTCTTCACCACGCTCGTGGAGGGAGAGATAGACTGGGCAGACCTTAGCGCGCTGGCGGGGGACTCCCTGCCTCTCCAAGGACGATGGACCCTCACAGGCTCCCTCCAGGGCGACGAATATCACTTTCGGGTTAGGAATCTGAAAGTAGGCTTCTCAGAAACGGAATTTCTGAAGCTGGAGAGGGGGGAAATCTGGCATTACGCTCGGCCGGCCCTCATGCACTGGCGCGCCAGCATAGAGGAGGCAGCGCTCTCGGCCGCTACCCTGGCCCGTACCCTGCCTGACGTAGGAGACCTGGCGTTTTTGAGGGCAGACTACGTATGGCGCCTCAAGGGCACGCACGCCGGCCGGCTGCACGCTTACACGGCCGACCTGAAGGGGGAAGGCTTGGCCCTGGAGGCGAAGCTTTCCCGCGACTCGGTGTGGCGATACCAAGCCCGGCTGAAGCTACAAAACTGGCCTGCTAAGGCGATCGTACCCGCCAGCCCAGCGGACTCCCTGACCGGTGAAGTAGCGCTGGAAGGGGCGACTTTTGCGTTGGCGACCCTTATGGGCACCCTGGAGGCCGACCTATCCGGGTTGTACCCTCCCTACGGCCCTTTTCGGATAGCTACCCAAGCCCAAGTGGCTGCCCAACAGGCTACGGGAGCCGTGCGCCTCCAAAGCGCATTTGGAGAAGGGGCCTTTTACGGGTCGCTGCCCTTAGGCCCCGAAGGGACCTTTTCGGGAGAAGGCACCTTCGCGGCCCTGAAGGGAACGCTATGGGGAGCCGACGGGCAAGTCTCTGGACGATTCGCCTTGGAAGGCCGTGGACTTGCCTGGGCAGAAGGCCAGGGCACCTGCCGCCTTTCTAACCTCACCTGGCAGCGAGCCGATACGACCCTGCACCTGCCCGACCTCGTAGTAGAAGCCAGGCGGGGTACTGCCTACCGCCTTACTGGCGAGGGTATCTCCGTTTCCCTGCAAGGCAGTGAAGGATGGGCAGAAGGGCTCTCGCTGTGGCTGGCCCAGTGGGAAAGCTGGATCAAGGAGGGCCTCTGGCCGACCGATACGGCTGACGTGCCCTGGCACCTGGAAGGGCAAGCTTATGCGGCTTCGCCGGTGTGGCTCCAGCTCGTGGGGCTGAAAAACCTCCCTACCAGCTACGGCCTTAGCCTTCGGGTAGAAGCGCATGCGGCCCCCCCTACCCCGACCGTACAGGTACGGCTGGCGTGGGATAGCCTCCACCAAGAGGCTTTGCACCTCGGCCCTACCACCCTCCAGGTTACGCTAACCGGAAAAGGCATGCCAAGCCTCCACCTTACCGGTACCCTCGCAGCGAGGCCAGTACTACCTGCTCTACGAAAGCCTTCACCTGACGGCCGAGGGTCCCCTGTCAGGGGGTCCTATAACGGTCTCCTCCCAGCTTGGCCGCCAGCACGACACCTTATACCTGGCGCTGGACTGGGCATGGCTGGGCGGCGAAAGCCCTTTTTTGCTGACCCTAAGGCCAGCTTCGTTTTTTTCCTTAGGTGGGCAGCTTTGGCGCTTTGCCCAGGTGGGACGCTTCACCCTCTCGGCCGAAGGGCAGTGGTCCCTGTCTGAGGTCATCGCCCAAGCCCCCGCAGGCCACGTGCACTGCAGCCGGGACACCACGGCCTTCTTGGTTCAAGCGGATAGTTTGTCCTTAGGGGCACTGCTGGGGGTGCTGGGGTATACGCTCCCCATCCAAGGGGTCCTTTCCGCTCGGTGGTTCCAAGCCCGTGAAGCCCCCACTTTCCAAATCAATCTGGCAGGCTTAGCCTACCAAGGCCAGGCGTACCCGGACTTGTGGGCCGAAGGAGCCACGCAAGGTGATTCGGTGAGCTTTTCCCTGGGCTTGGGAGAACGCGCCCAACCCCTCTTGGGCGTGCGGGGTTTATACAATCTCTCGGATAGCCTTGCACCCCTTGAGGTCGTAGCAGGGCCTCTTACCTTGCCGATGGCTTGGGTTCAGCCTTTCTTGGGCTCGTACCTGGAGCAGGTTCAGGGTACCCTCCGCGCCAGCCGCCTCGTGGTGCGAGGGACGCCTTTCTGCCCCCGAAGTGTATGGAGAGCTCTTCTGCGATGCCGTGTCTTTTTACGTACCGCTGACGCGTACCTCCTATCGGTTAGAGGGGGTCCTGCGCTTGCGTCACGATACTCTCTTTCTACCGTCGGTGGAGCTGCAAGATGCCCGCCGAAAACGGGCGTACCTCTTAGGGTATATCGCTTTTCCCCGATGGTCTGACGCTTACCTCCAAGTGAAAGCTCGCGTGAAAGATCGTCCTTTCCTGCTTTCGGCTCTCCCCGCTACCAGCGACGCCTATCTGTACGGCCGGGCTGAACTGGATGAAGGAGAGCTGACCCTGGAAGGCCCCTGGCGAAGCCCCCGTTTGCGCGGCACGGTTCGGTTCGCCGAAAGCACCGAACTCACCCTCCCCCTCCAGACTTACGAGCGCAGCGAAGGACTGCCCTACTTGGAATTTATCGGCGCTGGACAAGACACGATGGAAGAGACATCCCTCCAGGCGCCCACCGGAGTAGACCTGCGCATCGCTTTGTTGACGGTGCCCCAAGCGCGGTTCCGATTGCTTTTTGACGAGCGCACAGGCGACGAAGTAATCGCCCAGGGCACAAGCTCCCTGGTGCTTTCCATCTCCCGAGAAGGGGAGGTCTCCCTTTCTGGCTCCTACGAAGTGCAAAGCGGCGAGTACCGCGTGAACCTGCAAGGGGTGGTCTCCAAGCGGCTCTTTCTTGAAGCGGGCAGCTTCATCAGCTGGGATGGGGATCTGTACGAAGGCCAGCTTCACCTTACGGCGGTGTACCGAACTTCCTCTTCGCTGCGCATGATTGACACCGCCTACACCAACACCCTGCCTGTGGAAGTGCGCGTCTTTCTGGAGGGTACGCTGCTGAGCCCCAAGCTCCGCTTTCAGGTGGAGGTGCCCTCTATTTCGGGTTCTGCGACGCCGCTGGTGAACCTTTTCTTACAGCGGCTGGCCAGCGATGAAGCCGAACGAAACCGGCAGGTGTTTGCGCTGCTGGTGCTGGGTTCGTTTGTGCCTCCTGAGCAGGCCCTTAGCAGCCAGGAAGTGAGTTCGGGCGTGAGCGCCACCCTGGCCGAGTTTCTCTCGGCCCAACTGGCCAACTGGCTTGGCCAGAGCTTGAGCAACCAAGTGGGGGTTTCCTTCACCGTGGGCCAGTGGAATGAGCTTTCGGCTCGCCTGCGTTTGTCCTTGGGAAGCCGATTCACGGTAGAGCGAGATGGGATCTTGGTCAGCCCTGGCCAGAACGCCGCCTCCTTGGGTAATCTCTCGGCCCGGTATCGGATCCTGCCCAGGCAGCTCACCAGCCCCACGCAATGGCAGTTGGAAGTGGAAGGCTTCAGCCGACAGACTTTCCTATTTGGAACGGTGGGCACCACGAGCCAGGGGGCCGGCTTCCGGGTGAGGAAAGGGTTTTACCTGCCAGAACGGCGCCGAAAAGGGCCCCCCTCTCAAAAAGAGCTTCGCCGATAGCTAATACCCGAAGAGGGCTTCCAAGGAGAGTTCTTCCACTTCCAGGCCGACTTTTCGGAAATCATCTAAGGGTACGCGATGTCGGTCACCCATCACGACAAGCAGGCGGGGCTTATTTTGCAGGTACGTCCGGTGGAAGCGAACGAGGTCTTCCACACCCATGGAAGGCAAGGCTTCCCAGAGGTCGGCGCGCCGTTCGCGGCGAAGACCCAGACGGCGAGCCCCCCAGAAGCTGAAGAAAATCTCCTCATGCCGGAGGCGTTCGGTAGCCAGCTGCGCTGCGAGAGACTGGCGAGCGACTTCAGCCAAGGCCGGCACTATTTCCACGCTGTCTATGAGGGTTTCCATGGCGCGCCAGGCTTCTAAGGCTTTATCGGCCTGGGTCCCCAACCGCGCAAGAAAGTAATGATGCAAGTCAGGTCGGCCCGGAGAAGCAAAAAAAGCCCCTGTGGAGTAAGCCAGCCCTTTGGCCTCACGGATTTGCTGGAAGACCACCGAGGACATGCCCCCGCCGAAATACTCCGTGAAGTAGCTGGCGATAGGATACAGGTCGGGCCGATACGGCACCGAGCGGTGGATCCAGGTTAGGTCCGCCCGTACCATCGGGAAGTGCACGAAGTACAGTTTTTTAGCTGGGGTTTCCTGCATGGAGAAGCTGCGCGGAGCGGGTGGCGCCTGCCAAGGGGCAGGAGGGGCGATCGCCTTTTCCAGCGAAAGGGCTGCCTGAGCGCCCCCCGGACCATCGTAGTAGAGTTCCCACGGATACTGCCACAGCGAGGAAGCCCGCCGAACCAGCTCTTGGGCGGTCATCTGTTTGAGTTCGGCCTCGCTGGGAAGGTATTTGCGAGGGTGGTCGGGCCCATAGAGTCCATAAGAGACAGCCATAGCTTGAATGGCCTGGGGAGATTTTTTAGCGTCGGCGCGCGTTTTGAGGGTGTTTTCGCGCAGAAAAGCCCAAGCTTTCTCATCCGCTTCAGGGTACCGCAAGAGAGAATCAACCAGCTTCCCTATAGCGAGGAGGTTTTCTGCCAAGCCCTCCACTTCCACATACGCCTCCTCTTCTGAGGCGGAGAAACGGATGCGTCCTCCCAGCGCGAAAAGCCGGCGTTTGAACTCGGTCAGGCCCATCCCACGGGGTCCCACTACCTCGTAGTAGCGCATGAGGAGCGGGAGCCACTTATCGTGCCGCAGGCCCAAAGGCAAGTACCACACCAGGGTGAAAAGGCTGTCATCCCGATTGTCAAGGGCATAGAGCGGAATCTGCCCATGGAGGGAAGCTTTCTGGAGCGCTTCGTCAAAAACCACGAAAGCGGGAGGAGGCAGCTGAACTTCTCCGGCTTCGCTGAGAAAGGCCTCCGCAAAGGAAGAAGCTTGAGAACGCTCAATCTTGAGAGGAGAAATGGGGGGCTTGGGGACCTTAGGTAAGGAAGGGCGCTCCCCTTGGCGCTTGTAGGCTACCACGGCTCGGCTGGGGGTATAATACTTACGCGCCAACGCCACCAGCTCTTTTTTGGTGATAGACCGCAGGGCAGCCAGTTCGTAAAGGGCCTGGTCCCAAGGCAGCTGTTTCACAAAAATGTCCAAGAGACGCTGGGCCCGGGCGCGGTTGTCGCGCCAGCTTTTCTGCTCGCCAAAACTCAAGTCATTGATAGCAGCTGAGATAAGCGATTCGTCCCACTGGCCCTTCTGGAGGCGTCGGATAGCCTGCCAGAAATGCTTCTCGGCTTCTTCAAGGGATTGGCCGGGCTTGGGCTCAATATAAAAGTACTGTACGCTGTGGTCAGCTAAGATAAGAGGAGAACTGCTTGCGGACTTGACTAAGTGGGTTTGGACGAGCCACTCATCCAGGAGGCCGGTCACGCTGTTAGAGAGGATTTGGTCCAGGAGGCGCATTTGTCGGGCTTCGGGGGTGCCGGCGGGCGGCATGCGAAAAGCCACCACCAATTGAGGGGCTTGAGGACCCACCACCTCAATGAAAGTGCGCTTTTTGACAGGGGAAGGCGCTCCCTTCGGATACGGAAAAGGGGGCACAGGCTTAGAAGGCCGACTGCCGAAGTAGGTATCCACCCAACCGGCCACTTGGTCAGGGTTCACATCCCCCGCCACAATCACGGCCATGTTGTTAGGCACATAGTAAGTGTCGTAGTAGCGCTTTATAGCGGTGATGGAAGGGTTTTTGAGGTGCTCAATGGTGCCGATCGTCGTCTGGGTGCCGTAGGGATGATCTGGAAAGAGAGCCGCCAGCACTTTCTCCTGCAGCTCCCGGTATTCGTTGTCAATAGAGATGTTTTTCTCCTCGTAGACGGCTTCCAGCTCGGTATGGAAGAGGCGCAGGACCGGCTTGCGGAAGCGTTCGGCTTCCAGGCGCAGGAGGCGCTCTACCTGGTAGGCCGGTACATCGTTGATGTAAGCAGTCACTTCAAAGCTGGTAAAAGCGTTAGTGCCGACGGCACCGAGGGCGCTAACCATGCGGTCATACTCGTTGGGGATGGCCCATTCCGCCGCAAGCTGGGACACCGAGTCAATCTGCTTGTAAAGGCGCGCTCTTTGGACCGAGTCGCGGGTTTTATGGTAAGTTTCGTAAAGGGCCTCAATGGCATCCAGGTAAGGCTTTTCGCGGTCGTAGTCTTTGGTGCCGTAGCGGTCTGTGCCTTTAAAGAGGAGATGTTCCAGGTAGTGGGCCAGGCCGGTGTTGTCGGGGGGATCCTGCTTGCTGCCGGCGCGGGTAGCCACCATCACGAAAGCTCTGGGCGTAGCGGGGTTAGGGCTCACGATGACGGTAAGGCCATTGGAGAGGGTGTACACATACACCTGGCGAAGGGTGTCGCGGTAAATAAGCCGGGGCTGGGCCAGCACAAGCCCCACCAGGAGGAGGTATCGCACGCCCCAAATTTACGCCTTCTCAAAAGAGGCTCACCACCCGCCGCACCACCTGATCAATCAACAGCGAGGGTCCCTCTTCTTTCCCATGCAGCTCGTCCATCTGGATAACCATTTTAGGGCCTCGGTCATAGGCCTGATACCAACTTTCGTAGGCTTCATTGAGCCGGCGCAGGTATTCCAGGCCGATGTTTTCCTCGTAAGGGCGGCCGCGCGCCAGAATCTGATCCACCAGCGTGGGTACCGACGCCCGCAAGTACACCAGCAGATCCGGCGGACGCAAAAGGGAAGCTATCTTTTCAAAAAGCGCCCGGTAAACGGTGTATTCCCGCTCAGGGAAAATACCCATTTCTCGCAGCACCGGCGCAAAGACCTCGGCATCTTCGTAGAGGGTGCGATCCTGGACATAGTTTTTTCCCGAACGCTGGATAGCCAGCGCCGTCTCTAACCGCCGGTTGAGAAGGTAAATCTGCATGGGGAAGGCCCATCGCACCATGTCCTGATAAAAATCAAACAGGAAAGGATTGTCGGAGTCCTCTTCAAAGGCGGCCTCAAAGCGGAGGGCCTGGCTAAGGAGGTGGGTGGCGTAAGTTTTACCCGCTCCGATGTTACCTGCCAGGGCGATATGCATATCACCAGCGAGCGATAGGGGTTAGCGCGCCACGCACCCGCATGCCGGGCTGCACGAGCACTTCGGCTGAGAGCGGCAAGAGCACATCCACGCGTGAGCCAAACTTGATAAAGCCTACTTCCTGACCGGGCCGCACCCTCTCTCCTACGGTGAGGTAGGTTTTGATGCGGCGGGCCAAAAAACCTGCAATTTGCCGCAGCGCATACCCTCCTCCTTCGTCAAAGCCCACGGCCACGAAAGTCTGCTCATTCAGCAAGGAAGACTTAGGATGCCAGGCAACCTTATAGAGGCCCGGCGTGTGATGCAAAAACACAACCCGCCCCGCCGCAGGAGCCCAATTGACATGCACATCCAACGGAGACATGAAGATACTGACTTGCCGCATCTCGGTGTGAAAATAGCGAGGTTCAAAGGTCCGGTGAATGCTGACGACCTTCCCGTCGCAAGGCGCGTAAAAAACAGAGGGGTCCCCAGGAGAAGTGCGAACTGGATAGCGAAAGAAGTTCAGCACGAGGGCCATCCAGACGAGCCAGCCTAAGCCCAGCGCGACCCCTACCCATACCGGCCCACCGAGAAAGAACCACAAAGCCATCCCGATCAGGCCTGCTGCGAGCGAACCCCCAATCCAGTACTTACCCTCTGGATGAAAGCGAATTACAGCCATGGTTTTACGCCTTCGGAGCAGTTTCGGCAAATATCTATACTTTGCCGGTCCTGGAAGACGGTTTTTCGGAAGCGCTGGGCGGCGGAGCTATGCCAGATCTCGGTGAAGGAGCCTTGCTGCAGGCTTCCGAAAGCGTATTGGGCATTCTTGTCAAAGCAGCAGGGCAGGACCTGGCCATCCCACGTCACTTCTGCGGCACGCCATAGACGCCAGCAAGCGTTGGGCAGCTGGCCCGCTAAGCGTACAGCTCCATCCGACCCCAAAGTATAGCGGCTGACTTCGGGTGGAATCCATTCTGCGTAGCTTTCGGCGGAAGGCTGAAGGAGCTGAGCTTTCTTGACCACAGCGCGTTCCACCCCCACCTCATAAGCCCAGCGAAGAAAAGCCGGGATTTCGTGCACATTGTGCCGGAAAGCGATAAACTGCACTTCCACAAGGGGGAAAGGGCTTCGTAGCTTTCTGCGCAGGCGCAGAAGCCGGTCAAGTCCGTCAAGTACGGTTTGGAGGTGACCTTCCTGGCGGTAGCGGCTGTAGGTCTGTTGGGTCATCCCATCCAAGGAAAGGCGCAGATGCACTAGGCCAGCCATAAGGAGCTCATAGCATTTTTCCTCAGACAGGAAGTGGCCGTTGGTGCTGAGGGAAGTGAGCAGCCGGTACTGATCTGCCAAACGGATGAGGCGGCCTATCTCAGGATGGAGGAGCGGCTCCCCCTGGAAGTAAAAGAGCACGCCCCAGAGGTAGGGGTGCAGTTCGGCCAGGAGCGTTTCAAGCAGGGCTGGGTCCAGCCGGCCTGTAGGCCGGGAAAAAGCGCGAAGCCCCGACACGCAGTGGGGACACCGGAGGTTGCAGGCGGTGGTGGGTTCCACGCCCAGGAAGAGGGGATACCGCGGGGGACGGAAAGCCCATCCTTTGCGGGCCAGCAGGTAGCTCACCCCGCTACGGGCAGCTTGCCAGGCGCGACGAGCCGTCCAGGTGCGCAACACCGCGCGAGCACCCCCTCCTATCCACCGCAAATGGGCTTTCCAGGCGCGTCTCACGGCGGGGAAACCACAGCTTTTTCTGGGTCGGACCTTCCCCTGGAAAGGGCCTTTTCAGCCAAGAAAAAACTCAGCCGGCTGGCCACATATTTTTCTTGGCGCCAGAAAGCGGGGTGGTCGTCATACCGCTCGTAGACGGGGTGCTCCAGGATAAAAACACCCTGCGGGGTAAGCCAGCCCCGTTCAAAAACCCGTTCAAGGATGGTGCGCTTTTCCCAATACCGGAAGGGTGGGCCGGCAAAAATGTAATCGGCCGGTTCTACGGGACCCTCCAGGTACCGCCGCACGTCCGAGTAAATAACCTGCGAGCAGCCTTGAGCGCCCCATTCGGCAAGAAGGCGCTGGAGATGGCGCACGGCTTGAGGGTCCTTCTCCACAAACCGCACAAACCGAGCCCCCCGAGAGAGAAATTCTAACCCTACACTTCCGGAGCCTGCAAAGAGGTCTATCACCGAAGCGCCTGCCAACGGCGACCTATGCGAGAGAATATTGAAGAGGGCTTCCCGGGCTTTTTCAGTAAGGGGACGGGTAGGCGCTCCCTGCGGGAAGGGGATGAGACGCCCTTGCCACTTACCCCGCAGAATCCGCACCTACAAAAAGAAGAGGAAGCAGATCTTCCACGGCCAGCCCGGCTTCTTTGAGCGTAGGCGGAGCCGGGAAAAGTCTGCCCAGATCTCGGTAGCCTGCCCCAAAAAACCGGTAAAACACCGTAGCCACATAGGGTCTGAGGCCTGAATACCCCCCTACCACCACATTGACCTGGCTTTTGTCTATGCCCAGGAGGCTATGGAGGGCCTGTACATAGTAGAGCACGTCTTCGGCGGTGGCAGCCTGAAAGTGATTGACAAAGACAAGCTGCTCCCCTTGCAGAAGCACGTAGTAAAACCCCCCCAGAAAAAGCCACACTGCGCCAAAGAAGTCTCGTTGCGCCAAGCCTGCCTGACGAACCAAGTGCATCGTGAGCTGTACCGTGCGCGTGACCTTATGCAGCACCCGATAAGTGGAGGCACGGGCCTCGAGATACTCTCCTAGCGGCCGAGGAAGCAGGTAAAGGAAAGCAGCGCCCGTGCCCCGCAGCACCTCCTTCTTATAAAGGTAGGCCTGTTTGCCTTCTTCGGACTGGATTTCGTAGTAAGCCCGAAGGTAGTCGGCCTCTTGGCCGTCTGGCACGTATTCGGCTGGCACCACGAGCCACCGGTCTACATCCAGCAGAAGCTGCCCCTGAGAGAACCGCTTGCGCAAAAATTCATCCTGGTGCCAGATGGTCTCCAGAAAGGAGACCCAGTCCACCCCATCGCGGTTTTTGTACAAGCGCACCAGGAGGGGCTCGTTCTGCACGGTGGAAATCCCATACAAGAGGTTTTGGCTCTCTGCGTACACCCCTACCTGGTAGATGCTTAGGGAAGCGGGCTCAAAGGCGGCTGACACATAGACGTCTTGCGCGGTGAGAGGCTTGGCGACAGACATAGAGGTCAATAGATTTCGTTAGCCAGTTCGGAGAGGGCCTGGCGAAGGGCCTCCTGCACGTAGGAGCGCAAGAGGCCGCGCACCGCCGGCACATCTTTCTCAATGGAAAAGACAAGGGGGCCGAGGCTTAGCGGAAGCGGCACAAAGAGGTAGACGGACTTTTCTTTGCGGGCCCGGCGACGCCCCCGAATGCGCTTTTGCTGGTACTTTAGCGGCTCCAAAAAGTGCAGAAGAGCCCCCACCGCTAAAGTCGCATCCTCATGCCCTACATGGTGCAGAGGGAAAACAAGCTGGTACTTTTTGTTGGCCGAGAGCGAAAACTTGAGCTTGAACCAGCCCCTGGGTAAGCCCCGATTGAAGTAGTAGCCGTACTTGCGGGCATATTCCACGATGTCGGTACTGAACTGGTAGTAATAAGGGGAATCCGGGTAGGCCTTAGCTACGAGCACGCGAGGGCCTTTGCCTTCTTCCAGCTTGAGTTTTTCTTCCAGGTCGGTGGCGGTTTGGCGCAATAGCTCCTCTAAGTAATCAAAGACGGTGTAGCGGTTGTTCATGATGCGCTGGGAGCGGTCGCGGTCATGGCGGGCCCGCCATCCAGCAAAGCGTTGGTTGAAGGCCTCAAGGCTCTCTTCGTAAGAGGGAAGCGGGGCCTGTCCCCAGCTCAAAGCATACAAGACAGCCTGCTGCAAGCCCTCCAACAGGAGCTGGCCCCAGGGTTCTAAGCGGCCCTCATCTGCGGCCTGGAGGGCGGCGTAGTAGGTGGCGCGCTGAAAAGGCCTTAGATACAGCCCAGGCAAACCCGCTCGCCACAAGAGATACTGCGACAGGAGAAAAGCTGCACGGGCATTGCCCTCGGTGTAAGGCCGAATCTGTGTGAAAGCGTGGTGAGCCCACCCAGCTACCCAGAGGGGAGAAACCCCCGCCGCAACCTGGGCCTCTATCTCGGAAAAGAGCTTTTCCAGCGCCGCTGGAATCTCCGTTGGCGGCAGGTTAGGAAGGGGATAAGGGCCATCTACCGAGGTCTGTCGCAAGCTAAGGGGCCTTCCTGTGGCTTTTTCCATCCAGGTTTGCAGGTCCTGAGGTGTGAGGGGTTGGTTGGCCTGGGCCTTGCGGAAAGCCTCCTCCAAGGCAGCGACGTAGCGATGCAGGCGGTCATGCGCCTCTTCTGTGGTGGGACCTGCCCCCACCAGCCCCACGAGCGAATACCCCGCCCTACGATAGGGTTCCCAACTCTCGGGAGAAAAATACACCAGCCCTTGCAGCGTCAAAAAGTCCCGGGCCCACGCCCAGAAAGCGTCTTTTTGGTAAGCTTCCAGCAAGCCTTGGCTTTCCAAAAAGGTCTTGCGAGCTTCCCAGGAAGGGCTCAACAGTTCCCACCGAGTGAGCGGCAGGTCCAGCCACGCTGAGCGAAAACGCAGGTCTTGAGCGGATAGTGCGATCTTCATAGGCGCGTTGTATTGGGTAGGTCAAAGGTACAGAAAAATGCCTTAGGCAAAAAGGGCTATTTGGCGACATGGCGGGCCAGCTGTCCACAGCCAGCGGCGATGTCAGCACCTCGGCTGCGACGCACCGTAGCCAAAAGCCCTTGCTGAAGAAGCTTCTTTTGAAAAGCGCGCGTGCGCTGCGAGGGCCGGAACGGCAAACCCGGCACAGGATTGTACTCAATCAGGTTGACCTTGGCCTGGAGGGGCTTGCGTACAAACGCCCGCAGCGCCTCTGCATCCTCCTCCCCATCGTTGACCCCATCCAAAAGCACATACTCCAGCGTCACCCAGTCAAAACGGCGCACGCAATAGTCTATTAGAGCTTCCCGGATCTCGTCAAGGGGGATGTGGGCAGCCAGGGGGATCAAAGCTCGCCGTTTTTCCGGGATAGCGCTGTGGAGGGAGAAAGCCAGTTCAAAGGGTTCGGTTCGCTGCGCCAATCGCCGAATGCCCTTAGGGATGCCCACCGTGGAAAAGGTAATCCGCCTCGGGCTAAAGCCCATGCGGTGCACTAAGCCCTCAAAGGCTTGCATGACGGCGCTGTAGTTGAGGAGGGGTTCGCCCATGCCCATGAAGACCACGTGCGTGATGGGTAGGCCCAGCTCATGGCGCAAGGTATAGACCTGGAGCAGGATTTCGTAGCCGGTCAGCTGCCGCTCCAGGCCCAGTTGCCCTGTGGCGCAAAAACGGCAATTGAGGCTACACCCCACCTGACTGGACACACATACCGTATGGCGGCCTTCGTGAGGGATCCAGACGGTTTCTACGGTCCCTCCGCCTGGCATCTGCCACAAAAACTTTTGCGTGCCGTCTTGGCTTTCTGTTCGGTGGAGAAGGACCAGGCGGGGTGCGGAAAACTCGGCCGCTAAGGCCTCTCGCAGGGCCTTCGGCAAATCCGACATGGCCCAGGGGTCTGGCTGTCCTTTCGTCCAGACCCAGTTCCACACCTGGCGGGCCCGGTAACCCGGCTGCCCTCGCTGCAGCATCCACGCCTCCAGCTCAGGCAAGCTGGCTTCCCACAGCGTCATTCGGACCACTTGGCCATCAGGTCTAAAAACTCTTCGTTGGTGCGGGTGTGCCGCATCCGCTCCAAGAGAAACTCCGTCGCCTCCATGGGCTTCATCTCAGCCAGAAACTTGCGCAGGAGCCATATACGACGCAGCTCTCGCTCCTCCAACAAAAGCTCCTCATGACGTGTACCGGATTCCAAGACGTTGATGGCGGGGTAGATGCGCTTATTGGCCATTTGCCGGTCCAGGACAAGCTCCATGTTGCCGGTGCCCTTGAATTCCTCAAAGATCACTTCGTCCATGCGGCTGCCAGTATCTATGAGGGCGGTGGCGATGATGGTAAGCGAACCGCCTTCCTCGATCTTGCGGGCTGCTCCGAAAAACCGCTTGGGTTTGTGGAGGGCTGTGGAATCCATCCCCCCTGTCAGGATACGCCCTGAGACGGGGGTAGCGGCGTTGTAGGCACGCGCCAGGCGCGTAATAGAGTCTAACAAAACCACCACATCTACGCCGGTTTCTGCAAGCCGACGCGCCTTCTCTATCACGATTTCTGCAACTTCCACTTGCCTTTCGGCCGGTTCATCAAAAGTAGAAGCTACCACTTCAGCTGGCACATGGCGGGCAAAGTCCGTCACCTCTTCTGGCCGCTCGTCAATCAGCAATACAACCACGTAGGCTTCGGGGTGGTTTTGGAGGATGGCGTTGGCGATTTTTTGGAGGAGGATGGTTTTGCCGGTTTTGGGTTGGGCTACGATGAGGGCGCGCTGCCCTTTGCCAATCGGAGCAAAAAGGTCCACCACTCGCAAGGAAAGGTCATTCGTGCCCTCCGACAAGCGGAAGCGCTCCGTAGGAAAAAGAGGCGTAAGGTGCTCCAGCGCCACCCGCTCACGCAGATACGAGGGAGGCAGGCCATTTACCCGGTCAAGCTCTACCAGCGTATAGAACCGCTCCCCTTCCCTGGGCAGTCGGACTTTGCCTTCTACGGTGTCACCCGGGCGCAACCCGTACCGCCGAATAAGGGCCGACGGCACATACACATCATCTGGGGAGCTCTTGTAGCTGTAGAAGGGCGAACGAAGAAACCCATGCCCTTGCTTTTTTTCTGGCCAAAAGACGCCTGTCACGGGCACCGTGAGCTTTTCCAGGAGTTCGCTGAGGGAGGGTTCCCGAGAGGCTCCAGCTGGCGCAACAGGAGGAGAGGCGGGAGGGCGTGGCTCGTCCTTTGCGGGGAGGGAGGGGGCTGTTTCCTGAGGGGAAGGGACGGAAGGGAGCTTGGAAGCCGCCTCGCCGTTCGTAGGAGGAGCAGCACGGCGAAAACGGCGTCGCTCCCGAAAAGGCGCTGCCCTGTCAGAACCCTCCGACGGAAAAGCCCAAGAAGCCTCTTCTTGCGGCGGATCCGATAGCGGCGCGTCTACGGAAGGTACACTTTGAACGGGCGACGGAGAGCGCTCCTCCCCGTCAGAAGGCTCATAAGCCACTGCCTCTACGACCGAATGCAAGGTCTCTTGCGAAGGAAGGGCCGACGAGGCCCCCTCTTGAACGGAGGGCTCCAAGTTAGGCTCAGTGAGCTGGAGGGCTAACCGCTCGGCCCACGCTTGGGCTAAGCGCTCTCTCAGCTTAGCTTCGGAAGCGCGAGGAGATACTTTTAGGCCCAGGCTGCGGGCCTCCGCCAGCAAGGCCGCTCGTTCCAGCCCTTCCAACCAAGCTATGTACGCCTGAAGCGTTTTGGGTCTTTCTCCCATCATGGATGCCTGAGAAACAGAATGGGGTAAGGCTCCCCTTCGTCCAGACAAAAATACGACTTTCTGGCAAAAGGCGGCTTTTACCAGGAGAGCTGCAACCCCGCCCGAAAGACCCGCCCTAAGAAAGGCATATTGCCCACGCTTAGATGGTCCCACCCGTAGGTGTTGAGGAGGTTCTCAGCTCGCAGGGTCAGGAATGCGCTGGCGCGAGCCTTACTCCAGAGGAGGTACCGGTATGCCGCATGAAGGAGGAGGTAAGGCGGTGTGGGGTCCTCCACATAAAGGGTACGAGAGAGGCGGCGCTGTGCTGCGGCAAAGTAAGCTTCTACTTGGCCGAGATGGCGGCGCCATCCCTGACTGGCCCGAACCCGCACAAAAAAGGGATAGATCCACGGCAGGGGCTCCCGTAGGGTGGCGTGCCAGCCCCAGGTATAGCCGGTTTGGGCTTCAAGCTGGGTAGAGCTCCATACGAGCGTGGTGCGAAGGGTGCCTCCCGCCGTCCAAGCCAAGCCTGTATTGCGGAGGATACGCCAAGCTTGCTGGGTGCCGTTGCCCGGCGCGCCCACAGGTAAAAAAGTCACCGGCGCTATGTAGTCTGTGAGCCGATTGGCGTACAACGTAAGGGTCAAACGCAGGTGTTGGGCATTCCATTCGCTAAGCAGCTCTCCCCGCAGCAAGCGCTCCGGTCGCAACCGGCTATTCCCCATCCAAAAGCTATTGTCCATGGGCACATAGAGGTAGTAACCGTAAAGTTCAGTGTGGGTGGGAGGCCGGGTGCCTTGCCGCAAGCTCAGCGAGAGACGCCCCCAAGAAGTCCACCGCTGAAAGCCCACCCCCACCTGGTACACCGTGTAAGCCGGGGATCGATCAGCCTGACCTACATACCGCTGTTGGTACAATTCTAAGGGCAGGAAAGAGAGGGTATCTCCTACGCGATAGGCCAGGTAGGTGAGGGTAGCTTCGGCTTGTAGGGAGAAGGTAGGCTGAACGTAAGCGGCTTGGAGGGCTGAGCCTCCTTGCCAGAAGCGAATATCAGCTAAGTTGAGGAGGCGCATAGGCGCGCCAGGCCCTACAGGATACATATCCATGGCCCCCCAAGCTTGATTCCATGTGCCTTCTATGCGGGGCTTGAGACGAAAGGGTCGCTCTTCCCCCAGGTGACCTTCCCACACCAGGCCCAGGACGCGGGTCAGGCCCCGCATGGGCATGTACATGCCGGGCATCACAGGACGGGTTTGGATTTCGGAGAGGGGCCGCCGCTCATCCGTCATGTCGTGAAAGACCGTATTGGCATAGAGGCGCATGTCAGAAAAGCGGCGCCATCGGTGCCGCACACTCAAGAGGTGCATAGCCGAGTGCCTGGCGTCCATGATGAGCCCAGGATAAGCCACCCAGTAAAAGTAGTCACCCAGGTAGAGCAGTTCCACCGTGTGGGCAGGACTGACGGCATAGGAGAGAGCGGTGTAGAGGTTGAGCTTTCGGAAGGGGTCCAAGGGCAGGGTGGTATCTCGGTAAGGCTCAGAGGCTGGGGAAAAGGCCCTGGGGGTAAGCCAACGCCCTGTACGATAAGGCCCCCCTAACCGAAAAGTGGAGGCGGAAGCCCATCGGAGTTTCCCTTTTTGGGCGCGGTGCTGCGCGTTGGCATAGAGACGGTGGTAATTATCCCCCCCCAGCAAGGTGGCTCCTCCTCCAGGGGTTCCCTCCGGGGAAAGCAACCCCACCTCCAGGGCAGGCGTGCCTCCCCATCCTTGCTGGGGGCGCTCTTGGATCGTTTCCACCACGGCAGGCTCTACGAAAGTTAGCACGGGGTCCATCCGGTCTACACACGCAGGGTGGATTCGCATCCCTGCCAGGGTCAGCTGGAGCTGCTGGGGCATTAGGCCTTGATAAACCACCTCTTGGGCAAAGGGCACACTTCGGTACACCGCCTGCGCGCCGGAAAGCCGCTGCGCAAGCTGCTCAGCTACAGAGACTTCGCTTGGAAAGCGCCGCACCGAATCCTCAATAAACACGACAGGCAGCTGATAGGTGGACACAGTATCAGGAAGGTTTTGGGCCGAAGCCAGAGCCACAAGGCCCCCTATTATCAGTGGGAAAGGGCGAATGGCGAATAGTAAAAAAGGGAGGAAAGGGCGAATGGCGAGTAGCAAGAAAAGTGGGAAATGGCGAATGGTGAGTAGTAAAAAAGGGAGGAAAGGGCGAATGGCGAGTAGCAAAAAGGGGGGGAAAGGGCGAATGACGAGTAGTAAAAAGAGTGGGAAAGGGCGAATGGCGAATAGTGGGAAAAGGGGGAGACGGCGAAGGGCGAGCGGCAAGACTGGGGCCAGAAGCTCCCCACTTATCCTACTCATGCAGCAAAGTTACGATTTCCTAGACTTTCAAAAGGGAATGAACTGTTGGAGGCTTTCCCAGAGGCCAGCAAAAAAGAAGCCCCAGAAGATCATGGCGAGGGTCATGCGCGCCACGATGTGGGGGCGCGGCGTGCCAAATGCGAGGGCGATAGCTGTGCCGAGAGGCGGACTAAGGATAGGAGGGGTCAAGAAAGCTACTCCCCATAGGCCGTACCTTTCCCAGAGGCGAGCCCATCGTGGGGAAAGGGACGCCGCAGGCCGACCCCGCCACCGAGCTATCTGCCTCCGAATCCAGTCCCCCAAATACGTAAAGAACACCACGCCGGCGATGCCTCCTCCGCTTGTCGTGAGAAACTGCTCCCAGAAGGAAAACCGGAAGGCTGCGCTCATCGCTACCCCCACCATGAACTTGAGCCCGCTCATCAGCCCCACAGAAAGGTACCGCCACAGATCCACCTCACCCATGTAAAGCCCCATACGCTAAGTCGCCCGCATCGCCCAAGCCCGGCACAATATACCCTCGCGCTGTGAGCTCCTTGTCTACCGCTCCTACGTAGATTTCGGCTTCAGGTAGGCGTTTTTGGACGGCTTTCAGGCCGTATTCCGAGGCGATCAACGCCATGATGAAAAGCTGTCGGGGTTGGCCTCGGAAAAGGAGGGCTTCATAGGACAAGATCACGCTGCTGCCTGTGGCCAGCATAGGATCCAAGAGGATCACAATACGCCCTGCCAGCGAAGGTACTGCCAGGTAATCCACCTGGACTTCTACTTCTCGGTTGGTGTGCTCGGTGCGGTAAGCGGCTACAAAGCCCACATCCGCAAAGTCAAAGGCCTCCATCGCCCCCGCCAGAAAAGCATTGCCTGCCCGAAGGATGCTCACCAGGATAGGCGGCTCCGCCAGCACCTTCACCGTCGCCTGCCCTAAAGGGGTACGCACCTCGGCATCAAGGTAAGGTAGCTGGCGACTGATCTCATAAGCTAAGAGAAATCCTGCTCGCTGCAGGTTCCAGCGAAAACGATGCCGGTCTTTCTGGAGCTTTTCATTGCGCAGCTCGGCCAGCACCTGCGTCAGTAAAGACGGTCTGTCTCCCACCACATGCACCGCCATGCAGCGAAGTTACCGCAAGAAGCGGGAGTTGTGGCGGCCTAAGCTAACCGAGGGGCCCCAAAAACCCGATTCTTCGGAGCCAGAGGCGATTTTCCCAGGCCCCTCCGAATTGGCGGAAGAACCTTTCAATGCCTGGCAAGTAGGAACCCATGAAGTCAAACGCTTTACCTTCTTGGCTGGCTGTTTGGATGGCGTGGGCAATAAGCCGGACAAAAGCCTGGCCGGGTTGCCAGTGAGCGCCTGCGATGTACCAGGCGCGGTTTTTCCCCCAGAGAAAAAGGCCTACGCCTTCGGGGGGCTGGCCCACCACCCAGGCTCGCCAGAGGAAGGGCCCCCCCCACCCACCGCTGTAAGAGCGCTGCAAAGCCAGCGGACACGCCTTTCGGTTTATGGGCTTGCCATAAGGAGTAGGCTTCTGAGGCTGGAACCGGCAGAAGGGGCACCTCCGCCGCTTGGCGCAGTTTGCGGCGCAGGTCGGCCGACGGCACGAAAGCCCCCGGCTGGAGCACAAAGCTTCCCACCACGCGGGGCCAGAGGCCGCCCTGGCGCAGAGCCGGCAAATACTGCCACTGGGGGGGGAGCCCTCCTTCTACCCAGGCGGGCTGCGCTTGTATCCAGGCGGCCAAAGCCCGTAGAACCGAGGCTTGCTTCTCCAGAGAAGGGCTTTCCTCTCCGGCCCCTAACCGCACGAGGAGCGGCGACCAGGGTAAGCCGATCGGCTGCCGATAGGCCCGCAAAGGCCCTATCTTTCTCAAGGCGAGCGGCCACAACGCCACCGGCTCCCCGCGGTTCTCCATCAGGACGGCGCCGAAAGGCCGCTCCATGGCTTCCCACCATGCCCAGGCCTCAAAAGGCTCCCCCACCCGGAAGCTCGCCCATACCTGCTGAAGGGGTAAGCCCTCCACCCAACGAGCTTTCACAAGAGCGCCGGCTTGAAAAGCAGACTTTCCCCCGAAAGCGCCGTACCTACACTGAAAGTCGGTGCCCGAAAGCCCTCCAGGAGGCTCCAGTGCAGGCCGCCGCTCAGTCCCTGGAAAAAAGCCAGCCGCTTGCCGGAAAAAATCAGGTAAACGCTGAGTTCTGCATGCCGCTGCCCCTGCCCTGGAAAGAGTCCCCTTAGCACCACTTGCTCTTGCAGAGGCAGCTTGCGCAAAAGCGGTACAGCTCGCAGGAGGGCCCCCTGCGGACTCCAACGCAAAACGGCCTGCCCCAGGTAAGGACCCGCTGAAGCGTAAGCAGGATAACGCATCAAGGTCAGCGGGGAACGATGCAGCAGGAGGGGCAGCGCAGCAGGGTATAGCGCATCAGGCCACGGCGCCGTCCTATCTTGCCAGGCCAGACCTATGTGCGCTTGCAGAAAGCCCAAGGGGCTTATGGATAGGAGGGGAAGCGCTTCCAAGCTGGCGGTCACGAGGGGCCTGCCCTCTATCCAAGCGGCTTCGCAAGCTCCCCTAAGCCGAAAGGCCCATACCCGGGAGGGCGCATCCAGAAAAAACCCGCGAGGCGTACGAAAAAGCCGTGTACCTGGTTGCCATTCCAGGGCCAAGGCGCTCCGCCAGGCCGAGTACACACCCTGGTCTTGGGGCTCCGTAGCACGCCTATCCCAGCTCAAGCGCAGCCGGGCTTGCAGCGTACGGTGTAGGTATCGTCTACCTTCCACCTCCACGAAAGGGCGGATGTAGCCCTGCCAGGGCGGGGCCGCTCCCGCCAAGCGGTAGAGGGCATTCCAGAGCAGGGGCACCTGGAGGCGGTCGGTGGGCTCGCGCGGGCTAAGGCCCCCTCGCACTTCAACCCCCCAGCCGGGAAAGGTCATACTGGACCAGCCCAGCGAGAGGGCAGGTAGCACCCGTTTCCACGCCAGCCCATACCGCAAAGTGACCGAAGCTCCCCATTGGAAAGGGCCTTTGCGCCGGCGAAAACGCCCCGTCACCGGTAAAGCCCACCCTTCTTGCCTCGTATAACTGGGCCATTGCCATACCGCCTCTATCCCCCACCGGTCAGCGCTTGCACGCCGGCCGCTGAAAACCCACCGAAGCCCTTCCTCGTCGGGAAAAAAACGAAATCGTCTCTGAGAAACAGAAGCCGTATCAGGCTTCTTCAGCTCTTCTTGGGCACGCAGTAAGTAAGCTACCTGCTGAGTGTCTAGCGGTGCCGCGCGCACACTATCCCAGAAAGCCTCCGTAGCCGTATCGGCCCCAGGTAGCACCTGCACATACTCCCCAAAGTCTATCCGCTCCACCCGCAGCGTTTCCACCGGCGAAGGAGACGGCCCAGACCTGCTCACCCTCAGCTCACCGAAAGAAGGGACCCTGGCGGAGGGAGTCTGGTTTTTTTTCGTCGGTGTTTCGGTCGTAAGAAAACGATACTTCTGGTAAGCTGCGTAGCCTTCGGCTTGGACGGATACCTGACCCACGGCCGGAAGGGAAAACCGAAAACGGCCCCAGAAGTTCAGCCCCCCAAGCTGGTAGCAGGAACCCACGGGAATCCATGTGGCTTGCACCCGGAGGGTGTCCGTGTAGCGGAGTGGGCGCGCCCCGTCAGCCTCCCATTCCAGGCCTACCAGGGCGTAGCTCTCGTCAGCCAGGAGCACATAACCCCGCACACAAGGGGAGACAGCGCTGCGAGGCTCCACAGCTATTTTGTAGAAAAACCCGCTCTCATCCCAGACCTGGCCTACCAAGCGATAGCGGTAATAGAGGAAGGCGTCTTTGGCCAAGGGTAGCACAAAAGGCGTTTCTGTCAACTCGGGCAAGGCTACCCGTTCGCCATAGGGGTCAAAGTCCCGAAAAGGCCAGCTGCCCAGCACGCTGTACGAACGGCTCCCCACAACCCGGGAACGGACAATATCCTCCCGGTACTTATCAGGCGGAAGGAAGTACACGCGGGAAACGGCTTCCGACATAAAGAGGACTTCGCCTTTCTCGGTGGGGACCGAGAGGGCCTTGCGGAGGGGAGCCGGGGGCGGTTCGGCCCAGCGAATCGTGTAAAGGGTGTAGGTTTCGGCTTGGAACGCCGGCAGACAAGCGCGGTTAGCGGCTTTGGCGGCGATAGCTTTGCGGATCAGGAGCTCGCCGGGGTCCTGGCCCCCTTCGGTGATCACGACGCCCGGCAACCGCACCTCCTGCGCTGTGAGCACAAAAAGCTGGGTCATTCCCTCTCCTTTTCGCACCACGGTATCCCGACGAGTCCGATACCCCAATCGTCGCACCTCCACCACGACCGTATCTGACAGCAGAGACAAGACAAACCGTCCATCGGCGCTGGCCGCCGTCTGAAAGCCTCCTTCCACCAGCCTGACGACGGCGTAAGGGACGGGATGGCCTTCTGCGTCCACCACCTGCCCTCGCAAGGTCCACGTCTGGCCCCACAGCCCCCCTATCGCCCCAAAAAGCCCCAACCGAACATACATGGTCAGACAAAGATGCGCAAAGTCAAAGGCCAAGGCTTATCTTTGCCAGATGGCTATCCGCGTGATGTGGCTTGCTGTGCTGGCCTTGTCTTTATGGGCCTTTCGCGAAGCGAATTCCAGTCAGCCGCCTGTAGGGTACACCGGCGCCCCCAGCGACAACGGAACCTGTAGAAGCTGCCATTCCGGAGGAAGTCCTGCGCCTTCTATCACCCTTATAGAGAGTGGAGGCGCTTCCTTTAGCACTTACACCCCTGGCGGTCCTGCGATAACGCTCCAAGTCACTGTAACCCACCCCTCCGCCTCTAAATATGGGTTTCAGCTGACTGTGCTGGACATGAGCGGTGGAAACACTCCGAGCCAGGGACTAACCCAGACCGATCCTAACACCGTCTTGCAAACAGGAAGCAGCAACCGCCGATACATCGCCCACAAAAATGCCGGCGGCACGAATAGCTGGACTTTTTCCTGGACTCCTCCCGCTACGAATGTAGGGCCGCTTACGTGGTACATTGCCGCCAACGCCGCCAATGGGAATGGCGCCACAAGCGGAGACGCTGTGGGCACGCTAACGCTTACGGTGCAGCCGGCTTCCGTCACAGCTTTGGCAGAAGGGGTCGCGGAAAGAGCGCCTGTTCGCTGGACGGGGCAGTTCCTGCGCCTGGAGGCCCCCGCGCAAGAAGCTACCTTGTACACCCTGGAAGGTCGGCAGGTGGCCCACCTGGTTGGCGAAGGGGCCCATTCTTTATCGGTGCCGCCTGGGGTTTACCTCGTGGCGTGGCGAGGACCAGACAAGCAAGGCACCCTGCGCTTGTTTATTCTGTAGGCCCCCATCGGCGCCACTGGTGCGCTTCGTTCCAGAAAGCCGTAAGCAGCTCTTCCAGTTCCTCGGCGTGGCGCTGAAGGCCTTCCAGGACTTGGTGGGGCTGTAAGGGCAGGCCTCGGCGGGCTATGAACCGAAGGAGGTGGGCTTTCATGCCCTCGGGGGAGCCAAACCGCTCCAGGAGGTTTTCTTCCTCAAGCGCTTGGAGGAGAGGCCCCCAGGAGGAAGGGGCGTAAGCTCGCCAAGGCCGAATCGTTTCGCGCACAAAGCGCTCTGCAAAGGTGGGGAGGGGCTCTTCGGGCAGAAAGGTGCCCCAATGGCGGCCCAGGGTCACGTCCAGCCACAGGTCCACGATGAGGCCGGCATAGCGCCCAGCGTAGGGGCGCAAGAGGGCCCTGGCAGCTCGGAAGGCGGCGTGCCGGTCTGTCTGCCAGTCCACCCAGCGGTGAAAGGCCACCCCAGCCTGCACAGCGGGGGGAAGGGCGTGGAAGGCGGCCCCACGCACCCCATCCGCAATGAACGCCCCAAATTGGAAGGGAGGTGGCCCCACAGCAAGGAAGACATGCCCCAGATGGTGCATCACGAGTCGTTTCGGGCCAGCTCAAGGGCCTTGCGAAGGCTACCTGCCCTCTTCAGGAGGGCCTCAGCCTGGGCAAGGGGTAGGCCAGTCGCCTCCTGGAGGTAACGCAGAGCCCGTTGCCAGAGCTTTTTATTCACCAGCTGAAGGTCAATCATGCGGCTGCGCTGCACATGGCCCAGCCGCGTGAAGGTGGCGGTGGAGATCATATTGAGAACGAGCTTGGTGGCGGTGCCGGCTTTGAGGCGGGTGCTGCCCGTGAGAATTTCTGGGCCTGTCACGACGAGAACTGGATATTCCACGAGCGAAAGGAGGGGGGCCTCTGGTGTAGCGGAGAAGGCGCCGGTGAGTGCTCCTTGGCTGCGGGCATGCCGCGCAGCCGCCAAAACGTAGGGGGTTCGGCCGCTGGCGCTGATAGCAAACACCGCATCCTGCGAAGTGAGGCGGATCCGCTCCAGATCCGTGACAGCGGCTTCTTCGTCGTCTTCTGCGGCTTCCACGGGTCCGAGGAGGGCGGCTTGCCCCCCTGCAATCAGGCCTATGACTTGGTCAGGGGCCGCCCCAAAGGTAGGGGGGCATTCGGCGGCGTCCAGCACCCCCAAACGCCCGCTGGTGCCGCTCCCCACATAGATAAGACGGCCTCCCTTAGCCATGCGAGGCACCAGCGCCTCCACAAAGGCCGCTATAGACGGGATAGCCGTCCGTACAGCCTTCGGCACTTGCGCATCTTCGTCGTTCATGGCATAGAGCAGCGAGCAGGTATCCAACTCCTCTATGGCGGGATAAGGCGAATCAGCTTCGGTCAGCCAAGACACCCCCCAAGGTACAAAAACTACCTTAGTGCGAGAGTCACGGCTTCCCGCAGGCTGGTCGGAGGGCGTTGGCCAGCCAGCACTTGGAGCACCGCAGCAAGCAGGGGAAATTCCGATTGGCGTGGCCACGCTTGCAAGCCCTGGGCAGCGTAGTAGCCCTCCACCACCATGCCTACCTTATGGAGGGCGGCTTGGGGAGCGTAGCCCTGCCCCAAAAGCTGGCCAAAGCGCTGGTTCCGGCTGTACATGCTGAAGGCCGTGACCAAAACATCCCCCGCCCATCCCGGCGAAAGAAAAGGCGGGGACTCCTCTGGAACAAGGGCACGGAGAACCTCCTGCATTTCGGCCAGGACCACAGCGGCCAAAGCGGCGCGTGCGTTTTCTCCCCACGTGCTGACCACCCCCAGCAAGATGGCGTAGAGGTTTTTGAGGATGCCCACCCATTCCAGCGCATTCAGGAAAGGGGTAGGCAAAAGCCGGAAGGTAGGCTGCCCAAAAAGGGTTTCTCCGACTTCGTAGAGTTCGGGCTTTGAGGTGGCGAAAGCCACCCAAGTAGGGCGGTCTTGAATGACTTCCTCCGCGTGGCTGGGCCCACTGAGTACAGCCACCTCGGCCCCTTTGGCTCGTAGGTACTGACTTGGCCGCTGGATAAGCGCTCCCAGCACCAGCCCCTTGGTGCAAGAGATCCAGAACCCTGGCAGTTCAGGCAGGCCCCCCAGCACCGCTTCAATATGCCGGGCAGGCAGGGCCAACACACAAGCATCCACCTCTTCCAGAGCCTGTTGGATGCTCGTGCCCACCCAGGGTATTTCAGGAAAGACGACCTCGGGGAAAAGGAAGGGGTGTTGTCTCTTTTCTTGGAGGTTGCGGGCTATGTCCTCCGCATGGACCCACCATCGCAGAAGGTGCCCTTTCTTCAAAATCAGCCGAGCCAAGGCGCACCCCCAACTGCCCCCGCCGATAAGGGCTACCCTCATAAGGCAACGCGGGAAGGCTGGGGTTCCACTCGGGTGCTGTCGCGCAAGCGCTCCTGAAGCACCTCGTAAGGACCCGTGACCACCACTTGGCCTGCCTCCAGCCCTTCAAGCACCTCAACCAGGTCGTCGGCGGTTACGCCGGTCTTGACCGGTCGCTCCCGAGCCAGGTTTTTCTCCACCACGAAGACCCTTTCCTTGCCTTCTCGCGATACAACGCTCTGCAGGGGAATCGCCAGGACGTTCTGCCGGACGGTATAAAAGATTCGCACGACGGCGCTCATATCGGGGCGGAGGGGATAGCGGTTTTGGTCGTGCTGGGCCGTGTCTAAGGCGATGCGCACGAGGTAGGTGCTGACTTGCTCCCCCCCCAGAGAAGCGGCGGCTTCGCTGGCTGACGAAGCGGCCTTGCCTGAGCTGTAGCCGATTTCCTCTACTCGGCCTCGGAGCTTCAGGTCAGGGTAAGCCTGCACTTCCACCACGGCGGAATCGCCCACATGCAAGCGCACCACGTCGTTTTCGGAGACTTGCACTTCCGCAATGAACCGGCTGAAGTCCGCAATTCGGACGCTTTCGGTGCCAGCCATTTGGCCCACGCCCACCACCCGCTGGCCAACCTTGACCAAGAGCCGAGTGACTACCCCATCCATGGAAGCGTAAACCGACGTACGCTGGTAATCCAGCTGAGCCCGGGCCAAATTAGCCTCTGCGCTGCGAATGCGGTAGTAAGCGGCCTGCAAGCTGCTTTCTGCGCTGCGAAGCTGCGACTGCGCTGTAAGATACCGGAAGCGGGCGGCATCCCACTCGGCTTCCGAGAGGGCTTGCCCTTCGTAGAGCTTTTTGGCTCGCTGGTAGGCCAGGGAATCCTGCAGGAAAAGGGCGCGCTGCTGGGCCAGGCTGGCCTGCGCTGCGGCGTACTGAGCCCGCGCCTCTTGAACCGCCGCCTGAATCTGAAGCAGCGCCGTGCGGTAGTTGTCAGGGCGAATCGTAAAAAGCACCTGGCCAGCCCGCACATAATCCCCTTCCTTCACATAGATGTGGACCACTTCGCCCGAGACGTCGGGGCTAATCGGCACCTCCACCGCCGGGCGGATCACCGCCGTCTCAGTAATGAAGGGGCGCAGGGTTTGGCGCCGCACCGTGTCCACTTCCACAGGCACGCCGTTCCTTGCCTTTAGCACCCACCTTCCTGCCACCCACAGCAGCAATAGCCCCCCAACGCCTACTCCTATCCATCGCCAGTACTTCATAACTCGCGAAACTTACCGATGTACGCCCCTAACAGCAGCTCTCGCAGGCGCCGGTCCATCTGGGCTTGGGCCAGTTCGGCCTGCGCCTGGGAATAAGCCAAAAGCGCTTCTCGGAACTGCCAGTAGGAGAGCCTTCCCGCTTCGTATTGGAGGCGGGTTTGGTGGTAAGCCCTTTCTGCGGCTTCCACGCTTCGCTGAAGGGCCTGTTCTTGGGCCAGGGCATTTTGCCAAGCCAAGTAAGCCTGCTGGGTGCGCCGAACCACCTGCTGGCGCTGTAGCCGCTCCTGCAGGCTGGCATTCTCCACCGAAGCTTCGGCCCGAACCACCTGCGCCCGCTGCCGAAACTGCCGAAAAATCGGAACCGATAGCGAAAGGCTCACCGACTGATTGACGTTGTCCCGAATCTGCCGGTCAAACGGCAAAGGCTCCCGCACCAAGCCCAGCACCGGGTCAAAACGAATGTTACCCGCGTTGGAGGAGTAGTTGGTTTGGATGGAGGCATTCAGGGCAAGGGTGGGGAAATAGCCTGCCCGGGCCGTTTTGAGGGCATACGCTTGGAGGAGGAGGCGCCAGCGGGCTTCTTCCAGCTCTGGGGCCGAAGCCAGGGCCAACTGAATCGCTTCCTTTTCCGACAGAAGGCCCAGGTCCGGCACCTGCAGGCCCAGGTAAAATTCCACCGAGTCGGGGGAAACTTCCTCCTCCCCCATCAGCTGAAGGAGGAGGAGCTTGTTTTCCCGGTGGCGGTTGAAGAGCTGGAGGTACTGGGCCTCTTCTCGGGCCAGCTGCGCGGCTAAGGAAAGGCTATCCGAAAGGAGGGCTTGTCCGGCTTCCAGCTGGAGGCGCACCCGAGCAAGCTGGTCACGAAGCCGCTCCAGGCGCTGCTGAGCCAGCACAAGCGCCACCGAATCGGCCAGCGTCTGACTGAACTGCGTAAGGGCTTGCGTGAGCACCTCGGCTTGGACTCGGCGCAGCGAAGCACGGACAGCGGCCGCATTGGCCCGCGCTTGCTTTAGGAGGTAGTGGTTGGCCAGACCCGCAAATAAAACCCAGTTCGCCCCGACGGAAGCCGAACTGAAAGTCGTCGTCTGCTGCACGCGCGAGAAAGCAAACGGGTCAAAGGTGGTGCCGTAATTCTGTGTGGCGCTGGCGCTGGCCGAGAGAGAAGGCAAAAAGTTGAAGCGAGCCTGGAAGGCGTCCCACTCCGCTGGCCGAAGTTGGAGGGCCGCCTGCTGAATCGTAAGGGCCTGCTGAGACACCGCGCGCAAAAACTCGCCCAGCGAGATCCAGCGCACGCCCTGCGGTGGGAAAGGAGGCAGGATAACCTGGGCCCATACCAAGGCCAGATTCAGCCCTACCCCCGCCTTTTTAGCCCTCATACGCAATCCAGTGGAGGCGGTCAGGCAGACGCTGAAAATAGAGGGCTTCGCCGTTGGGCAAGGAGACCGTGGCGTCCGGATAAAGCAAGGTATAAAGCTGCACGGGCTGGCGCAGTTGGACGGTGCAGGAGGGAGAAAGGCTGGCTTTCCAGCGTTCTACCGCTTCGTAGGGGCCCTTGACGGCAAAGGCGGCCTTGAGGAGCCCACCCTGCATGAAAAACACCTCCAGCCCTTCCGAAGTCAGGCCTTCGAGAAGCTCATCCAGCGCCAGCGGCTGAAGGCTTTCGCTTTTCACTTCTATCAGCACCAGGTCTCGCCGCTGGGTTCGGATAGGGGGAAGGTTGGGGGCGTCTTTGTCGGTGATGAGGGTTCCTTCGGCCTGGGGCTCAAAGTAAGAGCGTACATAAAGGGGTATTTTGGCATCGCGTAGGGGCTTGAGCGAGCGAGGGTGCAGCACCTGGGCGCCGTAGTAGGTCATTTCTGCGGCCTGGGCGTAGCTAAGCTGGGCAAGGGGTACGGCGTCGGGGTAGGTTCGAGGGTCAGCCGAGTACAAGCGCCCCACATCCTTCCAAGCGATCAGGCCCTGCGCCCGAAGCATAGCCGCAAAAAGGGCGGCGGAATAGTCCGATCCTTCTCTGCCCAGGGTGACGCTGCGCCGCCGCAGGTCCGAAGCAATGTACCCTTGCGTGATCACAAGCTTATGCGTGCGAAAGAGGGGCACCAGCTGGGCGTCTACACCGGCTTGGCTGGGTGCCCACAGCACAGAGGGCTCCGGATAGCTCCCATCGGTGATGAGAAGGCGCCGCGCATCCATCCACTGAGCCGGAAAGCCCTCCTTCTCCAGAAAGGCCCGTACGATTTCGCTGCTCACCAGCTCACCGTACACAAGGACGGCGTCGGTGGCGGGACCCACTTCCTCGGAAAGGTGAACGAGGGCTTGGGCGCGCTGCCAGAGAGGGGTCCAGTACCGCTGCGCCAAATAAGACCAGAGGGCTTCAGCCCCTGCAGAGGGAAAAAGCGCTTCTACCACCGTGCGGTGAAAACGCAGGATTTCCTCGTACACGGCCCGGCTGTGCTCCACATCCCCGCGGCCTGCGGCCTCAGCAAGTTGGAAAAGGGCGTTCGTCGTCTTACCCATGGCGGAAACCACAAGCAAGCGGGGAGAGTCGGGATAAGCCTGCTCCAGCACTTCCACAAGCTGACGCACGCCGTGCGCATCCCGCAGGCAGCCCCCCCCCACCTTCATGACCCACATGCGGCAAAGGTACAATGCCAGCCTCCGCTTTTGTTACATTTGCCCAGTGCGCCTTTACACGGATTATGTGGTAGTGGGGACGGGCGTAGCGGGCTTGTTTTTTGCGCTCAAAGCCGCGGCCCACGGAACCGTCTTGATCCTGACCAAAGACCGCCCCGAAGAAAGCAACACGCTTTATGCCCAGGGGGGCATCGCAGGGGTGTTTTCGTCGGAAGACAGCTTTGAGGCGCACATTCAAGACACCCTCAAGGCGGGGGACGGGCTTTGCCGGGAAGCGGTGGTGCGCGACCTGATCCAAGAGGCCCCCGAAGCTATTCAGGAACTGATGGAATACGGGGTGGAATTTGACCGGGACGAGACGGGTGCGCTGCTCCTAGCCCGGGAAGGAGGGCATTCGCATCCCCGTATCTTGCATAGCCGAGACGCCACAGGCGCCGCTATCTCCCAAGCCCTCCTTGAGGCCGCCCAGAACCACCCCCGCATCCAGATAAAGCCCTACTGGTTTGCGCTGGACCTGATTACCCAGCACCACTTAGGCGTGTACGTCAACCGAGGTTTCCCGAATCTAACCTGTTTTGGCATCTATGCGCTGGAAGAGGCTACGGGGGAGATTCACACGATTCTGGCGCGCATTACGGTGCTTGCCACAGGCGGGGCGGGTCATGTGTACGAGGTGACCACCAACCCTCCCACCGCCACAGGAGACGGGGTAGCGATGGCCCTGCGCGCCAAGGCCCGCATCGCCAACATGGAGTTTTACCAGTTTCATCCCACGGCCCTCTACGAGCCAGGCAAAAGGCCCGCTTTCCTGCTGACTGAAGCGCTGCGGGGAGCGGGCGCTACGCTGGTGGACCCCCGCCAGTACAAGCCCTTTGCCCACAAGTACCATCCGCAAGGCGACCTGGCCCCTCGCGATATTGTAGCCCGGGCCATTGACGCCGAAAGCAAAATCGCAGGCTTGCCCTACGTCTACCTGGATGCCCGAAGCGTAGAGAAGCTGCCCGAGCGCTTCCCTACCATCTACGACTACTGCCGAAAAGTGGGGCTGGACCCTACCCGAGACCTCCTTCCTGTCGCACCAGCCGCCCACTACATGGTGGGGGGCATTGACACCGACCCCGTAGGCCGCACCTCTATTCGCCACCTGTATGCCTTAGGCGAGACCAGCTATACAGGCCTCCATGGCGCCAATCGCTTGGCTTCTAACTCGCTCTTGGAAGCTTTGGTGGTGGCCCGCCGAGCCGCTAAGGATTCCGCCTCCCTGCTGGCCCACATCCCCTACAACGAAGAAGTACCTGACTGGGACCCCCATGGCACCCACCACCCCGAAGAACACATCCTGATCACCCACAACCTGGAAGAGGTGCGCCGCCTGATGTCCAACTATGTGGGGATCGTGCGCACGAGCTTTCGTCTGGAGCGGGCGCGCCGTCGCCTGGCCCTCCTCTACGACGAAACCGAAGCCTTCTACCAGCATACCTACCCTTCTCGGGCGCTTTTTGAGCTGCGAAACCTGATCGCGGTGGCTTACCTGATCGTCAAAGGCGCCTCCTTGCGCAAAGAAAGCCGCGGCCTGCACTACATCCTGGATTACCCCCACAAAGCCCCTAAAGCCCTGGATATCCTCATCTAACCGTATCTTTATGCTGTGCGGAAGGTCGCTCTTTGGATAGCGGGGCTGGGCCTACTGCCTGCTCGTCACATCGCTGGCGCAGACCTGTACTACCGGTGCCTTCAGCACACCCCCAGTTCGGACACTTACGAGTTTGAGCTGTGGCTTTATCGGGATTGCACCGACCCCGAAGGCGCCAACTACGACAATCCCCTCTACCTATACATTTTTCGCGGCGATGGCACGCTTTACCAGGAAAAGGCCATTTCGCTCACGAGCGCCGGTCCTTGGAATCCTGAAGGCGTAGATGCGTGCTTTCTTCAGCGGCCGGGCACCTGCCTGGAAGAAGGGGTCTACCGCTTCCAGCTTGAGCTGCCCGTCTCTGCCTCGGGCTATTACGTAGCGTGGGCCCGCTGCTGCCGCAACGCAGCCATCACCAACCTGCAAAACCCCCTTTACATGGGCATCACCTACCTCGCTCGGATCCCCCCTGCGCGAAGAGCCACCTGCAACACCAGCCCGGTCTTTCGTAGGCGGCCACCTTTCTTTTTGTGTGCGGGACGAGATTTTTACTTTGACCACAGCGCTACAGACGCGGATGGAGACTCGCTGGCTTATGCTCTGGTGCCGGCTTACCACAGCGTGAACACGCAAGGCGTAGGGGCAGTCAATCCAGCCCAAGGAGGCAGCCCCGTCGTATCCCCCGCCAATCCTATGGGTCCGCCCCCTTACCAGACGGTGACGTACGCCCCCGGCTACTCGGCCACGCAGCCTTTCGGCCCAGGAGGGATATGCACCATAGACCCGCTTACAGGCCGCCTTCATCTGAAGGCCCCCAATCCTGGCCTGTATGTCGTCGCCCTCGCTGTGTACGAGTACCGCAATGGTCAGTTTCTTGGGGAAACGCGCCGAGATATGCAGTTTTATGTGGCGCCCTGTCGGGACCTTTCTCCGCCTCCGGTGCTGACCCATGACTTTGGCTCCCTACCCCATCAAGGCGATACGCTCCTCATCGTAGCCGAGACGCCCTTTTGCGTCCAAGCCACGCTTACGGACACCGCCCCTCCCCCTCCGCCGGTCTATCTTTCCTGGGAAGTGAGCCCCTCCTTTAGCGTACAGGCTTCTGGTACGAATCCGCTCCAGCTTCAGCTATGTGGCCGGCTGGGGTGCCAAGACACCGGCAAAGTCCTACTTGTGCGCCTGACAGGCATCAAGACAGAGACTTGCGGCTCAACTCTCGCACGAGACAGCTTCTGGATAGCGGTGCTGGCCCCGCCCCCCCGTACGCTCACGGGCAGCGTAGACTCCCTTCCCTTACCTCGCCAAAACGGCGTATACCTCCTCCCCCTGGATAGCACGGCTTGCGTACGGTTCTTTTTCACAGCAAGGCCGCCGACGCCCCCGCCTGAGGTGACCGTCCTAACCGATCCGCCAGGCGTTCAGACCAGCCTCTCAACGCAGTGGCAAAGAGACACGCTTTTTGGGCAGGTGTGTTACACCGGCGGCTGCGAAGGGGTATCCCAGCCTGTGCGACTCATCCTCCGGGGGTGGGCAGAAGGCACTTGCCCTCCCTACCCCGCTCAGACAGAAACGCTGGTTTTTCGGGTGGTGGGCAAAATCGCCCGTCCTGTGGCCCTTTTCTTGCCGCCTACCCGGGCCGATAGCCCTTTTGTAGCGCTTATTCATGGCCGGTACTGCTTCTCCGTGGGGGTAAGGGACACCGGTCGTAACGGCGGCCCTCTCTCCCTGACCCTACAGTCTTCTCTGCCGGTTTCTGTGAGCCCCCAAGAAAGCCCCGGGGATAGCCTCGTAGCCTTATTCTGCTTTCAGCCTTCCTGCAACTGGAACCCTGACTCGGTGTACGCCCTGGTCTTTACGGCCACGAACGCCCCTCCCTGCGCTGAGCCTCCCCCTCCTGGTCAAGATACTTTCTGGGTGCGTCCCCAGCCCCTGCCCCAGCAGCGGCCCCCTGTCCTCTCCCGAGACCGGCCCAGCCCCTGGGAAGTAGATATTACAGGCGATACCCTGTGCTATATGATTCGCATCACCGACCCCGACTCCCTGGCCCTTCTGGCTTTAGAGTTTGTAGGAGCGGCCTTTTCGCCGGACTTTTATTACGGCTCGCACTTTCAGCCCACGGTGAGCGGGAGTAATCCCCTCTATGTGCGTCTATGCGCTCGCCTCAACTGCTATGCTCAGATGCAGACGTACCCGGTGATCGTGTGCGTGAACGACACGACTGCCTGCGAGCCTGAGAAGCGTTGGCGGGTCTGCGACACGCTCTGGATGCAGACACGGCTCTGCCATGGCCTGATTCCGAACGTATTCACCCCCAATGGCGACGGCTTCAACGACGAATGGCGTCCTTATGCGCTGGCGGGCATCGCCGATTGGCGGCTGGAAGTGTGGGACCGGTGGGGTCAGCAGGTCTTCTCCGGCCAGTGGAATGAGCCCTGGAACGGCCAAACGCCCCAAGGCCCAGCCCTGGAAGGGACCTACTTTTATCGGCTTACGCTGCGGCTCCTATCAGGCAGCGGCCCCCCCTGGATCACCACCCGCACAGGCAGCGTAACGCTCCTCCGCTGACAGGAAAAAACCCTTGCCTGCGTCTGACCCCTTCCTCAGCTCTTCTGAAGAAAGAGAAGCGCTTCTCGGCCAAGGCGGGCTGGATGGGAAGAGAGGGGCTTTTCCCGCCGCACCACCCGAAAGTGGGCCTCCTCAGCAAGGGCTTGCACCTCGGCCAGGTCTACCAGGAAAGGGGGGCCGCCCGTGTAACCCTCGCCCATGGACAGGGGGAAAAACAAGCCCACGAGCCATCCTCCCTTCACGAGGAGGCGGGCCGCCTGCTGCATGTAAACCTTCCGATCGGCCGGCGCTATGGCGCACCAGCAAGTGTACTCCCACAGCGCGTCAAAGAAACCCAGCTCTTGCGCCGAGACCGTGAGAAAGTTCCCCACCCACACCTGCCCTGAAGGGGGAAGCCTTCGCGCCAGAACCTCCAGCGGCTCAGGGGCCAAGTCCAAGCCCACAACCTGGTAGCCGGCGCTGGCCAAGAGCACCACATCATGGCCATACCCACAACCTGGCACCAGCACACGAGCAGGGGGCCGAACCGGAAATGCCCCCTTCTCCAGCAGGTCCACCAAGACAGGGGTAGGTCCCCCCAAGTCCCAGCCTGTCTGCCCCTCTTGGTAGCGCTTGCGCCAGTATGCCGGGTCACGAACCGCTTCCATTCGTAAAGGTGATTTCTTTCCAGCCCATCTGCCCGAGGAGAGCACGCAGAAGCTTTTCAGCCTGGGCTTGTGCCGCTGAGCGGGAAAATTGCTGGCTTAGGCGTACCCGCAGGGTTTCCTGCGCAGCAGCCAGGGCCTCGCGCACCCGCTCCGCTTCGGTGTTTTGCCACCACTCCACGATGGAAAAGGTAGCGTCATACACCTGGGAGGCCTTGGGATCGACCTGCACCCAGCACAAATAGGGAGGTGGCAATCGCAGCCGAATCCGGCGCGCAGACCAGTCGGCCTCTTCCACTTGGACCTTGGAGAAGTCCATGCACACCGTAGCATGCCCCGCCACGACCATCAGCAGCCGAGAAGAAGTCCAAGGTACGGCATAGCGCCACTCCCGGCTTACCACATCGCGCACCTGGTATTCCAGGAGCTGGAGCTGCCCCAGCGCTGCCAGGCGCTCTATAACCAGCACCTGCGACGCTACCGAAGGAGGCGGTTCCGGCGCCCGATAAAGCCTATACACAAGCCACCCTCCTACCCCTGCGCCTATCGCTGTAACAAGCAGGTAGGAGAGAAGCCGAGGCACCTCAGGCTTGCTGGGCGCGCAGGGCGCGAGGCACCTCTATGCGAGCGATTCCCGTATCCGGCGAAGCCACAATCGTAAGGCCGGGCAAGTGGACCTTGCCTACCGTGAGGGTCTTGCCCAGCTTGAGCGAAGACACATCTATCTCCACGACCGAAGGCAAATCCTTAAGACGACCCCTTACTTTCAGCCGCCGGCTCAGGGGCACGAGCTTACCCCCCATTTGTACCCCTTCGGCGGTACCCACCAGCTTCACCGGGAGGGCCACCGTCACCTCATCCTCTGGCCCACACGCAAAAAAGTCCAGATGCATCACATAATCATGCACCGGATGCAGCTGATACTCCCTCAGAATCGCCGAATAAGTCTGCCCATCCAGCGTCAGCTCAAAACGATACACATGCGGCGTGAAAACGATCTTATGGGCTTCGGTTTGGGACAATGAAAAAGGTATGGAGAAGCCTTGGCCATAGATAGCGGCAGGAACCTGCCCTGCGCGACGAAGCCGACGCGCTTCGGCACTTCCTATCCCCTCACGAGGCTGGCCCACCAGCTTGTACACCTGCATAGCGCACCCGGGAGGACTCGAACCCCCAACCGCCAGATCCGAAGTCTGGTGCTCTATCCAATTGAGCTACGGGTGCAGAAGGGGCAAAGGTACGAAAACCTTACTGCAGGTACCGCAGCAAGAAAATCAGCAGTATCACCAGCCCCACCACCATCACGATCACATCCAACGGCCATGGCAAAAGCCACACCACAATGCTCACAATAAGCGCTACAATCAAGATAATAATGAGCAGCCGAAGGAGGTCATCGGCCGCCTCTCGGAGGGGGCGTAAGACGGCTTCGCGCAGGTGGTGCATTTTCTGTTTGAGGCGATTCCAGAAAGGGCGTTTTTCCGCTTTTTTCGTGGGGTAGGTAGCCACAGACGAGGCCTGGACCTGCTGAGGGGCAGGGGCAAGAGCAGCCCACAGCGGCCCTCCAAGTAGGACGGCAAGAAGGAGATGGAAGGCGTACTTCATACCAGCGCAAAGGTAGGAATTAAGCCGCAAGACCCGGTTACGGACGAGCTTTCTTTTGCTGCTTTGTGGGGCCGCCGGGGGTTCGTGGGGCGGGCCCGGGTACCTTCTTGAGATGACCCGGGGGGAGGGCCTGGAGGGGGTCCCACAGGGCGTCCGGGGGGAGGGCCTACGGGCCGGTCCGGCGGCGGCCCTGGCGGCACCACAATGACCGCAGGAGGTTTCTTCTTCTTGCCCTTCCAGCGGAAGAAGACCCCTCCAAAGGCCAGCCCGACAAGCACAGCAAGCAGCACGCCGAGAAGGAGTGCCACTAAAAATACTTCGGGGCCACCGACCGCAAGGCCTACCAGGGCTATGCCCAACACCAGGACTACCGCGGCCACCACCCACAGGAAAGGCTTGGGCGGCTTGTCCGCAGACCTGCGCAGCGCTGCATGGACAGGTTTCTCTTTCTGCCAAGCGCAGCAAGCCGAAGCCGCTCGGGCAGAAGCGCTGCCTAGCCAAAGCGTGAGCCCTCCTATCGCAAGCCTGAGTAGAATTATACGCATACCAGGCGAATGTAGGTATTTTCTCTCACAGGTGCAGGGGGCTACCTTCGCTGGCGGCGAGGGCGGCTTCTTTGATAGCTTCGCTGAAGGTAGGATGGGCCAGCGGCAACCGAAAGAGATCTTCGGCCGAGGCGCCATAAGCCAACCCGGCCACCCCCACCGCAATCAGGTCAGCCGCCCGAGGCCCCACCACATGCAGCCCTAAAAGCATGTCGGTTTTGGCGTCCGCAATCACCTTGACAAAGCCGCGGGTTTCGTTTGCGGCGCGGGCTCGTCCCGAAGCCCGATATGGAAACTTCCCTACCCGATAAGGCCGACCTTCTTTTTGGAGCTCCTCTTCGGTGTACCCTACCCCTGCCACTTCGGGCCAGATGTAAACGACGCTGGGCACCTGCCGGTAATCCAAGTGGGGCTTTCGGCCAGCAAGCCGCTCGGCCACATAGATGCCGTCTTCGGAGGCTTTATGCGCCAGCATGGGCCCCCGAATCACATCGCCGATGGCGTAAATGTGCGGCACCGCCGTCTGAAGGTGATCGTTCACGGGGATTCGGCCTCGCTCGTCTACGGACAGGCCAGCCTTGTCCAGGTCTAAGCCCTCGGTGTAAGGCCGCCGACCCACCGCCACCAGCACATAGTCGGCTTCAAGCTGGAGGGGAGATCCCCCCTGCCGAGGGGCCACCTGCACGCGAAGAGCATCCCCTTGCCCTTCGGCTTTTTGGGCCACATGACCCGTCAGAATCTGCGCGCCATAGTCCGCTATGAGGGCTCGGCGCACTTCCTCGGCCGCGTCGGCGTCCATCCCCGGCAGAAGGCGATCCAAGTACTCCACTATTGTGATTTGGCTACCCAGCCGCCCAAAAATAGAAGCCATCTCCACCCCAATCACCCCTCCCCCAATGATAAGAAAGCGCTTAGGCACTTCGGGCAGGCTCAACGCTTCGGTGGAGGTGATGAGGCGCTTCTTGTCTATGGGCAGGCCTGGCAGCGGAGCCGGCTTGGAGCCCGTAGCAATCAGGATGTGCTTGCCATAGAGGGTAGGCCCCCCGTCTACGGCGACTTCGTTGGCCGAGACAAACCGCCCATGCCCGTGAAAAAACCGCTATCCGGTTTTTCTTCATCAGGTACTCCACGCCGCCCACGGTCTGCTTGACGACGGCAGCCTTGCGGGCCAGCATCTTCTCCCAGTGGAGCGTAAGGCCCGTTATCGCAATGCCCTCCTCCGCAAAGTGCTTGCGGGCTTGGTAGTACTTCTCCGACGAATCCAGAAGGGCTTTGGAAGGGATGCAGCCCACATTGAGGCAGGTGCCGCCTAAGGCAGGATACCTCTCTACCAGCGCCACAGAAAGGCCCAGCTGCGCAGCCCGTATCGCCGCTACATACCCCCCCGGACCGCTCCCGATGACCACCAGGTCGTATTTCTCCATGCGAGCGAAGGTACAGAAAGCCTTCTCATCCCAACTCCTTACCTTCGCCACATGCGAACCTCGCTTGCACTTGTAGGCCTACTTTGGGCGGCCCAACTCCTGCACGCCCAACGCATTCGGGCTGTGTTTGGCTTGCTGGAAGGCACCGGCACTTCAGCCTATCCTCATAGCGGTCTCTACTACTGGCAAGAGAACCCCCTTATAGGCTCCATGGCGGCTGGGGTGGGGCCCCTGCAGGGCGTGGAACCCTTCGGCAACGACTTAGCCTATGACCCTAAACACAAGCTCCTTTTCCTCGTAGGAGGGGGGGTCCTTAGGAAACTGGGTAGGCTCCGTCTATGCGCTGGATGTGTGGCATAGCCTCGTACCCATCCCTGCGCTGGCAGGCGTAAAAGCTCGCCGTATAGCGGTGCGGGACACCCTCCTCCTGGTCACGAGGGAGACACCCCCTTTCTTCACCGTCTATCGCATCCAGTATGACCCCGTGCAAGGCACCCTTCAAGTGGACTCCCTCTGGAGCGCTGCCCTGCGCAGCACCCCAGATGGGCTCCTCGTGTGGGGCGATACCGCTTACGTGGCCCTTTCCTACGATCCCAACACCTTCGTGAAAGACAGCCTCGTCGTGGCCATAAATCTGCAAACCCGCCAAGTGCAAAACTCGTGGACCGTTTACCCCAACCCCACCGAAATGGTGCGGATCGGAAATGCGCTTTATGTGGCCTGTTATGGCGACTTTAGCGGGAACCTGCGCATTAGCCGAATCCAGCCAGGCTCCTCTACCGTAACCACCTACGATGCCGGCTATCCCAGTTATGGGGGCTTTGTAACGGATACAGGGGGGGTAAGGGACACCCTATTGTACTGGGCTGGGGACACCCTTCGGGCCTTTGCGGTGTCCACCGGCCAAACCGCCCCCGGCGCTTACTTAGGATTGGCTTCTACAGGCTTTCCCTTCATCCCCTACGGCCTCTTATGGGTAGGCAACCACCTGCACCTCAGCTTCACCAACTTCACCGACACCAGCTTGATCGTGATCCGGGATCCGGACTGGTGGCCCACGCCCCCCTACTTAGATACCGTGTTTGTGAGCATGGGGATGGGTGGCCTTGGGTATCCGAGCTTGCGGCGCTTCCTCTATGTGGAGGACGACACAAGCCGGAGTACAACAAACCTTTCCGCAAGCAGGCCGGTAAGCTTTACCTATGGACCCAATCCTGCCTCTCAGGCGCTTACTTGGGAGAGCTCTCAGGCCCTGACGCACCTCTCGCTGTGGGACCGGCAGGGGCGCTGCGTTCGGACCTTTTCCCCTACGGAAAAAACGCTCTTTGTCGGGGACCTTCCTGCGGGGCTGTATATCCTGCATGTGCGCACGGCAGGCGGAAGCCGCCTCAGCTACCCGCTTCTCAAGCAATAGGCCGCTTTACCTTTGTGAGGTGCGGCGGGTGCCTCTTTGGCCGGCCTGGCTGCAGCAGCCTCCCAAGCCGCAGCCAGGCCGCCTGCTTGTGGTGCTCACGGGGGCCGGCATCTCAGCTGAAAGCGGCCTGTCCACCTTTCGGGATAGCGGCGGCCTGTGGGAAAAGTATTCCATTTACGAAGTGGCCACCCCCGAAGCCTGGCAAAAAAATCCCCAGCTCGTCTTGGACTTTTACAACGAACGGCGCGCCCAGTTAGCCCAAGTCCAACCTAACGCCGCTCACACCCTCCTCAAAGAGCTGGAAGACTTCTTTACGGTGATCATCCTCACGCAGAATGTGGACGACCTACACGAAAGGGCGGGTTCGTCGTATATCCTCCACTTGCATGGCGAGCTTACCAAAGCGCGTAGCACCTGTGACCCCTCTTTGGTGTATGAGATAGGGTATGCGCCCATTCGGTTGGGGGACCTGTGTGAGAAGGGCTCCCAGTTACGCCCCCATGTGGTGTGGTTCGGAGAAGAGGTACCGGCTTATCCCATGGCTGAGAGCTGGGCCCGTCAGGCGGACATCTTCGTGGTGATTGGGAGCTCGCTGCAGGTCTACCCGGCTGCCGGCCTCCTGGAAGAGGCGATACGGGCTCGCCGCCGCTTTCTCATTGACCCAAGGCCTACTTTGACCACAGGCGTGGAAGTGATTGCGGCGCCTGCCAGTGAGGGGGTTCGTCTCTTGCGTGAAAGGCTTCTCGGATGAGGGCCAAGCTGACCGCCTTCCTCGTGCTGGTTGGGTGCGCTTCTATCAAGGCGCCGGATGGGGGTCCTCCGGACACGCGCCCGCCGGCCCTGCGGCACATAAGGGTCCGACAAAGAGGGGCTACTTTGTACCTGCGCCTGCGGTGGGATGAGTTTCTCTCGCCGGCCTCGGAGCTCAGCGGGCGGGGGCTGTGGGTCAACCCGCCCTATCCCTTTCGGGCACGGCTCCAAGGCAAGACGATGCGCCTCCGCCTGGACAGCGTGGCAGGCTGCCTGTCGGTGTGGGGCGGCCCCGGCTTGAAGGACTTCACGGAAGGGAATCCCTTCTCCCCCGCTCCCCTCTGGACCAACTGCCCCCCTGCCGAGACGCTGCGCGTGCCCCTTCAGCTGAAGCCGCCGCCCGACGAACGCACCCCAGTGTGGATAGAGCTTGAGCGGGACAGCACTCCCTATCGGTTTCTGGCATGGAAAGGCGCTGCTGAAGTGAGCTTCCTTCCCCCAGGCTCCTACGCTGGCTACGCTTGGGAAGACAAAGACAACGACGGCCGCTGGAGCCTCACCGAACCCGTCTGGCTGCCTGAGAGGAGGTTAGACCTATCGCCCAAGGCTGGCCAGGATAGCTCTCTCGCTCCTGGGCAGGCCTGGTCGCGCTGGCTGGCTGACACCTTCGCCCCGACCCTCCCTCGTCCTGTGCTTCGGGAGGCGGGCTGGGGGGTGCTGATCTTTCGGGAGCCGGTCACCCTCCTTGCGGGACAAGGCCGCCAGCTGGCTGACCACGCCCTCCTGCTTGCGATAGGCTCGCCTGTCCTCCTGGCTGATTCCGCCGGCAACTTCCGACAGGATACTTTTCAGACCACCCCTGACACGCAACAAACCGGCCGCCTGGCCTTCTGGCCTGCCGCTGCCAACCTGCGCTTTGCGCAGCATTATTTCACGCTTTCTCATCCCCTCCCTGACCAGGACACTTTCTGGGCTGCTACCGATACCGCGGCTATAGCCAGCGCCTTCGTACGGGGGGAAGAGGTCTATCTTGATCCCCTGCCTACCTGGCGGCCCACGCCTTTTCACCTGCTAACCCCCGAAGGAGACACCCTCCGGCTCACGGTGCCGGGACAAAAAGCGCGCGTCATCCTTCCCCTTGACACGAGCGGCCATATCCAGCGATGGCGCCTTTATGGCCCTGCGGTGCTGGGTAGGCCCTTCGTGGCTGATGCAGCTCCCGGCGAGCTTGTATGGCTCCCTCCGGGCCTCTACGAACTGGTCGGCTTACCGGTGAAGGGCCCTTTCTGGCAGCCTATTCAAATCCAGCAGGACAAACCCCACCTCCAAGCCCCCCCTCTCCAACGGCGCTTCCTCACCGTGCCCACCTCCCCCTAATCGGGATAGGTACAAACCCTTCTCCCTGCCTGCGGGCCTTCCCTCGTACCCAGGCTACCGCAAGCTTTTTTTACCTGCGCCACTTGATGGAGCAGCCGATGGCCTTCGTCTCCGCAATAGGTACCGGCTCACCCGCTAAAATCGCCTCCACCGCTTCTACCACGTAGCGCTTTTGCACCTTTTTGGGGTCGTTAGGGCTATCGTCAAGGGTGCCGATGTAGGCCACCACAAAGCCCTCCGCGGTGTTTTTCAGCAGAAATATATGCGGAGTCTTCTGCGCGCCGTAAGCCTTGGCCACCTCCTGGGTTTCGTCAAAAAGATACACAAAAGGGTACTTTTTCTCTTTGGCGCGCTTTTGCATGTTTTCGTAGCTGTCTTCGGGCACGATTTGGGGGTCGTTGGGATTGATGGCGACGACCGGGAAGCCCTTCGGGGCCAGCTCCTTGTGCAGCGCAATAATACGCTCCTCATACGCCTTGGCGTAAGGGCAGTGGTTGCAGGTGAAAATCAGCACCACGCCCTTTTCTTTCTGGTAGTCAGCCAGGCTTACGGTGCGGCCGTCCACATTTTTGAGAGAGAAAGCCGGGGCTTTATCGCCCACTTTGACGCCTCCCTCTACAAGGAGAAGGAGGACAAGCGGCAGCGTCACTACCGGTAGCATAGTCCTCTAAACAAAAAAGAGGGGAGCGAAGTCACCGGCTAGAACGCCTGTAGGCTTCTTGGAGGAAGGCCCTGGCTTCCTCGGGGCTGGCGAAGGCCTCATCATGGGCTGGGCCCGACAAGCCGGCTTGGGTGTAGGGAATCGTTCCCTGCCAGTCGGGGTTGACTTTGGGCATCCAGGCGTTAGGGTCTGTCTCGGCCAGCCAGAAGGCCGGCAAGGTGATTCCTTTCTGGCGCAGGAGGATGGCGGCTTTTTTCGCGCCGTCCGGGGGAAAGTCCAGGCTCACCAGCCACACCTGCACGGGCAAGCTGTCGCGCACCTGGCGCCAAGCGGCCTGCAGGTGGGGCAGCTCCGCAATGCACGGCCGGCACCAGGTAGACCAGAAATTCAGCACATACACCGTGTCGGGATGGGCACGCAGGTGGGCCTCTATCTGCGCCCAGGAGCGGGCTGCAAGCGGCTGCGCCCACGCCAGCCCTACCCCCAGGCCCAGCGTTAGCATCCTTCGCATAGGGCCAAAGGTAAAGGTTCCCCCGTCCAGGGAAGCCTTTTACGGTTCCAGGTCCTCAAAAAGGGAGGGTTGCCCACCGCGTCGGAAAGCCTTGAGATTGTAAGGAGGCATGGGGGGAGCGCCGGCAAAGTAGCGAGCCAGTCCTACCTGAAAGGTGCGGGCTATCGTCTCGGCCAGAGGACCTGTGCCGCGCAAACGGCGCCCCCACTGGGGATCGTTGAGGTGGCCTTCATGGCACTGGGCAATCAGGTGTAGGATGCGGTCCGCGCGGTCAGGGAGCTTTTCCCGCAGCCACACCTCAAAGATTTCGGCTAAGGCGCCATTGAGCCGAACGATCGTGTAAGCGGCCGTTTGGGCGCCGGCCTCCGCCGCCGCTCGCAAAAGGGGGAGCACTTCGTCGTCGGTAAGACCTGGAATAATAGGAGCCACCATGACGCCGGTAGGAATGCCGGCTTCGCGCAGGCGGCGCACCACTTCCAAGCGCCGCCCCGCCGCCGCCGTGCGCGGCTCCAGAACCCGCCGTACCTCCTCCCGCAGCGTCGTGATAGATATGTAAACATGGACCAGGTTCTGCGAGGCCAGCTGGGTAAGCAGGTCCAAGTCCCGCAGGATAAGGGCATTTTTGGTGATGATGGTGACTGGATGGCGAAAAGCCCACAGCACCTCCAAAAGCTGGCGGGTCAGGCGCCGCTGGCGCTCTATGGGCTGGTAGCAGTCGGTATTGCCCGCCAGCATGATGGGATGAGGCTCCCAACGGGGATCCATGAGCGTTTGGCGCAGAAGCTGCGGCGCATTTTCTTTGATAAGTATCCGCGTCTCAAAGTCCAACCCCGCCGAGTAGCCCCAGTACTCGTGGCTATTGCGCGCATAGCAGTAGAGGCAGCCGTGTTCGCAGCCAGCGTAGGGGTTCATGGAGTAGACAAGAGGCAAATCGGGGCTTTCAATGCGGTTGACGAGGGAGCGAGCCTGGACGGGAATGTACTGGACGGGCGCCGCATCCGGGTCAAGCGGCACTTCATACTCATACGCCTGCGGGTCAAAGCGCGAGTCGGGATTGTGGCGGGCACCCCGGCGCATAAGAGGAAGGTACAGCTCCCTGCAGAGACTCCGCTGGGGATAAAATGAGGATAATCCCCTCTCCAGCTTTCGGGGTCGCCCCCTCTTGCATTTGCATGTCTGATTTTTTCGTATATTGGGCGCGACCTCAAAACTTACGGGTTATGTATGGTTTCGCTTACTTTCCGGACTCTCCCGCAAAAGGGAGCGGGGCCTTTTGGTCCCAGGGTAGAACCAAGTACGGTATGGGTGCTCTCCTGCTGCTGGGCTATCTGGCTGGGGGGGGGGGGTAGCGTGGGCGCAGCCTCTGAGTCCCCTGACTTGCGGCCCGCTCGGTATTCCTAAGTTCTGCGTATATATGCTTGAGCGCACATGCACCCCAAGTGGATACTGGACCCCTTCTCTCCCGCTCCTCGCTGGTGATTTTAGCTCCTGGAATGGAAGAGTTGTCAGAGAATGCTATTGTCGCTGCTGTCCCGATAAATGCGGGGGTAGCTGTGTACTCGACGGCCGTATCCTGAGAGTATGTCGGAGTGAAGGAGTATTTCTGGCTTTTGCTCCGTATGTCGAGGACACATCAAAACAGGACTCTTGTGGTGGTACCTGTGCAGGGTGGAAGGATGGTTGTCACCGAGCAGGGATTTATCACAACGGCATGCTAATAGGTAATTGCACCTTCTACCCCCACTACGCCATTACTCCTCAGAACCCTTGTGCCATTCCCGACGCCTGTACAGCACCTTTCCAGCTTGGATGGGACACGGTATGCGGCCGACACCTTTTCTGGCTCCCCCCTTGCCCCCTACCTGGGCTTTACTGGGTAGTTGATGCCAACAACTGCCCCGACAGGATACCCCCACCCTCTCCTCCTACCACTTCTCAGAGTAATGCCCAAAGCCCTATCATTGAAGTAGTCAACACCCAGGCCTGGTGGGCGAATACGCCGCCCTCGACGGCCTGCACGGGTCAGGCGCTTCAGCTCTGTGTGAAGGTGGGAGGGGCGCCGTATGTGACGGGTTACACGTGGGAGCTGTGCGGGCAGTCGGTGTATGTACCCTCGGGTCCCCTTGGTGCTGGCGATACGGCCGTAGTCTGTACCACCCTTGTCCTGCCCTCTACGCCCGGCTCGTGCACAGTGGGCTTTTCGGTTCAGTACGATACAAGCCAGGTCTTCTGTCCGGGGTGCTGCAGCGGCCTGCTGACGCGGCCCGATCCCACGGCCAGCGGATGCAACGGCTGCTTTGGTGTGCGCCATACCCTGCAGGTGGAGAGCCCGACCTGTGTGCTGACGGCGGCGCCAGAGACGATATGCGTAGGGCAGCCGGTGGTGTTTGACCTGGGCTTCCTGGCCTGTTCTACCGCCTGCGCGCAGGGGTGGACCTACCTGTGGAGCTTCGGCGATGGGCAGGGGGCCACCTCGTCCACCCCCACCCTCACCCATACCTACGGCGCTCCGGGCACCTATACGGCCTTGGTGCGCGCCTGCTGCCTGCCGGCCCTGCGGGGCGGACACGAACATGGGGAGAGCTCCCCGCCGCCTTGCGCTTGTGAGGCTTCGGTCACGGTGCAGGTGGTAGCGCCGCCCCAGCTCTCCCTTTCCGGCCCTACCCAGATGTGCTGGGATACCACGGTGCCGCGTTTCGTGGCAAGCGGGGTGCAGCCCGGCGACCAGGTGAGCTGGTCCTTCTCGTGCCGGGGCGGCAGCCCTACCTACGCCTTGAATGCCCGACAGGATACGCTGACGGTGCTGAACTGGGGCGGCGCCGAAGCGTGCCTCGTGCAGGTCTCGGTGCGCCGTGGCCCCTGCCAAGCCAGCGCCCAGCGCTTGATCGGCAAGGGACGGCTGCTGGCTACCCTGCAGGGCACTTCGCCCACCACCTGCCGCGCCGCCGAGTACTGGGTGGCCAACCCACCACCCGGCAGCACTGTGCAATGGCTCGTGCCCGCCGGCGTCTCCTACACGCTGGGCGGAACCAACCCCGCCAACCCCCTCCTCCTGGTGCACAAGTGGGGGCCTTCCTTCGCGCAAGGGGCACGCCTCTGTGCCGTCATTACAGCCCCCTTTGGCTGCAGCGACACCCTCTGCCTGGAGCTGGCCGCCTGCTGCGGCGACACCACCACCGCCCGCGTCTACACCCGCCCCGTCTCGGTGAAAGACATCCTCGCCCAGTGGGGACCCAGCGCCTTCACCTGCCAGACCTACTACATCAACGACACCCTCTACGTCAACCAGCCCATAGAGTGGCTCAACTGCCAGTTTTACTTCGGACCGTACGGGCTGGTGTGGGTCCAGCCTACCGTAACGCTCACCATCCGAACAAGGCAGGCCCACTGTAACTGTGGAGGAGGCGAGCCCTACTGGAGCCGGCTGGAGCCCTGTCAGAAGCGCTGGCCCGGCATCTACGCCCATGACCGCGGTCAAGTCCTCCTGGTGGGGGATAGCCTCCTGCGCTCTGACCACGTCTGGATACCCGTCTGGATTATCGCCGCCGATACCGGCATCTCGGCCAAAAACGCCAGCCTCTGGCAGGCAGACAAAGCTATCTTCAACCGGTGCGGCGTAGGCCTCTACTGGGAAGCTCTCCACACTCAGGACGTTTACCTCCTCTCCCAATGCGGGGTACGCCGCACGCTCATCACCCAGGCCGACAGCATAGGATGGCGCTTTCCGGACGGCCCTTGCCCCGGGGTGGATGTGCGCGAGCGCCGGCAATGGCCCCTTAACCGCCCCTTCCTCTCCCAAGACCCGCAGACCCAGCGCGTGCAAGCTACCGTGGGCATCTGGGTGGTAAGCGGCGACAGCCTCGCTCTCACCGATAGCCTGGTGATCCTGCGCGGCTTGCATTACGGGGTGGTGGGCGAAGGCAGCAACCTTCACAGCACCTACACCCGCTACGAACGCATAGAGGGCGAGCGCTGCGTGCGAGCCGAAACCCTCAAGGCAAACCTGCGCATCACCGACCTCTCTATCAAGCCCATCACGTGCCCGCAGCCCTTCCTCTGCCCGCCCGGCACCGGCCTCTGCTCCCAAGGAGCAGAAAGAAACAGCCGGCACTGGCTCACCGTGCACCAGAGCACCTTTGACACCGTGAACGTGGGCATCCAGGTGCAGGGCGGCGGAACCGCTTTCCCTCTCGTGCGCTTCCCCCTTAGGCGCATCACCGTCACCCGCTCGACCTTCCGCACCGGGGCCGTGGGCTTCTCTGGGATGCTGCTCAGCCCACCTCCCACTCCCCAGCCCCTCCAGCCTCTTCAGCTTACCCTGGATCGGAACCTTTTCTCGGGCTACCAGCGGGGAGTAGAGCTCCTTCGCACGAACGATCTGGCGGGTACGATAGCCGCCAATACCCTCACGGCGCCGACTGGCGCAAAAGCCACCCAAGGCATCTGGATCAGCGAACGGCGCCTCTATCTCACGCCGCCGCCCACCCTCACCTTGCAAGCTAACGTTATCCAAGGCTACCGGGAGGGCGTGGTGGCTACCAGCTCGGACGGCCAGCTTTTCCTGCGGCAGAACCAGATCACGGTGGCGCCGCTGGGGGGAGCGAGCGGGGTCACCGTCCGGCAGCCCCTGGCCGGCCTCTACCTCCTCTGCCAGAATACCCTCACCGGCGCCCTTGTGGCGGGACTGGACACCTGCAGCCCCCTCAACCCCGCCGCCGTGCGGGCTATGTCTTTCAGCGTAGGCGCCCCTCTCAACCTCTTCTGCAACACCTCCCTCGGCCTGCCCTGGGGCTACCACTTATCCGACCCGCTGCCCAACCCCCTCCGCTTCTATCGCAACACCCTCACCCACCCCTACCTGCACTTCTTCTACGAAGGCTCCGATACCCTCCGCATAGGCAGCCCTACCACCGCCTCCACCAGCCGATACCTCTTCCCCCCTAATCAGGTAAGGGTAGGAGGAACGCCGGGGAGGGGTACCATCCTCGTGTACGAAATAGGCCCCTCCTTGAGCCTTAGCTGGCCCTCTGCCTGCCCTCCAGATACTGCCGTGAGGTTCCCTACTTCGCCTGCGGCGCCGCCATGTGTGGGGGTGATAGGGCTGTGCGAGCACATTACGCCGCCGCCCCCGCCGCCGCCCTTCCCCCCTATTGCGGCTCGCCTGAGCCGCCCTTACCCTCGCTGGGCTGCTTTCCGCTCCCTCCTCACCACGCCGGACTCGCTGTGGCGACGCGACCCCGGCTGGAACGGTTTCTTCCAGCAGGTGGAGGCAGCGCCCGATGGACAGCTGGAGCTAAGCTACCACCACTGGCGGGCGGGAGACCCCAGCGCCCTCGCAGTGAGCCAACTTTTCCCGGCCACCACCGCCGCCGAGATCGCCTTCCAAACCGTGCTGAGCTACCTGGATAAGGCCGAGCGTACCACCCTTGACCCAGCGGAGGTCCAGCAGCTGTGGGCGCTGGCCACCGCCTGCCCCGACAGCGTGGGACCTGCCGCCTTCCTGGCCCAGGAACTCTTGCGCTGGCTGGGCACGGATACCCTTTTCTTGGAAAGCCCTTGTCCTCCAAGCCCCGAAGAGGCCACGCGTCAGCGCCCCCCCGAAGGCGACAGCCTCCTTTCTGAAGAGGCCCGCAAGCTGATGGACCCCAGCCGGCCCTACCTTTTTGACCGCGTGCCTTACCGCCCTATTGAAGAGCGCAAGCCCAGCGTCGTCAACCCGCTGGACACCACCGCGCCGGCCCCCGTGCCCATGTACCTGCACCTCCTGCCCAACCCCGCTGAATACAGCGTGACGATATGGTACGGGGCGCTGCCGGCCTCCGAAGGCCTCCTGGAAATCTACGACACCCAGGGCCGCCGCCTCTTCTGGAAAGAAATTTCCGGGCGCGAAGGGCACCAGCGCCTCAACCTGGTCGCCTGGCCCCGAGGCGTGTACCGCGTGGTGCTGCGCAGTGGAAAAGCTATCCGGCAGGAAACCCTCTGGATCCATCCCTGACAAAGCTATGCGGGCGTGGCTCCTTGTGGGGGTGGGCCTCCTCCTGGCCCAGCGTCGCTACGGCCTCCACCCCGACCTCGTGCTGAATGGCGGCTTTGAAAACCGCCTGGAAATCGTGCGCCGCTGCTCGGTGGAGGTGCTCACCCCCACCGGCCAGACCCACCCCCTCCTCTACCCCGCCTTCACCCCCCACTACAGCTCGGTAGGCCTGAACCCCTACATGGCTGAGTACGCTTCCATGCCTGCTTATAGGGGGCGCGGGCTGCGTCTGCCCCGCGACCTGGACTACCGCCACCTCAAGGATCCCGTACCTTACCTACCCCTCCGCTATCCCTACCCCAGAGGTCATTATGTCGATCAAGATAACTCTGGGGGACTGGAAGAGGACCATCCCGCCCTTCGGCCGTGGTACCCCTATGTGCCGCCAAGGATCCACGCTCCCTTACCAGCTTGGAGCCCTGCCGAGACCCTTGCCGCCGAACGAGTGGAAACCTCTTTTTTGGCGCCTCTGCGCCACTGGACCGCCCGGGGCCTGGCCTGGGGTAATACCCGCACCCACCTCCAGGGCCTCTTCCACTTTGCCCCCTACTGGGTCTCCACCCCAGGCCACCCCCTCTTCTTCTTCTACCCCGAACTCCCCTTCCCACCCCTCTCCACCACCTCCTACGAAACTACTCACCGATCTTCCCCTGACCCTATAAGCAAGCTGTTGTGGGGTTCTGGCGATGAATCAGATATTTTTCTCCTAACAGGCGCCGAAGATACTTTATTCCTTCTGACAAGTCCCGCTTTTTCATTCGGTAGCGGAGAGATATACCCGACTCACCGTTTTGATTGGTACGCAGGCCATCTGGTCCACTCCTCAGTAGGGCGGGTAGGACAGCTGGGATGGCGACAGGGGTACCCTGCCCCCCGCTGGGCACAAGACACCATAGAAACGGTAAACTGGAGCTTCATGCGGCCCACTCTCTGGCGCAGCCCTACTTCCTTCCCCTACCAGTGGCTGCACCTGAACCGCTTTGCTGGCTCACACCACCTGCTCTGGACCCTCGCCACCTTCCCCAACCCCCGCTCCACCACCGCACCCTTCCCCCCTTGGTTCGGCTCCCTCTACGACAGCCCAGAAGCTTTTAGCCTCGGCCTGGACCCCTTGCCCGATACCATCAAAATTAACAATCAATACCGGCCCGCTTACTTCGTCCTCTATAAAAGCGTTTGGTACCCCGCCGAAGAGCTGCTAGAAAGCTTCTCCTTCCAAAACCTCAATGCCCCCATCAACGATGGTTGGTTCTGGACCCTCTTCTTTCTACCGGGCAATGCCCCCACGGATCTTTTCTGGCACTGGGGAGTGGGCCCCTTCTCTCCTTACCGAATGCGGCATTTTTTGCCGCTTTGGCGGCGGGGGGAGCCATGGGCTTGGATGGCCCGCAAGGGCCTTTTTACCGTCGGCAACCCTTGGTACCTCCAGCGGGCGGGCACCTACGGCCTCCTCTGGGAGCTTTTTGGCTCTCTGTACCTTCCTCCTCTGCGGGCTTTGGGGGGCATCCCCCAAAATCGGCCGCTCTGGCACCACACCCGGCTGGGCCAGCACCTGACCCAGCCCAAAACCGCCCCTCACTGGCATAGGCTTACCCTGGAAGCCACCCAGCCTGGCGGCCCCTGCGCCACCCTTCCCCCCTTCCGCGGTCAAGGCTACATCACCCTCTCCTACCCCCTCCGCTACTTCCATGGCTTTTCCACCCCTCAGGCTTACCGATCCTGGCTCACCGCCCTGGATGCCCGCTTCCAAATCCGCAACAACCTCGCCCGGGAAATGTGGTTTTACGCCCCTACCTCCCGCTGGGGCTACGACAGCCTCCTGCGCCGCCAACCTGGCCTCATCCGCTACGCCGATAGCGTGTGGAAGGCCGCCTGGGATACCGCGCTCGCCTGGAGCGCTCCCCGCTGCGGCAGCCCTACCTTCCTCGCTGACCCTTTCTGGCTGACCCTGGCTGAAGTCAACCGCGCCTGGGTGGAAGAAATGTACCGCGACCTGGGCTGGCCCGAAGTGCGCCGCGACTCCCTCCGGCACCTGGCTCTCGGCCGCTGCTGCGGCACCCTCTGGAACGCCCGCGGCGAAGAAGGGGGCCCCTCCGCCTTCCCTTACAACGCCGGCTGGGGCCTGCGCACCGCCTGGGTCTTCGGCCCTATGCAGGCCACCTTTCCCACGGGCCGGGGCTGCCCCGACCCCGCCACCCTCTCCGCCCACAGCCTGGACCCCGACTGCCCAGGCCAGTCCTACTGCATCGGCCCCTGCCCCACCTGGCAGTACGGCCCCAGCTCCGCCGACTCCGCCGCCATGGAAAACCAAGCCGTCAACGTCGCGGGATACTACTACGTCGTCGGTAGAAAAAGATTTGACACCCGCTACGCCGGCACTAACCCTCGTTATCGCGGACCTGAATTCCGTTACGCTCCCGTTATAGACCTGTGGCAAGACGGTTCCACCACCTATACCCCCCCACAATACCGCGAGCTCTCCTGGGGGTGTAGCTGGTGGCCTTGTGATGTAGTGGCCTATTATGACCCTCCAGACACAGGAGGTTGGCCAATACCACATCCCCTGCATATTCGCCAGCTTCCCTCCCTTCGCTGGCACAAGACCACCACCGCTTTGGATGTGTGGTGGAAGGGCTACCAGGTAGGCCGTCGGGGCTGCTGGACCTCCTTCAACCACGGCCCTACCTCTTCCTGCTGCCCGCAAAACCCCCACCTCGTCAACCGAACCTACGCGGTGATGGGGTACCTCACAGAGCCCCTCCAAGCGGGCCGCCGCTACCGCATCCGCCTCGCCGTCGCCGTGCCGCCCCGCTCCACCCACATCATCCACAACATCGGCGTCGTGGCCAGCACAGAACCCCTCCCCAACCTCTGGCCTTACTGCCGAAAAGACCTGATCACCAAGCTCAGCTACAGCTGGCAGTATCCCCACTGGCTCTCCAAAACCCACCACACCTGGTGGGAAAACACCACTCGCCTGGACTCTGCCGTGGGCCGCTGGATCGCCATTGAAGGCACCCTCACCGCCCAAGGCGGGGAACGCTTCCTTTACGTGGGCTGGGTAGACAGCCTGCGCCTGGACACTACGCCCCTCCCCCACGACAACACCCCCTTCTGGAAGCAGGGTGTGACCACCTGCGGCGGTGAGCTGCTGCCCGATTCTGCCTGGGAGGCGGCCCTGGAGTCCCCCCTCGCTCAAGCGGCCGCCTTCGCCGAAGCCTGGGTCAGCGCCGACGCCGGCCTCCACCTGGACGAAGTCTCCCTCTGGGACGACGAAGCTACCCCCTCTACCCAGGGCGAAGTCCTCATCTGGGACGCCACCTGCGCCCAGCCCGCCCAAGGCCGCATCCGCATGTACACCGGCACCCCGCCCTTTGATTGCCTTTGGTTTACCCCCGACCAGCGGCGCGCCTATACCGGCTGCGAATGGAATAACCCCCCACCCGGCTCCTACCAAGTCATCGTCCTGGACAGCACCGGAAAAGAATGGCGCACCTGGGTAGAGGTGCGAAACTTCGCCGCCAACCCTCCCCACCTCCGCCTGGACTCCCTCTGGCCTATCACCTCTACCCCCGGCGGCGCTATCCTCTCCGTCTCTGGCGGCACTCCCCCTTACTCCTTCTCCTGGTCCAATGGCGCCAACGCCCGCGACACCTTCCTCACCTTCGAACCCGGCACCTACGAAGTCCGTGTCCAAGACTCCGCCGGCTGCACCGCTACCCTCACCTTCACTTTAGAAGCCTCCAATGCCATCTACATGCCCTCCGTCTTTTCCCCCAACGGCGATGGCCTCAACGACGTCGTGGGCCCCGTCGTCCGCTTCCCCTCCCGCGTCAGAGAACTGCGCTGGAACCTCTACGACCGGTGGGGCCACCTCGTCTTCCAGGGCTTCGGACCCGAAAGCCGCTGGGATGGTACCTTCCAAGGCAAACCCGCCCCAGAAGACGCCTACACCTACTACCTCTGGGTCTTCTTCCTCGACGAGCCCAAACCTCGCCTCCTCAAAGGTACCATCACCCTTGTACGATAAAAAGATTTTGCTTACCTTAGTCCGAAAACCGCAAACCTAACAACCTATGCGATACGCCGCTTTTCTCGCAGGTATAGCCCTTCTGGGCTGGGCTCAGACGCCGGCTCCGCTGGACCGCTGGGCCCTCTACGCCAAAGCAGGCGACTCGCTCATCGGCCCTCTACCCCAGCTGGCCCTCATCCCCGGTAACTGGCAGACGGGATATTTCTACCTTCCCGTTTACGCCATCCTGCACGACCAGCGGGGCATAGACCGGTGGCGATGGGAAGTCTGGAGGAAGGAATGGTGGAGCAGCAGGCCGTACATGGTCAGCACCGCTGAGACGCTCTGGATTGACCGCTATACCCTCTACCGTCCATCCGAGGGGGTGGAAGTGCGGCTCTGGCTCTTCGCTGGCGGGGACTCCGTAGCGAGCAGCCGGGTTATCTTCCCCACCCAGTCCAAAGTCACCACCTCAGCCATGGGGGGGGCTTTCATAGCGTGTGCTGGGGGCCTGGCCCGCATCGTCGTGCAGGACATGCACCAGGACGTGGCGAGGGTCCAGGTGAGCGTGGAGCAGAACGGCCAGGTGTATGCCAGCACTTACCTGGACAGGCCGGGCTTCTGGGACTTTCCGGCGCCGCCGCCAGGCACCTACGAGGTGATCCTGCGGCCTGTGGTGCGCAGCAGCGTACCCTTTGAGTACCCGCCAGACCGAAGCTCCAGGCTCGTGGTACTGGACCCTCAAGCACCTGGCCGCGAGCGCCCCTACTCCTTCTTAGCGGCTCCAGCCTGCCCAGGTGAGCCGGTGTCTCTGGCCCTCTCCTGGAAGGAAGCCCTGTCACCCCTCCCCACGGAACCGCCCCGATGGGACCTGGATGGAGACGCCCGGCCCGACGCCCAGGGGTGGACCCTCCAAACCTCTTTCCCTACCCCTGGGTCTTACCCCGTGTATGTGCAGCTGAGCTTGCCCGGCGGCTGCGAGCTTAAGGACACCTTCCACGTGCAGGTAGAAGACCCCACCCCGCCTTCCATGAGCGTAGGAATGAGAGGGACTTACACGCTGGGCACGCCCGTGACCCTGCAGGTAACTCGCTGGAAGGGCCTCCTCTCGTGCGATATGGAGGACGACGGCTCGTGGGAAGGGAAGGGGATTTTACCTCCTCTCACGCCTACAGGCCGGCCCCAGCTACCCCCTTATACCTTCCGCACAGCCCCCCCCTCAAGTCAAGGATACCCTATTCGGCTGCGGCAAGAGATATGCGGGCGGGTGTATGATACGGTCCTCTACTGGAAGCCGGATTCGGTGGCTCCTCCTATGCCTCAAGGTACGCTGGAGCTGGATCGGCCTCCGCGCTGCGCAGGAGACCGCATCCACCTGCGCCTGGAGTCCCTGACGAATTTCTCTCCTGGAGAGCCCGGCTACTGGCTCAACTGGCAGCTCAACGGCCAGTGGCTGGGCTATACCACCCGCACCGAAACGACCCTCACCTGGACGGGTACGCCGTTCTCGGTGGCCTGCCTGCTGATCACCCCTTCCGGACGCTCCAAGCTCGTAGGGCCGCTTTCGGTTACGCCTTCCGCAGGATCTCACCTCTGGTTTTACCCCGTCAAAGCGTGCAACGCAGACTGGTGTCCCGACTGGGATGTGGCGCTGTGCAGCGGAACCCGCATAGCCCTGGTGCTGCCGGAAAAAGACCAGCATCCCACGGGTGTGTGGCGTCTGGTGCTCCCTGACCAGACGGTGGAGTGGCCTCTCTCCGAAGCGCCTGATACCTTCTATTACACGCTCCCACCCGGACAGGATGCCTACCTGATTGAAAGCTACCTGATCCTGCCCTGCGGCACCTTCCGGTCTGTGGAGACGATCCGGACGCCTGGAGGGTACGCTGGCCGGCCTGCTGCGTATTCTGCCGAAGCCGGCTGCACACCCCACCAGCGCCTCACGGTGTGCCCCCACGAGAATGTGCCCCTATTCTGGGATTACCCTGTGGAGAATGGGGCGGGGGGCCTCGAGGGCGTGCGCTGGCTCTACGCCGACGGCAGCCCCGCCGAAGTCCTCCTACATGGCCCGTGGAACTTCCCGCAGCTCCTGGCGCCTGGCCAGCCCGGCACCTATCTCCTCTACCAGATCTGGGAAAACTGCGAGGGCCGGCAAGATACCCAGCGTCTCACGCTCGTCGTGCGTGAAGGCGAAGGCGCCTACTTCACGCTGCCTGAAGAAGCCTGCATTGGCAGCCCCGTAGAAGTGCGCCGCCTTAGCCCGACGGCCTTCCGAGGCCCGGTAGCTGGCCTCAAGTGGGAATGGGGGGATGGTCAGCTTACCTTCGACACGACCAGGGTGCTGACCCACCTGTACGAGCGGCCTGGCACGTACCGGGTTACGCTGACCACGGCGTCCGGAGGATGCTCGGGCTCCCTAAGCCGCATCGTACGGGTGCTGGAGGGGCCACCTCGGCTAAAGGACCCCCTCCTGCGCCCGCAGGGCCTCACCCTGCACTTTGAGACAGGCCTCACCGGCGAAGGGCAGGTCGTATGGGACTTTGGCGATGGTACCACCCAGAGCGGACTGCAGGGTACCCACACCTACCGGCAGCCCGGCATCTACACCGTGCGCTTGCGCGCCACCAATAGCTGCGGCGAAGACCTCCTTGCCCGCGAAGTGCAAGTCTGGAACGAGCGCGACCAAGGACCCTGGCGAGCCTTCCCTAACCCTGCCAGCCAGACCATCTGGGTTGAAGTGCCTCTCCAGGACGAGGGCACCTGCACGCTCCTCACGCCAGATGGACGAGAAGCGCTGACCTTCCCCGTCAGGCCAGGACTGAATCCCTTGGCTCTACCGCCCCTCCCCAACGGGCTCTACCTTGTACGCTGCCAGGGTAAAAACTACACCGGCACCCTCCGCCTCCAGATCGTCCATCCGTAGAACCTAAGCCCGCACGACTATGCGATACAGGAAGCTTTTCGCAGTAGCCCTTCTTGGGGCGTTGTGGGCCCAAGGGGTCCCTTGGGCTCGTTGGTCCTGGTACAGAAGCCAAGCGGGTGTTCCGGTCGGTCCCCCTTTGCCTGACCCGCTGCTGACCTGGTCTGGCGACACGGTGTGGGCTATCGTAGACACCAGCGGCATGGCCGCCTCCGGCATCGTCAGGTGGCAATGGATAGGCGGCGTCTCTAGCCCTACCAACGACACCACCTACAAAGCGCTCGTAGACTATACCACCTTTTCCATTGGCAAGCAGTACGCCATCGGTCTGGTGGTGTTCTATGCAAACGGCGACTCGGCCCTCTCCTACAAGACCGCCATGCTGCGCCGCAACTGGGCCACGCTCGCCAACTACAGCACCGCCAACTACGCTTGCCCCGGCGGCGAAATCTGGGCCCTGCCCGACATCGTCAACACCGACATAGACTCCGCGCGACTGTACATAGGCCAGAACGGGGTCCCGTTGGACAGCTCGCCGATGCTAACTCGGCTCAATCGCTGGGTTTTCCGCGCTCCGACCACGCCGGGAACCTACGACCTGTGGGGGCGCACCTACCTGCGAGAAGGACGAACCGGCGTCATCCCGGTTTTCCCTGCCACGCAGGTCACTGTAGCACCGAGCCCTCCCCCCTCCCTCCAGCTCGCCTGTGTGAATACAGGCACCGGGGAAGCATGCCCCAACGAGCCGGTTGAGCTGAGCCTCTTGTGGTACACGGAAATAGCTGCTCCTCCTTCCTCGCCGCCGCAGTGGGACTTCAACGGGGACAACGTACCCGACGCGACAGGCTGGCGGGTCTCGGCTACCTTCCCAGCGCCTGGCACTTACCCTGTGCAAGCGACCGTACAAGTGCCGGGGGGCTGTCAGCTGTCTTTTTCCGGGGGAGTGGTAGTGAGCGGAGGCACCCTCAATCGCCCCACCGTAGGCTTCCCCTCAACCTTCGCCGTGGGCTACCCCGTCCAAGCGCGCATCATAGGAGCAAAAGGCCTCATCTCCTGCGACTGGGAGGCCGACGGCACCTGGGAGGCCATCGGTCTCATGCCTGTAGGTTCGGCAAGCCTCCAGACCCCTCCTTATACCTTCTCAGCGCCTCCACCGGCCGGTGGCTACCGCTTGCTTGTGAAGCAGGAACTGTGTGGCCAGGCTCGGATAGATACCTTCACCTGGACGCCGCCCACCACAGCCCCGGCACCCGATGGGGGGATCGCAATCCTACCCGGTACCCTCCTCTGCCCTGGTGATAGCTTGTATGTGCGCCTGGGGGCCTTGACGAACTTTTTCCCCGGCCAGCCTGGCCACACCGTAGAGTGGGATTTCGGTAGCGGGTTTTTGCCGCCCACTTCCCGTACGGACACCGCCCTCGTGTGGAATGGACAGCCGCTAACCATCCGGGCCCGGCTCACCAACAGCGCAGGAAGCACACGCGTCCTGGGACCCGTCACGGCTAACCGCCTCTCGCCTGCTTGGCTCCTACCTGATCCCAATACCCTCGGAACCCGATTCCGGTACCGCCGAGCGGCCCCCTCCACCTCCCAGAGCTTCTCCGTGCCGCAAGAATATGTTTTCTGCGGAGGGGACTCCCTTTACTTTTGGATTAGCGGAGCGCCCGCAGGGGACAACTGGAGCTGGCGGCTCCTTTTGCTAGGCGACACAGTCACCCTGCCGGCGACCCAGGCCCGGGCCGGCTACACCTGGCGCCTGCCCTCCACCAGCGGCCTCTACACCGTAGAACACCAGCTCGTAGGCTCCTGCGGCTACACCCGCCGAGAAGTGCAGCTTTTCCGCACCGACCAGCCCACCGCCCTGCATGCAGGTCGCTTCTCTTACTCCAGCGGGTGCAACTCGCGCTACGTTTTCGGGGATCACTACTTCATCACCGTATGCATGCGAGGGGAGATACCTTTCTTCTGGTTTGATCAAACGGCATATGGCCGGGGTGCAGCCCAGCGTGTGCGCTGGACTCAAGCGGACGGTACACCTTTGACCGTCATCACCACGGCGGATGGAGTGACCCAAGTGCTAGCCCCGGACCGGCCCGGCCTGCATCTCCTCTACCAGATCTGGGAAGGCTGTGCGGGGCCAGATACGGTTCGCTATCTGGGTAGAGGTGCGGGACAAGCCGGCGGCTTTCTTCACCGGTCCGGCCTGGGGATGCGTGGGGCAGCCCGTCACCTTCCAGCGGGCTCCAGGTCTCCTCAGCCCCGGCCATCCAGGCGGCATCCAGTGGCGCTTTGAGGAGCCAAGCGCACCAGACCGATCCTTCTTCCGCTACGACACAGCGGTCACCCAAACCTACACCTGGACCCAACCTGGCTATTATCGGGTGGAGCTAACCGTGCGTACACCCCAGTGCGGTACCACTACAATGGCGCGCAGCATCCACATTGCAGCCGCCCGGCCCACCGTCCAGATCACGCAAGCCACCCTACAAAATGGCGTGCTCACCTTCTCCGGCTCTGCCTCGGAGGCCGATAGCGTAGTATGGGACTTCGGGGATGGCACCACCCTCGCCGGTGTCCTGAGCGGAACCCACTCTTACGCCGGCAACGGACCTTATCGCGTGCGCCTGTACGCCTTCAACGGCTGCGGAGGAGATATGGCCGAAGTCATCGTGACGCACCTGCCTGTAGCCTCGCCTCCGCCCTGGCGCTTTTATCCCAACCCTGCCTCAAACCAGCTCTGGGTAGAAGTGCCGGCCGACGACCAAGGGGAAGTCCGCCTCTACTCCCTTATAGGGCAGCAAGTGACCCGTTACGCTGTCCAGAGCGGTCTCAACACCCTCCCGCTGCAAGGCGTACCCCGCGGCCTCTATATCTTGGAGCTGAGAGGCCGTCAGGCCGCCAGCTACCATCGCCTGCTCATAGAGTGAGCTCCTTCGCATCGTGATATGGGGGGGCAGAGCCGAACCCTGCCCCCCCGTGTTTTATTCCAGCTCCAGGCGCGCCAGAATAAACCGCCCTGTACGGCCCTGCGTATACGCAATAAGCCCCTCTGTGTTCGTAAGCTGGCGGGTTAGCTTGCGGTAAAACACGTCCGACGGGCGAAACCCCTGGATAAAGGGCCGCGGCGCCGTGAGCTCCCCTCCCTCCCCCAGCGTGACCACAAAAACCTGGCTACCTACCCCCCGCGCATAGCCCCGATAAAAAAAGTACAGCCGCGTGGGCCCCACCAGAAGGCCGTAAGAAAGTTCTGTGTCAGAGGTGCCGGCCTGGCTTTTGGGCACTACCCGCCACCACTCCAGCTGCCCCAGCGAATCCACCGCAAACACCACGATATCTTCGTAATGGTAAGTGTCCTGCGTGTACCAGAAGCCGTAAAAGTCCCGAAAAGTCGTCGTAGTGATGTAAAACTGCTCGCCCACGAGGAGCGCACCGCCGCCTGCCCGAGGAACAAGGTGGTCCAAGTACAGGTCAGGTATCCCCCGGCCTCGCTCAATCTGGCGCTCAGACAGGTAGCGCTGGAGCACTTCACGGGGGAGGGGGGTGCGCTGCACATTGGAGAGGAAGAACCCAGGCCCTTCCACCCGAGCAAAAAGAAGCCCTTGTACTTGGGGGCTTCCCCGCCGCTCCGAATAAAACGCCGCTATCCGTACCCCTCCCCCCTTCTCAATCCGAAAAGTCGGCTCAATGAGGTACACCCCCTCTACTTCCAGCGAGAGGGTGAGGGTCAGGTTTTCTTGGGGGATGTACTGGAAAAGGTAGTACTCCGGGAAAGGGGCTTCTCGTTTGCGCACGGCTCCGAGGGCAAAGAGCCGCCCCTCATGGCTGGGCTGCACAGGCCGCCGAACCTCCAGCTGCCGCTCCGAATAGGGAAAAAGCCAGACCCCGGTTTGGGTCGTTTCAGGTCCTACAAGGAAAAAATGCACCCTATCCGCGCTGTCGGGCGCCGTCTCTGTAGCCACGCTGAGGCAGGCATAGCGGCGATTAGGGGCGTAGGTCAGCTCCACGCGAGGGTCTTTAGCGCCTCGGTGATCCACCACAAAGAGCCGTTCGCCTCGCCTGCGAAAGCGCCCCTCCAGGTCCAGCGCATACCCATAAAAGGCAACTTGGTTCCGCTCCACCCGCTGGGTAAAGACCCATATTTGGGTGTCCACCACAGCTAAGTGAGCTAACTCTTCGCCCGAACTCTGGTCAAAAAGGTCTTGGGTCCATTCCCAGTGCAGGTCAGCGTCGTACTTATGCAAAGCGAAGGTCCGGATAGAAGTAGGCGTCTTGTAAGAGAGGGTGACGAGGCCGCCGTCCGCGGCGACGTATTCCGCTCGGAGGGGGCGAGGCTGGCGCCGATCCAGCGCAAGCTCGGCCACCACGGTTTGCCCCCACACCACCGCCCCCATCCCCAAGAGCCAGAACCGCATAAAACCAAAGTTACGCCAGCAAGCCGGAGTGATGCCAACGCCGCAGAAATGCCGCCGCAGCCTCCGACAAAAAACCCGCTTCTTGCCAGTAGAGCAGGGCCTGAGGAAAAGTAAGGAGCACATAGCGGGGATAAGGCAACCCCTCCGCGTCTGGGAGCTCGTAGCTCCACAGCGCGGCTACGGCCCCCACAGGAAAGCCCGCTTCCTCCAGCGCCTGCGCCGCCTTTCGCAGGCTGCCGCCCGTGGAAATGAGATCTTCCACCAGCAGGACAGGACCCAACGGCTGCACCAGCCCTTCTACCTGATGACGAAGGCCGTGTTTTTTAGGCTCGGCTCGCACGTAGCCAGCGGGCAGGTCGAGCCTCTCAGCCAGCCACGCAGCCCAAGCAATACCCGCCGTGGCTACCCCCACCACCGCCTGGGGAGCGGGCCCCTGGGTTATCCGCCTGGCCAGCTGGCCTACAGCCCACTGGCGCCACCGCGGATAGGCCAGCAGCCGACGATGATCCACATAGAGGGGACTTTCCCGACCCGAGGCCCACACAAACCACGGGGGCGCCTCCCGCACCTGAACAATCCCCGCTTCCCATAAGAAGCGACTGTACGCTGCGGCCGACACCCCGCAAAAAAACAAAACAGGGGTGAGCCAGGCCCACCCCTGAAAACCCCCTAAGAAAGGGGCTCACTTCACCTCGATCCGAGCTGCCTGCGCCTTCTTCTCGTCCTTGGGCAGGGTGAGCTTCAGAATGCCGTCGGTGTACTCCGCCGAAATGGCGTCGGTCTTCACGTCCTCCGGCAAAATGAAGCTCCGCATGAACGCCCCATACTGGGTCTCCACCCGATGGTACGTCTTCTTGTCCCCTTCTTCCTTGTGGAACTTCCGCTCGCCGGAGACGGTCAGACGGCCTTCTGTCAGCTCCACCTTGAAGTCTTCCTTCTTCATGCCCGGCACGGCCAGGTGTATCTCGTAGGCCTTGTCATGCTCTACGATGTCCACCCGCGGCACAAAGGTCTCGAGCCGAGTGAAGTTGCTCGCCGTCTCGTTGAACATCCGTTCAACTACTTCTTGCAGGGTACGCATCCTTTCCGGAAGCGTTTCCGTCCAGTCCATCAGTCTTACCAGGCTGCTCATAGGCACCTCCTTTTTGTGGTTGGTTTGCATGGAGAATTCTAATACACATCCCGTGCCAGAACACAAATTATGGCAAAATGGCAGCCTTATAAGCGAAAAGTCACGCAAAAAAGCCAAAATGGCACATTGGCCTTATCTTTGTCCTGACAAGCTTTCCGTATGGCCAGCGTAGGGTTCAAAGACTACTACGCCATATTGGGCGTGCCTCGCAACGCTTCGCAAGAAGAGATCAAGCGAGCCTACCGCAAGCTGGCTCGCCAGTACCATCCCGACCTGAATCCCGGCAACAAAGCCGCCGAAGAGCGCTTCAAAGAAATCCAGGAAGCCTACGAAGTGCTGAGCAACCCCGAAACCCGAGCTAAATACGATCAGCTGGGCGCCAGCTGGCGAGACTACGAACGCATGGCTCAGGAAGGGCGAGGAGGCTTTGGGTGGGAAGGCGCCGCAGGTTTTGAAGGGTTTGCCGACTTCTCGGACTTTTTCCGGATGTTTTTTGGGCAGGACTTTGTGGGGCGGAAAAGGGATGTGGAGGCGATTTTGCCGGTCACGCTGGAGGAACTGTACCGGGGTTCCACCCGCGCTGTACGGGTAGGCGGCCAAACGGTGGAGGTTACCCTAAAGCCCGGCACCAGCCCCAACACGCGCCTGCGCATACGGGGAAAAGCGCCGGGAGGAGGCGACCTTATCTTGCGCCTGGACCTCCAACCCCACCCGCACTTCACCCTGAAAGGGAAAGACTTGCACGCTACCCTGCCAGTGCCCCTTTACACGGCGATATTGGGCGGACCGGTGGAGTTTACCCACTTGGACGGGTCCCGGCTGCGTATCACCTTGCCGCCTGAAACCCCCAACGGCCACCTCCTGCGCCTGCGAGCCAAAGGCTGGCCCGGCTCCCCTCCCGGCGACCTCTACCTCACCACGCAGGTTATCCTACCCCGAGGCCTCTCTCCCCGCGAAAAAGAACTCTTTGAAGAGCTACGGCGTCTACGCAGCACATAGGGGCCCAAGGAGAAGCCTTAGCTGCCAGCTACCTGAGGCAGCAAGGGTACCGGCTCCTCTTTCAGAACTGGCGCCAAGGCCCCTACGAAATAGACCTGATCGCCTGGCACCAGGGAGAGCTGGTTTTTGTGGAAGTGCGGACCGTCTCCGCTTCTACCCCCTTTTTACCAGAAGCTTCCATCGGCCCCGACAAGCAGAAAGCCCTCCTTGCCGCCATTGAACAGTTTCTGGCCGCGAACCCCGCTTACGCCTCTTTGCCTGCCCGCATTGATGTGGTAGGGGTGCGGCTCACAAGCCCCCCTGAAGTGGTGGTGCTGACCGACGCTTTCCGCTAAGCGGTCACCTGAAGCTTGTAAAGGTGCGCGTACAACCCGCTGCGCCGCAAAAGGTCCTCATGGGTGCCTTCTTCCACCAAGCGCCCCCCATCCAACACATAAATCCAATCGGCATGGCGCACCGTAGACAGCCGGTGGGCAATCAAGATGAGGGTATACGTGCGGGGAAGCTGGGCCAGCGCCTGATGAATGCGCGCTTCAGACTCGCTGTCCAGCGCTGACGTCGCTTCGTCTAAGATAAGCAGCTGGGGGTCGCGATAGAGCGCCCGAGCCAAGGCCAAGCGTTGCCGCTGTCCCCCCGAAAACCGCTGGCCTCGTTCGCCCACTTGGGTGTACAGGCCTTCAGGCAGCTCCTCCACAAAAGCCCGAGCCTGCGCCAGCTCCAGCACCCGCCAAACCCGTTCCACATCCGGCGGCCCTTCCACACCGTAGGTGATATTCTCTAAGAGGGTAGCGTGAAAGAGCGTGCCATCCTGCGGTACAATCCCCAGCAGCCGCCGATAACTCACAGGGTCTATCTCCGACAAAGGCCGCCCATCTACCCATACGGTTCCGCTGGTAGGCTCATAAAACCCGCAGATCAGGTCTACCAGCGTCGTCTTCCCGCTGCCTGAGGGCCCCACCAACGCCACACGGGACCCCACCGGAATAGAAAGCGTCACACCACGCAGCACTTCCTTCTCCCCATAGCGGAAGCCCACCTGCTCCACACGAATCCCTTCAGCCAGGCGTTCAATCCGAACCCGCCGAGGCCGGCTGTACTCCTCCGAAAGCGGTTGCTCCAAAAGCCCCTCAATTCGCCGATACGACACCAGCGCCTTCTGCAAACGAGACACCGCTTGGTTGAAGGTCTTCATCGGCGAGAGAAACTGCCCAAAAATCGCAATGAAGGTGATGAATTCAGAGGCTTTTATTTGGCCTTCCAGCACCGAAAAAGTGCCGTAGTACAGAAGCCCCAGCACCACCAATACGCTAAGGACCTCCGTCAAAGGCGAAGCCAACTCCATGCGGCGGCGCAGCCCAATCATGAACCGGGTGTAAGCGGCGTTGGCTGCAAAAAAGCGCTCTCGTTCCCGGGCTTCTGCACCGAAAGCTTTGACGGTCCGCACCCCGTTCAGGAACTCTTCCAGGATGCCCAGCACGATATCCATCTGGCGCTGGCCGTGGTGGGCTTTTCGGCGCAGCGAGCGCGCCAACCGACTGATCATCCACCCCGTGAGCGGCAGCACCACCAGCGAAACCAACGTCAGCTTCCAAGAAAGCACCAGCATCGCCCCTAAGTAAAAAACCATGGTCAGGGGGTCATTCAGGAGGTTGTAGATGGTGCCGATGATGGCTTCCTGGACAATCTGCACATCCTGGGTAGCCAGGTTGAGGAGCCGCCCCTTGCGGGTGCGCACAAAAAAACCCAAAGGCAAACTCGTAAGGTGGGCAAAAAGGCGATTACGCAGGTTTTGAATGAGCGTATTCTCGTAATAGGTCATGTGCCAGGCCCCCAAGTACCGAAAGGCATTCTTGAGTAGGATAGCCACAGCGATAGCGACGCTGAAATACACCAAAGCCGTCATGGGACCGACTTCGATGCGGAAAAGGTAGAGCTGGTAGAAGAGGTACTTTTTCCAGGCTTCAATAGAAAAGGAGGAGGGATAGGGGGCAGGTTCGGCGACCTGAGCAAAAAGGATCTCCAGGAAAGGGATAAGGAGGGCCAGGGAAAAGACATTGAAGAGGTTGAAGAAGAGGAAGGCCCCCAGCGCGACAAGCATGCGCGGCTGAGCCGACTGCCCATAGCGCAGGATGGCCAGCACCGTACGCACCCCCCAAAGGTAAGAGAAGCGGGTTTTTTCTTAACTTTGCCCCTGCCCAAACGGCATGGCCCCATAGTTCAAGGGATAGAACGTGAGCCTCCGGAGCTCAAGATCCAGGTTCGAGTCCTGGTGGGGCTACTAAGCTCCTCCCTAACCAGGCAACCCGAATCCCCAAAGGAGCATCAAAAAGTAAGCGTATCCTCCGGCTTATCCGAGGGAAAGCTCAATCCCCTTTCGGCATCATAAGGAAGGCTGGTCTTGACTACACCGAGCAAAGGCTCAGGAGAGAAATACGAACCCAACCTTGGGACTTTGAGCCACCAAAGGGGTACAGGCACGAGGAGCTCCAGCAGACGCCACTTCTCTCCTTTTTTACGCAGTTCATTGGCTTCCTCCTCAAACCGCTCCGGCAGGACTTCCACCGACACCATCCCGCGCCGAGTTGCAAAGCGCTCCTGGAGCGTTTCGTCAGCGAGGTCTATCGTGTAGCAACCGAGCGTGCACTGAAGGTCCTTGAGTGTCTCCTGCCCTGAGCGCAGCTCCTGCTGCCACGCCTCTCCTGCCATGACCTTCTGGTAGAGTTCTTCTGTTGCTGCCTTCAGGTTTTCATCCGTTGGCTCTGAAGGTAGCTCTTTCAGGATGTCTCGGCTCCAGGAGAGTATCTCTTCCCCATAGATGCACCGACTTCCCTCCGTCCTGTTCGTATACACGAGAACCGGCGCTGGCGGCAAGTCCCCCCGCCGGTTGACGCGCCCCATCCGCTGCACAAGCGCGTCTACGGGAGCAACCTCGGTCAGGAGCACATCGTAAGAGATATCCAGGCTCACTTCCACGATCTGCGTGGCCACGAAGACGATCCCCGGCTCCGGACGGCTCACGCGCGCTTCCTTCCGCTGCCGGTCGCGCAAGACAAAACGCGCATGCAAAAGCTCCCGAGGCTCCCATCCTACCTCCTTCAGCCTCTGGTAGAATGCCTGTGCATCCGGGACGGTGTTGGCCACCACGAGCACCTTCTTTCCCTCTCGGGCGTGCGCTAACGCCTGCTCAAACCCCTCTTCCAAGAGCGCACCTTCCTGGAGCATGAGCCGATGGCGACGGCGCAACCAAAGCTGGGGTTCCGCCTCCACGAACCGCCCTTCTGGGAAAAGCTTCAGGAAAAGCTTCAGCAGCGATTCGGGCAGCGTGGCGCTAGCCAGGGCCAGTCGGGCTGGGGGTTCGCGGCGCAGGGCTTCCAAGAGCAGCCCCAGCGTGTAGGGCTCATAGGCGTGGATCTCATCAAGCACGAGCGTTGCCCGCCGCACAAGGCTGCGGCGCTCCTCCCAATAGCGGCCGTGCAAGTGGGCAAGCAAGTACTGATCGAGCGTGGCCACCGTGACAGGCTTGGCAAAGACGGAGCCAAAGAGCCGGGCATCCAGCGGGTCTTCGTCCGCTTCTTGCCGCAGCAGGTAACTGGCCCGTCCGTGGGCAAGCCCGACACGCCCCTTGCCGTACACCTTCTGGAGCCGGCGCCACAGGGCGTTGGCCGTTGCCTGCGTGGGCAGCAGATAGATAAGCCGTTCGGTGTCGCCCGCCCAGAGCAGGAGCGCCTCGGTCTTGCCTGTGCCTGTAGGAGCCCGGAGCCAGAGGACCGTTGCGTGCCGAGTTTGCTCGGCTCTCTGCTGAAAATCCCGCAGAGGTACCCGGAGAGCGTCTACATGCGCCCGTACAGCTTGGCTACCCTTCTCCAGAAAAAGCAGGCTCGATCTTTTGAGCTTGGCCGACGCCAACCAGTCAGCCAGGTGCAGGACGGCTTTGACGGAGGCGAAATCTCCCACAGGTAGACGCTGGAGCAGACCGCGAAGCGTCCAGCATTCCTCCTCTGTCCATGGGCGTTCGCCATGGGCGTATCGAGCAGCGCCGCTGGAGAGTTGGACAATAAAGGCTGTATCGTCCCGCCAGAGCACATCCTCCTCCGCAGGAATCCCGTCTGCGTCATACGCCGCAAGCCGCTCCCAGAGCGCACGGAGCGCCTCTTCCAGCGCCGGATGGTACTCCGGTTTTTCGTAGCCTTTGTAGAGGTCTGGACCCAGCGGTGAGTGGTGCGAGAGCACAGCCGCAGTGGCCTCGTAGCGGGTCCGCTCCAGGCCTAATCGCTGATTGAGCAGCCCTTCAGCTACGAGCACAAAGGGAAGCGAAGCCAACGCATGAGGATAGGCCTTCTTGCGACATCCCCGGATGTAGTCCTGAAAGTCCGTAGTGGCTTTTCCGATATCGTGCAGGGCGCATGCCAAAAGCGCTTTTGTGCGCAGCTTCTGGGGCAGCTCCAGCCGCCGCGCAATCTCTACACCCAGCTGGATTACTTCGGTTAGATGATCAAGAAGCCCTGTATCAGGCTTGGCTAAGAGCTCAGCCATAAGACACCTCTACGCTTAGGCTGTGCAACAGCTGACTAACCTGCTCTAACCCTAAAATGGAAAAAACCTCCGCCTTCTGCAGCGCCTGCGGAAGCTCAAAAAACAAAGGCGGCAACGCCAGCCGACGCAAGTAAGCAGCCCATCGCCTCTCAACAAGCTGCTCAAGCTTCTTTACCTCAAGGTCCTTCAAAATCGGCTCCAGCGAAACCTTCTGATCGCAGCTAACCCTCCACGCATCAGCCTCAGCGCTTACGTTCGCCCTTTCCCGCAGGACATCGGCCAAAATCCAATTGACGACAGAACCTGCAAAGGTGTAAAGAACCCAACGCCCCTCGTGCCATTCCGCAAGCCAGCGATGGCCTTGTAGGCGCGGCCCAAGGTGTTGTCGCCACCACCGCAGTCGCTGGCGCCCCCACTCGTCGTAGAAGAGGGGCAATTCCTGCAGCGCTGGGTCGGGCAGGGTGAGCACGGTTTGGATGGCCTGAGCCACGCTTAGGGGTGTCGGTTCGGGAGGGGCGAGATATTTGGGCAACTCGGCTTGCCCCTGTTGTAAATCCGCCACCCAAACCGAGCGGTCTTCAACACGCACGATAAGCCTGGGCTTGCCTGCCAACACCACGATTTTGCCGGGCTGCAACGAGCGAGCGTATTGAGCGGGAATCTTCGCTAGCGAAACAGATCGTTCCTGGCTTTCACTGACCACCGTAGCATCCCTCTGCCCGCCGATATGGCTCCAGAAAAGCCCTTTTGCCTGCCAGAAGTGGAACTTCTCGCTTGGCCGCCACAGGTCACGCCGAACATCTCGCTCCAAAATCTCCTCCTGCGTCAAAGCATCCAGTATAGCCGTTAGCGCCTCAGCATCGCAAAAAGGCGGGTGATGCTTGACCGTGGTAAAAAAAGCGTCCGGAGCAACCCCCCCGTAATGACAACACAGAGCCAGCAGCTGTTGCAGCAAGACCGAGTAATAAGCAGGCTCGCTACGGGTCTCCATCTCATCGTGGAGAGCACCATACGTCAAGGCCACAAAGCGCAACAAATCATCTTCAGGGTCAGCGGGAACCCCTGAAGGATCCCACTGAGGACATGCCGCATAAACGAGGGAAGTGTCTGTGCGCCGATTGCCTCGCCCAAGTCGCTGCAGAAAACTCGCAACCGAATGAGGAGCACCCCAAAGCACGACCGCCTCTATGTCGCCGATGTCAATGCCCAGTTCCAACGAACTGGTGGCCACACAAACCGCCTGAGAAGCTTGACGGAAAGTTTTCTCTACCCATCCTCGGTAGTCTTGGTGCAGAGATGAATGATGCAGCAGCACAGGGATAGAAAGGCGCTCACTGAGTTGCCAACAGAGCCAATCGCACGTGGCCCGGTCGTTGGCAAAGAGCAGAACCTTGCGGTGCTTGGAAACGATGGGCTGAAGCCAAGCCGCCACGGCCTCGCCAAACTCATGGGGGGTTGGAGAACCGACCAAGGAAAGATAGACCTGCAAACGCCTCCGCCCTGGCACGGTAACGACTTGTACAGGCTCATCGCTGCCTTGCAAGAACCGGGCGACTCGCTCAGGCTCGGTCACCGTCGCCGAAAGCCCCACCCGCTGGAAGGGATGTTGGACATAGTGCTTCAACCGCTCCAAAAGGCAAGCAAGTTGCAAGCCTCGCCTCGTGCCAAAAAATTGGTGCACTTCGTCTACGACGACCGCCCTCACTTCCCTCAACCTGTCCTTTGCATACTCGGGCATGGTTGAAAGCATCACCTCCAACGATTCAGGTGTGGTGAGGATGAAGTGAGGAGGCTTTCTGCTGTGCAGGGTGTTTCTTTCGCCATGCCGGATGGCCAACCGCAACCCGCAACGCTCCAACCGCTCCTTCAGCCGCCCTTCCAAGTCATGGGCTAAGGCCCTCGTGGGGACAATGTAAAGGACGTAGGACCGGTCAGGCGCATCCAAGGCCTTCTCCGCCAAGGGAGCTACCACGGCTTCGGTCTTCCCTGAGCCTGTCGGAGCAATAAGCAGTACGTTTTTCCCTTCAAGGATGCTTGGGATAACGGCCTCCTGGGCTGGCAGCACATTCGCCCGATTACCGAAAAAAGCATCATAAACACGAGGAAGGCATTTTCGCCACGGGTTCATCTTCTTCACCTCAACTTCTTGAGAGCATCCAGCGGCAAACTAACCAGCATTTGATTTCGTACGCCTAAAACGATTTCTGCTGTCTCCTCCTTTACTTGTTTCACTATTCCTCGCCAGCCCCGAAAAGCCGTCCTTACAATTTCCACCTGGTCGCCGGGTTGGAGGTCAGGCAGCAAGAACCGCGGTAACGGATTAGGGGTTGAAGACTTTGGAGCCGGGGCAATCGGCTGGGGCGGTTTGGGGAGCCCTTGAGGCTTAGCGGTCCTTGCTGAAGGCCACCTCTTCTGATGCTCCTTTTCCAAAAAGGTGACGACAGCCTGCACGAAGGTTCGCCATCGCCCACTTTGCGCCGCTTCTGCCTGCTGGCTTGCGCTGCTTGCCAGCTCATTCACCGTCACCGCCGGCTGCCAATCCAAAGCCCTCGCATGAATTCTCCATATCCGCTCCGCCAACGGAAGAGCATAACGAGGTGACCAACTCGGCATAGAGAGGCTACGACCCTCTGCCCTGCTCAGCAAAGCCACAGCCTCTTTACCTACATGCCAACGCCAAGACTCCTTGAGATGCTCTAACCCAACTCGGGTAAGGGCAAAGTACAAAACCACAGAACCTCTCAAGTCTTGATGCAAATGGCTCAAAGTCTCCCAAGCAGGGGAATGTTGCGTCCAGTGAAATTGGCTGCAGTTCTCTACTTCGTCAAGGCAAACAACCAAACCCTGCCATCCTTGCATCTTCAGCCACGTGGTCAACTCCGCTAATTTTTTGGGTAGCCTCTCACGCCACAGTCGGTCATTGAGGGGAACATAAGCCATCTCTTTCTCAAACCCCATCAGACTTAAAGCAGGGTGCTCCCATCGCAAGGACCACAAAATTTGTTGGAAAAGCCTGGCAGGCTTATGCAGCCCAATTTCTTGGTCTTTATCGTGTACAAGATACGCCCAGGCAAACCCATGCTCCTCGGCAAACGCTGCCATTAGCCGAAGGAAATGCGATTTTCCTTCGCCATAATCGCCAATAGCCCAGATAATTTGCCCCTCGCCTTGTATAGCTTGTTTGAAATTTTGCTGTATTTTCTGGATGATGCCATCTAAGCCGACCCCTAAATAACGAATACCCTCCCGGGGTGCTCGTCCTGCCTTGAGAGCCGAGATAATGCGTAAGCATGCAGATCGATCTTGCAAAATCCAGTCATCTGCAGAAGACCTATTCATACATTCCACGGACGGTAGCGCTCTTCTTCCTGCTGGCGGATGATTTTTATAGCTCCTTGCAGTACCTTGGGCAGGGAAGCTTCCAAGTTCCATTCTGGGTTCTGCTGCTTAGCCTCCAGAAGGGAAATCGTTGCTTGAGCAAGAAGGCGCGGAGGGGAGAACTCCCCTCCTTCCGCCTTGACTCTCTCAACCAGGTGGGGCAAAAACTCATCAGGTACTGCTTGCTCTGCCTGCCAATTGAAGGCTATTCCATGAAGCGCGCGCAAACGCTTTGCCAGTTCCACCAAGTCTCCGTCCGTCAAAGGCGCCCTGTCCAGGTCAACGGTAATAGCCCGATAATCTCCTTCCACCTCACCTAACATGCCACCTAAACGCTGCCACAAGGCAGGGTAAGACGGAAAACCCTTTTGATTATCCGTACGCATTTGGGGAGTTACAGAACACAACATCAGAAAATTGCGCAAGTTGTCGGCATCATCAATAAACTGACGCAGAACATCGTAGTTTGCGTCGCGCGTACGATAACTTTGATTCCCGATTAGTTCTAGTTCGTCCATAAAGAGCAAGAGTCCGCTATAGCCCATGTGCTTGAGAAAATAGATGAGGGAACGGAGCATAGCTCGGGCATTTTTTCGTTCAATGCGTGTACGAACCCCTTTGGGCTTGATAGGGGCGCCTTTAAACCATTGTAGGTAAGGGTCTCGGTCTCTTTCTTCAAACCATGCCTGGAGGTAACCCCGAAGGGCCTGACGAAAATCAGGGTCAAAGTGGTGTATTCTTTCCAACTCAGAGAGAGTCCGTTGAAGGTGCTGCGGCGATTGAGCCACCTGCTCGCACCAACGGCTAAGCAAACCCTCTATGTCTGTCGGCTCACCTTCGGACTCAGGTATCGCTAATTTTTGCATCATTTCCCGCCACACGGTTTCAAAGCGGTCTAAACGGACCTCTTGGCTTAGCGCCACCTCGCTGATAACGAAGCGACGCTCCAAAGCCATATAGGCGGTCATGCGCAAGAAGTGCGTTTTACCCACTCCGTACTCGCCGACGATAAAACGCACCGCAGAAAGGTCGTCGTCCTTGGCCGCATCCAAATACCACGCCATCCCCTCAAGCCATCGCTCCCGTCCGACATGCAGGTAATGCACAAGCCAGGCAGGCGGTGGCGTACCCTCCTTGATGCTCTGCACGATACGTAAAGCGTCCCTCCTGCTAATCTGCATCATAGCTTATACTTCTTTTTGCTCAGACCGGAATTGTAGTAGCCCATAGTTTTGACCGGTTTTTGTCTTGAAGTTGACGACAAACAGCGCTTCTTTGGGATTACGGACTGGAGTAAGGTGAAGGCAATAGCCCTGCTCGGTTTGGGTTACGCCTTTTTCCAGCAGCCTTCCGAGGTCTACCGCAAATTCATCAGGCAGGTAAGGAACAAACTTTTTGCCTTCCGCATCAACAAAAGCGACATCTTTTTGCTTCAGCCATACGATAAATTTGTGCACGGTGAAAATGTTCGCATAATCACCTATACGCAAGGCTTCCTTCTCGAATGCAAGGGCCAGCAGGTAGGCTTTCCAGAGCGTTTGAAGGAACCCTTCAGCCTGAAAGGGGCGCTGAAACAGGCGCTGAAGTTGCTTGCGCACAGCTTCTGCGACCGCAGCCACGGAGATATCCTCCCGAATCATGACGGCTCTAAAGCGGGTTCCCACGCGCGCACGTCGCTTTCTTTCCTCAATCACCACCTCTACAATCTGGTTGATCCGATACTGGGGGAAGCGCCCTTCCACGGTGCAACCCTCCGAGGCTAAGGCTTGCTTCAGCAAGTCTCCGTAGTGCAGTGTCTGCTCTTCGGCTTTCTGCTTGAGCTCCTCCTCCAACGGCCGCAGTTCCTGCACATAGGGGCTATCGAAGGAGCGAAGGTGCTCCAGAAGAGACAGGATAGCGAAAGGGCGCGCTTCGGCATCGGGCAAACGATTCAGGAGCGCCTGCCAAACTTTCTGCTCTTTTTGGGCTTGCGCTTGCTGGCACTGCTGAAGGGCTCGTTCTACCACGGCCTTCCACTCGGTCATATCCTTAGCTTTGTTGACCCTTACCAGTCCATGTAAAGGCTCGTTTTTCCCACCACCACGCCTGGGCACCCGGCACTTCCAGCTCCACCCCCAAGGGCAGGAAACTCAACAGCGCTGGCGCGTCTGGACTGCGCACGCCCCGATCGTCTACGGTAAAAGCCAAGGGAAGCTTTTCCACCACTGGCGGCTCAAAAACCGCGCCCTCGCGAAGGAGCGGACGCACGCCTGACATGTGCCGAATGTCCCCTGGCACCACCGTTCCGCGAAAAAGCGGCTCGCCTTGTTGAGCTTCTGCCACCTTCACTTCCTCCACAAGAAGCAACTCATCTTCTCGCCCCAGGGAGAGCGGATAGGCTGGATCGCGAAACGCTTCGGCAAGCTGCCGAAGCAGCACCTCTTCCCCGCCGTAAAAGAGCGTGTAGCAGGTGAAAAACAGAAGCTCCCGAAAGTAGGGCGAGCGTTCGGCGATCTTACCCCCCTTGATCTTGAGCACGGTCCACATGTCACGGGCACGGCCGGGCTGTTCATCCATCCAGACGGAAACTTTGAGCCCGCGCAAGGGACTATTGGGCGCCCAAAGCTCGCTGTCTGAAAGCCCGAGCGCAGCGCCGGCAATGCCCAGAAGCGTCGTGGGCGGCGGCATCGGAAGCGTACGCTGGTAATTATGATCAAGCGGTCGCCGGAAAGAAGCCACTGGCGCCCGGACACGGACAATCAGGACCCGTTCCATAGCCTGGCTATGTCTTGCTTGGCCTTCCCAAGCGCCTCGTGCACGGTGAGCACCTCGCCATACTGCCCGAGCGTTGTCCGGACTTCTTCCTCATTGCCGAAGATGCCCGGCTCTATGCCGAAGAGCACCTGCTCGCGGTAGCTCTCAAACTTCCGCAGCGCATGCCCAAGGGGAGCAAGGTCCAGCACGTAGCGACTGTCCTCGTAGCGCGCCGAGAGCGCCTCCAGAAATACAGGATGTTTGACCTTGAGGCGCGCGTAAGCGAGAAACTTCGGTGAAAGGTCGGCAAGCATTCGCGCCGTGCGCCCCCCACCCCAGAGGATGTTTAGGGCTTCCAGGAGCGTCTGCAGACGCCGACGGCGCTCGTCGGCAGGCATCACAACGTGCCAGCGATCGTTGGAGGTTACGACTTTCTGAAGGGCTTCTGGAAATGCCTGTCTGCCAATCTCCTGCTCTTGAAAGGTGCCCACCCGGTCCAGCTCCACGAGGATGGTGCCCTTGAAGAGGTTAGCGTAAAGCTCGGTCTCAAACATGTTGCCGCCGGCAGCCATCCCCTGTCCGAAGCGCTCAAACGAACGGGTGCCTAGGTCACGGTCACCCTGAAAGGGGAAGAGCCCCACGGCTGCCGAGACGCGCACAGGCGACGTCCGACGCCGACCGCCGGAGGGATCGAGATAGCCAAAGAGGTCCTCATCCACAAACTCCCACGGCCGCACGGGCGGCGTGACCTCTTGCCCCTTTACTTTCGCGTCAGGCTCCGACAGAGCATACCCAAGCTCCTCCAGCCGATCCCGAAGCATGCGCCGAATCGCCTGCCCAGAGATATACGGAATCGTACCGCCGTGGGGTAACGTAATCTTTTTAGCCACGACTACATTGCCTTCAGTATGTGAGGCGTTCACATTTGCAGCGGAAACCTTAGCAAGGTAACCGATGACAAGAGCTTTACTCATAGCTTCACTCATGCTCATTGCTTTTTTGACTTGTTGAGCGTAAATACGCGTTCATCGCATAAATGGAGAGCAGCGTCTTGACCCGTACCCAAGGGGCGCCAGCGATGCGCTCACCCTTCTCAATGTCCAAGAGCTTCTTGGGAACCGTAAGTCCAAGCCGAAACTGGACGTCGTTCAAAACTCGGTAAAAGTCCTCTGGGCTTTTGGCATTGCGCAGGGCGTAGAGAAGCCCCATCTCGTTTTGGGCAGCTGAGCCCAATCTTTTTCCAAAACCTGCCAAGGTTTGCATAAACTCCCGGTCCATAGCGAAAACTTCTTTTAGGTATTCGTGTAGCAACTCAATTGTACCACGTACCAGAGGACGTGGTTTCTCCTCTCGGGCGCGGGCTTCATAGAGGAACTGCTCCACAAAAGGCGTGGGGTCTCCAAATGTCAACAGCGCCCAGGCAATACGCTCGCGCCAGAGGGATTCTCGCTCTTGTCCCTGCTGCACCCAGAACTGCCTCCAAACCTCCACTACTTGATGATGGGGATTGGGAAAAAGCTGGAGCTGACGAATCGCCTCAAGCCAGCTCTCGTAGAGTCGGTAAAGTCGTTGGAACTCAGAAAACTCCCGTAGCGCTTTCATCTGAAAGGCTTGGCCGGGCACGCCCGTGACGGCGTAGAGCGTGATAGGCGTGGGGGGCACCGCCTCCGTTGCCCCCAGGAGCGAGGCCAAAAACTGGCGGGCCTCGTCTGAGAGCACATCCGACTGACGCACATGCTGGAAGAGATGGAGTAGCAGCCCAAGCGTGGTCTCGTTCACATACGGGCCCGCAAACGCCACCGGCACAGTACCCCCTTTCTCACCCGAGAGGCGCAAAGGTTTGAGCACTTCCTGGTGGAGGCGCTGTAGCTGGCGCAGCTCAGCGTGAAAAATAAAGAAGTGCAGGGCATCGCGTCCCTGGGCTTTCCATAGCCAGCCCAAGTATCCGGCAAGTCCGGCTAAGGCGCAACGAGCGCAGAGCTTGAGCCCGCGACGGGTGCCTGAATAAAAGGTACCGAACTTCTGAGGGTCCACGACAAAGGGGTACATCCACATGGTGGCATCCGTCAGGGGCGCCTCCGCTCCACAGAGGTCGCAGGTATCGGATTTCTTGCTGAGCTTGAGGCTGAGCTCAAAGCGGGGCGGATGCAGGAAGTGGACTTGGCCGTTGATCTTCTTCTTTGGCGCCTGCCCAGAGACCTTAATGAAGAGGTTCGTAGGATAGATCCAGTTGACCTTCTCGTACTCACGAAGCTGCCCACTGGCCTCGTCGTAGTACTGGCCCTTGTTTCCACTACGCTGAAGGAGCCGCTCCTGAATCCAATGCAGTACATCTTTTATAGGGTGCTCACCCTCGTCAAATCGCTCCAGAAGAACCACAAGACCCGTATCCACCCAGAAATTACCCGTCTGCCCAGCGGAAAAAGAAACAACTTCCTTCATCCCCGCTAAAATAACCTTTTCGCGGTATACGCAAGAGAAGTCGGGTAGGGAAGGTCCAGAAACCGTAGGTAAGAGCCCACAGAAAGCGGGCTTTTTCACAACCTACGCAGCCCCCTCCAGGTCCAGCCAGAAAGGGCCCCGGCTACTCAAAAAGCCGTGGGGAAGCCTGCGTGGCTAAATAATGCTGGATTCGCTGCTCGGCTAAGCGCACGTAGGACGGTTCGATCTCGTAGCCTACGTACTTTCTGCCTGCACTTAGGGCAGCTAAGGCGGTCTGACCGCTCCCCATAAAGGGGTCTAACACCACTTCGTCCGCATAGGTGTAGAGCTGAATGAGCCGATAGGGCAGCTCCACCGGGAAAGGCGCAGGATGCCCTATACTCCGAGCCGAAACCGCCGGAAAAGTCCAAACGCTCTTGGTATACTCCAAAAACTCCTCCCGACTAATCGTACTTTTTCGGTTGGGCAGGGCCTTTCTTGCGTAGGTTCCTTTGGAAAAGACCAGGATATACTCGTGCATATCGCGCAGGGTGGGGTTAGAAGGGGAGCACCAACTTCCCCAAGCGGTGGAAGGGCTCGCCGAAGCGGCTTTATTCCAGATAATCTCCCCCCTCATAAGAAAGCCCACCTCCAGAAGGTCCCGAATAATAAAAGCGTGGAGAGGGATATAAGGCTTTCTACCCAGGTTTGCGATATTGATGCAGGCTCGGCCACCTGGCACCAGAACCCTGTACACCTCTGCCCACACCCGCCGCAAAAAACTGAGATACTCCTCCAGCGTCCAATCTTTGTCGTACACTTTGCCCACATTGTACGGCGGCGAAGTCACCATAAGATGCACGCTCTCATTGGGGATTTGGCTCATGTTCTCGGATGAGTGAAGAAATATCTTATTAACAGCATCTGGAGGAAGGGGGTTTTCTACATAGCTGGTAAGGGTTTCTTTCGGCATCCCCGCATACAGCCGACTGGCATAAAAAGGGGAGGAGTCATGATTGACCCGAACCGGCGAACCAAATGAAGCCGTCTGGCTCCCTCGCCTTATCTTAGAAGTAGACATAGGAATTTATAGGTTTTCTTTCCAGTATTCCACCCACCGAGCGTAAGGATCATACCGAACTTGCTCCCTTCTCCATTCTATATCAATAGCCCTGACCTGCTCATGCGTTAGGAGAAGCTCCACTGCTTTTTTGCTGATTTCTACCCCACGAGGGTTAGTACCGGCCTTAGGCAGCTTTATGTATCCTTCTCTGCCAATGCTTTCAAATACATCTCTTTGGGCTTCAAGCGGTATGTAGTAAAACCCACCTTTGCTCCCCCAGTTGACATGGACAAACAAAATATCAGACGCTGGAGTGTAGGTTTCCATAAAATTTATGGCTTTTTGAGCATCCACAGTCCATATTAGTTTGAATGGTCCTACATTCTTAGCAGTAATCGTCTTTATGGACACAGGCTCCCCGAAAAGCTTCACATCCACTTCATGTTCGTTTGCGGGGATATCTACCTCTACATGCTCTTCTCCAAACTTATAGATAAGTAAGGCAATGATAACTTTTTCCCGATGCGCCCCTACTTCCATCCCGACCCTCCCTGCTCTCGAGTTTTCCATATCAACCATGTAAAAAAGCTGAGGCATTCTGACTCTTATTTTTCTTACAAGCTCTGTATCTTGGAATATCTCCAATAGCTTGCTGGGCATAACTTACGTAAGCGTGCAGAATAGGTGGGTCCTTGGCTCTCTCTTTTTCCCATGCCTAAGGCAAATTTAGGAAGTAGGAAGGAAAGTTCTTCCACTTCGTGTCCCCAATAGAGCGGGGCTAAGGGAATATAGAGGCAGCTCCTTATGAGGCATTCTCAAAAAACCTGCGAAAAGGGCTAAATTTATTAGGAATTTTTGAGTTTCTCTACCAAGATTTCTGCGATGTCCAACACTTCTACTTTTTGTTCTTTGCCGGCGTGTTTGACGCCATCCCGGATCATGGTCATGCAGAAGGGGCATCCTACTGCGATGCGCTGGGCTCCTGTGGCTAAAAGCTCCTCGGTGCGTTCTATATTGATGTCTTTGCGGCCGGGTTCAGGTTCTTTGAACATTTGGGCGCCGCCGGCTCCGCAGCACAGGGCAAAGTCCCGACTGCGGGGGGCTTCCACGAGGCGGACGCCAGCCTGGCGCAGCACCGCCCGAGGCGCTTCATATTCCCCGTTCCCCCGCCCCAAATAACAGGGATCGTGAAAAATCGTCTCCACTTCCTCTTGAGAAAGGGAGGGAGGCAACCGAAGCCGGCCCGTCTGAATCAGATGCCACAAATACTGGCTATGATGCCAAACTTCAAAGGCCCCTCCTAGGTCGGGGTATTCGTTCTTCAGGGTGTTGAAGCAGTGGGGGCAGGTGGCCACGATGCGCTGAACCTCATAGGTGCGCAGGGTCTGGATGTTTTGCAGGGCCAGCATCTGGAAAAGGAAGTCATGGCCAGCGCGCTTGGCGGGGTCGCCTGTGCAGGCTTCTTCGGGGCCGAGGATGCCCCAGCGAACCCCCGCTGCATCAAGAAGCTGGACAAAGGCGCGCGCCACGCGCTGCGCCCGATCGTCGTAGCTGGCTGCGCAGCCCACCCAATACAGGATTTCGGGCTTTTCGCCGGCGGCTGCCCACGCCGCCAAGGTCTTGCCTGCCATAGGTCTATGCGGTGAGGTTTTCTGCCCACTTGGCCCGTTCAGCCGCAGGAAAAGCCCACGGCGAACCGTTGTTTTCCATGCTGACGAAGGCGGCGTTGAGCGTCTCCGGCGCCTGAGAGGCCTCCATCACCAGGTACTGCCGCAGCTGCATGATGATGGAAACCGGATGAATGAGTACGGGACAAGCCCGCACGCAAGCGTTGCAGGTCGTACAGGCCCAGATCTCTTCAGGCGTGATGTAATCCCCCAGGAGCGCTTTGCCATCGCCTTCCCACTTGCCGGTGCGGTGGATATGCCGCTTGATTTCTTCCAGCCGGTCGCGCGTGTCCATGAGGATCTTGCGGGGTGAAAGCTTTTTGCCCGTGATGTGAGCCGGACAAACGGCCGTACAACGACCGCACTCTGTACAAGTGTACGCATCCAGGAGGTTTTTCCAGGTGAGGTCTGTCACGTCTTTGGCGCCGAGGGTAGAGGCCTCTGCTTGGGTGCCGTTCTCGGTAGGGAGGCCCAGGGCTTCTTTCACCACAGCGGTCACCTGCGGCAAAGAACGCAGCTTACCCGGCGGCTCCGGCGAAGCGTAGTACGTATTCGGAAAAGCCAGGAAAATGTGCAGGTGCTTAGAGAAGGGGATGTAATTCAGAAAGGCGAGGATGCCCAGGATGTGCACCCACCAGGCGGTGCGCTCTATAACCACAAGCGAGGAGGTAGAAAGGCCTGACAAGAAGGGCGTAACCAGCTGACTAAGGGGGAAGGTGCCGACCTTGGAATAGGGCTCTACCCCGCGCCCTTGGAGCACCTGGTCAGCGGCGTTCATGAAGAAAAGGGCCAGCACCAGGAAGATCTCGGTCCAGAGGATGATGTTGGCGTCAAGGGGGGGCCAGCCGCGCATCTCGGCGGTGTGGAAGCGGGGAACCTTGCTGACATTGCGCCGCCAGAGGAAGATCACCGCTGCGACAAACACCAGCCCCAGAAACACCTCAGCAGCCACCGTCATGGCATCGTATACCGACCCCAAGAAAGGAGCCAATACCCGGTGCGTTCCCAAGAGGCCATCCAGCACGATCTCGGCCACTTCCAGGTTTACCACGAGGAAGCCCACGTAGATCACCCAGTGGGCCGCGGAAGCGATGGGCTTATCCATCATGCGCTGCTGGAAGACCGCCACCCGCAGCATCTGAAGCCAGCGCTGCCGAACAGGCGCTGGCGATTCGTAAGGCCGGCCCAGCAAAATCGTCTTACGCAGCAGGCGTACGTGGTAGGCAAAAAGGGCTACCGCCCCCACCAGCACCAGCACAAAGGCAATCTGACTGATCACGAACCCTTAGAACAGTTTTGAGGCTACAGGTCTTCGTCTTCCTCAAAGAGGAACTCGTCCAGCGAGGGGTAATCGGGCCACACGTCCTCGATCCGCTCGTAGAGGGTATCGTCGTCAGGCAGTTCTCTGAGGTTTTCTATCACCTCAATGGGAGCTCCGATCCGCTCTGCGTAGTCAATGAGTTCGTTCCGGGTCGCCGGCCAAGGGGCGTCCTTCAGGTAAGAGGCCAGTTCCAGCGTCCAGTACATACCAGGGCGAAAATACAACAACTCCTCCTAACTTCGTTCTATGACCTTCCTGGTCGTGGGTGTGGTTTTTGCCACTTCTGGGCTGGGGTGGCTTTTGGGGGAGGACTTGACCTATAGGGTTTTTGGGTTTAGCCCTCGCTTTCTTGAGAACCCCTTACAGCTGTATCGGGTGGTGACAAGCGGTCTATTTCATCTCAATTGGGGGCACCTGATAGGCAACCTGACCCTTTTTGTGCCGTTCAGTTTAGGGGTGGAAAAAGCTCACCCCGACACCTACCTGGGGCTGCTCCTGATTGCAGGGATAAGCTCCACGCTTGGCACCACGCTTATTTACCTGCTACATGACCAGGAAGTCATCAGCATCGGCTTCTCTGGGGTGGTGTACGGCGTGATAGCGGCCTTCCTTGCAGAGCGCCCGACAGACCTGTTTCTGGGGTTTATCCCGGGGTGGCTCCTCGGTGCCGCTTACCTGGGCATGACCCTTTACGACGCCTTTATCAGTGCTCCGGACGACCATGTAGACCACTTCGGACATTTGGGTGGAGCTGTTGGAGGACTCGTTTACGCTGAATTTGTCTGGTCCTGAAGCCCTTACCTTTAGGGCGATGAGCTTGACGCTGCTTATTATCCTTCTCTCAGCTGGCGCTTCTCTCTGGGCCTGGAGCCAAGACCCCGAAAAAGCCTGGGGACAATGGGGCTTTTCACCCTATCGCATTCGCTTGTACGGCGAGTGGTACCGGTTCTTGACATCGGTCTTCTTCCATGCGGACTGGACCCACCTGCTACTCAACGCGCTGGTTTTTTACTCGTTTGGCACAGCGATGGAGCGGTTTTACCACAAAGGGCCTTATCTGCTGCTACTTGGGGTCGGAGCCTTAGCAAGCGGCGCCGTGACCTACTGGCGGTATCGGCAAAACCCCCATCACCTGAGCATTGGCCTTTCAGGCGTGGTGAACGCTGCCGTATTTGCCTTTATTTTGAATAACCCTCGCACGACTTTGCTGGTGTTTCTTGTGCTTCCTATGCCGGCCTGGCTTTTTGCGCTCCTGTACCTGGCCTACAGCTTTTACGAAGGCAAGCAAGGGCGAGGGCTGGTCAACCACTGGGCTCACCTAGGCGGCGCTCTGGGTGGCATCCTTTTTGCTATTCTCGTGCCGGGTCATGGCGGACTCTGAAGGAAGGCATGCGGTGCCGGTGTCGGTTTCTTTCTTCCACCGCCCGGTGTGGGAGGTTGCGCAGGATCTGTTAGGCAAAATACTGCTTACTCGCTTTGAGGAGGGGGAGGCGGCGGTTCGCCTCACGGAAGTGGAAGCGTACGCTGGAGTTCAGGACAGGGCCTGCCATGCGTATGGGGGGCGCTGCACGCGGCGTACCGCCCCCATGTTTGCCGAAGGAGGCACCCTCTACCTTTACCTGTGCTACGGCCTGCATGTGCTATTGAACCTGGTCACTGGGCCGGCAGGCGATCCCTGCGCGGTGCTTTTGCGTGCCGGTGAGCCCCTCTGGGGCATAGATCTCATGCAAAAACGCCGAAAGGGGGCCCCTCGTACACGGCTCACCGTGGGACCCGGCGCGTTGACCCAGGCTTTAGGCATCCCCCTGGCTTGGTCAGGAGAACACCTCATAGGTCATCCACACCTTTTCCTCCTTGACGATGGCTACCGCCCCTCGGCTATCGCGCAGGGTCCTCGCATTGGCGTGGCTTACGCAGGTCCTGACGCCCTGCACCCCTGGCGCTACTGGATCGCAGGGTCGGCCTTCGTTTCGCAGGGCCGTACCATAGATTGGGAAAAACTCTGTAACTTTGCTCAAAGACCATAGGCATGATCAGACGCTCTTACCTAACAGGCTTGCTTCTGGGGCTCCTCCTCCAAGCGCAGGAGATGTATGTGCTCAATGACATTGTGTATGTGGCCAACCAGGAAACCTTAGCTGTGGTAGGTGCGCCGCCGGGCGACCTCCAGGTAGATGGGACAGGCATCATTGAAAACGACGGCGGGGTGGTCTGGCTCACAGGGGATTGGATCAACTCTTCCAGCAGTGACGGCTTTGTGACCCCACGCAACGGCTGGCTCTGGCTGGTAGGGGGGTATCAGCGGCTTTTCGGCCCCACCCCTACCTTCTACAATAGCCTGGCGCTCTTCAACAATGGGGGCGACCTGAAAGAAATGATCGGCGCAGATGGCCGCATCCAGAACTTCCTCCAGCTCAACGACTGCGAGCTGCGCACCAATGGCAACACCATGCTGGTGGAGAATACCGATCCCGCTGCCATCACGCGCACCGACGGCTTTGTAAGCAGCACAGGCGGCGGCCGGCTTGGCAGGCGCACCGACCGAGGAGCCAGCTACCTTTTCCCGGTCGGCGATCGGCAGCTGGGGCCTTTCCGGTATCGCCCCGTGGAAATCACCCCTTCTGCAGCACCTCATACCTTCCTCGTGCGCTTTGCCAATGTAGATCCCACCGTGGAGGGCTTCGACCGCACCTCGGTGCTGGCTCCCATAGACGAGGCGAACGAGTTTTTCTACCACATCGTGGAGCGCAGCCAAGGGGCGGATCCCCTCACCCTGCGCATCTGGTACGACGAAGCCAACGATACCTACAAAGACACCTTAGCCCACTGGGAAGTGCCCGCTGCCCGCTGGGAAGCGGTCAACACCACCATCAACCGCAGCGCAGGCACGCCCCAAACCGGCATGACCCAAAGCGCCTACATGGAAACGCAGAATTGGAACAACTTCTCCTCGCCTAACTTCGCCTTGGCTCGGACCCGCCTCCCTTTCGTGATTTATGTGCCCACCGTCTTCTCCCCCAACGGCGACGGCAGCAACGACGAGTTTCTAATTTACTACCGGGGCTTTGCCCGCATAGAGCTCCGTATCTATGACCGATGGGGGCTCCTCATCTGGCGCGGGGAGCAAGGCCCCGAAGGCCCTATCCGCTGGAATGGCAAAACCCAAAAAGGAGAAGACGTGCCGGAAGATGCGTACGTCTTCGTGGTGAAAGGCTATCTATCCGATGGCCGATCCACCGAACGCGCTGGAACCGTAACCGTAGTCCGATAACTATGCCTGATATGAAGAAGACCTTTGTCCTTGGGCTTGCTTTTGGGTGGCTTTTTGGCCAGGTAGGGATAGGTACGACCACCCCTACCCACAAACTGGATGTAGCGGGCGAAGCTCGCGTCCGAACCCTCAATCCCCTTCCTTCGCCTTTCCGGATAGTGGGGGCTAATGCGCAAGGGGTGCTGGGGGAAATTCGCGGGCAAAACAACGGCGACCTGCTTCAGTGGGATGCTGTGCAAAACCAATGGGTGCTCACCCCCGGCCAAGCCAATGCGTGGCTCCTCCTGGGCAACGCCGGAACCAACCCCGCCAACAACTTTCTGGGCACCCTTGATGCGGCCGACCTCGTGATCCGCACCAACAACACCGAACGGCTGCGGGTGCTCTCCACCGGCGAAGTGCGCATCAACACCGCCACCACCGCCAAGCAAGTCCACATTGAAGGCGGCAATGCGGGCGGCCTCCAGGTTACGGTAAACAGCGCGGGCGCAGCCGGCCTGAGCGCTAACCTCTTCACTTCCACGCTTGCAGGGGGTGGAGCTACAGCCCACGGCGTAGAAGTGGTGACAAACGGGGATGCCACTTACCTGATTGGGATAGGCAGCAGCACTTCGCCAGCCCAGCCAGGAACGAATGTAGGTGTGCGCGGCCTGGCGACCAACACGACCGGCCGGGCCATCGGCGCTTGGGGCGCCGTAGGCGATGCGACCGCCTACATTGGCACCGTCTCGCCGACTTTCAGTGCGGGCATGCTGGCTTACAACGAGAATGCGCTCCTGCCTACAGGGGGCGTACTGGCTAGCCCTACCGCGCCAGCCGCGGCCGACCAGCGGTATGCGCTTTTCGCGCGGGGCCGCACCTGGATAGAAAACGGCCAGCTCATCGTCTCTGGGCCTTTCTATAACCCTGCGGCAGCTCCTCCTGTGCAGGGCATCCCTACCGGCCCTGGAACCCGCATCCTATGGCTCCCTGAAAGAGCAGCCTGGCGAGCGGTGGGCATAGCCGCCCGGGCTGATGATCCTTTCTCCCCTAACCAGGCTGACCATGCCGACCCAGCTAATATTGGCTACGCCTCTTTTGCGGCCGGCCTGAATGTCAAAGCTTCGGGGAATCTCTCCTTTGTCGTAGGGGTCTCTAGTGAAGGTACGGCTACCGGTTCTGTAGCCCTTGGGAAGTACGTCTCTACCACCCACCCCGGCTCCTATCAGATCGGAGACGACCCGGGCAACCCCACCAGTCGCCCCGCTTCTATGCTCCGCTCCACCCTCAGCAACCAGTACAGCGCTCGTTTTTACAACGGGTATCGCTTCCTCGTGCGGGAAAAAGACAATGCGGCCCCTTGGAGTACGACGCCTTTTCCTCCGCCCGACCCTACCCAACCTCCCACGGCTTACCCCAACCGCATCCCAGGGGTCTTCATCGCAGGCATGTACAACCACTTCCGACTGAACTCTATAGACTACGGCGTAGGAGACAGCTGGGTAGGTATTGGTACGCAGCTTCCGGATGCGCCGCTGCACATTGTCTCTCTCTGGCCAGGCGCTAATCGGGGGATTCTGGTAGATGACGGTTCTGTCGTCACCCGAGGCACAGGCAATATTGAAGTGGCCGGCACCGGTACCTTTCGCGCTGGAGGGCAGAATGGTATCACGCGCACCATCACCGTGAAGGACCAAAACGGCAACAATTGCCAGCTTGTCTTTGTGAAAGGGATCCTCGTGAGCACCACCTGCCCGTAAAAGCGCGTGCAGCCGGCAAAAGGCCTGCAAGTACTCTCCTCCACCGGGCGGCCAGGTATACGTATGCCTGGCCGCCCTCACATAAAAAACAGCAAGACTCACCCAGCCAAGTTGGCCAGACAAAAAGCGCATAAACCTACAGAACCATGAGCCGCCCACCAGGACCTAACCCCTTTATCCCTACTTCGCACCACGGCACGATCGTCTTTGCAGACAACCTGCAAGTGCTGAAGCAAATTCCAGACAACGCCATTGACCTAATCTACATAGACCCTCCCTTCAACACCGGCAAAGTCCAGAAACGGATCCAGATCAAAACCACACGCTGCGCTGAAGGAGACCGCATCGGATTTCAGGGCAGTCGGTATAGAACGACGGTTATCGGTACGAAAAGTTTTGCTGACTTTTTTGATGATTACCTGGCCTTTTTAGAACCCCGTCTGGTAGAAGCTCATCGGGTGCTGGCTCCTCATGGGTCTTTGTACTTCCACATTGACTATCGCGAGGTGCATTACTGCAAGGTTCTCCTTGACAGCATTTTCGGGCGGTCGTGTTTTCTGAACGAGATTATTTGGGCCTACGACTACGGGGGGCGCCCCCGCAATAAATGGCCTGCTAAGCACGACAACATCTTGTTTTATGCGAAAGAGCCGGGGAAGCATATATTCAATGTGGAGGACATTGAGCGTATTCCCTACATGGCGCCAGGGCTGGTAGGCCCTGAGAAGGCCGCCCGCGGAAAGCTACCCACCGACACCTGGTGGCATACCATCGTTCCGACGAATAGCTCTGAGAGGACCGGCTATCCGACCCAAAAACCCTTGGGTATTTTGCGCCGTATCATCCAGGCTTCTTCTCGCCCTGGGGGGGGTGGTGCTTGATTTTTTTGCGGGCAGTGGCACGACCGGCGTAGCAGCCCTTGAGCTGGGCCGCCGGTTCATCCTGGTAGACAACAACCCTGAAGCGCTCCAGACCATGGCCAGACGCTTTGAGGGAATGGAGGGAATTGCGTGGATAGGGTTTGATCCCACACCGCACCAGAAAGCGAAGAATCAGCCCAGCTTGGTCACCGCACCCGCTACGCAAAAAGCTACAAAGAACCTCACCTGAGGGGCTTGGGAAAGCCTGGCGTGGGCTTTGACCGCCGAGGCGCCCCAGACCGAGATTGAAAGAAGGGGGGCGCCTACCCCTTTCTCTGGCTGAGAAGCCTTACGCTAATCTATCCGTTCGGCTTCAAGCTCTTCCCCGACTGAGACGAGACGCACGGGCAGGAAGTCTCCTACCGCTCCGCCTTGGCGCAGTTGCACGCGCAGGTAGTTTTCGGTGAGGCCTTCTTCGGGGGTTTCCATAAGCGCGTAAAAGGTTTGTCCGAGGCAAGCCTGCGCAAAGGCCCACCGTTTGCGTTGGGAGAGCTCACGCAAAGCCTGGCTGCGCAGAAGCCTTTCTGACCAGGGCACACTATCCGGAAAGCTGGCTGCAGGCGTGCCTGGCCGCTCGCTGTAGGGGAAAACATGCAAGTAGCTCACCGGCAAATCCGCCAGAAACCGCTGCGTCTCCGCAAAATCCTCCGCTGTCTCGCCAGGAAAGCCCACAATCACGTCCACCCCTATGCCGGCGGTGGGGAAGCGCTTCCGGATAGCTTCAATGCGCGCTTCGTACAGGCGGCGCCGGTAACGCCGGCGCATGCGCGCCAAAATCCGATCGCTGCCACTCTGCAGGGGCAAGTGAAAATGCGGAGCCCACCGGGGATGGTCCGCTATAAAGTCCAGTAGGGCGTCGGAAAGCAGGTTGGGCTCTATAGAGGAAAGCCGGAAGCGACGCAGAGTAGGGGGCGCTTCGGCTTCCAAGCGGCGCAGGAGGTCCAGAAACCGATAACCATGCGGTTTGCCGTAATCGCCCAGGTTGATGCCGGTGAGCACAATTTCCCGAAAGCCCTGAGCGGCAAGGCGATGCACTTCTTGGACCACCGCTTCGGGTGTCGCGCTCCGGCTGGGACCGCGTGCCTGCGGCACCGTACAGAAGCTACAGCGATAATCGCATCCATCCTGCACCTTCAAAAAAGTGCGTGTACGCCCCTCCCCCGACGAGGAAGGCCAAAAAGACCATGGTTCGGAGAGAGGCGGGGCTGGCAAAGAAACCTCTTTTTTCTCCAAGAGCGCCGTAATCGCCTGCGCCAGGTAAGGTTTTTGCCGGTTGCGGGCCACGATCTTTACGCCTGGTTCTTTTTCCAGGGCTTCGGGCCGAAGCTCAGCGTAACAGCCCGTCACCACAAGGTGAGCTGCGGGGGCCCGCCGCCGCACTTGACGAAGGAGCTTATGGACTTTTCGTTCGGCCTGATGGGTGACCGTGCAGGTATTGAGCACATACACCTCGGCGGGGGCCTCCCAGTCCGTAAGGGTATGGCCTGCCTCCACCAGCTGGCGGGCCAGCGTCGCTGTCTCCGTAAAGTTCAGCTTACACCCCAGCGTGTGCAGGGCCACTCTCGCCATCCCCACAAAGATACCTTCTCTGAAGCGTTGCCTTTCAATTTTGTTTGTAGCTTTGACCCATGCCTCGCTTACCTCGTCTATCCCCCCAGGAAGAAGCCCTCTGGGAAAAAGTTCAGGCCTCCGAACCTCTCTCTGACGAAGAGGCCCTTTTCCTGTACGAATCCCAAAATTTGGCTTTTCTTGGGGCCCTGGCTACGCTCGTGCGTCAGCGGCTCCACGGTAAAATCGCCTACTACAACCGCAACTTTCACATTGAACCCACCAACATCTGCATTTACGAGTGCGCGTTTTGTTCGTTTGCTCGCAAACCCGGCGAGCCTGGAGGATGGGAATACACCCCCGACGAGATAGAGGCTTTAGCTACGCGGTATGTGGGAACCGGCGTGACGGAGGTGCACATCGTAGGCGGCGTTCACCCCAAGCGCGGTATTGAATACTATGCCGACATCCTTCGGCGCATCAAACGGATCCTGCCCGACATCCACATCAAAGCCTTCACGGCCGTAGAGCTCAAGGTCATGTGTGCCCGCTCGCGGATGAGCTATGAAGAGGGGCTTTTGGCTCTAAAGGAAGCAGGTTTGGATTCGCTGCCGGGCGGCGGCGCCGAAATCTTTCACCCCGAGATTCGCCGGCAAATCTGCGCTACTAAGGCCTCTACCGAGGAGTGGCTTGCTATCCACCGCACAGCTCACCGCCTGGGCATCCCCTCCAACGCGACCATGCTCTACGGCCATATAGAACGGTACGAGCACCGCGTGCATCACATGCGGCTTTTGCGAGAACTGCAGGAAGAAACAGGAGGGTTCAACTGCTTTATTCCCCTCAAATACCGGCGCGAAAATAATGCCCTCTCCCACCTCGGTGAGGTTTCCATCATAGAGGACCTAAAAAATTACGCTGTGAGTCGGCTCTACCTTCACAACATTCCGCATCTGAAAGCTTACTGGCCGATGATTGGGCGCACAGCGGCGCAGCTAAGTTTGGACTTCGGGGTAGATGATCTGGACGGCACCATAGACGACACGACGCGCATTTACAGCATGGCGGGCGGGGAAGAGCATCCTGCCATGAGCACGGAGGAGCTGGAGCACCTCATTCGGAGCGCCGGCTACGAGCCCCAAGAACGCGATTCGCTGTACAGGCCTGTACGACGCCCCACCCCTACCCTCTGATGTGTCAGCAGGTGTTTTTCCTTCGGCATGCGGAGGTAGACCGGCCTATCTTGCTGGGGCAGCGGTACGATGCTTCCCTCTCTGAGGAAGGGCGCCAGCAAGCTGAGGCTTGGGCTCGCGCTCTACAAGGTATCCCCTTTCAAGCTATTCTCACCAGTCCGGCCCACCGTGCTCGGGAAACCGCCGCCATCGTAGCCGCAGGAAGGGCTCCCGTCGTGGCTTTCCCTCACTTCCAGGAGGTGGGTTGGGGAGCGTGGGAGGGCCTGCCCCGAGCAGAAGCGCTGCCCCTACTCAAAACCCAGAGTCAGAAATGGGCCGAAGGAGCCTGGGACTGGGCCCCTCCAGGCGGAGAAACGCTCCAGGCCGTGTTGGACCGAGCCTTAGAAGGGCTTCAGCTGGCTTATAGCCTGTACCCAGCAGGTAACCTCCTGATTGTCACGCATGGGCGGCTGCTGCAAGCGCTGCTATGTCACCTGCTGGGCTACCCCCCATCGCAGCAAGGCCGTTTCCACCACCGGCGCGGCCAGCTCACCTGGGCTGTACGGCTGCCCCAGGGCCTGTATTACCTACGAGCCTTGGCCATAGATGCGCGTGCTCCTCTTTGACTTTCTGAACGCCTACCCCTACCAGGCGGCCCTGGAGGAAGCAGGCCTTCCTTACACGCTCCTGCCGGACCCCAAGCGCGTAGCCGAAGCCTGGAAAAAAGACAAACCCGACGCTGCCCTTTTGCCTTTCCCCGTGGTGCTGGAGGAACCCGAAGCCTGGCTGGAGTGGGGCATTGGCAGCGCGGGGGCCGTGCACAGTGTGCTGCTGGTGAGCGAGACTCCGCCGGAACAGTGGCACGCCGTGGAGGTAGATGGCCGTTCTACGGCGTCCGTAGCTCTGGTGCGCTGGCTGATGGATCAGGGGCACCTTCCTCATCGCCCCCTCGTGAAGAAAGCCGAAGGCCCCCATGGCCGGCTGGTGATCGGCGATGCGGCGCTGCGGCTTCGCAGGGCCTTCCCTGTCATCCTGGACCTGGGGAAGGTCGCCACGCAGGCCGGCGGCCTACCGGTGGTTTTTGCGGTGTGGTGGGCCCGTCCCTCTATGCAAAAAAGGCTGGCAAGCCTGTGGGCTGCTTGCGTGCCCGACTTTGAGAAAGCCCCCCTCGCCGCCGCCCGATACGGCTTTTCTCCCCAGCAAATCCGCAGGTACTGGCAAAGCCTGAAATATCCTCTGCCCCGTTTCCTGCTGGAAACCTGGGCTGAACGCTATCGTCCTTACGCCTTAGAGGCACGCTAACGGAGGGGTTTTTGTTACCTTTGCCTAATGCCAGCGCTCTCAAGTCGGGCCGTAGAAGTGCCGGCCTCTCCCATCCGAAAGCTGGTTCCCTACGCCAACGCCGCCAAAGCCAAAGGCAAAAAAGTCCTCCACCTCAATATTGGCCAGCCTGACCTTCCTACCCCTGCAGCTTTCTGGGAAGCCCTCCAAAAAGCCCAAATCAAAGTTCTGGACTACACCGAATCCGGCGGCCTGCCAGCCTTTCGGGAAGCTTACGCCCACTTCTACACAGAGATCTACCACATTCCTCTGGAGCCCAAGCACTTTCTCACTACGACAGGGGGCTCAGAAGCCCTTCTCTTTGCTTTCCTCACCCTCCTCAACCCGGGAGAAGAAGTGCTGGTCATAGAGCCCACCTATGCTAACTACATTGGGCTGGGGCATGCTACGGGCGTACGGTTGCGAGCGGTAGAAAGTCGCATAGAGGAGGACTTTGCCCTGCCTTCTCCGACTGAACTGGAAGCTGCCCTCACAGAAAACACCCGTGCTATCCTTTTGTGCAATCCCTCCAATCCCACCGGCAAGTTGTACTCGGAAGCAGAAGTGCGCCAAATCGGGGAGATATGCCGTCGGCATGGGCTTTTTCTGCTTAGCGATGAGTCCTATCGCGACTACTGCTACGATGGGGAAAGGTTCTTTTCTGCGTTGGAGATACCGGATTCGGAGGACTTTGTGGTGGTGGTGGATACGCTGTCCAAGCGGTATTCGGCGTGTGGGGCGCGCATTGGGGCCCTCGTCTCCCGCAATACGGAAGTGATAGAAGCTGCCCTCAAGTGGGCGCAGGCCCGGCTTGCCCCGCCTACCTTAGGGCAGATAGCGGGCTTAGCCCTTCTCGCACTCCCTGAGAGCCATTACGCTTATGTGCGCGAGACCTTCCAGAAGCGACGGGATACGCTCATTACCGGGCTGCGTAGCATTGCAGGCGTAACCTGTCCCACCGTCCAGGGGGCCTTCTATCTGATGCCCCAACTGCCTATTTCCGACAGTGACGCTTTTGCCCGGTGGCTTTTGGAGCACTTTGACATTGGGGGAACGACCGTTATGGTCGCACCGGGTACCGGCTTTTTCACCCAGCCGGAAAAAGGGAAAAAGCTCGTACGCATCGCCTATGTGCTGGATGAGCCCTACTTGGAGCAGGCGGTAGAGATCTTGCGGGCCGCCCTCAACATCTACGCCCGGGAATACTCTCCCTTGCTATAAGCCGCCCCAGCGCACCGCCAGCCCCAGTCCAATAAGGGTAAAAAGCACCCCATAGAGCGCCAGCAGGGGTCTGGTCCGGCTGTTGGAAAAGCCTATAGAGCTCCCGGAACCGAGCAGCGTTACTTAAAAGCCCAGGCGGGCCGTAGGGCCCGCCTGAGAGAGAGAAGCTGCTCTTGGCGTATCAGCGCGTGAGGGTCACCGTACCCGTGAAGGTCTCCTGCTCCCCGCTATCCTTGATGCCCTTGAAGACCCACACGTACACCCCTTCGGGAGCGGGCTTGCGCATACCGCCTACATTCTCATAGCCATCCCAGTATTTCAACTCGCCTAAGCGCTTCTGGAAGATGAGCTGCCCCCACCGATTGTAAACGAAGAACTCGTAATCGCGGTAGCCCAGAGCCGGGAAGTACAGCTCATCGTTGATGCCGTCGCCATTAGGGGTAAAGCCTGTAGGAACGAAGGAACCGTCCACCGGAGCGATGGTGATAGGCCCTTTGCGGATGGAATCCACGCAGTTGCCGTTGTACATGTAGAGCGTGACGTAGTAGGTGCCGCTGGTGGGGAAGCGGTGCACCGGATCGCGTTCGGTAGAGGTCGTGCTATCGCCGAAATCCCACCGGAAGAAGGTATTCGGAGTGATGTTTTGCGAGGTGTTGATGAAGCGGACGACGGGGTTGGAGGAGGCGAGGCGAGCCGGGATAGCCGGTTCGCTTTGGAAGTCCGGGCGAGGCGCTGGCACCGGCTGGGCTACCGTGGTGGCCGAACCCGAACAGCCGCTTGCCGTGGTGATGGAAACCCGCCACACGCCTGCACGGGTGTCTACAAGCCGGTACAGGCCTACCCCTTGCGCTACTTGCGTGCCGTTGAGCGTCCAGAGGTAAGTCGCGCCCGGATAGTACGGCGCCTCCAGCTCCACAAGCGGGTTAGCCGGGCAGAAACGCACCGTATCCGGCAGGCTGACCTGGACTGTCGGAGAAATCGTCACCTCCACGGTGTCGGTGCCAATGCAAGAGCCTGCCAGCACCACCACCACATACGTGCCTGAACCGGAGGGTGTGACCGAAGGGCCATTGGCGCCGGGGATGGTGAGGCCATTCCGATACCACACATACGTAGCACCCCCAACGGTCGGCGCCACCAGAGGCTGAATCGGATCGCTGCTGCAGTAGAAGACATCCGGTCCCAGATTGACCGTAATCACCGAGTCAAAGCGCACCACCACAAAGTCCTGGCCAATGCAGGAGGAGCCGGCCGGCTGCACGGTAACCCCATACACGCCAGGTTGGGTCACGACGAGGCTATCGGCCGTAGCCCCAGGAATCACTTGCCCATCCCGGGTCCAGGTATGGGTAGCGCCCGGATAGCCGCTGTAAAGGGTTACCGACGTGCCCCCCCTGTCGCATAGGGTGATGTCGGGGCCAAGGTCTACGGGAATCTGGCTGCTCACTTGGATGTTGACCGCATCCTGGCCGACGCAGCCGGTGGCGCTGGTCACGCGTACGGCGTAAATGCCTCCTTGTGTCACAGTAAGAGTTTGGGTATTACCGCCGATGGGTTGGCCGTTCAGCGTCCACTCGTAAGTGATACCGCCAGGGCCGGCATCCAGCGTGATAGGAAGGTCAGACTGGCACAAGACTCGGTCCGGCCCCAGATCTACCCGTAGCGTGCTATCCACCGTGAAGGTAACCTGGGCAGTGTCTGCACACCCATCTACGATCACAATGAGCTGGGCCGTTTTAGGTCCGGGGGTGGCGAAAGTAATGCCCACGGGATTGGGAGAGAGGGAAGTGCCCGGCTGCCCATCCGGCGAGAAGCTCCAGATGAACAGGGCAGTTGGGTCGTTCGTACCCACTTGCGTGAAGTTGTAGGGCAGGCCATAACAGAGGTTAGGTACGGGGCCGATCCCGGCCGTAGGTTGGGGTTTGACGAACACGGTCTTCGTGACGCGGGCTACACAGCCCGTGGACGGATCTGTAATGGTAAGGCTAACCGACTTAGGGCCTGGGGTGGAAAACCGAATGCCCGTAGGGTTTTCCAAGTTGGAGGTTTGGGGCGTAGCGGAAGTGCCAAAATCCCACAGGTACAGAAGGCCAGCACCGGTGGAGCCGCTATTCTGGAAGTCAAAGGTCTCGTACACGCACTTAGGCGCAGGAGGGGTGAAGTCAGCTACCGGTCCTGCTATGACCGAAGCCGTTATGGAAGCCGTATTGGAGACGCAGCCCTGGGCAGAAGTCACCGTCACGGCTACGACGTCGCCATTGCGTAGGCTGTCGGTGAGGTAGGTACCGGTGGTGACGCCCGGCAAGGGGTTGCCATTGAGCGTCCAAGTGTAAGTAGCCCCCGTTGGCGCTCCCCCCACCGTGAAGGTGACCTGGCTGCCCCGGCACACCGTGCCCGCCGGCGTTTGCGTGAGGGTGATGGCTGGAACGGGATGCACCGTCATAAGGATAGCGTTAGAAGGTTGGCCGCCGGCTGGACAGCCCTGCGAAGAGGTGACCAAAAGCTGCACCACATCCCCGTTGTTGAGAGAGCTGGTGAGGAAACTCGGCCCTGTGGCACCGGGTACATTCACGCCGTTCACTTGCCATTGGTAGGTGGGGGTGGGACCGGCGTTGGCCACCGTGGAAGTGAAGACCACCGTCTGGCCTGCGCAAATGGGGTTAGCTGAAGCCTGAATCTGAACCGTAGGGTTAGGATGCACCGTGACCAAGATGGGCGCCGAGAGCGACGAAGCCCCCGTACATCCGCCGGAAGAGGTAACTCGCACCGTCACCACATCGCCATTTTGGAGGGTGTTTGACGAGAAGACCGGGCTGTTGGTACCCACCGCGACATTGTTGACGTACCACTGGAAGCTCGGCGAAGGACCCGCACCCGTAGCCGTAGCGGTAAAGACTAAGGTTTGGCCCTGACAAATGGTAGCCGAAGCCGGCGTGACCGAGACAGAAACCGAAGGCTGCCCCTGCACTGTGATAGCGATAGCGTTAGAACTGGCCACGCAGCCGCCCGGCGTGGTCACTCGCACATACACCACATCCCCGTCGTTGAGCGTGCTGGAAGTGTAGGTGTTGGCGGTAGCCCCCGCAATCGGATTGCCGTTGAGGTACCACTGGTAGGTGACGGGGGCGTTGGCCGTGGCGATAAACTGCACCGACTGCCCAGGGCATATCGTGGTAGCCGAAGCGGTGATCGCTACAGTCGGGGTGGCTTCCACCAGCACATTGACCGTATTGGACTGGGAGGCTGGCCCACTGCAGCCCGCCGAGGACACTATCACCACATACACCGTGTTATTGCCTGGAGGCAAATTGCTGGTGGTATAGGTAGGACTGGTCGTAGAAGCCACCAAAAGGCTATTGACATACCAGTTGTAGGTAGGCGTAGGACCGCCGTTGGTAGGGGTAGCCGTAAAGGTCACCGCCGAGCCTTGGCAGACGCTGCTGGCCGAGGCCGAGAGCGTCACCGTCGGGATCGGCGAAACCGCAATCGTTATGGTGTTGGAAGGCCCGCTCAAGCATCCACCTGACGAAACCACCGTCGCATACACTTGATCCCCATTCGCAAGCGAAGAGGTGGTGTAGGTGGGTGTAGTACCGCTGGCTACCAGGTTACCATTCACATACCAGTTGTAGGTGGGGTTAGAGCCGGCGTTCGTGGGGATGGCGGTGAAGGTGACAGGCTGGCCAGGGCAGACAGGATTCTGCGAGATGGTGATGCTCACGGTGGGCACAGGCAGAACCGTAGCCGTGTAGATATTGGACAAGGGGCCCGTGCATCCCGCCGCCGAAGTGACTTGCACCCATACTTGGTCTCCATCGTTGAGGGAGTTGGTGCTGTAGGACGAGCTTGGTCCTGTTTGCACGACCGCGCCGTTGACATACCAGGTGTAGGTAGCTCCAGGGAAGGTCGTGGCGGTAAAGTTCACCGTCTGGCCTGCGCAGATAGGCCCTGAAGGAATCGCCGTGAGGGTAGGCACCGGCTGCGGGTTCACCGTGAGCGTGATGGGCGTGCTTTGCGAGCCTGGACCGCTGCACCCGTTGGTGGAAGTGACCTTCACATACACCTGGTCACCATGAACGGGATTGGACAGGAGGAAGGTGGGCGAGTTCGTGCCGACGGGGTTGCCATTGAGGTACCATTGGTAGGTGGGAGAAGCTCCACCCCCAACAACGGTAGCGGTGAAGGTCACCGCCGTGCCCTGACATACCGTGGTGCCCGGGGCCACGCTGACATTCACTGTAGGATTGGTGTAGTGGGCTACGGTGAGGGTATTAGAAGGGGCGCTGAGGCACCCTGCCGAAGACACCACCACCGCATGCACCTGATCGCCCGCGTTCAGCGCAGCCGAGTACGTGGACGAAGGGCCCGACTGGACCAAGTTTCCGTTGACATACCAGTTGTAGGTGGGGGTAGGACCGGCGTTCACAGGGAGAGCGGTGAAGGTCTGGGATTGCCCAGGGCAAACGGGATTCGCTGAGACGGTGATGCTCACGGTGGGGATGGGGTTCACCACAGCGGTATAGACCGAGGAAGTGGGCCCTACGCATCCTGCCGCCGAAGTCGCCTGCACCCACACCTGATCGCCGTTGGCCAAGCTGCTCGTGGTGTAGGTGGCTGAAGCGCCAGACTGCACATTCACGCCATTGACATACCAGTCGTAAGTAGCGCCCGCTATGGCCGTCGCGGAGAAGGTGACCGACTGCCCTGCACAAATAGGCCCAGCCGGCACAGCTGTGAGGGTCACCACCGGAGCAGGATTGACCGTGAGCGTGATAGGCGCGCTCACCGAGGCCGGCCCCGTACATCCCGCCGTAGAGGTGACCCGCACCGTCACGAGGTCCCCATTCTGCGGATTGCTCAGAATGAAGGTTGGCGAATTGGCACCCACCGGATTGCCATTGAGGTACCACTGATAGCTCGGTGTCGGACCTGCCCCCGAAGGCGTAGCGGTAAAGGTAATAGCGGTGCCTTCGCAGACCGTGGTCCCTGGCACCGCCGACACCGTCACGGTAGGAATGGGGTTCACGGTAATCGTGATCAGATTAGAAGGAGCGCTCTGACAGCCGAGGTCGGTCGTGACGATGCACTGCACCTGATCTCCGCTTGCCGGGGTGTAGGTGAAGACAGGGCTATTGACGCCCTGGGAAACGCCGTTGACTTGCCAGTCGTAGGTGGAGTTAGGGCTGCCATTCACCACGTTGGCGGTAAAGGTGACCGCATCCCCCGCACAAACCGTCGTAGCAGAGGCCGAGATGGTGACCACTGGCAGGGGGATAGCCGTGAAGGTGCTGGGAGCCGAGACAGCGCTGGAGCAGCCCGCCGCCGTCACCACCTGCGCCGTAACCTGGTCCCCATTGTTTAGCACCACCGGCCCGAAAGTGCTTGCATTGACACCCTGGGGTACCCCGTTTACAAACCACTCGTACGTGAGAGGACCAGGGACACCATTGGCCACCAGCGCCGTGAAGGTCACCGGCGAACCCACGCAGGCCTCAGGATTCTGCGGCGAAAGCGTCACTTGAGGGATAGGGTTCACGGTTACGGTGATGAGATTAGAGCGCGAAAGCGTGGCATCTGAGCAGCCCGCCGTAGAAGTAATCACGCAGCTCACAATGCTCCCATTGGTGAGGGTATTCGTGCTAAAGATGGGGCTATTCGTGCCGACGGGAGCGTTGTTGACGTACCATTGGTAGGTTGGGTTAGGGCCCGCGTTGGTGGGGGTAGCGGTGAACGTAATCGTCTGCCCTTCACAGATGGTGGTAGCGCTGGCCGCAATCGTAACCGTCGGGATGGGGTTGACGGTGAGGGTGATAGGATTGGAGGCAAAGGTGCCTGAGCAGCCCGTGCCCGAAGGAGAGACCAAGCACCGAATCACGTCCCCATTGTTGAGGGTAGAAGAGGTGTAGGTACTGCCGGTCGCGCCAGGGATATTCGTCCAGCCAGCACCAGAGTTGACCTGCCACTGGAAGGTAGGGAAAGCCCCGGCGTTGTAGGTTACGGCCGTGAAGGTGACCAGCTCACCCGCACAAAGGGTGGTTCGGTCGGCGGAGATTACCACCACAGGCGCCGGGTCTACATCCACGGTGATAGTGTTAGACGGGGCGCTGCTACAACTACCCTGCACGGCCACCGCATAGACTTGGTCGCCATCGTTGAGGGTGGTCGTGGTGAAGGTGGTTCCTGTCACGCCAGTGAAGGTGCCGTTCACATACCATTGAACAGTGGCGGTGGCGGGGTTTGGCGTGGCGGTAAAAGTAGCAGGACTACCCTGACACACGGAAGAAGCGGGGCCCGTAATAGTGACGGTAGGCTTGGGATTCACCGTCATGGTGATGGTGTTGGAAGTGAAGGTGCCTGACCCGCACGTGCTTGTCACCTGCATCTCTACATACACCTGGTCGCCGTTATTGAGCGTAGTGGTGGTGTAGGTATTGCCGGTGGCGATGACGGGCGTGCCATTCACATAGAACTGGAAGGTCGGTGAAGGTGGCGCCCCCACCGGAATCGCCGTAAAGGTCACCGCGTCCCCTTGGCAGATGGGGTTTTGGGATACAGCGAGGTTCACACTGTAATTCGTGCCGGGCAGAATATTCACCGTCGCTACAGGCGTAACGGCCGGACCACAACCCTTGTTATACACCAGGGCCCGGTAGAAGGTGGTTCCCGTAATAGGCCCCGCTGTCCAAGTGTCGGAGTTAGGCCCTACGTTGGTCCAGACCCCGCCAATCAGCTGCTGCCACTGAATCTGATCGCCGGTATACCCTGTGAGCGTGAGCAGCACGTTGGAACCCGAACAGGTCGGGTTAGGGTCTACCAGAATGGTGCCGGCTACAGGACTGGGATGCACCACCACCTGCACCACATTGGAGAAGGCTTCGGAACAAGGCCCACCGCCCGGAATATAGGCCCGCACCCGGAAGTAGGTCGTCTGCGTGAGACTCGGGAAGGTGATGTTAGGCGTGGTATAGCTGGTCGTGACCCAGGAGGTAGCTATCCACGGGGTGGTGGTGTATTGCCAGACGATGGAGCCGGAAAAGCCCGCCACCGAGAGGTTAGCCGACTGGCCTGCACACACGGTATCGGTCGCAGGATCCACCGAAACCACCCCTGGATTGGCTCCGGCATTGAGATTGAAGACCACCGCCGTGGAAGTATCGGGCGCACAAGAGCCGTTTTTCACTACCACCCGGTACCGAATGCCATTGACCGTGATAGGGGCTGTAAGGATGCTTGGTGTGACGCCGCTAAGCACCGGCGACCATGTAGCTCCGCCGTCTGTGCTCACAATCCACTGATAGGTGACATTAGGCCCGGTGGACTGCCCTACTACCCCGACCGTATGCTGCTCACCCGGGCAGACATTGAGCTGGGTAATCCCTGGCGCATTGATGTAGGCAAAGCCCCCCTGCGAAGGCGCACTCACCGTGATCGCCTTCGTAGCAAACGAGATCGCCGGATCGTAGCACCACAGCGGCGCCGTAGAACGAATCTCTACCTTGATAACATCGCCATTGTTCAGGCTGGCTGGCGTGAAAAGATGGCCGTTCGCGCTCAAGGGAATCCAGCTGAAAGTTTGCGGGATGCCGTTGATGTACCAGCGAAATTCGGGGTTGGGATCGATAGCAAGGGGGATAGCCGGCACCGCCTGGAAGGTCGGCATAGGCCCCGTAGCACACACTTCGTTAGGGCCGAGGATGGTCACCTGAGGCTTCGGAAGCACGTAGATGGTGTCTCGGATGGGCTTAGACCAGCCGCAGCAGTCGTGCCGAGCCCGTAGGGTAACCACATACGTGCCGGGGTTCAAGTAATAGATGGCGCCTGGGTCGGCTTGCGCGCGCACCGAAGGAGGAACCGGAGCCCCCGAAGGATTGATAGAGCCGCCCGGGAAGCTCCACTGCCATTCCACGGTGTTGGCATCGCCGAAGCGCCCCAACGCCGGAATGTGCTCAAACACCATGAACTCGCCCGCACACATGCGTTTGCTGGGGTTGCCCCCATAGAGCGTACGAATTCCAGGCAGGAGCCGATCGGTAAAGATGTTGATGAACTCGGAGTACTGCACGTCGGCCCCGCCGGCCCCAGCTGGCGGTCCATCCCGAGTAACGGTATACCATCCCTGACTGGGGTAGGAAACCACGAGGACGCTATTTCCGCCGGCGCTATCTATGCGCTCAGCCCCTGGCGTGACCCAGTTAGCTGAGCCGCCCACCGTCTGCGAAATGGTGATCTCGGAGTTGGTACACCCCTCCAGCAGCTGGACATTGAATACGTAGGGGGCATTCGGCACAGCTCCGCAAGAGGGGGAGCTGTTGAGGGTGCAGCCGAAGCCGATGAGGGTAGGCGCTCCTGTCGCAGAGAAAGCCGGGGTAAGGCCCGAGACGTTGGCGATGGCGTAGGAAGGGCCATCCAGGCCACGGCCGCCATTGCCGCCGGCGCCGCCGGCCGCTCCTGCCCCCCCTCCTCCACCATCCCCACCTTTACCACCCCCTATACTAGTCCCCCCCGCGCCTCCAGCGCCACCTCCAGCTCCCAGTCCCCCGACAGCTCCGGCTCCCCCATTTCCACCCGCGCCTCCTCCTCCTGAGGTGAATCGGCAATCTACGACGACGCCCCCGGCTCCATTATTGATGGTGAAGAGCCCGAAGGATCCCCCTCCGCCGTAGCCGCCTGCGCCTCCACCGCCTCCTCCGCCCCCACCACCGCCACCACCACCGCCACCACCACCATCTCCTATACAGCATGGTGGACCACAACCACTAAAAAAACCCACATCTTCTGTACCTGCTCCGCCACCGCCACCGCCACCGCCACTCCCTCCACCGCCACCGCCACCGCCACGCCCCCAGTTCGGGGCGTAATAGTTACTGGCAAAGACAAACCCTGCGGCATTCGCTCCATTCGTTCCGGCTCCTCCTACCGTACCATTGCTCCCCCCCGCTGCAGTAGGCTGTGCGGTACAACACCTACAGTTAGCTGCATGGCCACCGCCTGGGGCGCCAGCCCCCCCGGGATTTCCTCCTCCGCCGCCGGCAGCCCCACCTGGCGCTCCCGGCAACCCTAGAGCTCCCGTACCGCCTGGATTCCCGGGTCTACAAGGTGGATCGTATACACCATGGCCCCCTGCTCCCCCGGTTCCACCATTTCCGCCATTTCCGCCGTTTCCACCCCCTTGGCCAGGCTGCATATCTGGAAGGAATCCACCAGCTCCCCCAAAGCCCCCTCCTCCGCCAGTCCCGCCAGAACCTCCTCCATCAACAGTGCCTGAAGATGTGAGACACGCACCGACTCTATCATCTCCATTTCCTCCCCCCCATCCCCCTCCTCCATTTCCACCCGGACTCCCGTTAGGGCCATTTGCGCCGTCAGCGCCTCGGCCGGCGTTGACCTCGCACCGCACGATGCGGTAGTTAGAGCAGCCGGCGAGATAAATTCCATACACGCTCATCCCGTGGTTGGTAGGCCGCACCCCCGGCGCATAGCCCTGCACATTCAACACAATGTCGTGCACCTGGAAGTTGGTGATATTCACCCCCCGCATCCCAATCAAGCGAGGAGGCCAGCCGGTCTCCGGGTTATTAGTCGTGCGGTTGAGCGTGGTGTTGGAAGCGTTGGTTTTCTTCCAGTTTTGCGACTCATCGTAGCCGCCATCCCAGTAGACATGGGAGCAAAGTTCTATGGTATTGTTGAGCGTGTAGTTGCCGGTGGCTAACCGAATCACATGGGGTGCGGTTGGGGTAGCCACAGCACACGCTTGGTTTCTGGCCCAGTAGATATCTGCGGGGTTGGAGCGGGAGCCGCAGCCCGCCCCGCCGGTGCAGCCGCCCGGCTTGACGTACCAGATGCGACCTTCGCCGCAGGGATCCTGAGCCCATACCAGCGAGACGAGCCCCAGAAGCGTGGCAAGCCATGATGCACGCAGACGCATACCGCAAAGATAGCATGTACCCCCAGCTCCCCAAGCCCGGTCAAGGCTATTTTCTCTACCACTCAGGCAGCGATTAGCACCTCTCAGGCGGCGAAGCTAACCACTCAGCCCGCCAAAGCTACCTCTCAGCTTTGGGATGCATCAGGTTAGCCCAGAAAAGAAAAGGGGGGACAGCCTGGCGGCCGTCCCCCCCATCGGGAGGCTTACTTAGCTCAGAAGCTGTAGCGGCCGGCCTGGATGAGCTTTTGCGCGATTTGGCGGCGCAGGGCTACGGTGTCTACTTCCAGGGGCTTGGTGAAGCGCTTGAGACCCATCAGCAGCACGCGCCGTTCATCGCCTGCCGCCATGTGGAGGATGGCGCGGCGGCCGGCGGCTGCGGCGCGCTCCTGCGCATCCACCAAGAAAGCCTGCGTCATGGCTAGGGCGTCCTCCGCTTCGGGCCGCTGCTGCTGGGCCAGCTTCTGCGTGCGCAAAAGCATGGACTCCGCTACATACGCATCTATTAGCATGTCCGCTACCGCCATAAGCACCTCTTGCTCATCAGCCAGCTTTTGCATGTATTTCTGCGCAGCAAAGCCGGCCACCAGAAGGATCGCTTTTTTGAGGTTTTCTATGGCGTGCGTCTCTGCAGCGAAAGGAGCACCATTCACTTCTCCCAAGGTGGGGATGCTCATCAGCTCGCCCTGTACCTTCATAGCGGCGGAGAGCAGGTCCAGTTCGCCTTTCATGGCCTTGCGCAGGAGGTACTCTACGCTAAGCATGCGGTTGATTTCGTTGGTGCCTTCGTAGATGCGGTTGATGCGGCTGTCGCGGTAGGCCCGTTCAATGGGGTATTCAGCGGAGTAGCCGTAGCCGCCGTGGATCTGCATGGCTTCGTCTACGACATAGTCCAGCACCTCCGAACCAAAGACCTTGAGGATAGCGCATTCGGCGGCGTATTCCTGGGCCGCACCTAAAAGGGCCTTTTCGTAAGGCTGGCCTTGCTCCAGAAGGTACTTTTCGTAGTTTTGGATATCGGCCGAAGCCCGGTAGGTGGCTGTCTCACAAGCCCAGGTGTAGATCGCCATATCCGCCAGCTTGTGCTGGATAGCGCCGAAACTGGAGATAGGCCGACCAAACTGATGGCGCTGGTTGGCGTACTGGACCGAGAGGTCAATGAGCCGCTTGGCCGAACCTGTAGTAGCCGCGGCCAGCTTGATGCGACCTATATTGAGGATGTTGAAGGCGATAACGTGCCCTTTGCCGATTTCACCCAGCACATTTTCAGCGGGTACAGGCGTCTCTTGGAAGAAGACTTGGCGGGTGGAGGAGCCTTTGATGCCCATCTTTTTCTCTTCGGCGCCTACAGACACGCCGGGGAAGCTGCGCTCCACAAGGAAGGCCGTAAACTGCTCCCCGTTCACCTTCGCAAAGACCGTGAAGAGGTCAGCAAAGCCGCCGTTGGTGATCCACATTTTTTGGCCGGTGAGGTGGTACACCTTCCCATCGGGGGAGGGGATCGCTTTGGTGCGAGCCCCCAACGCATCGGATCCAGAACCCGGTTCTGTGAGACAGTAGGCCGCAAAAAGCTCTCCGCTCACGATTTTAGGCAGGTACTTGGCTTTTTGTTCGGGCGTGCCGAAATACAGAATCGGCAGCGTACCGATGCCGGTGTGGGCTAAGAGGGCGACCGCAAACGAATGCGAAGGCCCCATCTTCTCGGTGAAGAGCATGCCCGTCAGAAAGTCCATGCCGAGGCCTCCATATTCTTCAGGCACGGTGAGGCCCAAAAACCCTAACTCGGCGGCTTTGCGCAGGAGTTCTGGCATGACTTTCGTGGGGTCCCCGTAGTCTATTTCGTCCAGCCGGGGATAAATCTCCTTTTCCAGGAAGTCTTCGCAGAGTTGGGCAAGCTGCCGCTGTTCTTCGTTCCACTCTTCAGGGATGAATACGACTTCTGAAGGGGTGGGCTGGATGAGGAAGGCCCCACCCCGCGTCACGACCTGCGTCTTTTCGGCCATGTACAAAAGTAACACAAATCCGGCAGACAGGCTCTCTTCGTTTTTCTGCATCTTTGCCCCATGGCCCAAGCGGTAGACATTACCAACGGGATGATACTGCGGCTGGAGGGCGAGCTGTACGAGGTGGTAGAGTTTCTGCATGTCAAGCCCGGCAAAGGCAACCCCTATGTGGCGACCCGCCTGAAGAATGTGATTACGGGACGGGTATTTGAGCGGAACTTCCCCTCCAGCGTGCGGATAGAGCCGGTACGAGTGGAACGCCGCCCTTGCCAGTACCTTTACACCGACGGCGAGCTGTATTACTTCATGGAAGAAGGGAGTTTTGAGCAGTTCTCAGCTGGCCGGGACCAAGTGCGAGGGGTGGAGTTTCTGACGGAGAACCAGCCCTGCGAAGCCCTCTGGGATGCGGACACGGAGACGCTGCTTTTTGTGGAGCTGCCTCAGTTCGTCGTGCTGGAAGTGGTGGAAGCTGAAATGGCCGTCAAAGGCGATAGCGTCACCAACATCATGAAAAACGCTGTGCTTTCCTCTGGGGCCCGTATCAAAGTGCCCCTTTTTGTGGAAGCCGGCGACAAAGTCAAGGTAGACACCCGCAAAAAAGAGTACATTGAACGCGTAAAAGCCTGACCCGTATGGATATCAAAGCGATTTTGGAGCTTCTTCGCTTTGTCAGCAAGTCGGACCTGACGGAAGTGATCGTGGAGGAAGGGGAGTTTCGGCTCACGATACGGCGGGGCCTTAGCGGAGCTGCCCCTACGGCGGTCATAACGCCGGTGGCCCCTCCGACGGCCGCGCCTCTTCTCTCGCCTTCAGTGCCTGTAGCACCGGCCGCCCCGCCGGCGCCCTCTACCCCAGAACCCCCCAAGGAAGAAAAGCCTGCTTCCCCTAAAAAAGTGGAGTACATTCGTTCGCCGATGGTGGGCACCTTTTACCGGCGCCCCGGCCCAGATAAAGAACCGTACGTGAAAGTCGGCGACATCATTGAGAAGGGGCAAGTGGTGTGCATCATTGAGGCGATGAAGCTTTTCAATGAGATTCAGGCGGAAGTTTCTGGGCGGGTGGTGCGCATTCTGGTGGAGGATGCGCAGCCCGTGGAGTATGACCAACCCCTCTTTGAAATCGAGCCCCTGGAGTAGGCTATGTTCAAGAAGATTTTGATTGCGAACCGGGGCGAGATCGCCCTGCGCATTATTCGTACATGCAAGGAGCTGGGGATCAAGACGGTGGCGGTGTATTCTACGGCGGATCGGGAAAGCCTGCATGTGCGGTTTGCGGATGAGGCGGTGTGCATCGGCCCTCCGCCCAGCAAAGACAGCTATTTGAACATCCCCGCTATCATGAGCGCGGTGGAGGTGACGGCAGCGGACGCCGTACACCCAGGGTATGGTTTTCTTTCTGAAAACGAGCGTTTTGCCAGCATTTGTGCGGAATACGGGGTAAAGTTCATTGGGCCGAGTCCGGAGGCGATCGCGGCGATGGGGGACAAGGCCACCGCAAAAGAAACCGCCCGAAAAGCGGGGGTGCCGGTGGTGCCTGGCTCTGAAGGGGTTCTGGAGAATCTGGCGCAAGCTCGGCGGATCGCTTCGGAGGTAGGATATCCGGTTCTGCTGAAGGCTACCGCGGGCGGCGGTGGGAAAGGCATGCGCGTGGTGTGGAAGCCCGAAGACCTGGAAGACGCTTGGAACATCGCCCGAGCCGAAGCGAAAGCGGCCTTCGGCAACGACGGCCTGTACTTAGAGAAATACATCCAAAATCCCCGCCACATTGAAGTGCAGGTGGTAGGGGACCAGTACGGTAACGTGTCGCACCTGTCGGAGCGCGACTGTACGATTCAGCGGCGCCACCAAAAGCTAATAGAAGAAGCCCCCAGCCCCGTCATTACGCCTGAGCTGCGAGAAAAAATCGGCGAAGCTGCCGTCAAACTGGCGAAGTTTATTCGCTATGAGAGCGCAGGTACGGTAGAGTTCATCTTTGACCAGGATACGGGCGAGTTTTATTTCATGGAGATGAACACCCGCATCCAGGTAGAGCACCCGGTTACGGAGGAGATTTTCTTTTTTGATCTCATCAAAGAGCAGATCAAGGTAGCGGCGGGGGTTCCGGTTTCTGGGCGGCATTACTTCCCGCACAACTTGCCTTTGCCGCGCTGGGCGATGGAAGTGCGCATCAACGCCGAAGACCCGTACAACGACTTTCGGCCCAGCCCAGGGAAGGTAGAGAACTTCCACAAGCCTGGAGGCCATGGCGTGCGGGTAGACTCGCACTTGTATGCAGGCTACACCATTCCGCCCTATTACGACTCTATGGTAGCCAAGCTTATTGTGGCCGACTTTTCGCGGGAAGAGGTAATCAACAAGATGCTTCGGGCGCTGGACGAATTTATTCTGGAGGGGCCCGGCCTCAAGACGACGATCCCGATCCTGAAAGAAATTCTCCAGGATGAGAACTTCCGCAAAGGCACCTATAACACGCGCTTTTTAGAGACCTGGCGGAAGTAAACGCTGACTTGAGGCGGGTTGATGGCACACAGTGAGTGGGGAGCAGTTAGAGTCAGAACGTGCGGACGTAAGTGCCGGCTTGAGGCCCTCTGACCTTTTGCTAAACTTTTTTTCTATTAGCCCGGCTACCTTACTACACTTCGACGCCTTTGTGCTGGGGGCTGGGGTATTCCCCACAGAGGTGTCGGTTTTAGCTGCGGGATAAGTTTCTGGTGGGCAGCCCAAGAGGGCGTTAGCCTGGGCAGAAGAAGATAGATTCTGGGCCTTTGCTTGTATGAGGGGATTTAGAAATAAAAAAAGTGGGCCCCACCTACTCTCCCGCCGGTTAAGGCAGTACCCTCGGTAGAAGGCGCTTTCACTTCTCTGTTCGGGATGGGAAGAGGTGGGTCACGCTGGCGTTAGGGACCCTTGTGTGCCCTGCGGCGGCTCACGCTACCGCAAGGCTATCTGTAAAGCTCAGAAAGTAAGCAGGTCCTACTTACCGCAAAGCGAAGAAAGGGTTACATATACCACCTTTTCCTGAGGCGGTATCTTCTCCGTTAACGCTTGGACCAGGGCTCGCACAGTGGTTACTTCGCCTGCCACAGCCGCGGGAGGGGGAAGAAGCCTTTCGCTTGTACCCTCTTCGCTCCAAAGGCGCTCTTCTTCCTCCGGAGAACGGGTAGAGTAGAAAAATACCCCTTCAAACTCTCCTGAACACGGCTCCCCTCTCACCAAAGGAAGGGAAATAAAATGGGGAGAATAAGGAATTAATCTCAGCTCTACCGGTTGCCATCCCTTTTCGGTGCGTTGCAGCTGCACCACGAGCTCTCTATCGTTTCGGTGCAGGGGAAAACCTCGCAGTACTTGCCACCATGCTTCCAAACCTGGCCCTGGATTAGCCACCTTAGCAGCGAAATCTATTGCAACACACCCCTTGGGGTATTTGCTGTAACATCCTTGCACTGCCTCCTGTACGCAGCCCACACTCCAGCAGCTGGTCACCCCGGCTGGATCAGTGCAGGGCTTCCCATCCTTCATGCAGCATTCACCCGAAAAGCAATACACTATTACTCTTTGATCCGCCGAGCCATCAGGAGAATCCTTATCAGGAGAGGCAACGGGTCCAACTTTCAGCATCATTAGCTCTTCTCCTGCTCTTATCTGACCTTGAATCCGCACTGGCTCAGCAAACGGGAGGCTTTGCAGAAGGGCTACCACTTCCTTTGCAAAGCCAGAGGAAGGAGAAGGAAGGTTTTCCTCTGCAACGGAGCGCCTGCAAGACAAGGACGCTGTCGCAAGAAGTAAGACTACACTGGCGCTCAAAATCCCCTTGCCCCCGGAGCGCCACACAGGGGTAGTGCTACGGACACTACGCATAGCGGAAAGGGAGGGGCTTGCACCCTCACCGCCAGAAGGCGGCCTCTCAAGCCTTCCTTTTTGCAAAGGTACAATTTTTTTGACATTTCCAAATGATTTGCTCGGAGGCCTGGGGGAGGTAGAAAATAAAAAAGTGGGCCCCACCTACTCTCCCGCCGGTGAAGGCAGTACCCTCGGTAGCCAGCGCTTTCACTTCTCTGTTCGGGATGGGAAGAGGTGGGTCACGCTGGCGTTAGGGACCCTTGTGTGCCCTGCGGCGGCTCACGCTACCGCAAGGCTATCTGTAAGCTAAGGGGATATGCGGGTTAAGGTTCGGGCAATTAGTACGGCTTGGCTCAACAGGTTACCCTGCTTACACCTGCCGCCTATCGACCTGGTCATCTTCCAGGGCCCTTAAGAAGGACGCCTTATCTTGGGGTGAGCTTCGCGCTTAGATGCTTTCAGCGCTTATCTCGTCCGCACATAGCTACCCAGCGGTGCCCCTGGCGGGACAGCTGGTAGGCCAGCGGTGCGTCCACCCCGGTCCTCTCGTACTAAGGGCGGGTCCCCTCAAGCGTCCTACGCCCGCGACAGATAGAGACCGAACTGTCTTGCGACGTTCTGAACCCAGCTCACGTGCCACTTTAATGGGCGAACAGCCCAACCCTTGGGACCTCCTTCAGCCCCAGGATGTGACGAGCCGACATCGAGGTGCCAAACCTCCCCGTCGATGGGGGCTCTCGGGGGAGATCAGCCTGTTATCCCCGGAGTACCTTTTATCCTATGAGCGATGGCCCTCCCTTGAGGAACCACCGGATCACTATGCCCGGCTTTCGCCTCTGCTCGACCCGTCGGTCTCGCAGTCAAGCACCCTTGTGCCATTGCACTCACCGCACGGTTGCCAAGCGTGCTGAGGGTACCTTTGGGAGCCTCCGATACGCTTTTGGAGGCGACCACCCCAGTCAAACTACCCGCCAGGCACTGTCCCCTCCTTGGGAGGGTTAGACCGCACGTATGCGAAGGGTGGTATTTCACTGGCGGCTCCACCCAAGCTGGCGCCTGGGCTTCTCAGCCTCCCACCTATGCTACACATCGCACACACGCGGTCAATACCAAGCTGTAGTGAAGGTTCACGGGGTCTTTTCGTCCCGTCGCGGGTAACCGGCATCTTCACCGGTACTACAATTTCACCGGGCTCGCGGCCGAGACAGTGCCCAAGTCGTTAAACCATTCGTGCAGGTCGGAACTTACCCGACAAGGAATTTCGCTACCTTAGGACCGTTAGAGTTACGGCCGCCGTTTACCGGGGCTTCGGTTCGGGGCTTGCACCCCTCCCCTTAACCTTCCGGCACCGGGCAGGTATCAGGCCCTATACCTAGCCTTTCGGCGTAGCAGAGCCCTGTGTTTTTGTTAAACAGTCGCTTGGGCCTCTTAACTGCGGCCTCCCAGAGGGAGGCACCCCTTCTCCCGAAGTTACGGGGCGAATTGGCCGAGTTCCTTAGCCACGAATCACCCGAGGACCTGTGGATATTCTCCTCGCCCACCTGTGTCGGTTTCCGGTACGGGCTGCCTAAGCTTTAGCGGTTAGAGGCTTTTCTTGGCTGTCTGCTATCGCTGCACTATCCGCTCCCCCGAAGGGTCGCGGTACGGTCGGGTTTCGGCCCCCGGACGGATTTGCCTATCCGGGGTATGCCTACCTCCCTTCTACGGGGTATTCCGTCACCCCGCGGCAGGTTCGCTCCAGCGTCCCCCCATCCCTGGCTTAGGCAGGTGCCGGAATATTGACCGGCTTCCCATCAGCTTCCCCTTTCGGGTACGCCTTAGGTCCCGACTAACCCGGCCCTGATGAACATCGGACCGGAACCCTTGGGCTTTCGGTCAGCGGGATTTTCACCCGCTTTATCGTTACTCATGCCGGCATATGCGCTTGTCTCCGCTCCACGGCTCGTTACCGAGCCGCTTCCCAGCTGAGACAATGCTCTCCTACCGCTCTTGCTGGTGCAAGAGCCCCGCGCTTCGGCGGCCAGCTTACGCCCGCTTATTATCCGCGCATCCCCGCTCGACCAGTGAGCTGTTACGCACTCTTTAAAGGATTGCTGCTTCTAAGCAAACCTCCTGGCTGTCATAGCAGGGACACTTCGTTAGACCGACTTAGCTGGCACTTCGGGGCCTTAGCGGCGGGTCTGGGTTGTCCCCCTCTCGGACCTCGACCTTAGCGCCGAGTGCCCTCACTCCCAGGAAGCCTCTGCCGCCATTCGGAGTTAATCTGCGTCCCCCCAGGTTTCCCC
>BPGW01000002.1:0-187500 GCA_026003235.1 Bacteroidia bacterium | reverse complement strand
ACTGGCGCCAAAGCGGCTGATCCAGGTGCAAGCTAGCCCGGATAGCTTCCAGGGAAGCCTGATCCGACCGCTGACCGAGAAGCATCTGGGCCGGATCCCCCAGCCCCCGCACCAGAAAAAACAGGAGCGTGAAACTGAAGAAAAACAGCAGCAGGGCCTGAAGGGCTACCCTCAGGAAGAAGCGAACCATCGGTGGGCTTCAGGGCCGGCGGGGAGGCGCCGCCAAGGCCACTTCTTGCGAATGATGCCGTTTTCCAGGTAGAGGGCTCCCGCTGACGAACGCAAAAGCGCCTTGAGTACCGTCTGATCCTGAGGGGCAAAGCAAAGACCCGGCAGGCCTTTTTCCTGGGGCCAGCGCTGACGCTCTTCTTTGGGGGAGGCCGTAACGCCTACAACCTTGAGGCCCGGGGGTAAGTTGGATAAGAAAGCCCGCAGTCGCTCTACTTCAGCCGGAGTCAGTTTCTCAAGCCGCTGTACCACCACCAGGATCACGCGTCCCTCCAGTTCATTCACCCCGCAGTCGGTCAGGCGCGTAGAGACGTAATCGGTGATGAGCGGCACGCCGGCAGGCCCCGGTTCCAGGGCTTTTTTCAGGTTCTGCCCTTCGTGGTAGGGGAGGAAGTCCACCGCCGGCAGGTACAAGTAAAAGTAGGTCGTGAGCCCTGCCAGCGCTGCCCAACTGCCCCAGGCTATCCAAGGCAGCCACCGATGCGGCACCAGGGGCCGCAGCTCTTCTCTCTTGAGGAAGATGTACCCAATCAAGCCCAGCAGCCCCACGTCCTTGGCAAAAGACTGCCAGGGGGTGAGCTTGATCACCTCCCCGAAGCATCCACAGTCCGACACCGCCCGAGTAATAGCGGAATAGGCGGTGAGGAAGGTAAAAAACAGAATCATAAGAAGGAGGCTCCAAGCGGTGAAGCGGCGCGCATAGCCCAAGATCAGAAAGACGGCCAGCCCTGTCTCAAACACCGCTATAGCCCCCGCCAAAGCCACACTCCACGGGCCGAAGATTTCGTGAAAGGGGACCCCGCTGTGCTTGTAGAAGACCTCAAAGTACTCTTCCAGCTTGTAGGCAAAGCCCCGCACGTCGTTGACCTTGATTAGGCCGGAGAAGGTGAAAAGCACGCCCACAAAGTAGCGGGCAAAAAGCAGAGCATAATCTCGCTTAGCGAGCATAGGCTACGCTGCGTTTTTCGCGGATGACGGTCACCTTGATTTGGCCGGGGTACTGGAGGGAATTTTGGATTTCTTCGGCCACGGCTTGGGCGATCTGGTCAGCGAGGCTGTCTGAGACTTTTTCGCTTTCCACGAGGATGCGCAGTTCGCGGCCGGCCTGCATGGCAAAAGCCTGGGTGACCCCCGGAAACTTTTTAGGAATGGCTTCCAGCTCCTGGATGCGCTGGATGTACTTTTCTACCGTTTCGCGACGGGCCCCTGGCCGTGCGCCACTGATGGCGTCCGCCACCTGCACGATGGGCGAAATGATAGAGGTCATCTCGATCTCATCGTGATGAGCCCCCACAGCGTTGAGGACTTCGGGGTGTTCCTTGTAACGCTTGAGGATTTCCATGCCGAGGAGGGCGTGGGGGAGTTCAGGGTTTTCGTCCGAGACCTTGCCAATATCGTGGAAGAGGCCAGCTCGCTTAGCGAGTCGGACTTTTTCTTTGGGCAGGCCAAGTTCGGCGGCGATTAGGGCAGCCAGGCGCGCCACCTCTCGGGAATGATGCAAAAGATTCTGCCCAAAGGAGAACCGGAACCGCATTTTGCCAATCAGGTCTCGCACCTCAGGGGCCACCCCCCGGATATCCAGGCTCATGAGCGTTTTGTGGCCTGTGTCGCGGATTTCGCGCTCAATTTCCTGTTCGGCCTTTTTGACCTCTTCTTCAATGCGGGCGGGATGAACTCGCCCATCGGCCAAGACCCGCTGAAGCGTGCGGCTTGCGATTTCCCGCCGAATCGGATCATAGCAAGAGATCACAATGGCCCCTGGCGTATCGTCTACGATGATTTCAACGCCGGTGAGGGCTTCCAAGGTGCGGATGTTGCGTCCTTCTCGGCCGATGATGCGGCCCTTGTGTTCGTCGCTCTCCAGGGGGAAGGTGGTAATGCTATGCTGAACAGCCTGCTCGACCCCTACCCGTGAAAGGGTGATGGCGATGATGCGCTGGGATTCTTCCACGGCTTTGAGGCGGGCTTCTTCCACGATCTGCTGGAGCTGAGCGTGGGCTCGGGTTTCGGCCTCGTGCCTGAGGGAGTCCATCAGACGCTGGAGCGCCTCCTCCCGGCTAAGCCCTGCTAAGGCTTCCAACTCGCTTTGGAGGGCTTTTTCTTTTTCGGCCAGGGCTTCTTCTCGCTGTAAGATCTGGCGTAGGCGCTGTTCCTGCGCTTCTCGCTGCTGCTCCAGCCGCTCAAAATCCTTCTGGAGGGCTGCAAGCTGCGCTTGAAGCTGCTCCTGGCGCCGATCCAGGGTCTCCTCAAGGTGAAGGACCTGCTTTTGGCGCTCATCCAGCTCTTTATGGCGGGCTTCGGCCTGAGCTAACATCTCTCGGACCCGAGCCTCGGTTTCGGCGATGTCTTTGGCGAGCCTTTCGCGCACGCGGCGTTCGGCTTCTTTTTCGGCCTGCTGGAGTTTACGATTAGCTTCCTGGAGGCGCTGATGGGCTTTCTGTTCAAGCCGTTTGGCACGCTCTTGGGCTTCTGCCTCCAGGGCCGCGAGGCGGTTGCGATGGCTTGTTTCTTCGCTCTCTAAGCGCTGTCTATAGCGCCGGGTAAAAACACGCAGGGCAGCGTATCCACCCGCTGCACCTATGAGAAAACCGGCTATGAGGCTTACCAGCGTGGTCATAGTTCAAACTTCAGGTTCAGAAGGGGACAGAAGGGATTCCAGCCGCTGGCAGAAAGCCTCGTAGCGGTCGAGGTGGGCGGCGAGGGCTTCCAGCACCGAGAGCACCGCCATAAGCCAATGGGTCACTTCATCTACGTCGGGCCTGGTTTTACGCAAGGCCTGAGCCCGCTGGTCGATCTCGGCCAGCAGGGCTTCTACTCTTGCTATGCTCTCAGGCGGCGCCTGGATCGTCAGCCGCCGCCCCAACAGAATCCACGTCCGCGTCAGGTCTGCCATGGGATAGAGCCCCTTCTATTTTGGTGCGCAAGGCTAGTAGGCGCGCTCTGGTGCGCTCCCACTGCCCCTGCCACGCCAAAAGTAAGGCTTTTTTTTCACTTTCGGCCCGCTCGTGGGCCTCTTTTAGGGCCCGGACCTGGGCTTCCAGACGAGCCAGGCGAGCCTCAATTTCCTCGCTGGAGGGAATACCCATTGTTCTGAGGATTGGTGTCAAGCGAAAGACCCCACGGATCCACCTCCACGCGGACCACCGGCTCGCGGGTGTAAAAGACCCGCAAGAAAAGGCGGTTCTCTTTGGCCCAAGCTTCGGCGGGGAAGTAATACAACGCCGAAGCCCCCCCTTCCAAGGTCAGCTTTACCCAGAGGGGCCACACCAGCCCTCCCCCATTTCGGAAGCGAACCCGCACCTCGTACACTTCATCCTGCTCCAGGCACTTGCGCGCCGCTTTTTGGGCTTCGGTGAAGGCCGCCTTCCGTTCGGCTAAGGTAGCCAGGTACTTCTGGCGGTTGGCCTTGACGAAACTATCCACCAGGTAAGGGTGACGGTCCACATAAAAAGCGCGCGGGGCGGTATCCGCCGCAAGCCAAGATAGGTACCGTTCTATCGCAAGCCTGTCCTCTTCCAGAAGAAGGGCCCGGGTGCGTTTGTCCACCTTGACTTTTTCCACGGCGGCGGTATCTATGGCGATATCCACCGGTTGGGTGTCCAGAAACCATCCCCGCCAGAACCATCCCAGCTCTTGGACCACCGCTCCGCTGATCATGCGGAAAAAATCCCAAGGTTCGGGGTGTTTGAAGGCCCAAGTGCGTGCATAGCGCGCGAAGGCGGTGTCCATCCGGGCGGGGTCTAAGATGTAAGTGCGCAGCGCTTCCAAGCCTAAGGCTACCTTGAGGTAAGCGTTAGCCCCCATTTCGCGGATGGCGTGCGGGTGGATGAGGATGGGTTGGCTCTGGCCACTTTTGAGGTACTGGCTGATGCGCAACCTTTCCAGAGGCGCTTCCTTCTCCCGGATAAGCGGCTCAAACGCGGCTTTGGTGAGGTTCTCAAGGTAGGTATTGAGGCCTTCGTCTAACCACATCCAGCGCCGCTCATCCGAGCAGACGATCATGGGGAAAAAGTTGTGCCCCACCTCATGGATCACGAGCGAGATGAAGTTATGGCGGGCTGCTTCAGCGTAGCGGCCGCCTTTTTCCAGGGTTTGGCGCCCACAAAAGACAATCATGGGGTATTCCATCCCGAAGACCGCCCCGTAGGTAACCGCCATGGAAGGGTACGGAAAAGGAAAGGTGTACTGACTGTAGCTGTGCAGCGTGTGCTCGGCAGCGGCCAGGGCCAGGTGGCGCCAGAGGGGAGCTACATCGGGGATGTAAAGGGATTGCAGAAGGGTTGGACCTGGAGCCCCCGGCACCTGGGTGTAGCGCGCTTCCCAGATGTACTGAGCGCTGGCCGCAAAAGCAAAATCCCGTACCCCCTCCGCCCGAAAGTGCCAACTCAGGGTGTCCGAACCCACCCGAGCCGGAGCCTCCTTCTCAGAGATAAGGAAAGTCGTGCTGTCGGCGTTTATTTTCCTCCAGCGAGCAAGCTGGGTAGGCGAGAGAACCGACTCAGGATTTTGGAGGCGGCCGGTAGCTACGACGGTGTAGCCTCGCGGCAAGCGAATGGTGACATCAAAGTCGCCAAACTCCGTGGCAAATTCGCTAGGGCCGTAGTAAGGCATCTTTTCCCAGCCCCGGATGTCGTTCAGCAGCAGAGGCCGGGGGTAATACTGGGCTACCTGGTAAATCGGTCCTTTGTCGGTCATCAGATAGCCTCCCCGCCCTTCCACGGAAGCGTCGTTGAGGAAAAAGCTCCAGGCCAATCGCAAGGTCACCTGCTGGCCTTTTTCCAGGCAGCGAGGCAAGCTCACTTCCAGGGCCGTCTCTTCCAGCCTGTAAGGCAACGGCCGAACCGACACCCCTTCCTCCAGCGCCACTTCAAGAAGTTGGAAGTGGGTACGCTGGTAATTCGCCAGCTGGCGGGCATACAACTCCAGCCGAGAAGCTTCGGCGCGGCGGGTATCCCGCTGGAAGTTCTCCCAGAGGAAGTTCCGGCTCAGGTGGCCGTAGCTCCGCAGGGAGAAGTACTCGGGTTCAATAGCAAGCCAGAGGTAGCACAGGGGAAAAGGTCCGTTGTGGGTGTAGGTGAGGCGGGCCAAGCCGCGCAGGTGGTGGGTGGCCGGGTCCAGGGTGATTTCCATCTGGTAATCGGCCCGGTTTTGCCAGTACGCTGGAGAAGGGGTGCCCAAAGGGGTACGGGAAGGGGGCGGAGGGGGCGCGTAATCTTCCAGCGGCAAAAAAGGCTCTTTGAGCAGCGCCACCTGGGCAAAGCCTGCCCCTATCCACGCGGCCAGGGCGAGCCCTCTCCAAAACGAACGCATCCGACAAAGGTAGGAAGCCCACGCTACCCTTCAGGGGGCCCAGCGGCGAAACTCTTCGGCCTTTTCTGCAAGGCCCTGTTGGACGAGGTCGGCCTCAGGAAGGCCTTTTTCCGCCGCAAGGCGCCGCAGCTGGTGCGTCAGCTCCATAGAGCAGAACTTAGGCCCGCACATAGCGCAGAAGTGGGCTATCTTGGCCCCCTCAGCCGGGAGCGTTTCGTCATGGTAGGCCTCGGCCCGCTGGGGATCCAACGCCAAGTGAAACTGATCTCGCCAGCGGAAAGCAAACCGAGCCCGGCTAAGCAGGTAATCGCGCCACTGCGCAGCTGGGTGCCCCTTGGCGATATCCGCCGCATGCGCCGCAATCCGGTAAGCTATCAGCCCCTCGCGCACGTCTTCTCTGTTCGGCAAGCCCAGATGTTCCTTAGGCGTGACATAGCACAGCATCGCCGTACCAAACCACCCTATCATCGCCGCCCCGATCGCAGAAGTGATGTGATCGTAACCAGGCGCCACATCGGTCACCAAGGGACCCAGCGTATAAAAAGGCCGTTCGTAGGCTTCTTCCAGCTCTTTCTGCATGTTTTCCCAGATCAGTTGCATGGGGATGTGGCCAGGGCCCTCTATCATGACCTGAACATCGTACCGGTAAGCCACTTGGGCCAGCTCGCCGAGGGTGCGCAGCTCGGCGTACTGCGCTTCATCGCTGGCGTCTGCGATGCTGCCCGGACGAAGCCCATCCCCCAGCGAAATCGCCACATCATACTGCCTGAGGATGTCGCATATCTCCTCAAAGTGCGTGTAGAGGAAATTCTCCTTGTGATGGGCCAGGCACCACCGAGCTATGATAGAGCCGCCCCGGGACACAATGCCCGTGATGCGATCCACCGTCTTGGGGATGTAGGCCAGCCGAACCCCCGCATGGATGGTAAAGTAATCCACACCCTGCTCGCACTGCTCAATGAGGGTTTCCCGGAAAACCTCCCAGGTCAGCTCTTCAGGCTTACCGCCGACCTTTTCAAGCGCCTGGTAGATGGGCACCGTCCCGATAGGCACGGGGCTATTGCGCAGGATCCATTCTCGCGTTTCGTGTATGTGATGGCCCGTAGAGAGATCCATGAGCGTATCTGCCCCCCAGTAGAAGGCCCACACCGCCTTTTCCACTTCCTCGGCGATGGAAGAGGCTACGATAGAATTGCCAATGTTAGCGTTGACCTTGGTGCGGAAGCGGCGCCCAATGATCATGGGCTCCGACTCAGGGTGGTTGATGTTGGCAGGAAGGATAGCCCGGCCTGCCGCAATCTCCTGCCGAACAAACTCAGGGGTAATTTCCTCCGGCAAGTCAGCTCCCCAGCTTTGGCCAGGATGGAACCGAGGGAGCTTTTTACCCTGCTTCCGATAAGCCTCCAGGCGCTGGTTCTCTCGGATAGCGACGTACTCCATTTCCGGTGTGATGAGGCCGGCCTTAGCGTAATGGAGCTGCGTCACGGTTCGGCCTGGTTTAGCCCGCAGAGGCAGGTGAGGGTTGGGAAAAGCGGTGGGAGGTGGGCTTTCGTACATACGCTGGGCCAGCGGGGTGGAAAAGCGAGGTAACCGCTCCACATCTTCGCGGGCCAGAATCCACCCCTCCCGAAGGCGAGGAAGCCCTTGAGCCAGGTCTATGGGCCTTTCCGTGAAGGGCCCGCTGGTGTCATAAGCATAATACACAGGGTAGTCGGGATCTTCCAGGGCGATTTCCCGCATAGCCACCCGGAGGAAAGGGTACAAGTGCCCAGGTAGATGCCCTTTGCGGGAAGCGGGGTACTGCAGCATCAGCGTGCCCGCTGGCAGCGTAGCTTGCTTTGTCTTCATGAAGCTAAGGTAGGAAAAAGTCCGGCTTTGTCTGAGGCTATTTCCCTGTGCGGCCACGAAGCACAGGGAAGCTGCGATAAGGGTAATCTCCGCCCAAGCGGTACCAAAACTGAAGCCAAAAAGGGGGCGACGCAAAATAGAAAGCCAGAGCCCGTTCGTAAGCGAGGTCAATTTCTACGGCAGGGGCGGCAGGACGCGGTTCCCAACCTTCCAGCGGCAAGTGCTGCCAAGGGCGCCTTTTTCGGGTGTGAAGGGCCAAAGGATGGGCCACCCCCAGGTTACGGATAAGGTTGCGGGCAGGGACGACAGTGAGCTGCCCACGCTCCAACAGCTGGAGCACCCACTGGTAATCCCAGGTATCCAGCTGCCCCCTATGAATCAGATCTAACCCCTTTTTGATAGGCCGAACAAGACGAAGGTTGTCCGCCAGGGCCCGCTCAAGCAAGCCCTCTTGCCGCAGCTGCGGCCACCTGTACACCGAAGGATCGTAGCCTGTCCAAGCCCGCCGCCAGGTAGCCCACCCCCAGATCAGCGGAATGCGAATAAAACGCCACGCATACGCAGATTTCCATCCTGGAAGAACCTGCAAGCCCGTGATAGAACCTACCCTCGGCTCATCCCGATAACGCTCTAACATCTCTGCCGCATAGGCAAAAAAATCCGGATGCGGTAAGGTGTCATCTTCCAAAATGATTCCCTCCGTAACCTGTGAGAAAAACCAGTTTATCCCGCTTACTACGCCGAGGCGACAACCGTGGTTTTCTGGCAGGAAGCGAAAGTAGACTTCGCAGGGCCAGTCTACGCTTTGCTGAAGGAAGCGGCGCACCGCAGCCACCCGAGCAGAGTCTTCCTCGGTAGGTTTGGGCCCATCCCCACTCACAAAGAGGAGGGAGGGGCGCACTTCCCGCAGCACCGCAAGGACTTGGTGTAGCGTGTCTACCCGATTGTAGACCAGGAGCAGAATGGGCACCTGACGAGGATTCACCGGGCAAAGGTCAGAAGTTTGCCCGAGCCTGCATGCGAGCCGAATGCACCGGCGCCTGAGCGGTAAAACGGCCCTCGTACACCAGGTTCAGCTCCAAGAAGCGGTTGAGAGGGAAGTTTAGGGTCAGGCTGGTAAAAAGGTTGCGGCCGATTTGGAGCCCCTCAAGCAGGTCGTAAGCCAAGAGGGGGGGTAGAGGTGCGGCGGCGCGGTAAAGAGAAGGCTCCAGCCGCACCCCTACGAAAGCCCCGGCTTTCCAGCTCCACCGCTGCTCAAGGGGCAACCGCCATCCCCGCAAACGCACAGGCTGAGGGGTCAAAGCGACTTTATCCCGGTAGGTCAGGCCTGCCGTCGTGCGCCACCGCCCCGAAGGCTGATAAGCCACCTGGGGTCCCACATCCACCCCCCGATGGGCGTAGTTTAGCTCAGCCTGCAAAGGAGCCAGGCTTTCCTTCGTGAGGTAGGTGGCCGTCATCTCCAAGCTGACCTGGGGGGAAAGCACATACCGACTGCGGGAAGTGTATTGTCGGCTTTGCTGACGCTGTAAGCCCGACAAAGGCACCCGCTGGGTGAGCTGGTACTGAAAGGAAATCGTCTGATCGCCTCGGGTGGAATACCGAAACAGAAACAGGTCTTGCCGATGCAGGAGCGTCCATTGGACGAAACTCGTATCGGTGGGGGGCGGCGAGGGGAGGTACCGCACCCATCGGGCGTCAGGGGCGTTCTGACGCTGATCCAAGCGGGTGTTGACCTGATAGCCCAGCCAGCGAAGGCGCCGACGAGGCTGATAGCGCACCGCCACCGAAGCCGAAACCCCCACCGCCGGAATAAACCGCCCCGTAGCCCGCTGAACCAACACATAGTTGGCCAAAAGCGGGTTCACAGCCGGAAAAAACTCCTCAATCTGCTGGAGGCCATCGCCATTCAGGTCGCGCCATTCGTGGGTGCCTTGTCCGGGATTGACCGCCACATACAAAAGCTGGCGCTGGGGCGTCTGCTCGGCCGAAACCTGATAAAACCCTTCCACTTCCCACGGCTCCAGCCGCAGGCGCAGCGCGGTCTGGCTGAGAAGGGTGCGCTTAGCTTCCAGGCGAAAAGCGCTATCCCCCGGCACAAACCACCGATACGAAGCCACCGTGGAAAAAGAGGCTTTGTCGCCCTGGTAGCTCAGCTCTCCCTGAGGCATGTAGGCCCGAAAGCGTAGCGCTTCGCGCGGGGGGCTTTCTCCACGCAGCGCTTGCCATTCGGTGCGCCACTGGTAGGCCACGCGGAAGCTCCACCGAGGACCCCGATAACGCACAAACGGCGTGTACTCGTGAAACCGAAATGTCGCCGTATCAGCCCGAGGGCTGCGGCGCTTTTCGGCCCAGATCGCCGAACCCACCTGCCACCGCTTGAGCGTAAAAAACACTTGCCCCGTATGGCGCAGCCACCGGTCTGTGCCTATCGGGGAGCGAGCGGGAAGGTATTCCAGGAGGTACTGCCCTCCTAACCCTCGGGTGGTATCCAGGCCTTCCCACAAGGCGGAAAAGCGGGTGGTGCGCAGCGTATCTCCCCACCTACGCCAACCCACGTGGGGTGTGAGCCGATAACGACCAGCCCAGGAAAGGGGGAGGCGGGCCTCAAGGAGCCGTTCGGTGGCACGAAGGCCCAAATCGTTGAAGTTCCACTGGCGGCCGTACTCGCGTTCGTAGACCCGGTCAGCGTTCTGGTACGTGGCCATCACGTACTGGGCGGAGACTTCGGGCCGCAGCTGCCACACGGAGCTATCGGGCAAGGCCTGCCAACGCAGCGTATGGCGCATGGCCAAACCCGTGCTGGAGCGCCCCGCAAAACGATTCTCCACAAAGCGGCTGGCGTCGGTTTCTCCCTCCCACAGGAGGCGAAAAGGCCCTCGGACCTCGTTTCGCAGCGAAAGCACCTCCACAGAAGTGGGGAGCGGGACGACCCTGCCTACCCGGTACTCGCCCAGACCCGGCCCCACCCACCGGAAGATGTTCCCATTCACCGAGGAAGGCTCGCGCACATACTCCCCCCGACCTGGTCCTACGTACGCAAAGGTCAGCTGGTAGTGCGCTTGCGCAGAGTCCTGGCTAAACACAAAGTACGAAAGCCGTTCGCCTCCAATGATCGTGTCCCGAGCGGCGTAGCGAATAGCCCCTGGCTCGTAAGGAAGCGTATCTATCCCCGGCAGCAGCCCCACCGTTTGGCCTGCCGGCAAAGCCGCAAGCTGAGCCTCCTCCTCGGGTGTGAGCGAAAAATCCAGGGGACGGCGGGGATTATCCGCCTGACGAAAGTACGACACGGCATAGCGGGCCTTCTCACCTTGCCAACTTTCGGCCAGGTAGAGGAAACTCCGGCCGTAGCTGCGGTCTGCGTACTCAAAGTCCACCACGATCCGGGTAGCGGCCGTGATGGGCACCTTCGGGGTGAAGGTAAGCTCTCCAACGGCGTAGTCCATCACATAGTCTTGGTCCTGCCCCCGCCGCATAAGTACGCCGTTGACGTAGACTTTTTCTGAGCCGGCCAGAACCGGAATGAACCGTTCGCCGTTTTTGCCGGTGAGGGGGTAAGGCCCCTGCCGTCCTTCCTGCCCCATAAATGAGTTGGTGTGGAAGCGGCCCTTGGCTTCGGCAAAGGCAAACCGCCCCTGATGCCGGCTTCCAAGCGGAGTCGTCAGGTCCAAGCCCAGGACATTCCGGTAAAAATTCGCAAACCGGGAGCCTGCTTCGCGCAGCTCCAGATCCCCCAGCAGGAGGCGAGTTTGGCGCCACCGCAGACCGATGTTTACCCGGTCAAAGTCGGAAAAAGTCTGCGTGGTGGTCTGAAAGGGGAGGTTCTCGTCGGTGAGGGCCGCCAGCAGGTACAGGTCTGGCGCTATCTGGCCTTCCAGGCTTAGGCGAAAGGCGCTGTTGAAGGTGGCGTTCTGACCGGTGCCCACCGTGATCGAGCGCACCAGGCTCCCACTGCGCCGAATCTCCGGGGTAAAAGTATCGGCCCGGCTTGAGGAAAAAGCCGGCGCTTGCGCAGGGGGGTATGTTTCACGCGCCAGGCTGTCCCACTTCTCCAGGGCCGCTAACGGCAAAGGCGCAAAAAGCGGCGGCGCCGCCGGAAGGGGATACAGCTGAAGCCGCACCCGCAGGCTCTCACCCTGAGCGGGCCAGCGCAACACATGCCGAAGGGTATCGTACCTCCACAAAACCGGCGGCCTCACCTCCAGGCCCAGCACCCAGCCCGGCGGCAGCGGCAAACTATCCACGCCCGGAGGAAGGATCGTATCCCACTGCGCCCAAGCCCCCCCACCAGCCCACCAAAGTACCCATCTAAGCCGGACTGACCGGAAAAACCACATAAAATGTCGTACCCATCCCCACCTCGCTGGAAAAAGAGATTCGCCCCCCCATCCGTTCCACCAAGCCCTTCGTGATGGCCAGCCCCAGCCCCGTACCCGTGCGCCGCGTGGTGAAATAAAACTCAAAAATCCGTTCCCGCACCTCTAACGGAATGCCCGGGCCATTATCTTGGATCGCTAAAATCGCCTCCCGGTTTTGCTCGGTCAGGGTAACCCAAACCCGCGGCGCTGGATGCCCCTCCAAGGCTTGGAGGGCGTTCTGCATCAGGTTATTCAGCACCTGCTGGAGGGCATCCGGGCTCGCCTGAATCCAGAGGGGCACCTCAGGCAAGCGCAGCTCAACCGGTACCGAGGGAGTGTGCAGAAAAGGCTGCAAATGCTCAGAAACAAACCGCACAAGCTCTACGGGCACTTGCGGAACCCCTTCCGGCGAGTCTAACCGAGCAAAGGTCATGAAACTGTTGGCGATGCGAACCAAAGCCTCTACACGGTCCAGCAAGCGGGTCGTGATTTCGCGCAGTTTGGGGGGGTCTACCTCGGGTAGGCGCTGCAGGTGCTGAAGCTGAAGCTTGAGAGGCGTCAGGGCTGTTTTGATTTCGTGCGCGGCTTGGGAAGCGATTTCTTGCTGACTGACCCGGCGAAGGGTGGCTTCAAGCTGCTTCTGACTTGCACGCAGCCGTTCCACCATGTCGTTGTACGCCGCAGCCAGGGTGTCTATCTCATCGTCTCGGCTTTCCCAGGTGAGCAGGGGAGGGGTGGGGGCCTCCGGGGCAGCCCGCAATTGTCCTACCACCTTTTCAAGACGCTCAGCAAACCGCTGTATCAAAAGAAGCCCCACCAAAATAGCACCCCCAGCCAGCACCAAATACACATTCACCACATACCCCAAAAAGTACTGAAGCGGCTCGTAGAAGGATCGCTTAGACAAGGGCAGGGGAATGTGTAACACGCCCAATAAGTGCCCTTGCGGCGCACGCAAAGGAATGTATCCCCGAAGCTGCGAACCCTCCGCAGTGGTCTCTATGTAGACCTCCGCAGACGGCGGTTGCATCCTCTCCAGCAGCTCAGGCTCTAAAAAAGGCCGAATGTAGATTCCCCAATACGCCGGGGGAAGCGTACTACTGTACAAGTAGCCCTTGCGATTGTATAAAAAGACCTCGGTGCCCGACAAAAAGGCCACACGACGCATGAGATCCCGTACAAAAGATTCTTCGGAAGGCATGTAGTTGTCTATCCAGTAGGCGAGTTTTTCCTGGAGGGTGGGGTCGCCTGCAAGGTAAGTGCCGACCGAAGAAAGGCGCTGGCGAAGGCTTGCTTCAAGGCTATTTTCACTGAAGCGCCAGAAAAGCGCAAAACTTATCCCTACCAGTCCGATCAGCGGAAGCGCCACCGACACCCAGAAAAGGCCTCTAAGCTGCCCTACCAGGGGTCCCCGACGGGCGTACAAGCTGCGAAGCCCCGCCCCAAAACGCTTCCAATCCTGCACCACCAGCCCCAAGGCCAAAAGCCCTAACAAAATGGGAATCGTGGCCAGCCGAGCCGCCTCACTCCGCAAAGGGTAGCGCAAAAAGGCCACAAATCCCTGCCTATCTGCCACCAGGTACTCATAAAAACCCCCCTGCTCCCGCCACAAAGGCAAGGCCCCAGGCTGCTCAGATAAGTAAGGCGGAAAAGAAAGCAAGCCCCATTGCCGGACAAGGTAGCCCTTCTCATACAGGGCATAAGCCATCGCCGCCTGCTCCGTCTCTAAAGGATACAACTGCTCTCGGAGAGGACGCCGACGAGGATAGAGTTCCAGCCGCACCCAAATCAAGCCGCCGGGAACCCCATACACCGGCACGCGCGCCACATAGTAGTACCGAGGGGTCCCTTTGACTACGAAAAACAGGTAGGGAGAAAAGGTTTTCTCAGCCTGCGCTACCACCTGCCGCCAAGGAGGCGGACGCCACTCAAATAAATTGTCCAAACGAAGCTCCTCGGCCGTCCAGCAGGAGATGTGAATATCGTAGTTTTCTCCCAGCTTCAAGAAGTACTTGCGGTGGATCTTGGACACGAATTGGATATCTATGAGGTCATCCTGGGGACTCAGCTCGCTCCACAGAGCCGAGTCCGACGCCAGCCGAGGAAGCGTCTGAGCCAGCCGGTACTCCAGCATTGCGTCCCGCAGCCGAAGCGCTCCAGGAGCCGCCGCCTCCAAAAATCGGCGAGCTCTATGAGCCTGCGCCCAATCAATCCATCCATCTATGGCCCCTACGACAAGCAAAGCCCGCAGCACCTGTACCCCCCAAAAAGGTTTAGATAGAAGCGGACTAAAGAAAAGCAGCAAAAGCATTGCCACCGTGCCCGTATGGGCCCGTATTCCCAGCAAAATGAGCGTTGCCAGGCCTGCCCCAGCCAGCAGCACCCCCAGCCGCTTGGAGGCCAGGCTTCGCCATAAAAACCCCAATACCCGCCATAGAACAGCCAAAAGCCCCCCCCATCCTATCCACATCAGCCAGTCCCCTATGTCAGCTGGGTCCAGGTTAAGCTGGCTGTGTTGGGCAAATAGGTACAAGGCGCCCCCTATAGCTCCCCAGACCCCCCAAAAAGCCAGATCGTAGCCTACGTCAGAAAGTCGTCTGGCCTTAGGCAAGAGCGTCGTAGCCCATAGTAAGATGCCCAACGACCAGGCTATATCCCACAGGCTCGTGTGCAGCGGCGAGAATGCGCACTCACGGGCAGAAGAAAGGCGTGACTCCCACAACCACGCTGGCAAATCACTCCAATGGAACCCCTGCCACACCAGCACGAAAAGCCCCAAAAACACTGTCCGTACCACTTGTTCCGCATACCGCCTGCGGAGAAAACGCCATAGCTCCACGAGAGCCAAGCCGAACGCTACCGCTAAAAGCCCACTATAAACCCAGCGCCCAGGCCTGCGCAGCCTCTCCGGCTCGTGCAGGTAAAGCCGAAAAACCGGTTCCCCAGACAATTGGCGAAATACGATGGGAAAGGGGCTACTTTGCCGAGTTATTTGAAGGCTATGAATCCAAGACCAGTCGCCTTTTATCGGTACATCCCATCGGGGATAAACCCCTACCTCCACCGGCTCGATCCGGATGGGCAAAAGCACCACCTGTAAGGTACTATCCACAAGGAGCTTGAGCGCATAATAAAAGCTCTGCTCATCGGATAAGATCTCAGGGGCTGTACTGGCAAAAGAAGGAGTAGCCGCTGGAAGGGGCCAGCGAGCCGTATTCCAGCGCAGCAGACGGCCTTCTCGGCTATACTCTAAAAAAAGCACCTCGGGATGAGCTCGCCAAGCTGCGGGCTTTTCCCGATACTCATACAAGAGAGCCGAATACCGGCGCAAAGCCTCCATCCAGGCATGACTTTGCCAGGTCTGGAAAGCCTGCACAAAATACGATAGGGGTAAAAGCTCGTTCAAAAGGACCAGCCCTCCCCCCACCAGCGCGCAGGCCAAGCCTGTTAGGGCCAAGCCCCGCCGCATAGGATCAGGATTCGGACGAAGAGCGCGTCACACTACGCCCATGCCGCCACAAAAACACATATTTCTCCCGCCCATAGTCTATAACCTGCTCAATACTACTACGCAAATACGAAGGCGCCTGAAAAGAAATCGTGCGCCGATCCCGAAAAATCAAAGTGAAAGTGCTAAGCACCGCTTCCGTATGCACATAGTAGTCGTACACCTGCTCCCAAGGTATGAGCTCAACCCGCCACTTTAGCAGACTCCAATCAAATCTAATATGGTAAAAGCCTCTTTCGGCCAGACAATGCATGTTTTGTATTTGGAGGCCCCCATAAATGACGATGGTCTCTAAGAAGAGCAAAAAGAACAAAGCGGTGGAGGAACGCCAAAACACGGCCACCTGTGAGGTGGAGGGGTATTTCAAGTAGAACGCATAGCCTAGGAGGACTCCACTCAAGAAAGCAAGCGCAAGCATAAAGAGCACCGCTGTGGGAAGCCCAAATGCGGGATTTTCCCAGGAAAGCAGGCGATCCCTAAGTTTTTTGCGGAGAGAGAAGGCGTAGATCCACACCACCACAGCCGCTACGGCCCCCAAGCCTACCGCAACGCTCAGGCCATAAAAGGCCACATCCAGCCAGGCTACCATAGTCCTGCACTAAGATAAGGCATTTTGCGCAACGGCAGGCGAAGAGGCTGCGGAAAGCCGAGCAAGGCGCGCTTCAAGGAACCGCAGTTCGTCCCGATAATGCGCCGCTGTAAGGTACTCCTCGGCCTCGGCCGCAGCTAACATACGCTGCCGAACCTCTTCTATCAGCGCCTGGAGCTCCGCCAAGCTCAAGTGAGCCGCAGCCACAGGTCCCATAGCGCCGGCCTCTGTGGCCTCGGGCGTGGGCGCAGCCCGCCGACCTGCCGTACGAGGCACAATCCCATGCGCGGCGTTGTAAGCCAGTTGCTTCTGACGGCGACGCTCCGACTCCCGCATGAAGCGTTCCATAGATTCCGTAACCCGATCCGCATACAGCATCACCTCCCCGTCCACGTTGCGGGCCGCTCGCCCCGCAATCTGGATGAGCGAAGTTTCAGAACGCAAAAATCCCTCTTTGTCCGCCTCCAGGATGGCCACCAGGGACACTTCGGGCAGATCCAGCCCTTCCCGCAGGAGATTCACGCCTACCACGACCTCAATCTGCCCGGAGCGAAGCTTATCCAGCACCTCCACCCGCTGGAGGGCATTGAGGCCGGAATGCAGGTAAGCCGCGGGAATCCCCATACGCGCCAGAAAACCAGCCACCTCTTCAGCGAGCTTTTTGGTGAGCGTGATCACCAAGGCCCTTCCTCCTCGTTCGCGGTGCTGCTGGATTTTCTCCAGCAGGTGATCCACCGCTCCTTCCATGGGGTGCAGATGCACGGGCGGATCCACCAAGCCAGTGGGCCGCACCACTTGCTCCACAAAAGCCCCTCCCGTCTGAGCCAGTTCGTAAGGGCCCGGCGTGGCACTGACATACATCACCTGATCCAGCAAAGCTTCAAACTCCTCAAACCGCAGCGGACGATTATCCAGCGCAGAGGGGAGCCGAAAGCCGTACTCTACCAACACCAACTTACGAGACTGATCCCCCCCTATCATGGCCTTGATCTGGGGTAAGGTCACATGGCTTTCGTCAATCACCGTCAGGAAAGGGCGAGGAAAGTAGTCCAGCAAAGTGTAGGGCCGCTCACCGGGCTGGCGTCCCGTCAGATGGCGAGAGTAGTTCTCAATGCCGTTGCAATAGCCCAGGGTACGCAGCTGTTCTATATCGTAGAGGGTTCGTTTGCGTAGGCGCGTGGCTTCTTCGTACCGGCCCAGGCTCTCCAGGTAGCGCACCTGCTCTTCCAGCTCAGCTTGGATGCTGGCTATGGCCGCCTCCAGCTTAGACGGCGATAAGACGAACATCTCCGCCGAAAAAAGCGTAAGCTCCGACAGGCGCCGCACAGGCTTCAGCCCCGGGAGCTCTATCTCTTCAAGCCCTTCAATAGCCGGCCCGAAAAAACTCACCCGATATCCTCGCTGTTCGTAAGGGGGAAACACATACACTCGGTCGCCTCGGGTCCAGAAAGTGCCTGGTTGGCTGCCTTCGCTGGTGCGCCGGTAGAGCATTTGCACAAGCTGGTGCAGGAGGGCCTGCCGCGGATACCGCTGCCCCACCTGCAGCTTCACCACATGCTGGGCAAATTCGCTCGGATCCTGCAGACCATATATCGCGGACACCGAAGCCACCACCAGCACGTCCCGCCGCCCACTCACGAGCGCCGTCAGTGTCTCCAGGCGATACCGCTCTATCTCTTGCAGAATGCTCAGTTCCTTTTCAATGTAAGTGTCGGTTTGTGGGAGGTACGCCTCTGGCTGATAGTAGTCGTAGTGCGAAATCCAGTAGCAAACCAGGTTGTCCGGAAAGAACCGCTTGAATTCCTGATAGAGTTGCCAAGCCAGGGTCTTGTTGTGGCTCAGCACCAGGGTAGGACGCTGCACCTGAGCCACCACATTCGCCACCGTGAAGGTCTTGCCCGAACCGGTAACCCCGAGCAAGACCTGATGTTTCTCGCCCCGCTGAAGCCCCTCCACCAGCTCGGCAATCGCCTGCGGCTGGTCGCCCCGCGGCTCCCAGTCCGACACCAACCTGAACCTCATAAGTACCAAAGATAACAATTCCCCAGGCATGGCGCATCTTTGTAAGGTGCAAGCCAGTGAGCTGCCTCTGCGCCCCGATGGAGCTATCTACCACCTGGCCATGCGGCCTGACCAAGCCTCGCACCGATGCCTGCTTGTGGGCGATCCGGGACGCGTGGCCTTAGCCGAACCCTTGCTGGATCAGATTCAGCATCGGGGAGCCAACCGAGAGTTTGTTTGGGTGACAGGCCTCTTTCGGGGTGTGGTTGTGACGGTGCTGGGCACCGGCATCGGACCGGATAACACGGAGATCGCCGTCTTAGAGCTGGATGCCCTTCACAACGTGGACTTTGCGCGAGGGCGCCCCTTCCCCACCCAGAAAAAGCTTTATCTGCTCCGCTTAGGCACCTGTGGGCTCTTGCAAGACGAGGTGCCCTTAGGCGCAGCGGTGTTTAGCCAGGCCGCTATCGGCGTAGATCCCCTACCCTTTTTCTACGCTGGGTTAGCCGAGCCTACCCTGACGGCAGCCATACGCGAGTACTGGGAAAAGCAAGGTCTTGCCCCCTTACCTTGGTACGGAGCGAAGGCGGGTTCTTTTTTCTCGCAGCTGGCGACGAAGCAGCCCGCCTCAACGCTACCCTGGGCCGTGGGCCTCACCTACAGCGCACCTGGGTTCTATGCACCTCAAGGACGCCAGATACGCACTCCGATCGCCTTTCCCAGCCTACCAGACCAGCTGGCCAACTTTTCCTATCAGGGCCTGCGCGTGCAGAACATTGAAATGGAAACCTCAGCCCTCTACGGGCTAGCAGAGGCCCTGGGTCACGAAGCAGGCGCTTTGTGCCTGGGCATTGCTCACCGCAAACATGGGACCTTTCTGTACCGCAATGGCGGCCTCTCGCCCCAGGAGGCCATGCAGCACCTCGTACGGTTAGCCTTGGAGTGGCTCAGCCAAGCCCCGTGAAGGCAGCACGCGATACAGCGAGCGAGCTCGTTCGGCCAGCCCCGCAAACTGATCGATCGTAAGCTGCTGCGCCGCATCCGAGTAAGCCCGAGTTGGGTCAGGGTGCACTTCCACCAAGAGGCCCAGAGCGCCTGCCGCCAGCCCCGCCAACGCTAAAGGCTCCACATACGGCCACCGGCCCGCAGCATGCGACGGGTCCACCAGCACAGGTAAGCGCGTCTGCGCTTGAAGGACTGGCACGGCCCCCACGTCCAGCGTATAGCGCAGGCTCCGCTCAAAAGTGCGAATGCCCCGCTCACACAAAAACACGACCGGAGCCCCATGCAGAAGGAGGTACTCCGCCGCCAGCAGAAACTCCTGGATAGTAGCCTGGGGGTTGCGCTTGAGGAGAACGGGCTTGTGCAAAGCGGCCGCTTCTTTGAGAAGCCAGTAGTGGTCCATGTTGCGGGCGCCAATCTGGAGGATATCCACCTCTTGGTAGAGGGGCAGGTGCCGCTCGCTCAGCACCTCAACGCACACAGGCAAGCCTGTATCGGCTTTGGCTTCCAGGAGCCAGTCCAGGGCTTTTTCGCCCAGCCCCTGAAAAGCGTAAGGAGAAGTACGAGCCTTGAAGGCGCCACCCCGCAAAACATGGACACCCAAAGCCTTGAGGGCCCGAGCTGTGGTCAGCAGCCCCGCTTTCTCCTCCACACTGCATGGCCCGGCAATCAGCAAGGGCTCTTGAAGCGGATCCCAGGTTCCCACCTGAAAGGAACCGTTCCAGGAGCGGACCAAAGGCATCTCAGAACCAGGCGCCAGCACCTTTTCCACCTCTTCCCAACGGAGGAAGGCTTCGGGCAAATGCCCGTTTGGCGAAACTTCCACCAGGCGCCGCTCTCCTACAGGCAGGACCCGGCCTTCCATGCCCATAGCCTCCAGGCGAGCCAGAACCCCTTCTACTTCGGCCCCTGACCGCAGCACAAGCCACATACAACTTGGATTAAACACAATCAAGGCAAAGGTAAGTACTTACCTTTGGGCATGCGGGTAGCCTTAATTGGCACGGGGCGGATGGGGCCCATTCTAAAACAGGTTCTGGAAGAGCGGGGCCACCAGGTGGTAGCCCACGTCGGACGGCCTTCCGAATCTTTCTGGGCAGGCCTCCAAGCCCAAGCCGTGGTGGATTTCTCTCATGCGGCGCAGACCCAGGCTATAGTTCGGGCCAGCCTGGAGCGGAACCTTGTGTTGGTTACGGGCACCACGGGCTGGCAAGCCCAGGAAGAGTCCCTCCGGACTTGGGCTAAGCAGCTCCCTCATGCCCGCTGGACCTGGAGCAGCAACTTCAGCCGGGGGATTCTGCTCTTCCAGCTTGTGCTCCAGACTCTACAGAAACAACCCCACCTTCTGGAGGGGTGGGACACCGCCCTCGTGGAAATCCACCACCACCGGAAAAAAGACGCTCCCAGTGGCACAGCCCTGCGGCTAAACGCTACGCTGCCCGCCCTGCGAGGCATCACCAGCCTCCGAGTGGGGGAAGTAGTCGGGGAGCATCGGTACCTCTTCAGTACCCTGGGAGAAGAGCTTGAGATCCTGCACCGTGCCTACGATCGCGCTGTCTTTGCCCGGGGCGCGGTTTGGGCGCTGGAACGGCTTGCAAGCCTGGGTTCTTCCTTCGTAGGACCCTGGGAAAGCCTCCTGATCACAGAAACGGCTCCTTAGCGCTGAGCTTCTGCGCCAGTCGGGCCACCTTCTCCTCGGCAGAAAGCTCCCCACCCGAAGCCTGCCTCTCCTGACTTGCAAGCAGCTCCTGGTAGCGGGATTGCCAAGTCATCACTTCCTGGCGAAGGCGCGCATTCTCTCGCTCAAGTAGGCGCAGCCGCTCTGAATGCTCCAGGGAGCGTACATAGGCCCGGTACAGCAAAACAAAGCCCACCAGCAGCGCTACCCCTATCATGAGAGAGACTTGGATGGGGCCGTTTTTTCATCGGGAAGCGAAGAAGGGGGGGACTCTTCAAGACCCAGCTTGGAGGCCAGCGCATCCCAAGCGGTGCTAGCTACGATGGTTTCAAGGTTCTCTACCCGGCGGCGCAGGCGCTCCTGCTCAGCCTGAAGCTTCTCCACCGTGCGCTGAAGCTGGTGAAGCTCTTCAGGAGGCAAAACACTACCCACCTTATAGCGATACCTGAGCCATTCTCGCCATGCAGCAAAGAACAGCCCCCCCAAGATAGGTAAGCCTATCACGATGAAGACTATCCAGACTGCTGCGGTCACAGGACCAAGCTACGAAAAAAAGCAGACTTTTGGGCTTTCCTTACGGTGCCAGAACGAGCTTTTGGGTGCCAAGTAGCCGTCCCTCGGCCGAGCGAACCTGGACCAGGTATAGGCCGGCGTTCCACTGGCTGATAGGCAGGGTGATCCGCTGCGCAAAATCCGCTGAGAAGAGCCGCTGTCCGGTCAGGGTATAGACTTCTACGGTGTAAGCGCCTGGGGCAGAGACGGCCACCGTGGCGGCCGATTGGGCGGGATTAGGATACAGCTGGAAGGTGAGCCCCTCTGCGGCTTCAGCCTGCGCCAAACTGGATACAAACCGCCCGCCTAACACCGGCAATTCAATGTAAGACAGCTTATCCGGAGCCGAATACACCGTCTGGAGGTTCTGCCGAGGGTACATCGTCACGCCACGGAAGACATACGGCGTATTATCAAAGGGGCGCCGACGATAGAAGGTGCCGGGTTCCAAGGGTACATTAGGACACGGCTGGTAGCGAGGGTAGTTGGTGGCGCTGACCAGCACCTTGATCCGATGACCTTTACCCCAGCAGTAGGCGATGGGGAGCATCTGGAAGCGCCATTTGTACACGCTATCCGAGACCAGGTTGTACCAGGGGCGGGAAGTGTCTTCCTGGCCATCGGCCCAGCTTTCGGCGTATTCGCGTGCGCGGGCGTTGCAGGCCCCCTCAAAAACATAATACTCCCGACCATCGGGGTATACATCCAGCACCCGAACCACCACATCGCCGTTGGCTGAGTCCTGGAAAGCCCCCCACAAAGGCTTCAGCGCCAAGTAAAGCTGGGCTGTGGAAAAGCCCGCTATACACAGCGACTCAGGCACATAATCTGAGACATAACTGATGAGGTCGGAATAGTTTTTTCCGTTCACGGTATAGCGAGCCGGCCGGTCCAGGACGAGGTTGCGGTAGGCGGGATCGGTAAAATCCATCTGACCTTGGCTAAGCCGCGCCCGGTCTGGCGTGTAGACAATCATATTGGGCCCTCCATGGGTGGGCACAGGGTCCACCGGGTCCGCTACGAAACTGCGAGGGGGTTCAGATGCGGTAGGCGGCTCTTCAGAAAGGCGTCCATCCCCGTGCAGATACAGCCGTAGCCGAGTCAGTCCCGGCAAGGGAAAAGTATCCGCACTGACCCAGTAGTTGCCCACCGAGGGATTACTTAAGCTATCGGCCACCGGCCCCACTACGTAAAAGCGCACATTCTTGCGACCATCAGGCTTGGTCGCATCAAACTCATATTGCGGCGGAGTGACGGGTGTACGAGTCGTGTCTCCAAAAAACGACTGGCCCGTAGCGGGAATGGTCACATTTTGCCGAGTGGGCGTCCCATTTTGCCCAATCTTGACCTCTATGGGGAAGTTATTCAGCGGGCCCGTGCCGTTGAGGAAGTTGAAAAACTCATAAAAGCCTGCACGGAAGGTATCGGCCGGCACCCGCAGATAGATGTCTCCGAAAAGAGAGTTGCCCAGGTACTGCCACGCTGTATCCGGCGGCAGTTGAAACGTAGGCGCGCCTAAGAAGTACCGAAACCATCCAATCACTTCCGAAGAAACCAACCGAGTAGCGGTCTGCACATTGAGGGTGGACACATCGGGCACATTGAACTGTTCCGTCACGTTGAGCGGGTAGCGGTGATCGCGACCGTCTGGCAGTACCCGCATGTCCCCCGTGGATCGGGTGCCGATGGTTTGGTGAGCCCATGGACCTATGACGAGTTTTTGGTACTTTTTGAGGGAAGGAGGCAAGTGCTTCATCAAGTATTGCCAGGTCTGAATCTGCCCATCAATAAAAATATCCCACCATCCAGTGAGGTTGTATACCGGCACCTGGATGTTTTCATAGCGGCTGCGAGGCCCCCGCCACTGAGGGTTGCCGTTGGCGTCTAAGGTAGCATGGCTGATGTCCATGATAGATCGGGCGGGCGAGTTGGGGTAATGCGCCCTGTACAAGGTCGTCCAGAAATCTATGCATGCTTCCGCGGCTTGCTGAGAGTTCTGTATGGTAGGTCCGTAGTCTGCGACCGTTTGAAGGGCATCGTAGGGGTCAGCTGGGCCATTCACCCAGTTCCCGTAAAACTCCACTTGCCCCCGGAGCCATCCGTCAATAATCCGCTCCCGGAAGACGCCATTGTGATGACCTGTACTATGGTAGAACTCCCCTGAGGCCACAATCGGCAGGAGGCATTTGAGCCCTCTACCGTTGGGGTCTATGCGATGAGCCGCCGCCAGCTGATACTGGGAGTTGCCCAGCGCCGAGCCTCCAAACATCCCTACTTTGCCGTTGCAGCGCAGCGAGTCCGCAGCGGTGATTTGCCCATCCTTGTTGCTGTCGTAGCGAAGGCTGTCCAGTATCCACCGATACGTATCCCACCCGTCTTCGTGGGTGTTGGCTTCTTTATTCGGCGTAATATCAAGGGGATGGCCTACCCCTGGGCCCAGGTGCTGTACATAGGCGGTTTTGTCCCAGCTATCGCTGTACATAGGCAGATACACCCCCCAAGAGCGATACCGCCCCCGCATGTCCTGTTCAATCCCCGCATACCCTAAAAGGGCGTAGCCTTTGCTCAGTTCTGTACCACCTTTGTTATAGGGGGTGCGCGTGAACATCACCGGCAGCGCCAGCGGATCCGACTGCTCGGGGTAGACAAAGTATTGCGTGCCCGGGTAACCAAAGCGAATCCGGCGCCGACCACTCAGACCCGGAATACCAAAGGAGCCTAAGTCAATATCCAAGGCCGCCGTATCCGAAAAAATGGGGAGATTGACGCTCGTGGCCAGCGGAACCCCATCCCTCATGGGTACAAGGTACTCCGCGTGCTGTACAAGGTCGGTGAGCGTATCCAGTACGCCATTGGGTTGTTGGGCCCACAAGAGAGCCCCCATCAGTCCCAGCCAGAAATAGGCGCGCATAGGACAAATATAGGGCTTCTCCCAGAAAAGCAAGGCCGAAGCGAGGGAACTAACTTGCGCCGAAAGTCGTTAACTTTGTTACCATGGAAATCCGCACCCGCGGGCGCAAGCCCAAAAAGATGCCGGAAATGACGCCCGAGGAGAAGGTGGAGTACGATGCGCTTTTCCAGCGGGAGATTGCGCCGCATGCCTCTTCGGTGTACCATTTTGCGCTGCGTCTGGTCGGGGATCGGGCCACCGCCCAGGACCTGACTCAGGAGACCCTCTTCCGAGCCTATCGTTTTCTGTACCAGTATAAGCCTTCTACCAACGCCAAAGCTTGGGTTTTCCGCATTCTACGCAACACCTTCATCAACCACTACCGCAAAGCCGTCAAGCAGCCCTACTCGCTCGAAGCCCACAACGAACAGAGCCTGTACGACGCCGAGGACGTGTATGCCTATCACCATTACCAAGACCCGGTAGAAGGGCTTTTCGGGGACGAAGTCACCCAAGCGCTGATGCAACTGCCCGAAGACTTCCGCATGATCGTCATCTTAGCTGATGTGGAAGGCCTAACCTATAAAGAAATCAGCCAAGTGCTGGGCATTCCCATTGGCACCATTCGCTCGCGCTTGCACCGAGCCCGCAAAATTTTACGCGAGCTGCTGGCAGACTATGCGGCTAAACAGGGTTATGAGGTCCAAGGGGACTAAAAAAATAGGGCTCTTTCGGCCAGACTCGCCCTATTCATCTGAGGAGTGTGAGCAGATCATCCAGAAGCTGGAGCTTTTTTTGGATGGCCAGCTCAAAGGCAAAGACCGCGAGGAGATAGAACAGCTTATCTCCCAATGCGAGTACTGCGCTGAGCAGTACCAATTTGAGAAGCGACTACGAGCCTTGCTTGCCCAGGGCTGGCAACGAGTAAACCACGAAGCCCAAGAGATAGTGGAGCGTGTTCGCCGCCGCATCTGGGGGGATTCCGCTGGATAAGTACCACACCTTCGGGCTGGCGGTAAGGACGCAAGCGCTTATCCTGCCCGCTCGGGAAGACGAAGTGCCTGAGGCGGCGCAAAAAGCCGCTTATATCCTCGGCGAAGGAAGCAACATTCTCCCTTTGGGGGATCTACCCCCTGTTTTGTCTACCCGCTACCTGCGAGGGTATGCGGTGTTAGAAGCCACCTCCGACCTTGTGCGGGTGGAAGTGGCTGCTGGGGAAAATTGGGATGGGTGGGTGCGCTTTTGCATTACGCAAGGCTGGTACGGCCTGGAAAACCTCGCTGCTATACCCGGTTCGGTCGGTGCTGCGGTGGTGCAAAATATCGGGGCTTACGGCGTAGAGGTAGCGCCTTGGGTGGAGAGCATCTATGGCTGGAATAAGCGCCTCCAAGCATGGCAGCGACTGCCAGCCGAAGCCTGCAGCCTGGGGTACCGAAGCAGTGTATTCCAAATGCCGGCCTGGCAAGACCAATTTGTCATCACGCGCGTGGTGCTGCGTCTGAAAAGGCGCTATGAGCCGGTCCTCACCTATCCTGATGTGGTGCGCCGAAAGCATCCCCGGCTTTTGTACGATCCCCTTTACCTGTACGAGACCATCCGAGCTATCCGAGCCGAAAAGCTCCCTGCAGAAGGCAGCGCCGGTAGCTTCTTCAAGAACCCTATTCTGAAGGAGCCTGAGCTGGCGGACCTTCAGAAAAAAGCCCCGGATATCCCCTTTCACCCCCTGCCTGACGGACGCTACAAAGTGCCGGCGGCGTGGCTCATTGACAAGGCCGGCCTCAAAGGCTACCGCCTCGGAGGAGCCCAAGTCCATCCTCGCCAGCCCCTGGTCCTGGTCAACCTCGGAAACGCCACCCCCCAAGACCTGTGGGCCTTGGCCCAGCACGTGCAAAAGACCGTAGCTGAGCGCTGGGGCATTCACCTGGAGCCGGAAGTACGAGTTTTGGCGCCAGTCCCTACCTTAGAGCCATGAGACTGGGCCTGCTGGCCGGCCAGAACGTGCTCTCGTTTTCGCCGCTGATTTTCCGCCGCACCTACGGCTTGCCTTATGAAGTGTACAGCCCCACCCGGCTTGATCACCTCAAGGAAGAGCTTGCAGCGAAAGGCTGGATCGGCTTCAATGTGACGACCCCCTATAAAGAGGCGATTGTTCCCCTCTTGGACGAGAAAGAGCCGGTGGTAGAAGCCCTCGGTGCGGTGAATACCGTAGCTGTTTACCCCGACGGGCGCTGGCGAGGCTACAATACCGATTACCGGGCGGCTCGCTACTCTCCTTGGCGAGTGGGAAGCGGCCTACGGGAACTGGGAAGCCTCTGCTGATTTTGGGCACGGGAGGGGCCGCTCGCGCCGTGGCCCAGGCTTGGAAGGACCTCTTTCCCGAAATACCCTTCTGGCTGGTGAGCCGCAATCCCAACAGGTCCCTACCTTATCCCACCTTATCCTACGACTCGCTGGAAGGGCGGCGCTGGCCTGCGCGCCTCCTGCTTGTGCAAGCCACACCCCTTGGGGCTTTCCCTCGCCCCCTGGAAAAACCGCCGTTTCCCTTCTCGCTCATCCAGCCTTCCTGGACCGTGGTAGACCTGATTTACAACCCCAACCCTACCCTCTTTCTCAAGGAAGCACGCGCACGAGGCGCATCTATAGAAAGCGGGTATGAGTTTCTGCGTCGCCAAGCGGAGCATAGCCGAGCGATCTGGGACCAGCTCTGGAAAGAAATCTACCCTTGCGCGGGCAAGCCGGCTCAGGCTAAGTAGGTACGACTTTGCGCTCTTGGACCTCGTGCCTGTTTAGGCTGCGGGCAAAGCTTTTTGGGCTGCGGTTTTTAAACGAGGGTCGGGCGGCGCCTGCGGCGCCGCCCGCCCCCTCACCTACCCTACCTAACCCCTCACTCCGTAATCAGCAGCCGCACCACCCCACTGCGCCCCTCCCCACGAACGAGGAGCTGGTAGGTGCCTGCCGGCAAACCAAGCCTCAGCTCTTGCCGCTGCCCTTCCATCCGGCCCGCATACACTTCTCGGCCCGCCACATCCAGCACCCACAGCTCGTAGCTACCAGCCGCCGGCGCCACCACCGTGAAGACCCCACTTGAAGGGTTCGGCATCACGCTGAAGGTCCCTGCCCCCGACAAAAGGCCCGAAGTCACTGTCACATCCACATATAGGGTATCGTTTTCGGTGCAGGCGCCATTTGTGCTGGTAAGCACCACCGTATACACACCCGTAGTAGGGAAGGTGTGAGTGAAAGAGGAACCGCTGCCTGTGGCATCTGGCGTGGTCGTGGTATTACCAGGGTTGTATACGGCCCACGCATAACTATTCCCGCTTACGCTGCTGCTTGCTGCGAAGGTGACTGAAACAGAACCTGTGCCAGATACCGTGTACGTATCCCCATTGTTGTAGACCGTGGACCCCACCTGAATGCTTGCCGCCGGCAGGGGATCAACCGTGATCGTTACCGGAGCGCTGGCTACGGTATCGTTGAGGCATGGAGCTCCATTGGGATTGGGATATACAGCCCGCGCAATGACCGTATGGGTTCCAGGTGAGAGGCTAAGGGTGTACGTAGCGTTATTAGCTCCCGACACGAGATTACCATTGATGATCCACTCATAGGTGCTGGCCCCCACCGTGGTCGCATCCAGGGTAAGAGAGCCGACAGATTCGCACACAGGCCCAGTAGGTACTCCAGAGATAGACGGCGTCGGCCGACCCCCCCGATAGCCCGTGATCTCCAAACCAAAAACGCCTTCACTTGTACCAAAGCCCTCCACCACTACATATAGCACATCCCCTTGGCGAAGGACTAAACTATCTCGACTCAGGGAGAACACACCTGAAGGACCCATAGGAGCCGAACCGGCAATGCCACGGGCTATGATAGTAGAAAGATAGTTAGGAGAACTGTAAGGCACACCGCTACATTGCCCCGAACCATGATCGTCATTTACAATGGTATCCTGAGCCGTAGCATTGATGAGGTGGATGCGGGTATCATAGTTGGAAGCTGGATGGCAAGTCGTCACCTTAAGGGAATCAAAGCATTCCGGCAGGGTGATCATAAAGAAGAGGTCCTGGGCTGGATTGCCCCGACTGTACCCATTAGCGGGGCTCGCCTCGTTAGAAGTGCCTGGCCCATTGGTGCTATCTGACACCACCACGCTCCAGGTGCCATTGCCGTTGTCGGTGAGGGTGAGCGGGATGGCGTTGGCAGGGCGGTTACCCGGCCGGTCGGTCAGGTTCAGGGTCAAGTACACGTCCGATGTGTCATCAGGCTGAGAAGGACATAAAGGCGCCTGCGAAGCCCGAATGGCGATGGCGATCGTACCCGTATAATTCGGTGGCGTAAGAGGTGGGAGAGTAAAGCTGGCCGGGAAAGAGCTTACAGAGGGACCGGCTGTCCAGGTCGCTCCGCCGTCCAGCGAGTAGATCACCTGCAGCACCCCACTGGCAGGAGGCGAGTTCGTGCCGGTGGTATCAAGCTGGATAGTCGTCCCCCACAGGTAAGCCGAGCCAGCGTTAGGCGGGGTGGAGGTGATCACACTCGGTGCGGCGATCGTCGTGGGGCAAGTTAAGGGCTTACCATTCACCTCGTCCGCCCCTATATCGGGCGCTGTGCCCAGGTCGCCGCGAGCATTATCCCCGATGGGACGGATCTCCCATCAAAATCCACCGCTCCGTTGTAAGCCGTAGAGCCTGCATTGATAGCAGAGCTAGAGGCCAGGCTATCAATGTGCAGGTTGGTATCCGCCACGAACGGCACCGGCCCAGGCAGGTGGGTCTGTCCGTTGGCATCAGGACCGGTAGGCGCTCCCTGCCATGCGGCAAGTGTAGCATAGTCCGTTGAGCCTATGCGCCAATAAAGTCGCCTTGGCCTTGGGCTACCCCAGAAGCCACCCGATAGCTATTGTAGTTGATGAAAAAGCCCGCTGGAGAAATGCTGCTCGTGAGTATCACGACACCACTGGCTTTCTTGTCTGTAGCAGAGCTCGCCTTGAGCGTATTTTGGATGAGGTTGCCATGTATCGTGACGCCCCCCTGTACATTCGGTGCGAAAGTAAGGCCGGCGCTGTATCCACCCGCATAACTACTACCATTGTTGCCATACAGGTTGATGGAGTTATGAATGATAGACAGTTTGGCATCCGTCACAGCTGCCGAAGCCGTCGCCCATATTCCGGAGACAAAACCGCTACCAGTAGTGGAGCCCCATGCATCTCCATACACGCCTGCTATCATGTTGTTCGCTATCACGTTAGCGATGTTGGGATTTATGTAACTGCTGGGCAGGTTGACAGCTATCCCGTATGAGCCCCACCCCGACTGACCTACATAGCGGATGCGGTAGATTCCAGTTTCGGCTTATCGTGAAGTCCTCCACCGAGTCAAGCCGGATGCCTGCCAGCTGGTAGATAGTGCTTCTGCCACTGATGCCGTTCTTGATGGTATTTTGCGTGAGAGTCACAATTCGTGCACCACGGATATGGATGGCGCCTATGTTATTTGTAGCGCCCCAGGAGCTTGCCCACGTGGGATCATCCGTGGTGGCATTGGGGACATCCGCATTATCCACTTCTGCACCGATGGTGCAGCCGGACACTGTGATATTCTGCACCTGGGTCCGAATCCCCGCCACAAAAATAGGCCGGGAGACCCCCCGGATAGCCGCATTAGAGATGGTCAGGTTATTGACGCTGCTTGAGCTACTTAGAGTAGCCGTAGTCAGGGAACCATCCTGCCCTACATAGATGCCGGCAAAAACGCTATCCCGGTTATGGCCAATGACGGTGACACTGTCTATGGTAAAGCCATTGACTTGCAGCGGGGTGGTCGTAGTGCTTACTAAGCCTATCACCCCCGTAGCCGTGCCAGAGGGCGTGCCCGCCGTGCCGGTGATTTGGAGCGTGAGGTTACCCCTCCCCCGAATGGCGAAATTTTGCAGCGTGCCCGTGAAACGGAAGATAAACCGACTGCCTGCCGTAGGGGCTACGGTACGCTGGAGCTGGACGGGCGTGTCAAAGATGAGGTTTACCCGACAGGAGGTACAAGTGTAGGTAGTTAAGGAGATGGGTGCTGGAGCGGGCGGCTCGTTAGCCGGATTGTAGCCTGAGACCACGTAGAGATTGACGATCCCACTGGCTCCCTGGCTACTCAATGCCGAGAATGCATCCTGGATTGTAGGAAACTCATTTGTAGCACATGGACTACACCCATTGATGTAGTAGTTGCCGCTCAGCTGCGCCCACGAGAGGGCGAGCAAACCGCAGAGTACTAATAGGTACCGCATACTTGGGTCAAAGGTACGAGTTTCTGGAGAAACGTAAGGGGGAAAAGGAAAAAGCAACCGAAGGTTGGGATGGGGTCAGGGGCGGCGGCGCAGCTCCGCCAGGATCTCTCTCAGAAGCGTCACTTCCTCGGTGGGCGGAGCCGCCTCGGCCGGCCGCTTGCGCCGCGCCTGCATGGGCAGCACTACAAGAAAGTACACCGCACTGCCCACCAAGAGGAAGTTCACCACCGCATTGAGAAACTTGCCTATCGCTATGGGACCCAGGTAAATGGCTGAGAAATCGGGTTTCCCTAAGAGCCATCCTATGAGCGGCATGAGCACATCGCCCACCAGGCTCGCTATGACGCCCCCGAAAGCCGCTCCTATCACGACGGCCACCGCCAGGTCCACCACATTACCCTTAAAGAGGAAATCGCGCAGGCCCTTGAGCATGTGCAAAGGTGGGACTTTTTCTCAGTAGGAGGGATGAGGCCAGAGCCAAGTCTGGCTTCCTTCCGGCGAGTGGACCTGCACGGCGTAGAGGGCAGGAGGCAGATAAGCCAGCAACCGAGACACCGTCTGACCGGCGAAAGTGCCCTCCAGGAGGCGCCGGCCAGTCAGGTCCAGCACCTGCACGTGATAAGGTCCTCCGTCGGGGAAGGCAGCCCATAAGCTTCCATCGGTGGGGTCTGACCACAAGCGCACCTGAGCCGCTTCGCCTCTGCCCAGCGTAGAAGCCGCCGGCTGCACCTTCAGGTATAGCGTGTCAGCTTCCCGGCAAGCACCGGCCTGGCTCTCCAACAGAACCCCATACAACCCCCGCGCCCCAAACTCGTACGTAAGCGTAGGGCCTCCCACCGTGTAGATAGGCAAAAGCTGGGCATTCAGCACCTGCCAGGTGAAACCTACGCCGCTGGCCGCTGCACCCGCCGTAAAAGTATATGTGCCGAAGGACCGCACCAGGGTATCCCCAGAAGGATAAACTTGACCGCCCTCTTGGATGTAAGCACCTATCTCAGGCAAGACCATGAGCTGGAGCGTATCACGCAGGCTCTGCGTTCCAGCGCAAGGTTGTAAGGCGACTTTTTGGGCTTCTACCACGATCTCATGCGCACCAGGATCCAGAATTGGACGGATGACCGAATCGGTGCCCGGGAAAGGGCTACCGTCCACCCACCAAGCAAACCGAGAAGCCGCAGGCGCCCACACGCTCAGCGTCACTCCAGCGGGGTCGTAACAGACGCTTCTATCTGGCCCCAGATCAGGCGCCGTCAGCGGCAAACTATAGGCCGAAATCTTGAGCGAAAAGCGCCCCACCTCCAAAGTCGTCTCCCCTTCTACGACGAGGAGTAGGGTCTGCCCTGGGGGAAGAGGCAGGGAGACCCGAGCTGGCGCGCCGAAGTCTTCGGCAGGGCGAGGCCCCGCAGCCAAGGAAGCTGTCGCTACGATGCGAGAAGTATAAGCCGCTGCTACGCCGTTCGGCGTGCAATCCAAGCGGGGCCCTTGATCCCGGTCGCTGAAGGTATCGCCTACCGCTATGAGGTGAAGCCGCGTGTCAAAATCCGTCTGCGGCCCACACAAGTCCACCTCAAGCGAGTCTACGCAAGCCGGCAGCGTAAGGAGAAAGAAAAGGTCGGGGCTTCGGCTGGCTACGGAATCCCCCCGCAGAGGGCTGAACACATCTGTGGTACCATAGCCTGTGAGAGAATCGTCTCGGGCAGCTTGCCACACGCCAGGGGCTACGGAGGAGAGAGCAACGGGTACAGCCGTTTCGGGACGGTTACCCGGCCGATCCTGAAGCGTAATAGCGATGGGAGGGGCCGTATCTGGGACGCCGGGACAGCCAGCTAGCGGATAAGCGACCAGCGTATAGTGCACCTGCGCCGGGAAGCTGGCCACCTTCGGCAGGGGCACCGTGAGGGGAAACTGCGTAGCCACCACCGGCAAAGCCTGCCAAGAGAGACCCCCATCCAGGCTCTGCAGGAGCGCCAGTTCGCCGGCCAGGGCGGCAGGATCGCTGACGGAGAGGGTGACGGGCTCGCCACACAGCCCCGAAGTGAGCGAAGGAAGGAGAGGTGCGCTTTGGACGCCCGGACAGGGGAGGAGGGTCCCGGCCAGTTCGTCGGCGCCCATATCGGGTCCGGTGCCGGGATCGGTGCCACCTCCCAGCGGTCGGGGCTGCCCATCCCAATCCTCGGAAACCAAGGGAGGCGCAGGGGCCGCATTGATCCCCTCCCATGGGGAGGTGGGGTCAAGGTGGGGCTGATCCAGGGCCAGGAAAGGCGCGGGTCCCGTCAGCCCCCATCGCGAGGAAGCCTCGCCGCCTGTAAGCAGGCGCCATGCCGCCAGAGACCCTATCCGAAGCACGGAGTCTCCCGCTCCGAGGCGCGCCAGGGAGGTTCTCTCCGGAGCCGGTCCCCGCACAAAGTAGAAGTTCCCGTCTAAGAGAAAAGTGCTCCACAACAGCGCGCCCGGGTTTTCCCAGAAGAGAAGGGCCGTAGCTTCTTTGGCGTCAGGGGCCAGCGTGCTGCTTAGGACCAGGGTGTTTTGGAGGAGGTTGCCTCTCAGCTCCACCCCGCCCCGGATGTTACGCCCTACGATGATGGCAGCGGAGAAACCGTCTTTAGCCCAAGGGGCAGAGGACTGGGCAGCTCCGGACAGATGCACCGTATTGTGCCGGAGGGTGAAGGTGGCGTTGGGATCAGGTTGGAAAGCGCTCTCCAGTAGGATGCCCGCTACAGCGTACACGCTGCTGCCCGGCAAGCTTTCATCGGCTCCCCCTGAGAGCCCCCCGATGAAGTTGTTTTCTACAAGGTGGGGAGAGGGGCCGTACCGCGGGTCACGCACCAGGTAGAGGCCGATAGCCCCATAGCCGTCGGGGGAAAGGCTGCGGAGGTTCCAGATGCGGTTAGCTCGGAGGGTAGCGGTGTGGCAGCCCTCCAGCTTGAAGCCGACAGGCGTGTAAGGGCCGGTCTCCCAGGCGCCTTGCGCGGTATTTCGCAAAAGCTGAAGGTTCATGACATAGCGAGCGTACAGGGCTGCGCCGCCGCCTCCCCAGGCGTTTTCTGCCTCAGCCAGCGTCGCCGTAGGGTAGCCAAAGGTATCCCCCTCAAAGGTAACCTGCGTAACACCGCCCCACCCCCCGCTCAGGAGCACAGCCCCATACCGGGCAGAGCGAAGCACACAATGCCTGACCTTAACCTGAGAAACCCCGGCTACCACAGGCTGTAGCGTATAGCTGGCACTATCTCCTACATACAACGCTGCCCAGGTTCCCCCGCGAGAATGCCCTTCCAATACACAGCTGTCTATTTGGATATTGGAGACGGGAGCTCCGGCGCGAGGTACGATCCCCACGACCCCCGTGAGCGCCGTGGTATCGGTGAGGCTTTTGAGTCGGAGTTGGCCCCGGCCGTTGAGCACGAAGTTTTGCACACCGCCCAAGATGCGCAGCACAAACTGCCCGCCCGTTTGCCACTGGGCCACCGGGGCTTTAGCTATCGTGACCGAAGTGTCCACCAGCACGATCACCGCACAATTATTGCAGGCATACGGCTTGACCTGGATGGTGGAAGGCTCAGCTGTGGGATCGTACGGGGCCACCACCCGCAAACGCACCGTATCCTGCGCTCCCTGCGCAGCCAGCACATCCAAAGCTTCCTGAAGCGTAGCAAAAGTCCCCCCCACCGGATTTGTGCTGCCGTTGACAAGGTAAGTGCCCGTAAGCTGCGCCCATACAAGCCCCCCCCAGAGAAGCCCCTTCATGCTGCAAAAATAGCTCGCCAGCCCAACTCTAAAAGCTATAAATACCGAAGTTTACCTTCGGTGCGCAGGCGCTGAACCCACTCTCGCAAGCTCTGCTCCTCGGACTGGGGCAAGATGACCAAGGCATCTTCGGTGTCCAAGATGAGGTAGCCTTCCAGGCCCTGGGCAATAATCAACTTGTGCGGTTGAGCCGAAAAAAACAGCGTATCGCGCACCGCTTGGGTATAAACCTGACCGCGGAGGGTATTGCCGTGCTCATCATGGGGTGACACTTCATGAAGCGCCTTCCAACCACCCAGGTCCCACCAAGCAAAGTGCCCTTCCACCACTTTCACAGGATGGTACTTCTCCATGATGGCATAATCAAACGAAATAGCAGGCACGCGTTGAAAGGCCGAACGAACAGCTTCTGGGTCGTCCAGGCTTATATCTTGGAAAGCCTCGTACACTTCAGGCGCTTCTTTCTGAAAAGCCCGCAAGATAACCGACAAGCTTGCAATAAACATGCCGCTATTCCAGAGGAAGTCTCCACTTTGCAGAAAGAGCTCGGCCAGTTCTCGGGAGGGCTTTTCGGTAAATGTCTTGACGGGGTGGCACAAGCCCGGACCTGGCACATATTGAATGTAGCCGTAGCCTGTATGCGGATACCGGGGCTTAATGCCCACCGTAAAGATGGCGTCGGAGAAATCGCAAGTCGCAAAGACTTGCCGCATGAGGTCTATGAAAGGCCCTTCGTCGGGAATGTAGTGGTCAGCGGGCAATATCCATAGCACGGCCTCGGGATCTGTGCGCACCAGGTGTAAGGCCGCCCATAAGATGGGGGGAGCGGTATTGCGTGCCAGGGGCTCAAAGAGAATCTGTCCCTTGGGGAAAGCCGGTAGTTGGAGGGCTAAAAGGTCCGCATGCTGAGGGTTAGCGGCGATCCAAATCCGGTCAAGGGGCAGCAGCTTTTGGATGCGATCGACCGTAGCCTGGAGGAGGGTTTTACCCCGGCCCAGTATATCAAGAAACTGCTTGGGATGGGCGGCACGACTGGCAGGCCAGAAGCGCGTACCGCTACCGCCCGCTAATATGAGGGCATGAAGCTGGGTCATTGGATGCCTTCTCGGATAAGGTCATGAAAATGCAACATCCCCACAGGGCGGCCTTGCTCCGTCACGATGAGCTGGGACACCTTGTGGGTGCGCATTTGGTGGAGGGCCTCGTACGCTTTTTGGTCGGCCTCAATTGTGCGAGGCGAAAGGGTAGCCAGCTGAAGGGCCTTTAGGGCCATGAGCTCTTGGGGGAGGTATTTTTCAAGCGCGCGGCGAATGTCGCCATCGGTGATGATGCCCCGCAGAATCGCCGAGTCGGGGGCCAGCACCGCTACGGCGCCTTTCCTGCCAGCTGTGATGGCAATCAGGACTTCTTTGAGGGGGGCGTCTTCGGACACGGCAGGCAGGCCGGGCTCTACTAGGTCGCGCACCCGCAAAAGAAGCCGCTTGCCCAGGCTGCCCGCAGGATGGGTGGCGGCAAAGTCTTCAGGTCCAAAAGCCCGCGCCTGCATGAGCGCTATCGCCAGCGCATCGCCAAAGGCCAAGGCTACCGTCGTAGAAGCCGTAGGGGTGAGGTTGTGGGGGCAAGCCTCCCGTTCTACCGACAGGTCCACCACCTCGTGGGCTTGCCGGGCCAGCGAACTGTCCGGGTTGCCCACGCAGGCCACCAGCACCGCCCCTCGCTCCCGAAGAACCGGAACCAGCGCACGCACTTCGGGGGTTTCGCCGCTTTTGGAGAAAAGGAGCACCACATCCCCCGGTTGAACAAGGCCCACATCGCCGTGGACGGCTTCGGTGGCGTGGAGCCAGACAGCCGGCGTACCGACCGAATTTAAGGTGGCGGTCACCTTGGCGGCGATATGGGCGCTTTTGCCGACCCCTGTGAGCACGACTTTGCCCGGAGAGGCCAAAATCCGCTCCACCACCCTGTCAAATCGCTCATCCAGCCGTCTCGCAAGCGCCTCCAGAGCCTGGGCCTCTGTCTGGATCACCCACCGACCGATCTCCTTGTGCATGCAGGCTTTTGCTTATCTTTGGGCAAAGGTACAAAAGCGGCTTTTGGCGTATGTCGATGGCTACTCTCGATCTGAAGGAAGCGCTCCAGCGCTACTTTGGGTACACGAGCTTCCGAGGGCCTCAGGAGGACATTATCCGCACCCTTCTGGAAGGTCGCCATGTCATGGTGATCATGCCCACGGGGGCAGGCAAGTCTTTGTGTTACCAGCTTCCAGCGCTGCTATCACCAGGAACGGCCATTGTGGTTTCCCCCCTGATTGCGCTTATGAAGAACCAAGTAGACCAAATGCAGGCGTATGACATCCCTGCGGTCTTTCTGAATAGCAGCCTTTCCCGCAAAGAGTACGAAGAGGTCAAGCGCTCCTGCCTGCGTAACGAGGTCAAACTCCTGTATGTGGCGCCGGAGACCTTACTTAGCGAAAGCTTTGCCGAGGTGCTCCAGCAGCTTCAGATCAGCTTTGTAGCGGTAGACGAAGCCCACTGCATCTCGGAATGGGGGCATGACTTTCGGCCAGAATACCGGCGCATTCGGCATGCGCTGCGGGACCTTCCGCCTATGCCTATCATTGCGCTCACAGCCACCGCTACCCCTCGGGTGCAGCGCGACATTCTGGAAAACCTGGAGATCCCCGATGCCGTGGTTTTTCGCACGAGCTTCAACCGGCCTAACCTCTACTACCAAATCACGCCTAAGCGTTCTCATCAAGCTACCCTGAAGGAAATCGTGCAGTACATCCGATCCCGACCCGGCCAAGCGGGCATTGTATACTGCCATTCCCGCCGCCGAGTAGAGGAAGTCGCCGCTACCCTCCAGGCTAACGGCATCAAAGCTTTACCCTACCACGCCGGCATGGACGCCGCCACCCGCACCCGCAACCAAGACGCCTTCCTCAACGAAGAAGTCCAAGTCATCGTAGCCACCATCGCTTTCGGGATGGGGATTGACAAGCCGGATGTGCGCTTTGTAATCCACTTTGACGTGCCTAAAAGCATAGAAAACTACTACCAAGAGACGGGGCGCGCGGGGCGTGATGGCCTACCTGCCGATTGCATCCTTTACTACGATTACAACGACATCCTCAAGCTTGATCGTTTCCTCAAAGACAAGCCCGCCAGCGAACGCGAAGCGATCGTGTTTCTCCTGCAGGAGATGGCTTACTTCTGCGAGACGGGACACTGCCGGCGCAAGTTCCTTCTGCAGTATTTTGGTGAGGCTTACCACGCCGAGAAATGCGGAGGCCTGTGCGACAACTGCCGCTATCCTAAGCAAGGCTTTGATGGACGATCTATCGCTTTGCCTATCCTTGAGACGATAGCGCAGCTGGAAGGGTTTCCCTTGATACCCATTCTGGACCATGTTATCGGGGCGCAGCCAGACATAGCGGGCCGTACCCTACCTACTTTCGGTCGCCTCAAAGGGCATCATATTGAAGAGCTCAAATCCTACGCCATCCAACTCCTCATTGAAGGCCTTATCCAACGCGACCCGCAGGACTACTCCCTCGTATCGCTCACCGAAAAAGGCCGAACCTTCCTGGCAGAACCTTATCCCCTTACGCTGTACCCTCCCTACGATCGCAGCGCCGCTTCCCCTTCTGAGGAATCCCTGGAAGAGCTGACCCTCCACGACGAGCTCCTCCTGGAAAAGCTCAAAGACTTGCGCAAGAAAATCGCCCAAGAACGCCGGGTGCCCCCTTACGTAATCTTTCAAGAACCCACCCTGATGGAGATGGCCACCCAGTACCCCATCACCTTGGAGGAGCTGGAACGGTTGCCGGGTGTGGGTTCGGTCAAAGCCAAGAAGTTCGGCCGGCCTTTCGTAGAGCTGATCCGAACCTACGTGGAGGAAAACGATATAGAGCGCCCCGTGGAGCTTATTCTGCCCTCTTCGCCCAAGCGGCAGGCGGACTGGGCCGAAATCATCCAGTCCATTGACCAGCGTATACCCCTTCCCACGCTTGCCCGGCGGCTCAACCTCTCCCTGGAAGAGCTCCTGGAGAAGATGGAGCAGATCATCTTGGGTTCTGGCATCCGGGTCAAACTGGACTATGCGGTGCGACAGATGATAGACCCCGACCGGCTGGAAGAGGCTTTTGACTACTTTTACGAAGCCGAAGACGATGATTTAGAAAAAGCCATGCGAGCGCTGGGCGGAGAGTACACGTACGAAGAGCTGCGGTTGATTCGGTTACACTTTCACTTGACGGTGGTCTAATATGGCCCTCCTCAGCCTGTGGGTGAGCCTTCTGCCGGCCATCCCAGATAACCTCATCTTTTGTGGGATGCAGGCCCGCATCCAGCCTGACGCCAAAGCCGCCCTGGAATCTTACATCGTCAAACTCTACGAACATCCTCCCACCCTCCAGGCCCTCGTCGCCCGGGCCGAAACCCTCCTGCCCTATGTAGAAGAAGCCTTGGCCTACATTGGCGTGCCGGAGGACCTCAAATACCTCGCCATCCAAGAAAGCCGCCTAAACCCTTATGCCGTATCACGCTCTGGAGCGGTAGGCTATTGGCAATTCAAAGACTACACCGCTCGGGAAGTGGGACTCGTTATCAATGACACCCTGGATGAAAGAAGGCACCTTTTCCGCTCCAGCGCTGGGGCGGCCCTCTATCTGCTGAGGCAGTACAACCGCCACCGCAACTGGCTCTTTGCCATTATCGCTTACTACGAAGGCGGAACGGGCGCCATACCCTACCTGGACTCCGCCTACATCGGCAAAGCCGAAATCTGCATCAAAGCCACGACCCACTGGTATGCGCTGCGAGCTTTGGCTCATAAGCTGGTCTTTGAGTCGCTTATCAAACGGCGGGTGTACGGGCTCCAACCCTTAGCTTACCAAGGACCCGCCAAGCCTATTTGGGAAGTGGCCCGCCAACATGGCCTTTCACCTGATTCGTTCCTCCTGCTGAACCCCTGGCTTTTGAAGCCCATCTTGCCTGCTGGCCGACCGGTTACCTACTATGTGCCGCTGGATAGCTTGCCGGACACCCTTCCGCAAGAGCCCCTTAAGGCCCTCTTTGCCCCTGCACTCGTTCCTGCGGCGGTTGCCTCCGTGTCGGCAGGCTTTGAATACCCCTTACCCCGTGATACGGCATCAGCACCTGCGGGAGCTTCGGTTGCTTTTCCCCCGCCGGCTCCTTCCCGCAAGCCCCTCTCTCGCCCCCATCCTCCCCCTACCGCCGCCGCTTACCTGCCCCTCCTGAAAGAACCCTACCTCCACCGAGAATGGGCGTACCCTCCTCCTCCCCTCACCTCCCGCTTGCGTCGGTGGAACCCCTTCTACCAAGGCGGCGCGCCTGTGCTGATCGTGCCCCCCTCGCGAGCTCACATCCACATTGTACAGGCCGGGGAAACCCCCGCTCAGATCGCCCGACACTATCGACGCCCCCTCAAAAAGCTCCTTGCTTACAACCACCTGCAGAATCCTGACACCTCCCTGCCCCGAGGACTGCGATTTTACTTGCGCGAAGCGCGTCCTTACGACGAAAGGCCCATCCTCTACCAGTGGTAGCGTTTCGGGTGCATATTTTCCCTGAACTGCCTTCAACCCAGACTTATCTGCGAGAATGGGCCTCTCGGGAAGCCATTCCTGACGGCACCCTCGTGTGGGCCCTCCACCAGACCCAGGGGTACGGCCGCAAAGGCACCCCTTGGCTTGCAAGCCCCGGCGAAAGCCTCACGTTCACCTTCGTCGTGACTCCGGAGCCGCCCTTTCAGCTTCTGATGCCCCGCATCGCGGTGGCCTTGCACGAGACGATACAGCCTTTTGTCCGAGAGCGCCTTTTTCTGAAGTGGCCAAATGACCTGTGGTGCCCCCGCGGCAAGCTTGCAGGCCTGCTGACCGAACTCCTCTGGCAAGGGCCCACCGCTCGCGCCTTCATCGGCGTAGGGGTCAATGTGTATCAGCGGCGCTTTCCTTCCCCCCCTGCGCGCCGCCAGCTTAGCCCAGATAGGAGAGCCGCCCCCTTCTCTCCAGGCCTTGCTGGACCGCTTCCTGGCGATTTTCCCCACCTGGTACACCGCTCCCCCTGCCCAGGTGATAACGGCTTTTCTGGAGCGGCTTGAGCGAAGAGGCCAGTTCAAAGTCGGACCCCACCTCTGGACCGGCGAAATCGTAGCCTGGGACCTGGAGAAAGGCCTTAGCCTCCAGACCCCTGACGGACTTGTGCATGTAGCCCCCGGCCATCTGGAAGTCCTGTGGCCCTCATAGTTGAAGTGGGTAACAGCCGGATAAAAGCGGCGCTTTTCCCTTCTCAGCATCCCCCAGAAGTCTTACTCCTGCGCGACCCTACTGAACTGGAAGCGTGGACTTCCAGCTCGGTGGCCTTCCTGGATACCCGCAACGACCCGATTTGGCGCGCAGCGCTTGAGCGGCTGGGGGCGCAAGAGCTTACGGTCGCACAAGGCCTGCCTTTCCGCAGCGAATACAGTTCGCAGCTGGGGCCGGATCGGGCTGCGCAGCTCGTGGCCGCCTGGGAAGCGGGCGGCTTTCCAGCGCTCGTGATCAGCCTGGGTACCGCCTGCGTGCTGGACTACTTGGACAAAGACGGCGTACATCGGGGTGGGGTCATCACCTCAGGCCTGCACTTGCGCGTCTATGGGCCCTCCACCACCGAACAGGCCGCTTGCCTCTCGTAGCCCCCACCGAGAACCCTCCCCTCTTAGGTCAAGACACCCCGGAAGCGCTCCAGGCGGCCCTCTACGGCCTGGTGTGGGAATTGCAAGGGTGGATTCGCCGACTGGGCCCCCAGACCCTCTGGCTCACCGGCGGCGAAGCCGACAAAATACGCCCTTACCTGCCGCCAGGCAGTATCTTTGCGCCCGACCTTACCCTCACAGGTGCGTGGCTCTGGTGGCAGTTCCTCCAAGGAAGGCGATCTTCCTGCTTGTAGGCTCGCTGGCTGCTCAGGTGGCCTACAATCCCTATAGTGGGTACGGCGTAGGCTTGCCGGCTTTACCGGCCAGCGGGGCCGGCCTCGGTACAGGTCGGCTCAGTGCAGCGGGCCTTCAGGTTCCTCTGCCCGAGCAGCCGGCCCACAGCGCCCACCTTACCGCCATGCAAGCCGATTTTAGCGGGTATGGCCGCTCAGCCCACCTCCAAAGCCCCACCCAACAAGGCCGATTCGGTACAGGGGGCCTCCAAAACCTTCAACTCAGCTTTGCCCGAGGGAAAGGCTGGGGATTTTCCTTAGGGCTGGCCCCGCAGGCCCTGCAGGGCTACCAAGGGCGTCGCACCCTCCAAGGCCCTGTCCCCTTGCAGTACCAAGACAAAACAGAAGGCCTACTCTCCCTGGCTTACCTCCAGGCCGCCCTCCGCTGGAAAAGCGTAGCCCTGGGCTATCAGTTCGGCTACCTCTGGGGCACCTACGAGCGCCAGCAAAGCCTCCAGACCGCCACCCAGCCGCTCCCAGACTACCTTATTACCCAATTGCGCTTGAACGGCCTACAGCATCGGCTCGGCCTGATGTGGCAGGATACCCTCGGCTCTCATCTCCTTCAGGTTAGCGTGGCCTATACTTTTTCCCCCAGCCTGCATCGCGAACTGACTTATACCTTCCAGAAAAACTTCTCTTACACAAACATTCTCCTGGACACGCTGTCCATGTCGCAAGGGCGATGGGCACTGGGTCCCCAGTGGCGTGGCGGCGTCTTTTGGCAGCGGTCTTCGTGGCAGGCCGGCTTAGAAGCGGGCTACCAGGGTACGCTGCCCGACTGGCAGGGCAGCGGCCTCGTGCCGGCCAGGGGCCGAGCAGCGTGGGATCTTCGGGGTGGGCTGAGTTGGGTGCCTGACCCTCGCAGCACCGCCTTCTACAAACGCTTTCGCTACCAGGTCGGAGGTTTCGTAGCAGAGCCCCCCTATGCCCCCCTGCGGTGGTATGGCCTGACGGCAGGGCTGGGCTGGCAATTCCCCCGCTCACCTCACCTTCTCTTCCTGGCGCTTGAACGGGGCTGGCTCCCTACCCCCACCCTCCGAGAAACCTACGTGCAGGTTTCCCTCGCGGTGGTTTTTCGGGAGCTGTGGTTCGTACCCCCGCGCATTGAGTGAGGCAATTAAGCAGCGTTCTTTTTTGCAATTTTGGTCCTTGAGAATTTACTGTACCTTTGCCATGGCAGACTATGGAAAAAAGACTAACACTTTCCTTCTCTCGCCTTGCACAGGCTATCAGTAAAAGTCCTTTGCGAAGGGACACTTTGTTTGTTGTTCTTCTTCTTTTTTACTGCGCTATTTATGACTATCCTGCTGTCCTTAAGAGGGGTATCTTTGGTTTTCACCAATGGCGACAATCGGATGGCCTGTCCATCGCAATGAGCTACTACGAGCGACAGGTGCCTTTCCACCAGCCTCGGATATACGCACAAATAGAAAAGGATGGCCACTTATGTGATCAAGCAGTCGGTGAATTTCCTTTGTTTTACTACATTACCTCTAAGATCTGGCAAGTCACAGGTCCAGACCTAAGAGTCCTCAGACTCCTTCATACAGCCGTTACCCTCATAGGACTTTACTTCCTTTACAAGCTGGCTTTCCTGCTGCTGCGCAGCTTATTCTGGGCTTATGTAATCCCGCTACATCTTTTTTCGTCTCCAGTCCTGGTACGCTATACAAATAACTTTCTTCCAGACGCACCAGCACTGGGCCTTGCGCTTATTGGACTTTATTTTTACTTCCTTTACCATCAGAATCGCAAACCCACCTATGCAGTCTATTCTGCAGGTTTCTACCTCCTTGCCGGACTGCTCAAGATAACAGCCTTACTCTCTTTCATAGGCATACTCGCAGCAGAAACTTATAAGTTTTATTCTACAAAAAACATCAGACAACTTGGATTTTTTATTTTACTCAGTTTATTCCCATTAGGGCTTACTGCCACCTGGTACCTTTATGCCAAAGGGTATGGGTGTTCTGGGGCCATCTTTCTGGTAGAGAGCCTTCCTATCTGGAATATGAGCTTCTTTGATATTCTATCTACTCTGAACAAAATGCTGACTTTCCCCCTTCCTGCTAGCGTTCCTATATGGAATTTTATAGCATATGGCCTCCTGATCTTCTACCTGGCATGGAATTGGCGACGCATTCCACTCTTCTACGTATCCTTGACAGGCACCATATTAGGAGGGGTATTGCTTTTTGTGATTCTGTTTTTTCAGAGGATGGATGTACATGACTACTACCTGATCAACACACTGATTTGTATGCCCTTGCTATCGCTGACTTTTGTCAAATCTTTCCCAGAAATAGCCCATAAAAGAGCGATCAAGTTAGGAGCCTTTCTTCTCCTTCTCCTTTCCACTTGGCACGCAGCATTAGCAAATAGGCTACAGTTCAACTTCTCTTCAAAGACGGCTGCACTGGCCCTTACGATGACAGAATGGGAAAAGGGAAACCATTATTACCATTATCATTTATTCTTAGACCATTACCAGGCATTAGAAGAGATAGGACCTCACCTGGAGGAGAAATTCGGTATTCAAAAAAACGACCTCATCGTTAGCCTGCCAGATCCCAGTCCTAACATAACCCTCTTTCTGCTCAGGCGAAGAGGCTTTACAAACTTCTGGTATGGTAACTTCCCCTCCTATGCAGAACGGCTGGCTCACTTCCGCCAACTGGGCGCCAAGTATCTCATCCTCAACGACACAACCCTCCTCAATGAAGAAGGCATCCGAAGCCATATTGACTCTATCCTCGGAAGGTATAGAAACGCTGTCATTGCTAAACTCAGGTAGAAGTTCGCATCCCCTCTTTGTATCTGGGCTACAGGTACAGGATCGCTGAGGAAAAATCCTGGGGGAAAGTCTATGTGCCCCCCTTCATCCTGCCACAAGACATGCATCTATTTTTACTTGTGCGATGTGGCTTGCTTTGTCTCAGAGGAAAAGCGTTAGATGAGGCAGCTTTGTGTAGCTTCGCAGGATGCGACCCCTCGCACTCGTCCTCGGACTAGGTGCCCTGAGCACCCTGTGGGCGCAAAGCCAAGCCCAGAAGAAAGAGCAGCAACAAAGCGTGAAGCCTGCAATCCAGCAACAGCCTACGGGCAAGCCGGCCCCGGCGGCCCAGCCCGCCCAACCGGCCAAGCCGGCCGAACACCACGCTAAGCCAGCCGAGCAGCCTCATCACGGGCAAGCCAAACCCGAAGACAAGCCGGCTCCGGCCGCCCAGCCTCCCAAACCCACTCCCGCTCCCCACCACGGGCTAGCCAAACCTGAAGAAAAGCCGGCTCCAGCTGCCCAGCCTGCTACACCCGCTGAGCCAGCCCAGCCGGCTCAGCCCGCTAAGCCCAAAAACTAAACCCCTTTTTTAGCCAGGCTTCACCCTTCCCCGCACTCGCCGTGCGGGGATTTTTTTAGTCGGGCAGAACAAAAAAAGGCGGGAGCCCGATAAGGAGCTCCCGCCTTAGGTATTACCCTCTTGTAGCTTACAGATGGAGGAGGCGAACCCGAGTGAGGTGCCCTTGCGCTTCTACTTCAAGAAGATAGAGCCCCTGCGGGAGGCCCCTAAGTTCCAGGGTCCCTGACCCGACAAAGGCGTGCTCTTGCAGAAGCTGGCCTTCCAGGGTATAGAGCCGCGCCCGTGCCAGGCCATAGCCCGCCGGCACTTCTACCCACACCTCCGACGAAGCGGGGTTTGGTCCCCAGCGCAAGGGAAGCGTTCCCGCGCCAACCAGGGCTGCACCGCCACCACCCCCGCCACCGCCTCCTGTAGTATCGGTACAGCTTGCTTTCCGCACCCGGAAAAAGTCGGCGTTATAGCGAGGGAGCAGCTTGACAAAGTTCCACTGGTAAGTGAGAATGCCCTGCAAGCTATCCAGCTCGGTGCTGTCAGCTACCACACACAGCGCTATAGACGGATTGATGACCCCCTCTACCACCGCCCAGCTGGAGTCGTTCACGTAGGAGACGTTGAGGGAAGAGAAGATGTTGGTGGTTTGTCGCCCCGCCAGCACGCGTATACCCCGCAAAGGATCAGCTATGTCCATCCCCACCCTATAGTCTCCTGCATGCTGAGACTGCGTTGAGACTTTAGGCTGCACTACCTTCAGGACCTGCGTGGGATTGTCGTGGCGGAAGCGAATGAGCATGCTTTCGTACGGTTCGGTAGCGGCATACTGCGTGTCGCCGTAGATCACATTGAGGGGGAGCACCACCGGCTGGATCGGCGCCGAGGCTGGCCCGACACGGGTCACGGTCGCATTCGTGAGGCGGGTCAACCCAAAGTACTCATTCACGGTAGCGTTGGTGATGACCACAGAGTCCCCTATTTGCAAGCTGGGCATTGAGCTGGCGGTAACCACCCATATCCCCGCCCAATCCGGTGCCCCCGGCTGCTGCACATGAATGTAACCCAGGTCATTTTCCGAGGCCGTGACCACCCCCGGCACATTCGTCACGGAAAGGGTGGCGTACCCTGACCCTAAGTAGTCCCGCCGACCGCTGGGGTTGTAAGCATACAGCACAGAAGGAATCACATACTGAATGTCTGTGATGCGACAGCCGGCGTCGTTGACTCGGTAGCTCTGCGGCTCAAAGCGCGGAAACTTTACCTGATCCCCGCTCTGATCCTGGGCCACTACGTAGTAGTGTACGTAGGTGCCCTGCGGTTGCGCCGGAATCGTCGCACTGTAGGTAGAACCGCTGGCCGTCATCGGTACCGCTGTGTAGGTAGTACTGCTGCCAGTAGCCCAGTACAGGGTTACCCCCGTAATCGGGTCAGCAGAGATACCGCTGGTCACTTCTACGGTTACTTGGACTGACTCGGTGGATTTAGGGCATACGGGCGCACGGGTTAGGTTACGCACATTCGGCACGGGATTGCCCACATACATGAGGCTATCATGCCAAGGGCAGATTTCATACATGGGGGTGCCTGTGGAGGGCCAATAGTGCAAGACAATCCCCTTGACGGAGTCCAACCGGGTCCCGACCGGATAGTTGTTGGAGAGCCCTTTGAACTCCCCAAAAATCACAATCTGATAGCCATTGGGGTCGGTCACGGTGATGCGGAGGGGGTTCGTAGCTACGCTTTGAACGGTCAAGTTCTCCAGTTTGACGAAGCTGCCTTGCCACGGGTCTCCCGACTGAAGGTTATGGGAGCCGTTGGAGAAGTTCAGGTCGGCCACGGTGAGGGGCGTGGGAGGGGCTAAGGGTACACCCACGCCGAGGATCTGAGGCGAAACGGTGGTATCCACCAAAAGCTGGATCTCGCCCTGGAAGTACGAAACGGTGCCCGTAAGCTCCACATACTGCCCTTGCTGCAGGCCCGTGAAGCCCGTAGGCATATCCGTCGTGTTTTGCCGGCGGATTTGGAGGCCGGTTTGCGGACCGCTTTGGCCATTTTCTTGGAGCCAGATGCTGCAACGCTTGCTGTTAGGGCCGCCGCTCACGCCGTACTGTCGGTGCCAGGCACACTCGGTCATCACCACACCCCGAACCCGCACCTTCTGCCCATCCAAGACCGAGGTGTCGTTGCCCGCAGCGAGGTTGACAGGCGTCTGAATTTCTGCGATGGTTTTGAGGGGCGGCGTCTGCGCCAAAAGCCACCCCAAGGCAAGCCATCCTATCCACGGTGTACGCATACGCTAACGAATGATGACAAATTTACCGGTTCGGGTTTCGCCGGTCTCCAGGTCTTTGACCGCAAAGACATAGAGCCCCCGGGCGATGATTTGCCCGTAGCGAGAAAGCAGATTCCAGCCATGTTCTCCCCCACTCCAGGTGAGCTTATCGGGGTCGCTATACGAAGCAAACCACCGGCTGTCACGGGCCTGAGCCCCGGGTTGATCCTCATGATGCTCAAACCGGTACACCAGATCCCCCGCCACCGTGTAGATGGAAACTTCACAATGGGGAGGCAAGTTAGCAAACATGAGCCGTTTGTCCTCTTGGGCGGAGGAGGACCCTTCCCAAGCTGCCCGTTCGTAGTAGGGGTTAGGGTAGACGTAGGGGTCCCCGTAGGTGAAGCCCCGATTAGGCGGGGCCCCGGCAAAAACCCGCCGTAACCCTGCTTCCCGGCTGCTTTCTAAGGGCTCAAGATTACGGGCTGGCTCCCCTTCGTCAAAGGTGGTGAGCGCAATGCCATACTGCCATCCGTTCGTTACCCCCCCAAACTCGTACATATACACATACGGCGTGGGGTCCCCTGGAAAGTATCGGGGCTGAGGCAACCGTATAGCCCCAAATCCATTGTCGTAGCCCAGCCCATTGCCCGGCCGGTCAAACTGGGCTACCAGCTTAAGAGAAGCCAACACATCTACCACCTCCCGCACATCAAAGCCCAGCGTCGTCTTGTAGAGGCGATACCCCTCAAAGTCCTTTTTTCGGCTGATGGGATCTATGCTTTCCTCCGCCGAAGCGTCCCAGTACAGACGAATGCGGTTGGATTCGATCTCGTAGCGCATGCGGGGCACCGATGGGGGGCTAGGCAGCAGAAAGCGGTCCAAACGCCCATTGCCGTTGAGGTCCTCCCCTGGGTCAAGCTGCCCGTTGAAGTTCTGGTCCTCGCCATTGTAGGCCGCCTGGGCCCACTGAGCATTTCGGACTAATTCTTCCTTTTGGAGGGGCGTATCCGCCGAGTTGGGGTTGCCATCGGCTGTTTTGCGGGCAAAGACGAAAGCAAAAGCCACCTTGAGGCTATCCCCAGGTTGGACGCCCACATAAGGTCCTGCGGAAACCAGCACGGAGCGATTGCCCGGCGCACGCAGCGCCGGCACCACCAGCGTAGCCCAGTCTCCCCGCTCCGTCAGCGAAGCGCTTAACTTGAGCCAGCGGTCCGCGTCGTTCTGCGGACTGCGAAATTGCCCCGTGTAGTCCCGAAAGGTCCAGCTCTGGAAGTTCACCTTGAAGCCAACCGGAGGAACAGGCTGACGCGCCGGATGGTAAAACGCTCCCTTGTACTCACTGCCCAAAAACTTCAGCCCAAAATAGGTATCCGTGAAGCCCACATCCCCCGCCGCATCAAACTCGTAGGCGAGAAAAAGGGTATCCAGGTAGCCGTTGCCTCCCTTGTTGTAGAACTGGGTGCCGCCCGACCCCGCTGGGGTGATGGCGGTATTCCGGATGACCGGATCCACCCAATAGCCTACATACACGGTGTCCCAGGTGTCCGGGCTGCTGTTACGCAGGGTGAAGTTGTACACCAGAAAGAAGTTGGCAAAACTGTAGTTCCAATTGTAGGCCTCAAAGTGCACGTCCACGCCCGCTGGGCCGTTTTCCAGGTTCTGGATGGGGATCTGAGTGCCCGGCACGAGGGTGTAGCGATCGGTAAAATCTGCCACGAAATCCTGGTGGGAAACGGCTTCTGGCCGGTAGGTGGGCTGGTCTGGCAAGCTGCTGCGCTCTAGCAGGTCGGCCCCGGCGTCGGCGCTGAACTCAAAGCCGGCCTTGCCCGTGGTATACCCCGTTGGATCGTCCACAGCGCCAGTAGAGACAATGATCGTGCTTCCTTTTTTGACGCCCACCCACAGCCCCCCCTCAAACACATGCTCAATGCTGGAGCCTTTGGGAAACTCCGCAGAACGAAACCCCTGCACCAGATAGCTGCCTTTGAAGCTGTTGCCTATCTGCCCCAGATTGTTGACTGTAACACGAAAGTTCCCCACCGCGGCTTGCTTCTCTACGAAGCTAGCCTGCGCCCACACAAGGCCTACCCATAACGCCCCCCAACCCATCGCTACAAAGGTAGCTCACCTGCTGTGAAACGGCCGTAAAGAAAAATCCCAACCTGCGTTAGGTAAGAGGGGCCTGCCAAGGAGGTGGCCCTGGGTCTGGCATGCCTTTCCCCCGAGAGAACCCCTTCTCAAAATAGCGGCAGGGACGAGCTTTCAAGGCGCCGCTGAGCTATCTCTACATATTCGGGGTTGAGGTCAATACCGATGAAGTGCCGCTTTCGGTTTCGGGCTGCTAAAGCCGTCGTACCGCTGCCCAGAAAAGGGTCCAGCACCACGGCCCCCTCCACTGTGCTCAGCTCAATCAGGTGCTCACAGAGGGCCAAGGGCTTAGCTGTAGGATGCAGGTAGCCGGCACCCCGCTCCCGGCTCGTGGGTTTCGGCACGAGAAAATACTTGTCCAGCGCCTCTTCCACGCCCTCTACCAAAAGTACGTTGGCTGGAAACATGTTGAGTCCAACCCGCACAGCCGTATTGAAGAGGCCTACGCCGTGCTTGAGGAAGTTTTCCAGGAAGGTGCCTTCGGGCGGCTTCTGCGCCACCGCTATCGGCTCAAAGCAGGACTTGACCTGGGGCGTTTTCCACTTCGCAAGCTTCGCGTGTAAAGCCTGCTTCTGCTCCTCCTCCAGATCAAGCCGCTCAATAAAGTGATTTAGACTCATGGCCTTGGGCTGGCTCTGTGTGTAAAGCCACAAAAACGTATCTCGCAGGTGAAAGCCGGCATCTTCCATAGCGCAAACCATGCGATGGTACAGCCGTGGGCTGCCAAAGGAAAAGAAGAAGCCCCCCGGCTTGAGGATGCGATACACCTGCTGAGAGACACGGAGGTACCATTCGTACATGCGCCGTCCCTGGTCGGGGGCAAACTTCATCCCCGGAGGCAGGTGAAACACGGTTTGGCTCTTGTAAGCGCGCCGAGCAACCCGCTCCGGAGTCCACCGCTCATCCAGCTTATCCAGGAAGTAGGGCGGATCCGTCAGCACCAGATCCACAGACTCAGCGGGCAACTGCGGCAACACTTCCAGCGCATCGCCACATATAATACGATCAAGCCAGGCGTCAAGGGCAGGATGAGTCTTCATAGCTATTAGATGAAGTATTGGATGCTCGTCTTGCAGAAAGCTCACGATAAAGAATATCTATTTGACTTTCATCCAAATAACCCTTTGCGATAGACTTCAGTATGGGCTTAATTGATGCGATACCTACCACACGACCCCTCCTATCATAAACCCAATAGTCTCTATCTGCACGATTGCAGAATTGGCACTGTGGGATTATATTATCTCCCTCCAGGGGGAGTTTTGGATTCCGATGAGCTTTTTGAAGCTTAGTGCGTACTTCAGGATAACGCAAATTAGGCTCGCCTTCCTTAGAACCACAGGTAGCACATCGGTAATCATAGCGCTTCTTAAGCTCTTCAAAATCATACCCTAAGTGGGTACGCCTGCTAGCACTAAAAGCAGGATGAGGTTTCTCTAAGGTCACTAGGAGATAAGCACTACGAGAAGGAGGCGGTTTATCTTTAGGCAAATAGTTTCCTCTGCGCGAGGAGACTATATAAAATCCCCTCTGTATACCTAGATGCCGGGCTGACTGAACATCATTGGTATTCGGGTAATATGCACGCACAAATCTGGTTAGCTCCTCTTTGGTAACCCAGCTTGTATCGGGATAGTTCCTCGCCAGAAAGACAAGAGTGAGAGCCTCCACCGTAAATTCACCTCTATGATTTCGCAATCTAGGCAACTTAACACCATGTTTAGAAAGATGCTCGCCATGAAGCTGAGTAATAAGTTCAAAAATTTTTTCTATATTATTCGCATCCATCATAATCTAGGTCATTTTCTAGAATAGCCCATGCCGCACTAAGCTTCCCTCTTTGCCTTGCCGAGCCATCGCTACAAAGATAGTACCAGCAGAGAGGTCAAGGCCCCTATTTCAGAAAGCTACCTCTGGCTTTTGCATAGCTAGGTCTTCTTTCCCTGCTGATCGGGTCCTTCTTCCAATTCCAGAAAAACTCCTACCTTTGCTCCATCCAGCACCCGTAGCTCAATTGGATAGAGCACCAGACTACGGATCTGGCGGTTGGGGGTTCGAATCCTCCCGGGTGCGCAGGTAAAGTCCCCGTCCCCTCGGCATGAGTCAGGTACTTCTCTTGTGGCGGATGGGGCGCGTCACTTCCTTGACCATGTGTGCAAGCAAGCGAATAACCCGATCCTTGTCGTCGTCGGGGCTATTGGCCACGTAGAGTACAGCCCAGACGAGGATTTGTTGCAGGTTCCTGTAAGCTAAAGTGCCTTTCTTGAGGAGACCGTTTTTAGCCAGAAAGGCCAGGAAGAGCGCCGAACCGGTACGCTTATTGCCATCCTCGAAGGGGTGCCTTTTGACAAGGAGATAGAGGAGGGCAGCGGCTTTCTCCACTGCCGAAGGATAGATATCCTGACCGCCTGCACTCTGGAAAGGCGCGAGAAGAAGGCTCTCGACCAGCCCCTGCTCGCGCGGCACGCCAAAAGTGGCGAGGCCATCCTGCGCTCTGAGCTGCCGTATGATTTCCCAGGTCTCTTCCGGGGTGAGGGGCTGCCCTCCCGGAAGGCGCCCCCGTCTGAATGGAATAACTCCCTGATCGAAAGCCTTGAGCAGGGCATACAGGCGCTCAGCACCAAGGACGACGGATAGGAGGTTTTCCGGGGCCGTTTTGTCTGTACTGTCCATAAAGGCAAGGTACAGAAATTCAGCGCAGGTTCCTTCGGTCCCAACGGCGGCTGGCAAACCCCACATTCAGCCCCACCTGGAAGGGGGAAAAGGCTTTTTGCCCGCCGAAGAGCCCTTCCAGCAGCAGGTAGGGTTCTACGGCGGCGCCGTAAGCCTGGTGGAAGAGGTGCTGGTAGCCTACGGTGAGGCCGAAGCCTGCGGCCCAACGGGTAGGTTCGCTGCGTGGTGCCCTCCCAGCGACGGCCCCGTGGAGACCTACCCATAGACCTTCGGGGGTATAGGCCGTTCGTAGGGGGTAATAGCGCGCGCCGAGGCGCAGGAGCGCGCCCCGCTGCGGCCAACGGCGGTAATAGCTAAGGGCTGCCCAGCCGGTGAGCCCTTCCCAGCGGTGCCGTTCTACCGAAGCTATGAAAGGAGGGGCCCACCGAAAAAGGCGATACTCTCCGGCCAGCCGATATTCCCGCCAGAGAGGGCTCAGGATATCCGCTTTGAGCACATACCGAGCTGGAAGCTGCCCCCACACCAGGAGCCCACTACTCCAGGCCCACAGCCCCCACTTCCCCATCTATGAACGGCCGAATGGTCCCATACGCATAAAGCCCGGTTTGGTTAGCCTGGTCCAGCAGGGGATTGATTTCGGTCACTTCTACGAACCGGGTCTGAGGCCAGAGAAGCACTTCAGCCAGAAAGGCGCGCGTGTGCGCGATGCTAAGCCCCCCTGCCGCAGGAGAAGTGGTGCCCCGGGCAAAGCTCGGATCCCACACATCCACATCAAAGCTCACATACAGGGCATCACAGCGCTCTGCCAAGGCCCGAGCCGCCTCCAACGCCTCTTCTATACCTTGCTGGTGCAGCCTCTGCGCCGTGAAGCAGGGGATCTGATGAGCTTGAACAATCTCCATTTCGGGCGGCTCATAGCTGCGCACCCCGACAAAAAGCAGGTCCGCCGGAGCAAGAACCGGGTCCACCTGAGCCTGCCACAGGTCCCAAGTGGCCTGAGGCAAAGGATGATAGCGCTGGGTATTGAGGCCTGTGGCCATCGCCAGCGGCATGCCATGCAGGTTACCAGAAGGAGAGGTGGCCGGATTGTGCAGGTCCAAGTGGGCATCTATCCAGATCACGCCCAATCGGCCTACCCGCCGAGCCAGACGAGGTAAAATCACCCCTGCCCAGCTATGATCCCCAGTGAGAAAGAGGGTTTTTTCGTCTAAGGGGAGCGCCTCCACCGCCTGGCGAACCTGCTCTGCAAAGGGCACCCACCATTCCAAACGATGAGCATAGGCATGCTGACCCGTACCGAGCCACGCCTGCATCCCGTTTGCAGGGATGAGGGCTTGATGCTTGGCAGCTATCCAGGCGAGGTGCTTGTAATGGAGCGCCCAATGATACCATCCAGCCACGCCAGCCGATCCCCCCAGTTGCCCTGCTCCCCAATCACAGAGAATAGCCACTACCTGCAATCCCATGAAGATTTTGCTCCATCTTTGCGCCGTGCAAAGTTACGCAGAGTTCCTCGACCTGAGCGTGGACTTCCCTCAGGAAGGCTTTGAGGTCATCGAGGATGAACTCCACTTCCACGGCATTAACCTCATTGAATTGGTGGAGACTTACGGCACGCCTCTGCGCCTGACGTACCTGCCCATCATCGGGAAAAAAATACAACAAGCCCGCCTTTACTTCCAGGAAGCCTTCCTGAAGAACGACTATAGGGGACAGTACATTTACGCCTACTGCACAAAAAGCTCTCACTTTCGCCATATCCTGGAAGAGGTCTTGCGCCACCAAGTGCAGATAGAGACTTCGTCGGCCTTTGACATGGAGATCGTAGAAGCCCTGGAAAAAAGGGGGCTCATCTCTAAAAAGGAAACCATGATCATTTGCAACGGGTACAAAACCCCCACTTATGCCCAGCGCATTGTGGATCTCCTCCACGATGGATTTGAGAACCTGATTCCGGTGCTGGACACCCGCCGAGAAATCAACTTTTACGCCAGCGAGCTGGAGGTGCCGGCCAAGCTGGGGATTCGGGTCTCCATTGAGGAACGGCCGGACTTCCCCGTCTATACCAGCCGCTTGGGCATCCGAGCCGACGATGTGCTGGACCTTTACCACGAAAAGATCCGCCCTAACCCCAACTTTGAGCTGGTGATGCTACACTTCTTTATCAGCTCAGGCATCCGGGACACGCCCTACTACTGGAACGAGCTGGACAAAATGATCCGCCTCTACTGCGAACTCAAAAAAGAAGCCCCTACCCTCCGCTACTTCAACATCGGAGGGGGTATGCCCTTCCGAAACTCGCTAGACTTTGAGTTTGACTACCCGTACGTAATCGGTGAGATCGTACGCCGCCTCAAAACCGCTTGCCTCCAATACGGCGTAGAAGAGCCCGACATCGTGTCTGAGTTTGGCAGTTACACCGTAGCGGAGTCCGGCGCCGTACTCTTCAAAGTGCTTGAACGCAAAAGGCAAAACGATCGCGAAAGTTGGCTTATTCTGGACGGTAGCCTCATGACGATTTTGCCTGATATCTGGGCCCTCGGCCAAAAATACATCATCCTACCCCTCAACAACTGGAGCGCTGAATACGAACGGGTCATCTTAGGCGGCATAACCTGCGACGAACTTGACTTCTACCATACCGACGCCCACACCAATGTGCTTTTCTTACCCAAAACCCGCAAGGAAATGTACATTGGCTTTTTCCACACCGGCGCCTACCAGGAATCCCTTAGTGGTGTGGGAGGCATTCACCACTGCTTGATTCCCACGCCTCGCCATATTCTGATTCGGCGGGACCGAGATGGCCAACCTCACTTTGAGATTCTGTACGAGGAACAAAATAGCAAACAGGTGCTGAAGATTCTGGGCTATTTATGAAGCAGCTCAAAGGATCGCCGGTTGCACAGAAGATTCTTGCGGAAGTAGCCGAGTATGCGAGAAGGGTTACTCTCCGGCTGGATATCGTACTGGTCGGTCATCACGAGGCCAGTCAGATTTACGTCGCGCACAAACTCCGCCAAGCCGAGAAGGTGGGGATCAAGGCGGTTTTGCACCACCTACCTGCGCAAGCCAGCCGCACCGAGGTACTCCAGCTGTTGGCCCACCTCAATCAGACTCCTGAGGTAACGGGGATAATTGTCCAACTGCCGCTACCGAGCCACCTGCCTGAAAACGAAATCCTGGAAACGATCGCCCCCGAAAAAGACGCGGACGGCCTACATCCCTATAACCTGGGGCTTTTGGCGCAGGGCCGCCCTCGCTGGGCCCCCGCTACCCCTTGGGGCATCGTAGAGTTGCTCCAGCATTATGACCTTTCCCCCGCCGGTAAGCATGTCGTTATCGTGGGTCGGGGTCGGCTTGTAGGAACCCCGCTGGCGCTGCTTTTATCTCGCCCTGCTTCATACGGCAACGCTACGGTAACCTTATGCCACACGCAGACCCCTGATTTGCTGGCCCATACCCGCCAGGCTGACATGGTGGTGCTGGCGATGGGGCGTCCGGCAAGCTTCCCTGCCGAAGGGATCAAACCCGGCGCAGTGGTGATTGATGTAGGCATCCACCGAGTGGAAGGCAAGCTGGTAGGGGATGCGGCCCCCACCGTAGCCGAAGTAGCAGGCGCGATAACCCCTGTACCTGGCGGCGTAGGGCCCCTCACGGTGGCCTGCCTGCTGTCCAACGTGGTTCGCCTTCACCGGGCGCAGAGCCGCTCCCAGTAGCGGCGCTGGGGCGTCCACACCACCACCCAAGCCCCTGACCCCACCCGGCTGGTGTCCCACACAAAAAGGTTTTCTACCCCCCCATTGACCCAACCATCGTAGAGGCGTAGCCGCTCCACGAAACGCTCATCCAATAGGCGTACCTTGATAGGTTGGCTTTGCGCAACCCATAGCCGAACGAGCCCAGGCCGGGCTTCCATCCGAAAGCTCACAGGACGGGGTTTACACTGGACTTCCACCGGCACAGACTCCAGCCGCAAAACGGGGCCCCGTTCGTACACGAGCCGATATCGGTACGGGCGCGTAGGTTCCACCTCGGGGTCGTAGTATTCTTGCCGTTCTCGCCGACCCCCTCCTGTAGGACAAGGAAAAGTCCGCAAAACTTGCCAGTTTCCCCCTGCGGAGGCGCGCTCTAACGCATACCCTTCGCAGGGCTCGCGTCCTTCTACCTCCCACACCAGGTGCACCGAATGCCCTTCGTACGCCGCCAGCAACGCCCCAAAGCGAAGCGGAGCGTACAACTGGACCTCCTTTTGCTCGTCGGCCACCGTGTAACGCCACACCCCCGCAATACGCACTACCCCTGTGATGGGATCGGGTTCCCAGGGCACATACTGCCATGCCGGGGCCGTTTCAGGGGGGAGATAAAAGGGAAAGCGTTGGCCCGTTCGTGTGACGTTGTAGCCGGAGTCAGGCAAAAACCGCACTTGGGGGAGGGGCGCCAGGTAAAGGCCTGTACGCAACCGCCCACCGGTATCCAGCAGAGCCACATAAGCCCCTGGCTGGGAAGCCTCCCCAAAACGAATCAAGAAGTCAGGATAGCCCTCAAGCGTGAGGTCACCGCCTTTTTTGGCGATACGCAAGCGCTGTCCCGGTCGGAGGACAAGCTGCGCAGGTAGCCGTACGGAGTATTCTCGCGTCACGAGGAGCCACTTCCCCAGAGAAATCGCAAAAGGATGAGGATTGTACAGGTCTATCTGGTGATAGGCGTTTTCCCGGTACAGGCCAGGGATAAAGCGAAGGATCTCAGGATTTTGGGCTAAGAGAAGGCCTGCCGCAAGGAAAAGCCTCACTTCTGGACTTCCAGCAGGGTATGCAGAATGTCGGAGCGGGTGATAATGTCCCACTCCCCATGGTCCAGCTGCACCAAGAGAGCCGGCATTTCGCGGCTGAGCATTTTGGACACGATATCCACCGGTGTGGTGGGCAACACAATAGCAGGTGACTCTACCATGTATTGGCGTACGGGGTGATCTTTGGCGTGGGGATCGTCCATGAGGACTTCAAGCAGGCGCGACTCGGTGAGAAGGCCGTGCACTTTCCCCCCTTCCAAGACTGGCAGCTGCGAAATCTCATACCGCTGCATCAGATCTACGGCATAGCGCAAGGGATCGTTCGGCGAAATGGTAGCAAGCCCAGGCGTTTTTCGCACCTTCATGCGCAGGACATCGCTGACGGTCAGCTCCGAGGTCGGCTCCAGAAACCCCTGCGACCGCATCCAGGCATCGTTGTAGACTTTATTTAGGTAGCGGGTGCCGTGGTCAGGCAGAAGCACCACCACCACCTCTCGCGGCGAAAGTTCGCGGGCCACTTCCAGCGCGGCCCACACCGCAGAACCGCTGGACCAGCCTACAAAAAGCCCTTCATACCGAGCAAGCTTACGCGCCATGAGCGCCCCATTGCGGTCCGAAACCTTAATGACCCGATCAATGAGCGACAGGTCCAGGTTGCCCGGCACGATATCTTCTCCAATGCCCTCCGTGAGGTAAGGATAGATTTCCTTAGGGTCAATTTGGCCTGTCTCGTGCAGCTTTTGGAAAAGGGAGCCGTAGGTGTCTACTCCAATAACTTGGATGCTCGGGTTCTGCTCCTTCAGGTACTGGGCGATGCCGCAGATGGTACCGGTGGTGCCCATGCCCGCCACGAAGTGGGTGACACGCCCTTCGGTCTGCTCCCAGATTTCTGGGCCGGTGGTCTCGTAGTGCGCTTGACGGTTGTGCAGGTTGTCGTACTGATTGGGGTAGAAAGCACCAGGTATCTCTTGGGCAAGGCGCTTGGCTACGCTGTAATAGGAGCGAGGGTCATCTGGAGGGACATTCGTGGGGGTGACGATCACTTCGGCCCCCAAGGCCCGCAAAGCGTCTATCTTTTCCCGGGACTGTTTATCCGGCACGGTGAAGATGCACCGATACCCTTTGATGGCGGCAACCAGGGCCAGCCCCATGCCGGTATTGCCGGAAGTGGCTTCTATGATCGTGCCTCCCGGCCGGAGGAGGCCTGCTTTTTCGGCCTCTTCTACCATCTTGAGGGCGATCCGGTCTTTTACGCTATGGCCGGGATTGAAGTACTCTACCTTGGCCAGTACGGTGGGTGCGACCCCCCGCGTCACGGCGTTGAGTTGGACGAGGGGGGTCTTCCCAATCAGAGAGAGGAGGTTTTTGTGCCACATGCTCGGGCAAAATTAGCGAGGCCGCGCCCCACCCCCGCCCGAAGATCGGATACCCCCCCCTCCTGTAGAGCCGCCTGACAGGCTGGGCCGCCCACCCCCGGAAGGCGAAGTGTATCTCTGGCCGCCGAAGCTGCTGCCTCCACTTGGACGAGAAGGAGCTGCTGTGCGACGAGGCGGCGTCGGTGAAGGGCTAATTACCCCTCCACGAGGAGGCGTGTACGTGGTGCCTCCCGAGGGAGCCGTGTAAGTGCGGGGCATGTAAGTGCGCGGACGGCTGGTAGAGGTACTTCCGCCGCCCACGGGGGCCCAGTAGCTACCCCAGTAGCCCCAGTACGGATCGTACCACCCCGGCCCCGCGTAGTAGTAAGGCCATCCCCACCCGGGGGTATACCACGTTCTGGGGTAACCCCACCCATAGCCCCACGAGAAGGTCCACCCTGGACTGTACCAGCCAGGCCCCCAAGCTCCCCAGCCTGGCCCTATCCAAGCGCTGCGGCCCCACCCGCACCACGGATCCATCCAAGGGTCATACCATACCCCCGTTGAGTAGCGCCGTACCCGGCAACTGTAGCAGTAATCTTCGTCGCCCGAAGAGCGCCTCGTTCGGTCCGTCTGCTCAAAGTTATCCTCCCGGGCGTCTATGTCCTCCGAAGAGGAAGCCTTCGCTTTCTGCTGGCCAAGGCTGGCGCGCTGCTTAGCAGTAAGGTAAGTATCGTTGATAGCGCTGGCCGAACGGCTGCTGGAACAGCCCCAAACTACGAGGAGACCTACCAGCAGGCCCCCAAGACTGTGTGCGGTTTTCATAGGCGTGGTACTTTTGCGGTCACCTCAAATATACGAAAAATATGCCTATCCCGATGCAAGACCTCAGCGAGTGGTACACCCAAGTAATTGAGAAGGCTGGGCTGGCCGAACATTCCCCTGTGCGGGGGTGCATGACCATCAAGCCTTACGGGTGGGCCCTGTGGGAAAACATCCAGCGCCCCCTGGATGAAGCCTTCAAAGCCACGGGCCACCAGAACGCCTACTTTCCGCTCTTCATTCCGCTGAGTTTTTTAGCCCGGGAAGCGGCCCATGTGGAGGGCTTTGCGCAAGAATGCGCCGTGGTGACCCATTACCGCATCCAGACCGACCCGGTCACCCGAACCGTGCAGCCCGACCCTGAAGCCAAGCTGGAAGAACCCCTCGTCGTGCGCCCTACCTCCGAAACCATCATCTGGAACACCTTCAAAAACTGGATACAATCTTACCGAGACTTGCCCCTTCTAATCAACCAGTGGGCCAATGTGGTGCGTTGGGAAAAAAGACCACGGCTCTTTTTGCGTACCACGGAGTTTCTCTGGCAGGAAGGCCACACCGCTCACGCCACCGCCGAGGAGGCCCTGGCCGAAGCACGCCAAATGCTGGAAGTGTATGCCCGCTTCGTCCAGGACTATTTAGCTATCCCTGTTATCAAGGGCCGTAAAACCCCTACCGAACGGTTCGCTGGGGCGGTGGAAACCTTCACAATTGAAACCCTGCTCCTAGATGGCAAGGCCCTCCAAGCGGGGACTTCGCACTTTCTGGGGCAGAACTTCGCCAAGGCCTTTGAGGTGAAGTTTCTCAATGCCCAGAACGAACTGGAATACGTGTGGGCCACCTCTTGGGGGGTCTCCACGCGGCTAATTGGTGCGCTGATCCTATCGCATGGGGATGAAAGGGGCTTGGTTCTGCCTCCTCGGGTGGCGCCGATTCAGGTGGTGATCGTGCCTATTTGGCGTTCTGAAGCGCAGCAGGCCCAGATCACGGAAGCAGCTCATCGGCTCGCTCAGCAGCTCAGAGAGAAGGGCCTGCGTGTAAAAGTAGATGACGATCCGCACCACCGTCCTGGGTGGAAGTTCAACGAATGGGAGCTAAAGGGGGTGCCCTTGCGCCTGACTTTGGGCCCGCGCGATGTGGAAGACAACACCGTAGAAGTGAGCTGGCGCCACACCGGTCAGAAAGCCACGCATCCCCAGCCCGCTGTTGTACAGGCGTGCGCAAGCTGGCTTGAAGAGATGCAGCGAGAGCTTTTTGTCCGAGCTCAGGAGCGCATCCAGCGCCAGACGCATCGGGTAGACAGCTACGCCGACATGAAGGCGATCCTGGAGAAGGAGCGGGGCTTTATCCTTGCGCATTGGGATGGCAACGCCGAAACCGAACTCGCTATCAAAGAAGAGACCGGCGCCACGATCCGGTGCATCCCCTTGGAAGGGGAAAAAGAACCCGGCCGGTGCATCTACACCGGCCGGCCGTCGGAACAGCGCGTGCTCTTCGCTATCGCCTACTGAGCCGCAAACCGCAGGAAAAAGAGCTGGCCTTCCTCCGTCTGCGCCCGAAGCCCATACACCCCTGGCGAGAGAACAGGTAAAGCAAGAGAAGCGCCCGGCCCCCGCAAACCCTCGCTTTCATACACCACCTGCCCCATAGCATTGAAAAGCTGGAGGCGAGTCAGGTGGAGGGGAGATTCTACAGAGAGGAGGTAGGCACCCGGTCCTACTTGCGAGAGACGAATGGCTCCCTCGACGAGATGGGGAAGGGCCGACACTCCGCTTGCAAAACGGGCTATATACGGGAGAGCATTGCCAGCTCCATCGGTGGTGAAGCCGCCACCTGCATAGAGGGTGCCATTGTACCAGGCGAGGGTGTTGACTATCGTAGGCCCCAAACCCCTGTCCAAAGCGCTCCAAGTGCCGGTAGAAGAGAGCTTTGCGACGCGATTTACGGTCTGGCCGCCAGCCTGGGTGAAGCTGCCGGCTACATACAAGTCTGTAGGCGTAGCCAGCAAGGCCCGCACACTGCCTGACGTAGGCGCACCCGTCACACTATAAGCCCGACTTCCATCAAAGCGGACTACCTTGCCCGTAGCGCTCCCAAAAGTCGTCAAATCCCCTCCCAGGTAGAGGCTGCCCTGCCAGAGGGCGGCGCACCAGATGTTGTTATCGGGGCCCTGACCTGGGGCATAAGCCGGCAAAATCTTTTGTTGAGCCTTATCCCAGATGGCTATGTAAGCCTTGTCTGTCTCATTGTAGTAGGCAGCGGTAAAGTTACCAACCAGGTAGAGTTTATTTTGAAACACAATAAACGCTCTGGGGGAGCCTCCTGTCAGAAGATAAGAGGGATTAGAAGGGTCGGGAGCCAGCCACTGCGAGCCGTTCCAGCGGGCAAAGAACGCATAATATAAAGGCGAGGCCCCGGCTACATTCACCTGCGTAAAGTCGCCTCCTACGAGCAGTTCGCCATCGTACACCGCCAGGGCCCTTACAGGGCCATTGACGCCGCCTCCGACAGCACTCCAAGTGCCTGTAGCCGGATCGTAAGCAGCCAGGTTTTGAGCCGAACTGGTTCCTATGCCACTGAAATCCCCGCCTACGATGAGTTTGCCCCCGTACTCAACCATGGCATAAATCTGCCCATTTCCTCCTGCGCCTATGCCCCCGACCGTCTGCCAGCCACTGGATGTGTAGCGGGCGATCCCTTGAGCCTGCAGCCCTCCAGCCCCCCCTACTGTGGTAAACCGCCCCCCTACATACAAGGCCCCCTGCCAGGGATAGAGCACTTCAACTTGCCGATCAGTGCCGCCCGCTACACTTTCCCACCTCTGGGCCCATAAACATGCAAGGCCCACCCACAGAACCCGCAGGCCTCCCATAAAAACAAAACCCGGTTAGGCGTGAGGAGCGGCAGCTCTCAATGCGTACAAGCGGCCTTCCCAGCCCCTGCTGTGCAGCAACCGCCCTTTTTCTTGCCGCCGGAGGTATGCTGGGCGGGCACGGTAGCACCGCCCGCATCCGAGTGTTCCCCTTCGTGCTTGTCCTTGCAGGCAGGGTATTCCTCGTTGGAGATGAGCGTGTACTGGATGCCTGCTTCCTTGAGGGCGCTGTGGATGCGGCTACAACAGCCCAGCTTCTTCTTGTCGTAGAGAACCACAAGCTGCCCTTGCTGCTCGTCGTACTTCACCGACTTCACGCCGGCCAGACTTTTTAGGGACTTCTGGGCTCCTTCCACCTGGGCTTTCTCTACTTTGAGCACCATTTTGGAAGCTTTCTTCTCATCGTGGGCTTGCCCCACACCGGCCCATACCAGGGCCAGGACGGCTACGTGCGCTAAGGTACGCATAGCGCAAAGATAGGGCTTTTTCTGCTAATAAGCCCACGCAGTCCTTCTACCTTTGGTCTATGCTGGGTTGGCTGGCGGTTTTGTGGCCTGTCTGGGATAGCTGGGCTGCGCCTGCGGGCCGGTGGAGCAGCCAGGCTTTCCCGATTCTGGACCCGAAGCCGGCCCTCTATGTGGTGGAGGGGCGGCGGCTCTGGCGGCTGGAAAAAGGCACCTGGCAAGAAAAAGCCGCCTTTCCAGAAGAAGTCAGAGCCGGCCTCGCCGCTGGAGCGGACACCCTCCTCCTGGGAGGTCTGAACGTTCTCTATTGGCACACTCCACAGGGCACCCGACGAATCCCCTTAGCGGGGGCCGGCTGGGTTGACCGCCTCTGGCAAGGCCCCGACGGCATAGCTATCCGCACCGTGCAGGGCTCTTATTGGCTGCGCTGGCAAGGTGACTCCTTACAGCTAACCCGCATCGCCGGAGAATGGATGGGCACCTTCCCCCCAAAGCTTCTCCTACGGAAGGGGGATACCCTCTATGCCTGGCCAGGCGAAAAGCCCCTCCTGCGCTTGCCCGCACGCCGATGGCTGGAGGCCTTCCCAGTCAGAGACCAGCTCTGGGGCCTCACCGAAGCCGGACAAGCCCTCCCCCTGCCCGGAGGGTCCCCGCTTGCGGTGGGGGCTCGCTGGGTCTGCGGACCTTACCTCCTAAGCGAAAAGGCGATTTTGCGCTGGCCAGAAGCCTCGCCCCTCTGGACAAGCGCTACGCCTATCTACAGCGCCGCCTTCTCAGCCCAGCATGCCCTTCTGGCGGTAATTACCGCAGCAGCATGCCACCTCCTTTACCTTGAAGCCCCTTACCGGTGGGTGCGCCGCTGGCCCCTGCCCATGACCCAGGGCACCTTCCAAGAAGGCCAATGGGTTCTCTGGCAGGGCGAGACGGCCCTAACCCCCCAGGGGCTGCGCCGATACCCCGCTACACTGCTTGAAGCGGCCCTCTACCAGGGCCAGTGGGTCTGGGCTACTCCCGCAGGTCTGCTGCGCAGCGACGGCACCCCCTTGGCCGAACCTGGCAGGTACATCCACGCCGTAGCCGCTACCGGCACGCACCTGGCCTGGAGCAGCGGAACCCAGCTCACCCTCCGCCACAGCGGCCGGGAAGCTCGATTCCACTTCCGAACCCCTATCCGACGCCTGGCCTGGCAAGGATCACGGCTCTGGGCCTGGAGCGGCGATTATCTCTATCTTTACGAAAAAGAGCGCTGGCAACCTATCCGGCTTGCTTTCCGGCCCGAAGAGGCCCAATTCTGGCGGGAAGCGTGGTACCTACGGCTTGGAAGCCGCTGGCTGGTATGGAAAAACGGCCAGGTGCAGGATACCCTTACTTGGGCGCCTTGGATGGGTCCTCCGCTCCCGCTGCCTTTCGGGTGGGGGCGTCCCCTCGTAGCTTTCTCCCAGGGCGATACCCTCCACCTTCTGACCTCGCTGGGACACTTGGCTTACCTCAAGGCTGGGCGCTTACCTCCGCTCACCCTGCGGGCTACGCTCCAAGGGCCCGCCCTCAAGCCTGTGGCCCCACGACGCTTTGAGCTGCCTGCCGAACGGCCCTATATAGAACTGGCTTGGGAAGCCGACGCGCTTTTCCTGCCTGGCCTCCTCCGGGTCAGGTACCAGATCGGCGCCGATCCCCCTCAGCCGCTGGACCAGCCCAAGCTGCTCCTGGCGCTCAGCCAGCCCGGCACCGTAACCCTCCGCCTATGGGTGGAGCACCCCGCTTACCCCAAGGCTACCCCCCTGGAGTGGACCGTAGAAGTCATACCCCCCTGGTACCAGACCTGGTTCGCACGAGCCCTCCTGATTGTAGGGCTGGTGGGCATCGTGGCGGGTATTGCCTTCCTGCGGGAGTGGAACCTGCGACGGCTCCAGCGCAAGCTAACCGCAGAAAGAGAAGCCCTCCTGAAGCAAACGCAAGCCCAGCAAACCCAGCTCCTGCGCGCCGAACGCATGGCCAACCTCGGCCTGATGGCCGCCCACATCGCCCATGAGATCAACACCCCTCTCGGCGTGATCCAGAGCAGCCTGCAAGAGGCGCAGAACGAACTTGCGCAGCAGGCGAAGGACCTTCCCTTGCCGAGCGAGCCGCGACCTGCCCCTGCCCGGCTGCGTGAGCTGCGCCATGCCTGGCAAGCGGCCCATCCGGAGCTGCCCCCTCTCCTTCTTCAGCAGCTTGCCTCCCTGGGCTACACCCCAGACCAGCATGCAAAGCTGGCGCCTTGGCTGGCCGATCCCCTCACCTGGGAAAATCTCCGTCGCACCGTGGCCCTGCACCAGGCCCTATACCGTGCCCATGAAGCGGCTCAAAAGCTCCATGAGCGGGTGCAGGCCATCCGCACGTACGTGCGAGGCATGCAAGAGGAGCCCACCCAGCTTGTGAACCTGTCAGAGAGTGTGCGCGCCACGCTGGCCTTTTACCAGCCCCTGATGCGGGGGGTGCAGGTGCATCTCTCGGCGCCGCCCCATCCGGTCTACGTAGAAGCCAGCCCAGCTCGTCTTGAGCAGGTCTGGGCCAACTTGATTCAAAATGCCCTTCAGGCGATGCCCGACGGCGGCCAGCTGCGGGTCTGGATCGAGGATACCCCCACCGAAGTCCACGTGCGCATGGAAGACACCGGCAAGGGTATTCCTGCGCCGCTGCGCCAAGCGATTTTTGAGCCGCTCTTCACGACGAAGGCGCCCGGGGAAGGCACAGGCCTGGGCCTGCCTCTCTGCCGCCAAATCGTGGAAAGCTACGGCGGCCGCCTGGAGCTCCTGCATAGCGAACCAGGCTACACCGCCTTCCGGGTCCGCCTGCCCAAAAGCCCTAAAAAATAAAGCTGGGGTGACCAAGGCCACCCCAGCTGCCCTCAATCCCTTGAGCGGCTTTTACGGACGAGCGACCTTCACAGAAAGGATAGCCCCGGCGGCGTTGGATGTTACCGATTCCACCCGCACAAGCCCGTAGATGGTGCCTTGCTTGAAGGCGATCAGCCGCCCTGCTGTGCATGCGGCTCGTTGGTTGCCATTGCCCGAAAACTCGTCGTTGACATCCGTGCCGTTGTTGTAGGCATCTATAATGCCCTGATAGGTGATACCCTCAAAATTCACCCCGCTGGGCACCGACCGGAAGTTGGTGGCCTGCGTGGAAGGATTGTCCCATTCCACAGGCGTGCCTATTATAGATAGTATCCCTCAGAATAGCAGGCGAAATGATGCTGTGTGTGTTGGAACGGTTGGAGTAGTAATAAACAAAGAGGATCTCACTGGGGTTAGAGTTTGCGGTTGTGCGGTTTTGCAGCGTAAGCGTCCCGGATCCCACCTGATAGCGCAAGTGAGTGCCTTTACCGTCCGTCTGGTTGGTATACGATTCATTTATGAGGCTGTCAATATACCGGAGAGGGACTGGAAGGAGATCTTGAAGCTGCGCGAGGCGGTCCTGTCGTTTTTATCCCGCACCGTGAAGGTGAAGGTGTAGACAGGTGCCCCGCTGACGCCGTCGACTCTTTCAAAGTGGCTTGGTCAAAGGTGAACGTTTGCGCGCTGAGAGGACGGTTAGCGATAACGAGATTGGCACAGTAGTACTGCGCCGACAGTGTTGACAGAGAAGGAAAAGTCCTTCAGGTCTGCATCATCCTTCCCACTGCCTTTCTGGAAGATGACTTTGAAGCGCAGGGAGTGAGCACCCGCATCCAAGGTCTGATCCCCGGCCACTATCCCTGGTTCATTGGGAACGATGATGCTGGGCCCGTTTTGTTCCTTTTCTTTCTTGCAGGCCACGAAAGCGGCCACAGTCAGGGCTGCAAGGAGCCCCGTTCGGCTGACGATGCTTGCGTATCGCATACTGAGGGCAAAGGTACGGCAAAAAGTGTGCCAGAGGGAGGTTAGCTGCCAAAGGTTGGGATTCCGAAGGCGGCTTGGAAGGCGGCGAGGTATTTGGGAGCGTTAGCCTGGACGGCGTAGTGGGTTTCTACGGTGTAGCGGGCTTGCCGGCCGAGCCGTTCCCGCTCCTCGGGGTGTTCTATGAGGTAGGACAGCTTGTCCACCCATTCCTCCAGGGTACGGGCCAAAAGGCCGTTGACTCCCTCTTGGACCACTTGGCTGTTCATCCCCACAGGAGACACGACGGGGGGGATCCCCAGGGCCATGTACTGGAGGGCTTTGAGGGCGCATTTGCCTCGGCTCCACTCGTCATCGGGGAGCGGCATAAGGCCAATATCTATAATGGAGAGGTCGGCTACTTCGGTCTCTGGGCGCCAAGGCAGGCTCTCTATGCCCAGGTCGGGGTTTTGGTAGTGCGGTGCGCCAATAACCCGAAAGCGCAGGCGGGCGCCGTACCGCTTGCGCAGGATCGCCAAGGCGGGCTCCACTATGCGGAAGTGGGCGAGGGTGGTGAGGCTGCCGCTCCAGCCAATCACCACGGTATCCGAAGGGGGCTTAGGGCGAGGGCGATACAGCTCGGTGTCTATGGTGGTGGGGAGGATGCGCACATCGGTAGCGTACTGGCGGGCGTAGTCTGCCAAAAAGTCATTACAGACGGTGACAACCTTAGCTAGGCGGAGCAAAGTGTGGAGTTTTTTAGGGTTTTTGAGCCAGGCGAAGGCTCGGTTAGCCTCGGAGGTGGCAGGCAGCCAAATGGCATCATCAAAGTCCAAGAGGAGGGGCACGCGGGCGGCCCAGAGTCTTTCTACCGCAGTACAGCCCAGGGGCGTCGCTTCTCTCAGGACAACCAAGCCTTGGGCGGGGAGGAGGTGGGTTCGGGCTTGGAGCGCCAGCAGCGTCTGGCGCAGCAGTCCCACCGCCGAAGGGCCAACCCGATACCAGGGAGAAGCGTGGGCTTCCCAGTAGAGCCTCTTGTAAGACCGCCGAGAAAGGAAGGCCCGCCACTGGAGAAGGTACCCCTGCCCGGCAAGAAACCGCTCATACTGCATCAGACGGAAGCGGAGGTTAGGAGCGTAGGGGTAAGGATGTACGGAGAGAACCCAAATTGGCCCCATGGAGCAAAGTTGAGACAAAAGGAAAGCCTATCTTTGGGCATGCGATGGGTGTGGATAGCGCTGGGTTTTTTCCTGGGCTGTCGCAAGCCCTCCCCCGCCTGTAATCCTCCCTGCCAATGGGGGGCTCCTTGTGTGGCGGGCGCGTGTCAGTGCCCTTTGCCCTACGAAGGAACGGCCTGCGAAACCGACGCCCGAGACAAGTTTGTAGGCACCTGGGAAGGCCGTCGCGACTGCGACGGCACCCAGTCCGGTTTGCGCTACCTCGTTTGGAAAGACTCGCTGGCCTTACGGGTGTGGATAGCCGGCCCCTTCTGGAGAACCTCGGTAGAAACCCTTGAAACCCGCCTTATAGAGTCCACGCGGTTGGCGGTGCCCTTGCAGATTCTGCGCGACACCGCTCTCTCGGTGGAAGGCCAAGCCGTACAACACTGGGATAGCCTTTTCCTCACCCTCTCCGTACAAGGAGGAACCGGCTCCACGCTGCCTTGCCGTTGGCAGCTCAAGCGGCGATAGCAGCCCTTGACTTTTTCCAGAAAGTCGTACCTTTGTAGGCGCCATCGCGGGGTAGAGCAGCGGTAGCTCGTCGGGCTCATAACCCGAAGGTCGTGGGTTCGAATCCCACCCCCGCAACACTGCGGTCTTGCGCATTGTCCCAGCAAAAGGCAGGCTAATCTGTATTTTTGCGGCATGCAGCCCATCCGACCGAAGGTACACGGACGAGCTCGCCTATTCCAAAACCCTCTGCTGGAGCTGCTGACCCTCTCCTCCCCCTATGTCATCTGGGGCATGTACATCCCCATCGTGAGCGGGCTTTTGTACTACAGCGTGGCGCGGCTGGGGCTAACCGTCGGAGCGACCCTCGCCACCTTCGCCGTAGCGCTTTTTGTCTGGACCCTGGCTGAATACCTCCTGCATCGGTTTGTGTTTCACTGGGTGGACGAGCGGCCGTGGGTTCAGCGGTTTCACTATCTGGTACATGGGGTGCACCATGAGTACCCCAGCGATCCGCACCACCTCTTCATGCCGCCGGTGCCCAGCTTGATTTTAGCCAGTCTGTTTGGAGGGCTCTTTTATCTGGCCTTGGGGCGGTATGGGATTCCCTTTCTGGCAGGCTTCATTGTAGGGTACTTGCTCTACTCCACGACGCACTATTTGATGCACCGGGTCAAGAATCCTCCTACCCCTTGGCTGAAAAAGCTGTGGCGCCACCATCACCTGCACCACTTCAAGTCGCCTGATCGGGCCTTTGGGGTCTCTTCGCCGCTGTGGGACTGGGTATTTGGGACGCTACCAGAAGAGAAACGCCGGCCAGGACCTACTTCGGCGGCAAGGTAAGCTCGTACGCATATTCCAAGTTTTCGGTAGCGCCCGGCCGCAGCAGCAGCTCCCACTGTAGGAGCTGGCGAGGGTTGGTGGCGCGCCGTTCGGGTAGCGGCACCACCTGAACGAAGCCTATCTTGTCCTTAATAGGCTGGCCAGTGAGAGGCTTTTCTATCCGCAAGCGCACCTCTCGTGTAGTGCCATTTTGCACCGACAGCGTACCCTGCACGGTCACACGAAAAGCAGCCGAGCTGGAACGGTCCTTTTCCCGGCGCACCTCCGCTTCCTGCAAGCGAAGCTGGATAGCCGGGTCTGGAGCCAAGGGAAGGTAGCCCGTAGCCCCCGGCGGCGTGAGAGGCAGCACACTCCGAGCCACAGGAAGCCCCTCCGCATCCAGAATTTGCACCGATCCGGGGGGCAAGGTCACCTTCTGCGTATTCAAAAGCTGGAGGGAACGCTCCGCCTGGGCTCTGGCCGAGCTAAGCTGAAAAGGCTCCAGGCTCTCAACCAAGTCGGGCAACGAGGCTCGGTACAGCTCCGAATACGACAGCTCGGCTTGAAGAAAGGCCAGACGAGTAGACGAAGGGCTAATCTTTTGCAAAGGCAGGTGCCAGGTGTGAGCTCCCCCCCCTTCTGCAGGCTGGTATACGAGAAACAGTTCCACGGCAGCGCCTGCCAACGGAGAAGGGGGCAGTTCCAAGGTGGTATGGAGCAAGGCACGGGTAGGGGTGATGAGTTGGAGGAGGTGGGCAGCGCGCCAAGGAGCCAGGGTATCCCAGCCGGCCACCGCCACGCGCACCAGCGGCAAAGCGGTGTCCAATCGGGCTGAAAGCCGCCACGCAGGAAAAACCCTTTGGTATGGCCCAGGCGAACGGCGCACCGATCGCACCGCCGCCCTCGGCAGCACCACCTCTTCCCCTGTGGCTTTACGCAGGAAAAGGTCCGTAGCCGTGACCCTCTCCAGAAGCCCGCTCAGCCCCTCCCACTCCGAACCCGCCAGATAGCTCACCTCCACCGACGAACCCACACTCTGCTCTAAAAGCTCATCTAAGCTTTCTGGGAGCGACGCGCTGGGCATCTGTAAAGTGTCGGGCTGGAGGGTCCAAGCTTTTAGGCGGTATTCAGGCTGGGGCAAGAGGAAAGTAGAGGGCTTGGGTCCGGGCACTTTGACCGTGACCTCGCCTCGCAGAGCCGGAACCAAAGCCTCACGCACCCAGTAGACCCGCCCGTCGCTGTACCAAACCAGGCGAGTCAAAGGCAAAGCCGATTGCGCCCACAAGCTCCCCAGCAAAAGCCATAGCTTTGTCATACAAGCGCAAAAGTAATGTGGGGCACCGTGTGGGTCAGAAGGAGAGGGCTTCGGGCTTTGATGTATGCGCTCCCCCCTGAAGAAGGACCTTACGATCCAGGTATGCGGGTGTTGGTGCCCCTGGGCCGCTATGACCAGCCTATCGTGGGGTTGCTGGTAAGCCTTACGGATACGCCGCCCGACGTGCCCCACACGAAGCCCATCTTGCAGCGACTGGATGCCCAGCCCCTGTACGATGCCATAGCGCTGGCCTTTTTTGAGTGGATGGTGAAGTACTACATGGCCACGCCTGGGGATGTGGCCCACATAGCCCTGCCAGGCCGAGTAGGGGGGATTGCAGACTGGAAGGCCCGATGGCGAGAAGGCATAACCTCCCAGGTCCTTTCGCCCAAGAAGATCTACCGAATCCTCCGGGAAAAGCCGGAATTCCTTGTAAAACGCGCTGCCCACCAGCTCAACCTACCGCCCCAAAAGCTGCTCAAGGCCGTGCGAGCCTGGGCTCGGCAGGGGCACCTGCTCCTGGAAGCGATAGTTCGGCAAAATGTACGGCAACCGCCTTCGCTGGTGGAAGTAGCCCCCCCCTACCAGGACAAAGAAGCTTTCCAAGCCGTGTGGCGTGAGCTACCCCCAGAAGAAGCGAACCTCCTCCTGCATATCCTTCAGCGCAATTTACGGGGGGAACCCCTGGTGTATTCCCACCTGCTGCGCACGGAGGGGATTCGTCTCAAGCGCCTGCTGAAGAAGAAGCTGGTGCGCCGCCTTCCAGCTCGCACTTACTATCAACAGTTGTATGCGCGTCCTTTGAGGCCCTATGTGCTTACGCCGAGCCAGGAGCGCGCTTTCAAAGCCCTTCAAGAGGCGCTACAAGGGAGCCCTTGGAAGCCTGCGCTGCTGCATGGGGTCACCGCCAGCGGTAAGACGTTCGTTTACCTGGAGCTGATGCGCCACTACTTGCGGCAGGGGCGCCAAGTGCTGTATCTCCTGCCGGAAATCGCCCTCACCAAACAAACGCTGGACCGGCTGCGCAGCACCTTCGGCGAAGCGATGGCCCTTTACCACAGCGGCCTGACCGAAAGTGAACGGTTTCGCACCTGGAAAGCCGTGCGAGAAGACGCCGTAGATGTGGTGGTCGGCACCCGGTCCGCGCTGTTTTTGCCTTTCTCCCGGCTGGGGTTGGTGATCATAGACGAAGAGCACGATCCTTCGTACGGAGAACGCGGCCGTCCTCCCTTTTACCAAGCCCGTGAAGCCGCCATCTACTACGCCTACCTACGCCAAATTCCCGTTGTGCTGGGTTCGGCCACGCCCTCGCTGGAGACCTACACCCACGCCCGTTCAGGCAAGTACCACTACGTCCCCCTACCTGAGAAAGCGCTTCCCAGCCAGCCCCCTACCCTGCACATCGTGGACATGCGCATAGAGCTGCAGGAGAAGCTAAGTACAGGGGTGTTTTCGTCGGTGCTGCGGGAACTCCTTGAAGCATGTGTCCAGCAAGGCCACCAAGCCATTCTTTTCCGCAATCGGCGGGGTTACGCCCCCATGCTGTTGTGTCAGACATGCGGCCATCGCTGGGAATGCCCTTCGTGCGCCATCACGCTGACTTACCATAAGCGCACGCACCGCCTTTTGTGCCACTACTGCGGGCATAGCGAAGTCGTACCAGCCCGCTGCCCCGTTTGTGGGGGTGATAAACTTCAGTTTTCGGGCATTGGCACCGAGAGGGTGGAAGAGCAGCTCCGGACTTTTTTCCCGCATATTCGGGTGCTGCGGCTGGATCGGGACACGGTAAGCGGCCACTCGCACGAACGGCTCATTGCGGCCTTTGAGCAGGGTGAAGCGGATGTGCTTCTGGGTACCCAGATGGTGACCAAAGGACTGGACTTTCCGAGGGTTACGCTGGTGGGTGTGTTGTATGCGGATAGCCTTTTGGGCCGGGCGGACTTCCGAGCTGAAGAACGCGCCTACCAACTGTTGGTACAGCTCATGGGGCGGGCTGGGCGCCAAGGCCTCCAAAGCCATGTGGTCATCCAAACTTTCAAGCCGGAAACGCCGCTTTTTTCGCTGCTTGAGGCCCCCTATGAAACCTTTGCCGAGAAAGCTCTGCCCCTTCGTCGGCAGTACGGATACCCTCCTTTTCGCCGCCTGATTGAGATGGGGCTTTTCCACCGTGAGCCTCGCTTGCTGGAGACGCAGGCCGAAGCCTGGGCCCAAACCTTGAAAAAACTCCAGGTAGGCCAGGTCCTGGGACCCGTCTACGCCGAAATCCCCCGCCTTCGCAATCAATACCACATGCAGCTCCTTCTCAAGCTGCCCGTCCAGTATCCCTACCTCGCCGTCCGGGAAGCTCTCCAGAAAGCCGCCCAAGCCCACTATGAGCGCTGGGGCTCAGCCAGCGCAAGGATCGTTTTTCATGTCGATCCCTGAAAACTCGCAACTTTGAGGCATGCGCTTCCCTCGCCCTGCAAACGAACCGGTTTTGTCGTACGCGCCAGGCTCCCCCGAACGGATAGCCCTGAAGAAAGCCTTGGAGGCAGCCTACCAGAACCCTATTGAGGTGCGCAGCTACATTGGAGGGCGCTTCGTGGAGGGTGAGCCGTTTTGGCTTTCGCCACCTCACCGCAAGAATCAAAAGATAGGCACGGCCTACAAAGTGGGGGCCGATCAGGTCCAAGCCGCCATAGATGCCGCCCTCCAAGCGCACAAGGAGTGGAGCGCCTGGCCTTTTGAGCGCCGGGCCGAAATCTTTCTCAAAGCCGCTGACTTGCTTACCCACAAGTACCGGGCTCGCGCCAACGCCGCCTGCATGATCGGCCAGTCCAAAACCATCTTCCAGGCCGAAATTGACATCATTGCGGAACTGGCTGACTTCTGGCGCTTCAATGTGCATTATGCGGAGTGGTTACAAAGCTGGCAGCCCACCAGCCCTCCCCTTACTCGGAACGTCCTGGATTACCGCCCGCTGGAGGGGTTTGTGCTGGCCATTACACCCTTCAACTTCGCTTCCATAGCGGGCAATCTACCCACGGCCCCCGCCCTCATGGGCAACACCGTAGTCTGGAAGCCGGCTGAAACGCAGGTCTATTCCGCTCAGGTGATCCTGGAAGTGCTTTTGGAAGCCGGCCTTCCCCCCGGCGTCCTGAATATGGTGATCGCTCCTGGCCCTCTGGTGGGCGAAGTGGCCTTGCGTCATCCAGCCTTGGCCGGGTTGCACTTTACGGGTTCCACCGCCACCCTGAATCGCCTCTGGGAACAAATCGGGGCCCATCTAAGCCGCTATCGCAACTACCCTCGCATCGTAGCCGAAACCGGCGGCAAAGACTTTGTATGGGTTCACGCCAGCGCCGACCCGCAAGGGGTAGCGGTAGCCTTAGCCCGCGGCGCCTACGAATACCAGGGGCAAAAATGCTCGGCCGCCTCCCGAGCTTACCTACCCGCTTCGCTGGCTGATGACATCCTAAGCCGGCTCATAGGGATGATGAAGGACTTTCGGATGGGACCCCCAGAGGACTTCCAAAACTTCATCACGGCCGTCATAGACAAGAAATCCTTTGACAAAATCGTCTCCTACATAGAGCTGGGGAAAAACGACCCGGCTATTACCCTACTGGCGGGCGGCGGGTATGACGATTCGGAAGGGTACTTCATTGAGCCTACGCTCTTTTTGACGAAGGACCCTCACCACCGCTTGATGCAAGAGGAGATTTTTGGCCCCGTCCTGACGGTGTACATCTACCCTGATGAGAAGTGGGAAGAGAGCTTGCGCCTGGTGGATCAAACCTCACCTTACGGTTTGACGGGGGCCATCTGGGCCCAAGATCGCGCGGTGATTGCTCAGGCGCTTTCGGCGCTGCGCTACGCCGCCGGCAACCTCTACATCAATGACAAGCCGACTGGGGCGGTGGTAGACCAGCAGCCCTTTGGGGGTGCCCGCGCCTCTGGCACCAACGACAAAGCCGGCTCCCCTTGGAACCTCATCCGCTGGGTAAGCCCTCGGGCGATAAAAGAAAACTTCCTACCGCCGCAGGATTACCGCTATCCTTTTATGGCGCCGGACCGGTGAGGAGAAGGGTTCTGGCGAGCTAAGGCTAAGAGCTTTTCAGGTCGGGCTCGTCGCAGGGCTGACCCCCTTTGAAGGCGTTTTATCTCCCCCCGGGAAGCGGTAGCCCACTTCTCCCGAGGCCAGAAGGCGTGGGCAGCCGGAACGAATTCCCCTTGAGGCCGGGCAAAGCGATTCCAGGGGCAGACCACCTGACAGATATCGCACCCGAAGAGCCATTCTCCCAGGGGAGGGGCCTCCGCTTGCACTTCGCGCGCTTCTATCGTCCAGTAGGCGATACACCGACGAGCATCCAACGAGTAGGGGCTAAGGGCTTTCGTAGGACAGGCTTCTATGCAGCGGTTGCAGGTTCCGCACAAGTCTTGGTAGAAGGGGGGGTCAGGTAAGAGCGGCGCTGTGGTGAGCACCCCCCCGATGAAGGTATAACTGCCCAGCCGGCGATGCAGCAGGAGGGTATTTTTGCCGATCCAGCCCAAACCAGCCTCTACGGCCCAAGCTTTTTCAAGGAGGGGGGCCGTATCTACAAAGGGTCTGGCAGCAAAGCCTTGGCGCTCAAGGTAGTCGGCCACGATCTGGAGCCGCAGCCGCAAGCGAGCGTGATAGTCAGCCCCCCAGGCATACTGGGCCAAGGGCGGCCGCGCTTGCCGAGTCTGAAAGTAGCTTTGCAGCACCAGGAGAATCGCTTGAGCGCCCTCCAGGAGGCGGGTGGGGTCTTGGCGCAGCGCCAGGGTCTCGGCCAAGTAGCGCATCCCAGCGTGGTGACCCCCTTCAATCCAGGCCCGATACCGCTGGTAAGCGGCGTAGGTAGGGGTATGTGCGTAGGCCTCGGTAAGGGGATGGGCCGCTGCTATCCCCCATGCATCAAAGCCTAAGCCACGGACCAGCGCTTTGACAGCTTGGGTGAGGGCCAGGTTCATCCGAAAAGCGAAGGTCCCCGCATGGGAACCGGCCGCTGAAAGTGCTCATAGGCGCGAGGAAGGGCGCGCCGGCCCCGCGGGGTGCGCTCCAAAAACCCCTCCATGATAAGGTAGGGTTCGTAAACCTCCTCTAAGGTCTCGGCCTCTTCACCGATGGCCACAGCGAGGGTCTGGAGGCCTGTCGGCCCGCCTCCAAAACGCTCAATCAGGGTCAAGAGCAGTTTTTTATCCAGCTCCTCCAGCCCAGCGGGGTCTATCTGCAAAGCGGAGAGGGCTTTTTCTGCAAACGCGGCGGTGATGCAAGGCTCTCCTTGGACTTGCGCAAAGTCTCGTACACGGCGCAGTAGGCGATTGGCGGTGCGGGGAGTACCTCGGCTGCGGCGGGCGATAGCCCAGGCCGCGCCAGCTTCTATGGAAAGGCCCAAAAGCTTAGCCGAGCGCAGCACAATCTGCGCCAGCTCCGACTGGGAATAGTACTCCACATGGATGGTGATGCCGAAGCGGGCCACAAGAGGCGCAGTAAGCAGGCCCAGCCGGGTGGTGGCCCCCACCAGCGTAAAGGGCTTCAAGCGAAGCTGCAGCGTACGCGCATGAGGCCCAGAGTCAATTACGATGTCCAGCCGGTAATCCTCCATGGCGCTGTAGAGGTACTCCTCAATAGAGGGATGCAGCCGGTGGATCTCATCAATGAAGAGCACATCACCGGCTTCCAATTGGGTCAGCAGGCCCGCCAAATCGGCCGGACGCTGCAAAGCAGGGCCGCTGGTGGCATGCAGGCGAGTGCCCATTTCGTGGGCGATAATGTGAGCCAAGGTGGTTTTACCCAGACCCGGCGGCCCATAAAAGAGGGTATGGTCCAGCGGCTCCCCTCGCTCACGCGCCGCCTGCAGGAAAATGCGAAGGTTATCCAAAAAAGGCCGCTCCCCAATAAACTCCGATAGCGTATGAGGTCGGAGGGCTTTTTCCTCCGGGTCTACGAGGGAACCTCTCATGGAGAAAGCTGCTTCACCAGGTGGTATACCGAGCTGCCCCCCTTCCGCCGACGGATATCTATGCGATCAATAAGCCGGCGAATGAGGTAAATACCAAACCCGCCGGGACGAAGGGTATCTGCCCGCAAAAGGCGAGGCTCCGAAGGATAAGCGTGTAAATCGTAGGGGGGAGCCGGGTCGTACAAGTAAATATGCAAAGTATGCCCTTTCAGCTGAAGCTCCAGACGCAGTTCTTTTTCGGGGTCTTCTTTGTTGGCGTGGAGGATGGAATTCGCACAGAGCTCTTCTACGGCTACAGTAATTTGATTGATCTGGACAGGGTCTGAGAGGATAGGGCGTAAGTGGGTCTGTACAAAATGCCGGATGATAGGCAAGTTTTCAGCTGAGGCGCCAAACTGGAGGCTCATTTTATTAGGCATGGCTGACCGGCATGAGTTTGGTCAGGCCAAGGAGGTCCAGGATATTATAGACTTCGGGCTGCACTTCGGCCAGCTCAAGGGTAATGCCTTTAGGAGCGAAGTTATCCATACACATCAGGAGGATCCCTGCGCCTGCGCTGGAGAGGTACACCAGGTCACGGCAATGGAGGGTGATTTTCTGCAGGCCTGGACGCTCCTGCACGAGGCGGGAGACTTCTTCATAGAGCTTGGGGGCTGTGAGCGCATCCAGTTCGCCGCGCAGAGCCAGGTGCAAGTGCTCTTTTCCGCCGTTAGGCAGCAGCTCTATCTGCATATAGCAAAGATACACACTCAGCCCGTATAGCGAATCACCAGCAAGGTCCCATCATCGCCGAGGGAAGAGCCGCCGGTAAAGGCCCGCACGGTTTCCAGAATTCGGTAGGCCAGGTCCTCCACAGGCAGCCGATGGTAAGCCGAAAAAAGCGCAAAAAGCCGCTCCGTACCAAACATCTCTCCTTGGGGGTTGGTCGCCTCGGTAAAGCCATCGCTGAAAAGCATAAACAAGCTACCTGGCAGAAGCCGACCTTTTTCGGGCACCAGGATACGGCGGATGATCTGAGAAGAAGCGTTACCCAGGACGATCCCTGACGGGCGCAGGATTTCCGGCGTCTCGGTCAGAGGGTTCCAATAAAAGACCTCAGGCGTGCCTGCGCGGTAAAGGACATACTCTTTTTGCTCCAGGTCAAAGCGAAGCAGGGTAGCTGCCAGAAAGTTGTTTTTATGGAATACGCGTTTCAGAGCGTCGTTAAGGTGGAGGAGGAGCGCTTCTGGAGAAGAGGGCTGGAGCCAAAGGGTATTGAGGGCGGCTCGGGCTTGCGCCATCTGGTAGGCCGCCGCAATGCCACTTCCCGCACTGTCAGAAAGCCAAAAATCTACCCACTTTCCGCCCGGGTGTTCGTAGATTTGGTAGTAGTCCCCTCCGATCGTTCTATCGTACTGCTCAAAAAGCACATGATAATCCACCGCAGGCAAGATAGGTGAAGGGGGAGGTAGAAGCGCTTCTCGGGTCTCACGCAAGAAATCAGCTTCCTTGCGAGCGGTCAGGAGCTGCTCGTGGTAGGCGCGCTGCTCCAGGTTTTCCAGAAAAAGCGCCGTTTGCTCCACCACCGTTGTGATGAGCTGAAGGTCCTGTTCCTCAAAGCTGTCGCGTCCCTTACCCAATACGGCCACCTGAAGGACCTGGTACAGCGTAGCCCCATGCAGCAGGGCGACAGGTTGCCATACCAGGATAGCCGCCTGGTCGGGCAATCGGCTGTGGTACCGCTGGAGGGTGGGAAGCGCTTCTATTTTACCCTCAGGAGCGGGGGAACGATGCAAAAGCTGCCTGAGGGCTTCAGCAAGGGGCTCACCGAGAGAGGAGCTTACGCGCTGGGTTTGCTCCAGAGGTGAACGGAGTTCCAATAACACGCCCGCCACAGAGGGTAGGCGCTTCAGAAAGTCAGCGGTGGTATTCAGTATCTCTTCGGCTGAGGTGGAGCGCTGCTGACGAGCTAAGAAGGCCGTGAGTAACTCTAAGGAACCGGCTTCGCTTTGCCCTACCTGGGCCAGCTTGAGCAGGATAGGCATCAGCAGCCATCCCCCATGCAGCAGAAGGACGGCCCAAAGCATTGGAAAAAGCCCCTCATAAAGAGGCGCTGCTTGCCCCAGAAAGAGCTCTGGCAAAACTTGCCAGCCAAAGAATAGACTTACGAGGCTGAGGATAATCAGCAAGAAGGCCTCGCGCGGCTGCTGTTCTACCGCTTCCAGAAGCCCCTGACTGAAGTAGAGGAGGGGCACCACAGCCACCCACAGGAAGGGTGTTAGGTACGAGGCCCAGGCAGGGGCTACCCACCGCAAGACAAGGCCGAGACCAGCCAATCCGAAAAAAGCTATCACGGCCCAGCGTTTGTAGGGGTGAAAGCGGGCCAGCGTAAGGTGCGCAACGAAAGCCGCATGGAAGATGAGTTGGGCGGCGAGGCCTACTTCTGCGACACCTTTGAGGAGCGCAGAGAGGCGCGTGTTGTCGGAGGGTACGAGGGTGCTCAAAAAGCCCCACACCAGCACGTGGGCCAGGCCCATCGCCGCCAAGAAACCGTTCCATCGCAGGAGGCGAGCCGGCGTACGAAATCGCCTCGGGATGTACTCTGCCAAGCCCAAGTACGCGCCTACCCCTCCCGCTACCGTACCTAACAGGCCAAACACCTCGGCAGGAAAAGCGGGAGAAAAATACCGCACCCACAGATAAAGCAGGAGAAGTACGGCGCCAAGTACGTTCAGAAAAGCCGCTGCGGGGCGAAGCAGCTTCAACGCAGGGAGTAGTTGGGCGCTTCGCGAATCACTTCCAGGCTATGGGGGTGGCTCTCGGCCACGCTGGCGGCGCTAATCCGCACAAAGCGAGCTTGACGCAATTCAGCCAGCGTGGCGGCCCCACAATAGCCCATGCCGGCTTTCACCCCTCCTACCAGCTGGTAGAGCACTTCGGATACAGGACCGCGGTAGGGCACTCGGCCCACCACCCCTTCAGGTACGAGCTTGCCAGCGCTGCGGCGATCTTGCGCATAGCGGTCGGCGCTACCGGCTTGCATGGCCTCCAGCGAACCCATCCCTCTATACACCTTGAAGCGGCGCCCTTCGTACAGGAGGGTCTCTCCTGGGCTTTCCTCGGTGCCGGCCAGGAGGTTTCCCAGCATGACGGCATCGGCGCCGGCGGCCAGCGCTTTCGTGATGTCGCCGCTGTAACGGATGCCCCCATCCGCTATGAGGGCCACCCCGGCTGGCCGGGTCACCTGCGCCACGGCCATGATGGCCGAGAGTTGAGGCACGCCTACGCCTGTCACCACCCGGGTCGTACAAATGCTACCTGGACCGATACCTACTTTGACGGCGTCTGCGCCGGCCGCTATGAGATCACGCGCCGCTTCCGCTGTGGCGATGTTGCCTGCCATGATGGGGAGGTGGGGATACCGTTCACGCAGCGCTCTTACTGTCTCCAAGACGCGCGCACTGTGGCCATGGGCGGTATCTACAACCAAGAGATCCACGCCCGCTTGAACCAAGGCTTCAGCTCGGCGCAGCGCTTCCTCTCCCACGCCTACGGCCGCCCCTACCCGCAGCCGTCCCAGCGCATCTTTGCAGGCATGGGGGTACGTGCGCTTGCGTAAAATGTCTTTGTAAGTGATGAGCCCGACCAGCCGTCCTTCTTTATCTACGAGGGGGAGCTTCTCTATTCGGTGCAGACGCAAGAGGGCTTCCGCCTCTTCCCACGAGGTGTGCTCCGGGGCCGTTATAAGAGGGGCCTTCGTCATGTAAGCCGAAACCGGCGTGTCGTCCGCCGCAACGAACCGAATATCCCGGTTGGTGAGGATGCCCACGAGCTTACGGTCCTTCTCCACGATGGGGATACCGCCGATGCGATGTTCAGCCATGAGCTGGAAGGCCAGCTTGACGGGCGCCTCCGGAGGCAGCGTCACAGGGTCTACGATAAGTCCGCTTTCGTATCGTTTGACTCGGCGCACCTGTTCGGCCTGCTCCGTAATAGAGAGATTTTTATGAAGGATCCCCAGGCCTCCTTCGCTGGCCATGGCGATAGCCATCTGGTATTCCGTTACCGTATCCATCGCTGCGCTCAGAATGGGGATATGCAGGACAAAGCCTGGGGCTATTTGCGTGGTTACGTCCACCTCTTCGGGCAGCACCTCTGAATAGGCCGGCACCAGCAGCACATCGTCGTAGGTGAGCGCCAGCGGGATGTCCCGACTTTCCGGCACCATAGGCAAAAGTACGAAACCTTTCGCAGCCCCAGGTAAAGGAGGCCCCCCGAAAAAACAAAGTAGCCGATGCGTATTTTTGCTTGGATGCGCACGCTACTTGAGGGGCTCTGGCTGGCGATCCGGCATGCGTGGAAGGGCCTGCGGCGCCGCCCCCGCCTTGTCTCTCAGCCTGGGGCCTTCCGTCAAAAAGAAGGAGGAGCCGTCACGATCGCTTACCCCCACCAAAAGCTTCCCGTGCCCGAAAACGGACATTACCGCCTCCACGTGGCCATAGAAGATTGTATTGGCTGCGACCTGTGCGCCCGTATATGCCCGGTCAACTGCATCACCATAGAGAAAGAAAAAGCCGAGGTCGTCTTAGGCCGCACGACTTCAGGCCACCCCCGGCGCTTCCACTTGCCACGCTTTGATATCGATCATGCCCTGTGTTGCTTTTGCGGCCTGTGTACCGTCGTCTGCCCCACAGAATGCATTACGATGCAACCCGACTATGGATACGTTACTGACGATAGAAACGAGCTGGTTCATCGCTTTGGTGAGCGCGAGCGGGTTTCTGCTGAGCCGACGCACCCTGGCGGGCGGGCTTAGTGGGGCCTTCTTGGTGCTCTTAGGGCTGGGGTTGTGGTATGGATGGCGAGGAGCCTCTTACCTCTGGGCCCTTCAATGGGCGGTCTATGGAGGAGGCATTCTCCTTTTGTGGGCGTGGCTGGCGCTGGATCCAAGCCCGACGCCGGTTCGGCGCTTCCACCCCGAAGGGGCTCTCACAGCTCTGGCGCTTCTGGCCTGGCTCCTCTCTGAAGGGCTCCACCTTCCTGCCCTCCTGACGCCGCTCCCCCAAGCTGTACCTGACCTTGCCGAAGTGGGCTTTCTCTGGACGCACGCTTGGGCACCCCTCTTCGCTTGGCTGACGATCGTGCTTACCTTAGCCTGGTGGCTGATACTGCGGCTCTGGGAACGAACCGGCCCCGGAAAACCGTTTTAACCGCAATGCCCCCACGGGTATACGTCACACGGCGATTTCACTTTTCTGCCGCCCACCGCGTGTACAACCCTGCCTGGAGCGAGGAAAAAAACCAATCCGTCTTCGGCCCCTGTAGTGGGCCCCACTTCCACGGCCACAACTACGAACTGGAAGTGACCGTAGCCGGACCACCTAACCCCGAGACAGGCTATGTAGTAGATATAAGGCTGCTCAAAAACCTCATAGAAGACCAAGTGATTGCCCAGCTTGACCACAAAAACCTCAACCTTGACGTGCCTTTTCTCCAAGGACGCATACCGTCCTCCGAAAACCTCATTGTAGCCTTGTGGGAGGAGATTGCCCGGCTGCTCCCCGCCGGGGTAGAACTGGTCAGCCTGCGCTTGTGGGAAACACCAAGAAATTGTTTTACCTACTATGGAGAAACCGTTGAGCCCTTCTAACGGACACAAGGCCCCTCTCTGCGCCTGTGAACCTACCCCGGAGGAGATGCCCCTTTCTGAGCGCGAAGCCGCTATCGCCCACCACTTCAGAGAGATCATGAACCTCCTGGGCTTGGACCTGGAGGACCCCAGCCTACGAGATACCCCTTACCGCGTGGCTAAGATGTACCTTAGGGAACTCTTCCTGGGGCTGGACCCCGCCAACGAACCCGAAGTACGCACCTTTCCTAACACCTACCAGTACAAGCAGATGGTGGTGGAAAAAGACATTCGGGTACGCTCGGTGTGCGAGCACCACTTTGTGCCTATCATTGGGGTAGCTCATGTAGCGTACATCCCCACGGACAAGGTGGTGGGCTTGTCCAAGCTGAACCGCGTGGTAGATTACTTTGCCCGACGGCCTCAGGTTCAGGAGCGGCTCACCACCCAGATAGCCGCCTTTTTGGAGGAAAAACTCGGCACCCCCCACGTAGCCGTGATCGTGGATGCCAAACACTACTGCGTAGCGATGCGGGGCATTCAGGATGAGGCCAGTCGCACCCTTACGTATGAATTCCGGGGGCGTTTTCAGGAGGCTGAAACGCGAGATGTCTTTTTACGCATGGTAGGCCTGTAGCCCTCATGAAGGGGTAGGGACCAACCGCTGCCACCAGTAGCGTAGGAGGGCCTTTTCTTCTTCGGTTAGGTTCAGGTTCCGACGCTTCTGCATGCGGGCCGCGGTTTCTATGGCTTTGTCAAGCTGCCAAAACTCTCCTGGCCCCCAGTAAAAGGCTGGCACATACTTGGGGGTGAAACCCGTGCTCACCACATTAGCAAAAAGGTCTACCACGCACCCGGTCGTAAAGGGGGTTTGTATGCCACAGCGGGCGTAGTCGCCCATGATGAGCCCACAAAACTGCAGGCCTGTGGGCCGAAGTTCACCGGATGCTATATGGTAAAGCTGCACAGGGCCGTAGGTGTTTTTGAGGTTGGAAGTGTTGGAGCCGGCGCCTATATTGCACCAGGTGCCTATCACGGAATGGCCCACAAAGCCATCGTGTGCTTTGTTGGAATAGCCGAAAAAGGTGCTTTGGCCTACTTCGCCGCCAATCTTGCAGAAGGGGCCCAAGCTGTTGTGGGTACGCACTTTAGCCCCCAGCAGCAGCGTAACATAGGGGCCGATAGCGTTCGTGTGTTGAAGGAGGACGCCGTCTTGGATTTCGGCGGCGGGTCCTATCCATACGGGACCGGCTTCGGCGTCTATGCAGGCAAAGCCCACCCGGGCTGTAGGATGGAGAAAGACATTATCCTGGCCGCGCACACTCACCCAGGAGGGCAACGGCGCAGAACGGTGACGCCAATGCTTCCAGTCGGTCTGAATCACAAAACCGGTAAGCTGGAAAAAGTCGGTAACCTGACTAATCCAGAGGAGGGGCACTTCGGGGGGTACGGGGGCTGTAGGGGCGCGGGAGGGGAAGGGATATCCTTCTTCGTGCAGGGTGGTGTGGGGGGTGCAGAAGGCCACAGGCTGCCCTTGAGCCGTCACGTAGAGGGTCTCGGGACGCAGCTCACGAAGCCAGCGAGCCAACTCTTCGGAGCCGGGCAGCAGGCGGGCGTTGATCCAGCAGAGGGGACCCGGAGGCACCACCGGCCGCCAAAAGGGACGATCCGGCGCAGGCCAATAGCCTACCACCTCCCAGCCGTAGTACCGCTGCCACTTGTGAGCCAGCGAATCCATGCCCCACCATAGCTCACCTATGAGACGCAGACGAGTAAACGGCCACAAGTCCCGCCAACCGCTGTCCTCAAAAAGGGCTATGCGCATACTTTTCTCGCAAGGCCGCTGCCGTGTAACTTGTCGGATGAGAAAGAAGGCCTTGGACAGGGCCTTCGTAGAGGAGCTGGCCGCCCTGGCTGCCCCCTTCAGGTCCCAGGTCTACCACCCAATCTGCCTGCGCTATGAAGTCCAGGTTGTGTTCTATCACGATGAGGGTGTGACCTTGCTGGACTAACCGCCGGAAGGCTTTCAGGAGCTTTTCTACATCGTCAAAGTGAAGGCCGGTCGTGGGCTCGTCTATCAGAAAGACCGTAGGCCGGCTCTCCGAGCGCAAGTACCGGATGAGCTTGAGGCGGGTCGCTTCGCCGCCCGACAGCTCCACCGTACTTTGCCCCAGCTTGAGGTAGCCTAACCCCACTTCTCTCAGGGGCTGCAGCGCCTCCAGCATGCCCGTTTGAAGCCGCCTCTCCAGCCCAGGTAAAGCCGCAAAGAACGCATACGCTTCATCCACCGTGAGGGCTAAGACATCGCTAATATTTTTGCCCTGAACCTTGACCTGCAAAACGAAAGGCTGAAATCTTTTTCCTCCGCAAGTCGGGCAGGGCAGGCGAATATCTGCCAGAAATTGCATGCTTTTCACGATAACCCCTTCTCCTTGGCAGGTTTCACAGCGCCCTCCCTCCACATTGAAGGAGAAGTAGCTGGCTGGGATAGCTTGGCCTTCGGCTTCGCTGGCGCGGGCAAACAGCTCTCGGATGTAATCGTAGGCGCCGCTGAGGGTAGCGATGAGCGAACGGCGGTTACGGGTAAGGTGCTGCTGCGACAGCAGTTCTACCCCCTCCACGTGCTGGCCTGGCAGGGCCAGGCGCAGGTAGGTATAGCCTTGGTCGGGGTGATGCACTTCATGGACGCCTGGTTGGCCGCGGGGAAAGTCCCCCTCCATCAAGAGAGGCGCCAGCAGGTGCGACACCAGCGTCGTTTTGCCGGAGCCGCTTACGCCCGTCACCACAGAAAGCGCCTGAACGGGAAAAGAAACGGTGATGTTTTTCAAGTTGTGGAGGCAGGCGCCCTCCAGGCGCAAGAAAGCTTTTTTGGGGAAGGAGCGGGGTTTGGGTAAAGGGGGTGGCGGACGCCGGAGGGCCTGTGCGGTGTGGGTATCGGCTTGCATCAGCTCTTCAAAGGTGCCGGCAAATACCACCTGGCCGCCTTCTTCGCCGGCTTTGGGTCCCAGCTCAATAAGGTAATCGGCCTCGCGGAGGAAAGTTTCGTCATGCTCTACGACGACGACGGTGTTGGGGGCGGAACGGAGTTTTTTGACCACTTGCAGGAGGCGATGGGTGTCGCGTGGATGAAGGCCGATGGTGGGCTCATCCAGCACATAGATAGCGCCGGTGAGGGCACTGCCCAGGACCGTAGCCAGCTGAAGGCGCTGGCTTTCCCCACCTGAGAGGGTTTCGCCTGGCCGCCCCAATGAAAGGTAGCCCAGCCCCACCTCCAGCAGCAAAGCTGTGCGGTATCGCAGCTCTTTCAGCAGCGGCGCCGCAATCGTACGGCGAGGCTCAGGTAAATCTATGCGGTCAAGCCAAGCGGCGAATTCCTCCAGGGTGAAGGAAAAGAGTTCGGGCAGGCTGCGTCCGGCGATGCGCACCCAGCGGGTGTCCCCATGTAGGCGGGACCCTTCACACGCAGGGCAGGGCCCCTCCCCCTGGAAGCGATACAAGTCACGGGGGACGCGGCGACTCTGAAGCACCGCCAGAAAAGAAGGAAAGATCCCCTCAATGCCTTTGAAGGCATCGCCCCACCACAAGAGTCTGCGCTCCTGCGCCGTATAAGCGTAATAAGGCTGGTCCGGATCTATCAAACCTGCGGTTGCCTCCAGGAAACGGGCTTTGTACTCGGCCATGACAGGCAGTTCCCACAGCTCTACGAGGCCGGTACGCAGGGTTCGGCGAGGGTCAGGGATGACGGCTTTTTCGTAAAGGCTCAGGCTGCGCCCCCTTCCTTGGCAAGTGGGGCAGGCCCCATACGAGCTCAGGTAGTTGAAGAGCTCTGGCGTCAGCTCACGAAAAGTGTAGCCGTCGGCATAAAGCTGCCCTGAGAAGTAAAATTCCCCTTTTCCTTCCAGGTAGAGCCAGACTTGCCTTTCGTGGGCATACCAGACTTCTTCCAGGCTTTCGCGTAGGCGGGCTCGCAGTTCCCCTTCGGCGGGGTCAAGGAAGACCCGGTCCACGACGATGAATAGATCTTGGGGGTCAGGGTCGGCAGGAAAGTCGGGCCATTCGTAGAGGTCCCCCTTCCAGTAGAAGCGGTCATACCCCTCTGCGGTGAGCTTTTCGGCTTTCTGGAGGGGGTTTTCGCCTGCCTGGAGGGGGAAAGGGCGCAAAATCCAGGCCTCGGTACCCTCTGGCTGCTGCAAGAGGAACGCCAGCACATCTTCTAAGGTGGAGCGTTCTACGACTCGTCCGCTTACGGGAGAGAAGAGCGTACCTGCCCGGGCAAAGAGAAGCCGCAGGTAAGGGTAAAGTTCGCTGAGTGTGGCCACGGTAGAACGAAAGCCCCCCACGAAGCGGTTTTGCTGGAGGGCGATAGCGGGCGCCAGGCCTTCTATGCGGTCCACCTCAGGCCGGGGCATGCGGGGCAAAAACTGCCGGATGTAGGTACTCAAACTCTCAACGTAGGCGCTGAACCCCTCGGCATATAAGGTATCAAAAGCCAAGGTGGTCTTACCCGAGCCGCTCCACCCGCACAACACGGTGAGCTTATGGCGGGGCAGTTCTACGGTGATGTTTTTGAGCGTGTGCTGACGCGCCCCGACGATGCGGATGGTTTCCGAGGGGGTGCGCATTAGCCCATCACAGCCGCAGGGTTCGGTTCGGCGCTGCGGATCTCTTCGGAAGCAAAGTCGCGGTATTTCTCAAAGTTTTGGCGGAAGAGATGCGCCAGGTGGGCAGCTTGTTTGTCGTACTGGGTGGGATCAGGCCAGGTATTGCGCGGCCACAGGATTTCGGAAGGCACGCCGGGCACCTCGGTGGGCACCTGCAGCCCAAAGAAAGGCTCCGTCACATAAGAGACCTTATCCAGGTGGCCTTGGAGGGCGGCGTGGATCATTTTACGGGTGTAGGGAAGGGGCATTCGCCGGCCTACCCCATACGGACCCCCTGTCCAGCCGGTGTTGACCAGCCAGATTTGGACGGCGTGGCGTTCAAGCTTTTGGCCGAAAAGCTCCGCATAACGGGTGGGATGCAGGGGCAGAAACGCTTGCCCAAAACACGCTGAGAAGGTGGCTTGGGGTTCTTTGATGCCCGCCTCGGTACCGGCGACTTTGGCCGTGTAGCCCGAAAGGAAGTGGTACATAGCCTGGGCTTTGGTGAGGCGAGCGATAGGCGGCAAGACCCCAAAAGCATCCGCCGTCAGCAGGAAGATATGACTGGGATGCGGCGCTACGGAGGGAAGGATAGCCCCCTCTATATAAGAGAGCGGATAAGCGGCCCGGGTGTTTTCGGTGATGCTGGCGTCATCAAAGTTGATGCGGCGAGTGCCGGGGTAGAAAGTCACATTTTCCACCAAGGCCCCCCAGCGAAGGGCCTTCCAAATTTGCGGCTCTTTTTCAGGGGAAAGGTTGATGCATTTGGCGTAGCAGCCCCCCTCAAAGTTGAAGATGCCTTCGTCATCCCACCCATGCTCATCGTCGCCGATGAGGTGCCGCTCAGGGTCGGCGGAGAGGGTTGTTTTGCCCGTACCGGAAAGGCCAAAAAAGAGCGCCACATCGCCGGCTTTACCCATTGTGGCTGAGCAATGCATAGGCATCACCCCCCGCTGAAGAAGCAGGTAATTGAGCAGCGTGAAGACGCTCTTTTTCATTTCGCCTGCGTAGGCTGAGCCTCCAATCAGAATTAGCCGCCGGGAAAAGTTGAGCACGGTAAAATTGTGCTGGCGGGTGCCGTCTATGGCAGGCTCTGCCCGGAAACCTGGTACCACAATCAGGGTGTAGTCCGGTTCAAAGCGCTCGCGCTCTTCTTCGGTGGGTTCAATAAAAAGATGATGAGCAAAGAGGTTATGCCAGGGCAGTTCGTTGATAACACGGATGCGCAGGCGATACGCCTCGCGGGCGCCGGCGTACACATCCCGCAGGTAGAGGGTTTTGTTTTGGAGGTAGGCTCGCACACGCTGATAGAGCCAATCAAACTTCTCGGCTGGGAGGGGATTATTGACTTCACCCCACCAGATGAGGTTCTCGGTGAAGGCGTCCCACACGACGAACTTATCTTTGGGGGCCCGGCCTGTGAACTCGCCGGTGTGTACGACAAGCGCCCCACTATCGGCTAAGGCGCCCAGTCCTGCCCGAAGGGTGTGCTCAATCAGCTCGGCCGGCGAGAGATTGGCGTACACCTTGTCTGTAAGGTTACTGCGGCGTGGCTCGCTTACCAGAGGAAACATGCCCCAAAGCTACAGAAAAGGGTGCACTCACTGCCCTTGCCTACCCCGCTGAAGGTTCCAGCAGAGCCCACCCTCAAAAAACTGCCGACTTGCGCATGAAAGGAAAATCGTAACTTTGCACCGGCATTTTTGTTTTCTGCCTAAACCCAACCCAAAAACCGTATGAAACGGCGACGAGAACAGATGGACGCACTGGATCACCAGATCCTGGCTTTGACTGGCAGAAAACCCCGCAAGAGTCATACTCAAAGCTCAAGGAAAGCCTGGGCATCTCCGTAGGGACGATTTACCCTACGCTCTCAAAGGCTGAAAGAGTGGGGTGTGATCAAGGGGGCCCGGTTGGTGCTGGACCCAAAAAAATTAGGGTATTCACTGGAGGTGGCGGTAAGGCTGCATGTTTCTGATGTGCCGGCAGCCCTCAAACTCCTGGAAAGCCGCCCCGAGATCAGCACCGTCCACGTGCTAAGTGGGGAATTTAACCTCATCGTATACGCCTACCTTCGACAGGTGCAAGACCTACATGAGCTGCTGCAGTTTTTCAGCCAGACGCTCAAGGCCGACCGCAGCGAAGTGCAGATCGTGCTGGACAAGCCCATTGATCGGGGGGTTCCTATCCCGAAGGTAGAAACCCCTTCAGCCTCCAAAAAGCGGCGCGGCGCCTCCAGTAAAAAGTAAGCGCCGGTGCTGGGTTTGTGGGTGATCCCCACCCCCATCGGTAACCTTGCAGACCTCACGCTGCGGGCCCTGGAGGTTTTGGAAAAGGTGGATGTGCTGTGGTGTGAGGACACGCGGCCAAGCCCGGAAGCTTTTGCACCATTACCGGCTGCCGGCTCGGGCCCTCTGCGTGCCCTTCATGCCCATAATGAGCACCGTGTATTGGAGAAGCTCTTTGCTGAAGCGGCCGCAGCTCGCTGGCAGGTAGGCCTCCTCACCGATAGCGGGATGCCCGGCATCAGCGACCCCGGCTACTTGCCTATCCAGGAGGCCTACCGCCGAGGTGTGCCCGTCTACGTACTGCCGGGTCCTACCGCCTTCGTGACGGCGCTTATTGCAAGCGGCCTGCCAGCCCATCGCTTTGCCTTTGAGGGGTTTTTCCCTCGCAAAGGCCAGCGAATCTACCTTCAGGCGCCTGGAGGCAGAAGACCGCACGCTAATCTGGTACGAAGCCCCTACCCCGCTTGGTGCGGACCTTAGCGCTGCTGCAAGAGGCCTGGGGCCCCGATCGAGTAGGCTGCGTAGCGCGCGAGCTGACCAAACGGCACGAAGAGGTGCGACGCGGTACCTTAGCCGAGCTCTATGCGCACTATGCGGCTCACCCTCCCCGTGGCGAGGTGGTTCTCTTGGTGGCAGGACCTACCTACCGCCTCCCCCCGTAAAGCGGCCCTCCTAAGCGGCACGCTGCTGGGGCTTGCTTTCCCCCCAGTTTCCCTTCCTTGGCTGCTGTGGGCAGCGTGGCCCCTGTTGTGGAATAGCCGCCTCCGTTACCGCCATCTGTATGGAGCCCTTCTTTTATGGAATCTCGTGGGGTGCTATTGGCTCCTGCTGACGACCCTCAGCGCCCCCGACCTCCAAGAAGGCCTGCTGAGTCTGGTGGCCGGCGCCGCCGCTATCTTGACCAACCCGCTTCTCATGCTCCTGCCTTTCTGGGCTTGGCGGACCCTCAGCCGACGATTAGGCCAGGAGCCTTCCCCTTGGCTTTTCATCCCCCTCTGGGCGCTTTTTGAATACCTGCACTTCCGGTGGGAGCTTACCTGGAGCTGGCTCACCTTAGGGTTTGCTTGGAGCGAATGGCCTTTCTGGGGGGCTATGGTTCGCCTCGTCGGACCGGTAGGCCTCTCTGCGTGGACGCTCATAGGGGTGGCTATGGTCAGCCCAGGCTTGCCTGTTGGAGGGCGCTGGAGCCGCTTCATAGCGGGGCTGGTATGGATAGGGGGGCTTCCTGCGCTGGCGCATATAGACTGGCTGCAGAGATCGGTGGACGCCCCTCGGACCGTCTGGGCCCTCCAGCCCAACATAGACCCCTACGCCAAATTTTCCGAGCTGCCGCCTGATTCGCAGGTCAAAATAGTAGAGCGGCTGCTGCCGTGGGCTCCCCCCCAAGGCAGTTTGATCGTCGGCCCAGAAACGGCTATTCCCCTGCCGGTAAGCTTGGACCATCCCCGGCAAGAGCCCTGGCTCAGGCCGTTCTGGCGCTATGTAGAGCGCCATAAGGTCAACCTGCTGCTGGGTGTGACGGGGTACCGGTACTTCCCTCCTGGGAGCCGGCTTCCCGCTTCGGCCAGGCCTATGCCGGAAGGAGGCGGCTACGAACTCTACAACGCAGCCCTTTTGCTGCGGCCAGACACCTTCTTCGTGCACATCAAGGCGCGCCTGGTGCCCTTCGTGGAAAGAGCGCCTTACCTGGAAGTTTTCACCTTCCTGCGCAGCTGGCAGATAGATCTGGGAGGCGCTTTTGGCCACTTAGGCAAGCCTGACACCCAACAGGCTCTATCTCTCTACCCCGACGATCTACCTGTGGCGGTGGCGGTGTGCTATGAGAGCATCTTTGCCCATGATCTGCGCCGGCGGCTGCCTCCCAAGCCGGCCCTCCTGGCGATCCTCACGAACGACGGCTGGTGGAAAGAAAGCTCTGGCTACTGGCAGCACTACAGGTATGGGCAGCTTGTGGCGCAGGGGCTGGGTGTGCCCGCGGTACGCAGCGCTAACACGGGCGTTTCGGCCTGCCTCACCGCCGAAGGTCAGCCTCTCTCCGCCTTGCCCTACGACACCCGAGGAAGCCTTTCCGCAGTCTTGGTGCCGCAAGCCCCCGCCACCCCCTACCACCGCTGGGGCGAAAGCGGCCTCCTGCTGCTCGGTATCTTTGCCCTGGGACTATGGACACGGTCATTGCGCTACCGGCGCTCTTCCAGGCTATCCACAAGGTAGGCGCTTACTTGCGGGAGGAGTTTCACCACTTTTCGCGCAGCGCCGCCGAATACAAAACCGCCCGAGACCCCGTCTCTTACGTAGACCGCACCGCCGAAGCTCGCCTCCAAGAAGCCTGCGCCCGCCTCCTACCCGAAGCAGGCTTCGTTTTGGAAGAGAGCGGCCAAAACGATCGCGAGCGAGAACTGGTATGGGTGATCGACCCGCTTGACGGCACCAAGAACTTTGTGCACGGTCTACCCCTTTTCGGCATTAGCGTAGCGCTTCTGCATCGGGGGAAACCCCATAGTGGGGGGTGGTGTATGCCGTGCCCCAGCACGAGACTTTCTGGGCGGTGCATGGCCAAGGTGCCTTCCTCGGTGAGGAGCGCTTGCAAGTCAGCTCCACCACCGACCCGGACAAGCTTCTGGTGGTGACGGGCTTCATGTACCGGGATCCGGAGCGGGCCGAACGGTACTTCACCGCCCTAAACGAAGTGATGCGACGGTTTGGGGGGCTTCGTCGGCTCGGATCGGCGGCGCTGGACCTGGCGTATGTGGCCGCCGGCCGCCTTGATGTGTTTTTTGAGATGGACCTCAACCCCTGGGATGTGGCCGCAGGGGAGCCTGCTGGTCCGAGAAGCAGGAGGACAAGTCACGGACTTCCGGGGGGGAACCGATTACCTCTGGGGCCGTAGCATCGTAGCCGGCGGCGAGTGGGCCCATCGCGCCCTGCTGGAAGTGATCCAGCAAGCCCAGCTTACGTAGAGCCCTCCCCCGGCGAAGCCTTGCGATAAGGCAAAATAAGCCCTTGGCGATGAGCCAGTTCTGTGCGCTGCTCCACCAGCACCTGGTGAACGGCTAAGTGTTCTTGGTAGGCGGCTTCGTCTGGGGCCATGCCCTCCAGATAGCGGAGGTTTTCTTCCAGGAGGGACTGAAGGTGATGGAGGTGGAGCAAGGTGAGGTTGGTCTCAAGGACTTGGAGAGGGTCTTCCTGGAGGGGGCTATCGTCCCAGGTGCGCCAGTGTGGGCTAAGCCTATACCGCTCCAGGAGGAGTTCGGCCAGCCAGTCCTGGGCCTCGGGCGAAAGCGTCTCCATCAGCTGGGCCGCTTCAGGGGGTTCCGGGCCTTCCCAACCGCAGAAAGCCTGCCGTACCTCTTCAGCTGGGGCTTCCGAAAAAGAGAAAAGGCGGAGCTCTTGGGCCAGAAACTGCCACAGGGGCATGCCCTCATAGACCAGCTGGGGGTACGATAGGGCCACGCGCAGCAGCTCCCTTTCGGCGGTGATGCGAGGGCTTTGTCGGGGTAAGGGCACCAAAGGGGCCGCGCTCACACTCTGGTAGGTCTCCCAGAAGTCTACAGGAATGTGGAGTTTCTCGGCGATTTCCTCGGCGTAAGCCCGCCGCATGAAGGGGTCAGGCAAAGCCTGGAGGTGCTGGCCCAGCTGCCGAAGCAGGTGGTAGCGCGCTTCGGCGCTGGAGCCGCTCCGGCTGGCCAGGTACAGGGGCCAGCTCACCGCCTCCTTCAGAAGCGCCTCCAAGTCAGCGGGGCTGTGCCTGCGCAGGAACTCATCAGGGTCTTTGCCGTCGGGCAGAGACAAAACCCGGACGAAAAACCCGGCTTGGAGGGCGGGCAAAAGGGCACGTTGAACCGCCGCTTGCCCTGCTTCGTCGGCATCGTAAAGAAGCACCAGCTCCCGGGTGTAGCGGCGCAGGCGCGCCAAGTGCGCTTCCGTAAGGGCTGTGCCACAGGGTGGCCACCCCCTCCAGAAACCCCGCCTGGTGAAGGGCCAGCACGTCCATGTACCCCTCTACTACGAGGGCAGGGCGGCCTTTGCGCAGGGTTGTGCGCGCAGCATGCAGGCCATACAGCAGCTCGGACTTGTTGTAAAAAGGCGTTTCGGGCGAGTTGAGGTACTTTGGCTGGTCGGCCTGATCGGCCAGGAGCCGGCCTGCGAAAGCCACCACTTCGCCTTGCTCGTCCAAAAGCGGGAAGATCACCCCGGCCCCGGAAGCGGTCATAAAGGCGGCCGTCCCGTTCGCTGCGCAGGCTGAGGCCCCACGAAACCAGCAGGTCTTCGGCATACCCCAGCTGGAGGAGGGTAACGGGTTAGGGCGGTGCCGTCGGGTGGGGCATAGCCCAGCTGGTAGGCCGAGAGGGGTGGCCGGGTCCAGCCCGCGGGCCTGTAAGTACGCTTCCGCCGGCGAACCGGCCAGCTGACGCTGATAAAACTGCGTGGCGGCGCGGTAAAGGGCCAGGTAACGCTCCCGCTCCGCATGGCGCTCACGAAGGGAAGCGGGCTCTGAGAGAGGTATTCCGTACTTCTGGGCCAGCTTACGGAGGGCTTCGCCGTAGGAGAGCCCTTCCATCTCCATCACGAAGCGGATTACGTCGCCGCCCTTACCGCTGGCAAAGCACTTGAAGATTTGTTTGGTGGGGCTCACGGCGAAGGAGGGGGTTCGTTCGGGCTTGAAGGGGGAGAGGGGCCCAGTAGTTGGAGCCCCGCTTTTTGAGGGGGAGGGTACTGGCTCACCACCTCCACGATGTCGGCGTGGCGCAGCACCTGGTCTCGCAGCCAGCCCATGAGAGCAAAGTACGCAAAAGGGAGGGGTTGGAGGCGGGCTAAAGGGGGATGTCCGGCTTTGCTAAAAGAGCAGGGGCGGCGGCGCCGCAGGCGCCGCCGCCCCTCACCCCTACTCTACCCCCCCCTTACTTCACCACCGTCACCCAGAAGGTCGCCGCCCCGTACGGCGTGCGAGCCTGCAGGATGTACGCCCCGGCCGGTATGTCGCCCACATCCACCGAGACCTGCCCTTCACCGGCTGGCACAGGCCGCTCCCACGCCCCTACCTGACGGCCGTCGGTCGTCGTCAGCAAGAGGCGCACCGTCGTCGCCGCCGGGCTGGTGAGCTTGAGGTTCAGGTCCGACACCACCGGGTTAGGATACGGCAGCCCAAAGCTTTGGTTCCCGCTGCGGATGACCTGCCCTGTAGTACCGCCCGTCGGCGCCTCGTACACGATAGGGAAGAGCAGGAAGTCCAGCGCATACCCCCGACCGGTGAAGGCAAAATACTGCGGATACCACTCATCCCTCCCGATCCACTCCGCTGTGCTCTGCCGATACACAGGGGTCAGGATCAAGTTGCGCCCAGGGAAGTTCGTGTCGGCCGTCCAGCAGGGATCCGTCTCATTATAGGCGGGGCCTATCAAATTGAACAGCGTGTCATTGATGTTATCTACCCCCGGTATGTACAGCTCATAGCGCACTACGGCGTAGTATGAGGTAGGCGCCGTTATCTCCACAGGGGTGGGGAAGTAGACGTACGTAAGCCGCTCAAGCCGGTTGTTGATCTGGCCAATGCACTGGTCTGCAGCCCCAGGCCATCCTATCCGGATCTCATCTATAGGCACACCCACACTGACCACGGTGTCTTTCGGGTAGGAACCTACGCGAATGTCAGGGGTATTCGGATCCACACTTACGTCATAGTTGACGTGCATGGTATCAAGCAGCTGGAAGTAGATGGTGTATTTCCCATCTCCATCGTCAATGCTGGGAGCGCTCGTGGTCGAGCCGTCGCAGTCAAGGGGTGAGGCCGCCAGGTTATTGAGGATTTGGGCGGCGAGGCCTTTTATGTAGATAGAGTTGCCGGGCTGGATAGGAGTTGGGTCAATATCGTAACGCTCCGCGATACCCCCGTCAAAGTAGAAAAGCGTATCGGGTGCCGTATTTTGAGGGGCGCGAAGATAGTTGCTAAGGAAGGGGGTTGTGCCATCCCAAATAAGCCACGCCCCGTTTGTATACAGGCTATCAAAGAAGCTATGGTGGCAATCGCTGGAGATAGCAGGGTCAATATCCTGTCCGGCGTTATTGGCGAGGAGGGTATCACCGGCCACGGGGAGGGAGACGGTGGAGCCCACCGTGTAGGGATCGGTGTTGGCGTTGGTGGGCACGGTGTCCGCGTCTTGACTAGGCTTGAGCCAGGTGAGAGGCGGGAGCGCGGCGGTGCGCGCTTGGAGGCCACTCGGCCGCCCAACCGGCCCATCTAAAGGAAAGGCCATCCATTGGGCATTCCGACCGTGCGCTTCAATCACCGGGTTTCGCTTCAAGGTGCGCGTCTGGCGCACAGACTGGGCCCATCCCACCGAGAGAAGGGCCGCAACTACCGCTGAAAATGCTGTGTACCGCATATCAGGACAAAGTTACATAAATCTGGATACCTACAAGCCCTTCAGCCCAGCCAGGCTCCCAAGTAGAGAGCATAAATCTCTGGCGGCCAGCAGCTTAGAAGCCATAAGCAACCTCGGGCAAGTTTTTTTTACCTTTGGGATGGTGGCCTGGCCTGTAATCCTAAACCGCAAAGCCCTGCATGACTATACCATTCTGGAGCGGTATGTGGGGGGGCCTGGTGCTTACGGGGCCGGAGGTTAAGTCGCTGCGGGCGGGGGCAGCTCAGCTCCAGGATGCCTTTGCTGCTTTTAAGGACGGTGAGCTCTACTTACTCAATATGTACATTGCGCCTTATGGGCGGGCGGGGTATGTAGGGCAGGAGGCGCGCCGCCCGAGGAAGGTGCTACTGAAGCGCGCGGAGCTGGAACGGCTGCGGGGCCGGCTGACCCAAAAGGGCCTGACGCTGATACCGCTAAAGCTATTTTTTTCTGAGCGGGGTTGGGCCAAAGTAGAGCTGGGACTGGCGCAGGGGCGGCGCCAATACGACAAAAGGCAAGCTGTGCGAGAGCGGGAGGAGCGGCGGAACCTAGAGCGCCTGCAAAAGCGCTACCGGGCCTAAGTACCTTTGCCCTATGCAGCGTTACCAACTTGAAGAGATTCAACAGCGGCTGGCACGCCACCCAGGATGGCGCCACCAGGAGGAAGCCCTCGTGCGTGAGTACGAGTTCGCGGACTTTGTAGAGGCGTGGGGGTTTCTCACGCAGGTGGCGCTTCTGGCGGAGCGGCACAACCACCACCCCGAAATCTGGAATGTGTACCACCGGGTGCGCCTGCGCTGGAGCACCCACGAAGCCGGCGGCGTGACGGAGAAAGACTTCACGCTTATTGAAGAAGTGGATCGGGTGTATGGCGGTTTTGCGCGTGGCCGTCGTGAATAGATCGGGCTGGCCGCTGCCTGCTTATGAGACGGCGGAGGCGGCAGGGATGGACCTGCGGGCCAGTCTGCCAGAGGCTGTGGAGCTGCTCCCCGGCGAATGGAGGGCCATCCCTACCGGCCTGTATCTGGCCCTCCCTCCCGGGTACGAAGCGCAGGTGCGGCCTCGCAGCGGCCTGGCCTTGCGGCATGGCGTGACCCTCCTCAACAGCCCCGGCACCATCGACGCCGACTACCGCGGCGAAGTGCAGGTGGTGCTCATCAACTTGGGGAAGGCGCCCTTTCGGGTAGAGCCTGGCATGCGGATAGCGCAGCTCGTGGTGGCGCCTGTGGTGCGGGTGGCGTGGCAGCCCGTGGAAGCGCTGCCTGAGACGGAGCGAGGCTCAGGCGGCTTTGGCCACACCGGCGTGTAAGATGCCTCCCTTGCGCTGGGGCGTGCCCCCCTGGCTGCGGGTGTACCCCCTCCAACTGCCCCTTTTCCAAGTGCGACGACACCTGCTTTTGATGCTGATTTGGGTCCTCTTGTGGGCCATCGCCTTGGGTAAAGTAGGCGTGGGGCTGGGGGTGCCCGCCGTCTTCTACGACCCCCGCAGCGGACCTTATCCCACCTTCTGGACCACCGCAGCCTGGGGATGGGCCTATGGCCTTTTCGTCATCGCTTACCAGCTGACGACCTTCCTCCTGGATGGACACCACGCGCCTTTTATCCTACGGGAACCCCACCCCCTCCTCCAGTACGCCCTCAACAATGCCCTGCTGCCCCTTGCGTTTTGGCTTGCTTACCTGCATACCTACACCCGCCTACATGCCGCCGATCCGAACTTCGCATATCAACTGCTGGGCCACCTTATAGGCTTTGCAGGAACGACGATAGGCCTATTGTGGGGTCTCTCGCGATGGCAGCGCGATATGGCCCGCTTCATACGAATAGGGATTTTGACAAAGCGGGATTTTCTGGTGCGCTTACCAGTAGAAGGGGGTTCCACCGGTCCTGTATGGTGGTATTTTAGCTTAGAGGGTCGGTTCAAACCCACTTTTCAAGGTCCTTGGCTCAAGCGCAGTGCGCAGGCGCGTATTCTGGCGGACCTCCACCGTAAAGCCCTGGCCTTGGAACTGCTGCTGCTTCTGCTGATTGCGGTGGGGGGCGCTTTGCAGACCCTGTGGGAAGTGTATTTACCGGCGGGGGCGGCGTTTCTGGTGTTGTGCGCCATAGTCTATATGGCCGGAGGGGCGTTTAGCTTCTGGCTACGGCATCAAGGGGGGCTGGCGATGGTGGGGCTGGCGGTGCTCAGTGCGCTGCTGCTGGGCACTTCTTGGCTGGAAGGGGGCAGCCCAGCCTATGGCCTCTCGTATGAAGGGCCCCGACGCCGGCCTGAGGCTCCCCAACCCGAAGCCGATTCGCTGGGGCTGGTGGCCTGCCTGGACGCTTGGCAGAAGCGCCAAGAAGGACCTGCCCCCCTGGTGTGGATACAAGTGTCTGGAGGAGGCTGGCGGTCCGCCTTCTGGACCCTGAGCAACCTCCAGCTGCTGGATAGCCTAAGTGGCGGCCTCTTGTGGAAGCGCACCTTCGCCCTATCGGGTGCCTCTGGCGGCCTGATTGGAGCGGCTCTCTGGCGAGAACTGGGCGTGTTTTTCCCGCAGCGCCGCTGGAACCCCACCGAGCCGTACCGACTTACCCAAGATGCTCTAAATCCCCTTCTCTCCACGGGGCTAGCGGGGCTTCTGAGCCCAACCTTATATTACCGCGATCCCCTTACCGGCGAAAGCTACCCCAAAGGACGGGGTTGGGCTTTTGAACGGGCTCTGATCCGGCACACGGGCGCCTTTTTGGGACGGCGCTTGGGCGACTACGCAGCCCTGGAAAAAGCCGGAAAATGCCCCCTCCTCTTTCTCACGCCGACGCTCTTGCCGGCAGGGCGCCCCCTGCTTGTGAGCAGCCAACCGGTCAGCTTTCTGACGCGCAACGGTCTCTTTGTAGAGCTGCGCCAGCTGGTGAGCCAGGCCGACCGCTTGTACTTTACCACGGCCTTGCGCATGAACGCTTCGTTTCCTTTTGTGCTGCCCTCCGTGCGACTACCGACCGATCCCTCCACCGAAGTGATAGACGCCGGCGCCGTAGACAACCACGGCGAGCTGGTGGCCCTGGCTTTCTTGTGGCAGATGCGCGCCGCGCTCAAGGAAAAAGCCCCCCGCATCGTGCTGATTGAAATCCGAGACCTCCCCCCCGAAGAGACTGCAGAACCTTCAGGCCCCTCCTCCAGCCTGCAGGCCTTCCTTCGGCGGCTGAGCGGGCTGTATACCTCTTTTGCCGGCGCACGGGGGCTCTTCACCTCGCTCTCTTATGAAGTTTTGCGGGCCTCGTACCCCCTCCCCTTGGAAAAGCACGTGCTGGCTTTTCACCCAAAAAAAGGCCAGATTCCCCCGCTTAGCCTTACCCTCCGTCCGACGGATCAGAAGGTCCTTTGGGAAGCCCTATACGACAGCACGCATGTAGCGCGCCTAAGGGCTCTTGCGCAGAAACTGCGGTAAAGCGCTACCTTTGCTTTATGCGTTATGGCCTGCCCCTATTGCTTTGGGTTTGGGTAAGCTGCCAACCTCAGGCCTACGACCCCCAAGCCGTGCAAGCCCCCTCCCCCAATGCAGGTAAAATACTCGCCATTCCCCTGGACAAGCTCGCAGTCCCCTACTGCCCGGAATGCGAAATGTCCTTTGAGCGCTTTCCTATCGCAGATACGCTGACCTATGAAGGAAAACTATATGGTTTTTGCAGCGAGGGCTGTAAAAAAGCCTTCCAAGAAAAGCAGCCTCCTAAGTAATCTTGCGTGGGCAGGGCCTTTTCTCGTGCTTTTGGGGGGATGCACGCCTTCTCCGCCAGCCACGCCCCGAGACCTACATCAGGCCGATTCGGCGTATGTGGTGCCGTGGGAGCAATTTGAAGTGTACCTAAAGGCCGCTCCATCGCCCGTTCAGGTGGCTCTCTGGCTGCGAGAAGAGAAAGTGGGATTTTACCGGGATCCCCTGCACGATCCTACGCTGGCGGGGCGCTACAGCGGCCTCCAAGGCGCCGCCAACCTGGGCATTTACCTCACTGACATGGCGTATGCCCACGCCACCAAGCAGTACCAACCTGCGTACGAGTACCTTACCGCCGTCAACCGCCTGGCTAGCCGATACAGCTTGGAAGATATCTTCTCGCCCGAGCGTATCAAAGCCCTGGATGCGCTTCAGGACCGTCCGGACAGCGTACAACGGCTCATGGCTCAGTATTACGGCGAGATCCAAGAACGGCTCACCGAAACCGGCCAACAAGCTATGCTCCGGCACATGATCCTGGGAGGATGGCTGGAAAGCCTGCATCTTACCCTCCAAATCCTGGAAAGAGAACCGCAAAAAAGTTCTCTCTCTGATGTAGTGCTCTTACAGAAGAGTTTGGTTCCCTTGCTGCTCAAGCTTTATGCGGCGGACACCGCCCATTCTGAAGCTTCGCGCCGCATCTTTGGGCATCTTTCCGCTCTGCAGGCTACGCTTGAGACGCTGCCCATCCAAGAAAGTCAAGCTCGGCCCCAAACCACCGTCAGCCAGAACCGCATTCAAATTGAGTTTGGGCAGAAAGTCAAACTCACGCCTGATAAAATTCAAGAGGTGCGCAGTCAGCTTCTGCCGTTGCGCAATTTCATCATACAAACATGAGTCGTCTACTGGGACTGATTTTCCTGGCGAGCTTGCCCCCTCTATTTGCTCAGCAGCGCTGCAAAGGCCTCATACCGGCCTGTCGAGACGCGTACATGGGGGATCTGAACTGGGACGGGCGCTATTGGCGAGCCGAACTCTTTGGCAGCGAAACCACGGAGATTTATTACACCTTTTTCCGGGGCCTGAAGTACCGGCTCATCCCATGCGGTCGCTCCAGTACGCAAGCTACCCCCCACCTGCGTATCTACAACGCCAATCGCGTCCTCCTTCTGGACACCCGCACCCAGGGTGAGAAACCTTTCTGGGACCTGGAGCTGAGCAATACCCAGCTTCTGATTATAGAGGTGTACTACCCCAGTGGACATGGGTGCGTGGCGCTGCTGATTGGGCACGGCCCCAGCGAAATAGCTCAGGCGCAGGACTAAAAGGCTACCTTTGCCGGGTGATTGCGTGGTGGATAGCGATTCCTCTGCTTGGAGTCCCGTTGGTGGCCTTGTGGCCCAACCGGATGTTGTGGCGTATCCTGGCCCTTCTACAGCTTGGGGTAGGCTTGTGGATGGTCAGCGCTTACCAGGTGCGGGCCCCGCTGGAGGTTACCTACAACCTGGCCACGCTTTTTTTCTCGGCCCCCTGGTGGGGCTTCCCTACGCCGCAGGGCTGGAGTAGCCGATACCAGATCCAACTTCTCTTTGGCACCGATGGGCTGGCGTTGTGGGTGGGCCTGGCTATAAGCCTTGTGTACCTCGTGCTAAGCCTCTGGCCGAGCTTCCCCTTGCGTCAGCCTCGCTATCAGCTTGTGGCCCTTCAGAGCCTCGTGGGTTTTACGCTGTGGACGGTCTTTTCGTACGACCTGCTGACTTTTTATGTAGGGTTTGAGGCGGTGCTGATTCCGATGTACTACCTCATCTTGACGCTGGGCCCCACCGGCGAGGGAGCCCGTAAGGCCGCGCTTGAATTCCTCCTGTATACCCTGGTAGGTTCGGTGCCGATGCTGGCCGGCATCTTGTACGGGGCCAGCGAAATCAGCCGCCTCCACGGCGTGCCTTTCTCAACTAACCTTTACAGCTGGCTGAAGTACCCTCTTCCGCCCGAGACGCAAGTATGGGTTTATGGCAGCTTCGTCCTGGCCTTCTGGGTGAAGCTGGGGCTTTTCCCCTTGCATGGATGGGTGACCAGCCTATACCAGCACGTTCCTCTTGAAGGGGTGGTGCTTTCGTCGGCGATCCTGACCAAGCTGGGGGGGCTGGGGTGGATTCGGATCGTAGGGGCTTTTCCGCATGGGCATTTTACCTGGGCGCCGTACTTAGGGGGTATGGCGGTGTTTTCGCTGCTTGGAGCGGGCCTGGCTGCCTACTTCCAGAAAAACCTGCGCGCTTGGCTGGCCTACGGTACCATTTCTCACCTTAGCCTTGTGGCGGTGGGCATCAGCGCCACCACTGCGCCAGGCATCAGCGGGGCCGGCTGGTTCTTAGTCAGCCATGCGCTTATTGCGGCGGCGCACCTGCTGGTGGTGGCGGCCCTGCTGGAGCGCACCGGCACCGCAGACATCGCGGCCTTAGGGGGATTAGCTCGGCCTATGCCTCAGCTTACTGCGCTGTGGGTGCTCGTAGCCCTGGCCGCGGTAGGCCTGCCCGGCCTGGCGCAATTCCCCGCAGAACTCCTCGTACTGACGGGCAGCTACAGCTCCCTCACGCTCCAGCGCATTGTCTTTGTAGGAACGCTGGCAAGCCTGGTGGTTTCGGCCGCTTATACGCTGCCGGTGCTGCGTAGGGTGCTTTTTGGGCCGGAGCGGCAAACGGCCACGGACCTGGCCCCCGCCGAAAGCCTCCCTCTCTGGGCCTTGGGACTCGGACTGATTGGGACGGGCTTGATTACGGCGCCCTTCCTGGTGGAGATTCAGCGCAGCACCACCCCCGTCGTCCAGGCGATCCTGTTTCAGGTTCTGGGCATTCGGTAAAGATTGTGGAAAGCGCAGCGTGAAGGAACGGCGTTTGTCGTAATATTGGAGGCGATGCGCGGTGTCTTTCTGGTAGGGTTCTTTGTTGTGGCGGTCAGCGTAGGGCAGGAAGTGCGCGCTCCGGCGCGCTGCACGGGCCCTGAGTGCGCCGAGCGGGTCAAAGCCACGTCCCCTACGCCCCCCCGGCGAGCTGCTCGTCGCGCGGAGCGTCGGGTGGATCGCTTCGGCCGTCCGAAGCCTTCGCGCCGGGCGGAGCGCTTCCGCTTGCCGGTCTACACCCCACGACACAAGCCCATGGAACGGTGGGAGGCCTTTGAGCCTCCGACGCAGGCCCCGCGCCACCCGAATCGGGCCGAGCGCTTTCGTCTCTCGTCTCCGCAAGCTTCCCGGCGGGTTCTCCAGCGCGCCGAGAAGTACCAACCTCCCCTTCGGCGCCTCCGCTTACGCCCTTACCTGGCTGAAAAACAGCGCCCCCCACGCGAGCGGGTTGCCCATCCCCAAACGGCCGAACGGTTTTCCTTCTTCCTGCCGCTGGTGAGGCACCGGCCTGAAAGGGCTGAAAAGCTTACTTTTCCTCCAAGGCGCCTTCGTCGCCAGAAGACGCCGCAGGGCACGCTGTATGCTTTGCCCACGCCTCGTCCTAAGCCCCCCCGAGCCGAGGGCTGCGCCCCCCCTCCCCTCCCTCACCCCTCGGAAAGCCTGACCGAAAAGCTCGGCTGTGAAGCGCCTACCCCTCGGCGAATAAACTTCGATCGGTACCGCTGCCAGGCCCCCCATCTCAAACACGCCCCCCGCCGAAGCGAAAACCTATCTTGCCGACCTACTCCCTTGCCTCATAAAAACTTTGACCGGTATGCCTGCCAGGTGCCTTCCCTGCGCCATTACCCCGCCCGAAGCGAAAAGCTTGCCTGCCAACCGCCCGCCGTGGCTCACAAGAACTTTGACCGCTACAGCTGCCCTCAGCCAACCATATCCCACCGGCCTCCCCAAGCGTACGAAGTGCCCTGCGATGCCCAAAAGCGCGGCGTCATGACGGCTACAGAACGGTTAGCGCACGACCTGCGCTACCTTTTCACCAACCACCGCAAGCACTGCGAAGTGGCCCATGCTTACAGCGGTTTCTCTACAGGAGAGTGGGTCAACACCCGCACCTACGGCCGTGTACCCGTAGCCGGCGTAAAGATGGGCTGGCGAGTGTATGTGTTTGCGCACTTTTACGACCAGAAAGGACGCCCCCTGAAAAAACCCCGACTGGAAAAACGGAAGGTCTGGGCCGTAAAACAAGTGGAGGTCTGGGTAGCCGAACCCGCTAAAAAGTCCAGCCGACGACGCTATATCAAAGGCCTGCCTGGGGTGGAAGGCTTTGGAGGACTGGGCGATTCGGTGCTGGTGAAAAAGCGCCTTTCGGTGGAAGAGACCAAGGCCATCCAGATTGAGAAGCTGGTGCGTAAGCGGCAAATCGCTTGGCTGGTGCGAGCCTACCCCGAAGAGAGGGTCCGCCTCTCGGAGTGGCTCCAAAAGTATGCAGGACCTAAGCCTCCTCACCTCTGGCCCAGCTTGGATTACCGCCTCTGGGAAGTATGGGGTTCTCCATAACCGAGAGGGCCTCGGCTCGGGCTGGAGCCCTGCAGCTTAGGGGTGCTCGTCGGCCGATGCCTGGCCGGAGAAGTCTTCGCAATCCCACAATACGGCTCGGCGCAAGAGCAGCGGGGGACCTTTAGCCTCTTCCTGGGCTGCTTTCCAAGCTTTTTCCAGGAGGCGCTGTTTTTCGGCCAGGGCTTCGGCGTAGCGGGCTTCTTCGCGCTGCGCATCGTAGAGCCGGCGCCCATCTACCAGCGTCAGCAGCGGCCGGCTATAGACAGAGAGCGGCGAAGGGCTATCCCACAACACCAAATCTGCGTCGTAGCCCTCTTTGACGTAGCCGGTTCGGTGGGCTATGCCAAGGGCTTGCGCTGGATAGACCGTCACCGTGCGCCAAGCCTGGAGGCTATCCAAGCCTAGTTCAGCCCCCCCATACCGGAGTACTTTCGCCGCTTCGTGGTTCAGACGGCGGCCCATCTCGGCATCGTCTGAGTTGATGCAGACGGGCACGCCCTTCTTCAAAAGCAAGGCGGCGTTGTAGGGTATAGCGTCAATCACTTCGTACTTGTAGGCCCACCAGTCCGAAAAAGTGGAAGCAAAGGCACCATGGGCTCTCAGTTCTGGGGCTACCTTATACCCTTCCAGCACATGGGTGAAGGTGCGCACCCGAAAGCCGTATCGTTCGGCCAGGCGCATCAGCATCAGGATTTCAGACTGCACGTAGGAGTGGCAGGTGATGAATCGTTTACGGGCCAGGATTTCAGCCAGCGCCTCGTAGCGCAGGTCTCGGCGGGGACGCGGGCCTTTCTTTTGGGCGTAGGCTGCCCAGCTCTCGGCATACCGACGCGCCGCCTCAAAAGCATCCGCCAAGATTAGCTCCACCCCCATGCGCGTCTGCGGATACCGGATCGTGTAGGCCGGGCCCCAGTTGGACTGTTTTACGTTTTCTCCCAGGGCAAACTTGTTGAAGGGGGGCGCATCCGGGATGAGAAAAGAGTCAGCCGGCAAGCCCCATCGCAGCTTGATGCAAGCGGACTGCCCTCCAATGGGGTTGGCCGAACCGTGCAGGAGCTGCACCGCCACCACCCCCCCAGCCAGATGGCGATACAGGTTCACATCGGTGGGGTCTATCACATCTCGGATGCGCACTTCGGCGGTGATGGCATCCGAAGCCTCATTGACGCCCCCCTCAATGGCGATGTGGGAGTGTTCATCTATCATGCCTGCTGTGAGGGCTCGGCCCCTCGCGTCGATAACCGAAGCTTGCGGGGGAACCGGAAGGTTGAACCCTATACGCTGAATCTTACCCTCCGCAACAAACACATCGGCTCCGACCAGCACCGTGTCGCCCGTCCAGACGATCGCTTCGCGAAAGAGCACGCGTTCCTGCGGCGGCAAACTTGAAAAGCCATAGAAGCTATTGGGGTAGGTGCGGCGGCTAAGGAGGCTATCTTCAAGCAGGGGAGGTAGCCGCTTAGGGGCAGGTAGAGAATCCAAAGGCTTGACCTTGCGGGCCTCCCACAGGCGGAGGGGTTGGCCAGGGTATTTCCACTCGCCTTGCAGGAAGCTATCCGAAAGGGCCCTAAAGCGCACTTCGGCCTGGCCGAGCTTGGCTGGGAGGCGAGCCCTAAAGGCCTCTTCGGTAGGGGAATAGGAGACTTCTACTTGGTAGGTGTCTTGCTGGGCCACCAATCGGGTAGGGAACGACGAGCCCCCTGGTAAAAAGGTCCACTGCCAGCCCCAAGGCTGGACCTGGTAAGTCCCTGCGAGGGCAAAAGGCGGCACAGCCTCCAGCCTGTCACGCTGGCCCTGCACCCACACCTCCAGCAGGCGGGCTTCTTCTTTCCAGAGGGTGTCGGAAAAAACAAGGAGATGCGCCTCCATGCCCGGAGCGAGGTGTCCCACGGCAGGTAGGCCTAGCCAAGCCGCAGGCCACGCCGTCAGAGCCAGCAGAATCGTATCAGGGTCTATCCCCGTCCGAGCCAGCTGGCGCAGGTGAGCCCAAAAGGTCTTCGCCTCAGGAACGCCATAGCCCGTAAGGACCGTCAGACGACCCGAACGGACCAGCCACTTGAACCGGAAGGGGGCCTGTTCCCAGCGCCGCAGCGCCCCCAAGGGCAAGCGTTCATAAAACTCCGGCGAGTGCGCCGGGGGGAGAACCGGCAGGCCCACAGGAACAATGTACAGCCCTTGCTCGGGCAGGTAAGGCAGCCACTCGTACTCGTAGCCGGTAGCAAGGAGCGCCCAACGCTGGGGACCTGCTTGGGCCCATTCTCGCATGAGGGCCGCCACCCGAAAAGCGTCTTCGGGGGTTTCGGCCACCCAGCACCAACGCAAGGTATCGCGGCTCAGAGCTTCCAAGCGATCCAGAGCGGCGTTGCGCAGTTGCTTGCGCCCTTCTTCCCGGTACCACAGCCAGTCGTACAGAAGCTGCCGCACCAGCGCGATGGCCCCCATCTTGGAGGTGGGATATTCTTGCGCTACAGCCCCCTTGCTAAAGCCCGCATGCAAGATGGAGGCGCCTTTCAGGAAGGGCTTCTCAGGCGAAGCAGGGTTAGGAAGGAGGGCCAAGGTAGCGCCTGTTCCCCGCACTACCCCCTTTTTAGGCGCGATATGTACGACCGCTACCCCCCGCTGGCGTAGTTCTCGGGCTTTTTCAGCGGAGAGGACGGCGCTCGTCTCAGCCGCAAAGTCCAGCCGTACGGCCTCGTTGGGGTAAAAAAGGGGGTGCCGAGCGCTCTCGTACTGCGGACGCTCTGGGGCAGGACCGCTTTTGTCCGACCCCTCCTCCAAAAGGCTCGGCTCTACGAAAGCCGGATAGACCCAAGTGCCCGGAGGATACTTGAGGTGCACCACGCCTTGGGGCAGCAGAAAGCTCCCCGTCGGCCCTACCTGGCGAATCTTACCATCGGCGATCCAAATCGTGGCATCTGGGAGGGCTTTGCCTGGCCCCAGCCACACCCGAACCCCCGTAAGCGCCACTTGGGTCGGCTGACCTTCGTGCAGACCACGCACGGGCACAAGCTGGGCCAGCGTGGGCCCACTTACCAGCATGAGACGCCAGCCAAAGCGTACAACTTCTCTCACCATAGTCTTGAATAGGACGAAAGGTGCACCCTTCTTGCCCTGCCCCCCTTCTTGTCTTGGCTCCCCATCGCTCTTTACGACCATTTCATGCCCAAGCTATACCCTCCTGCCAGGGCCAACAAACCCGCCACCACACTAAGCAGAAGGTACAGGGCAGCGTACGCAAACTGCCCCACCCGAAGCATCTCAAAAAGCTCAAGCATGATAGAAGAAAAAGTCGTCAAGCTCCCGCAGAAACCAGCTGTAGCGCCATAAAACCACACAGGCGGCAGTAGCTTGTGGAAAAGCGCCACGAGAAAGCCCATCACAAAAGACCCCGCCACATTCACAAGCAGGGTGCCCACCGGTGTAAGAATAGAAGTGTTGAGCCATCGCGAAAAGCCGGCTCGCAAGAGCGCGCCCGCTACAGCTCCCACAGCAATGGCCAGGCTCCACTTCACGGGGCTTGTCATTTACCCAGCTTGACTTTCCAGCTCCTGCCGAAGCTGCGGCAAAGGCAGCGAGAAAAGCTCAAAGTCCGGAAAGTACTCCCCCACTAAGTCAAACTTCTTGCGGAAGACCTCCACCGTGTTGGGATTCCTTGTAATGAAGTTTTTCACGGCTTCCATGTATTCGTACTTCTCTGGGCGGGCATGTCTTTGAAAGAAATCCCAGAGCCGCTCCACATAGAAGGGCGATTCCTCGGACAGGTACACACACAAGAGGGGGCGTAGCCGCTTTTCCACGAAAGGCGAAGGGGGCTGTTGAACAAAAAGCTGGAGCAGGTATTCCAGAAAAGGGCGATAGGTTGCTGGGTCTTGACGGAAGGCGGCTAAATACGTCCAGAAAAGGTGAGGGATATAGAGCCCCTCGGCTACTTTGGGGGCTTCCTGTTCAAAGAGGGTTCGGGCTTCAGGGTCGTCCAGCACCTCCTGGTGGAGGGCTTCCAGCTGAGCCAGGGCTTCTTCGGGCGAAACAGCTGCCTGCGCAGCTATGGCTTCCAGTCGCTCTTTCACCCCACAAAGGTAAGGCAGAAAAGCGAGGTCGGCCCCTGCTTAAACCTATCTTGCGCTGGCGACTCTATTCTCTTAGGTATGAGCTGGGAAGAAATCCTGAGTCGTATCCGCAGGCGAGAGGAGCGGCGTTCTGCTCGCTATAGCTGGGGGGTGTTGCTTGGATGGCTCTTGCTGTGGACCCTGGCGGTAGGCAGCTTTTGGGCTAAGCGTCTAAGCGATCTGCCGGAAATGACCGAAGAAGAAACCTGGGTCGCCCTGGCGTCGTTTTTTCCTATAGACTTATGAGGGGCATGGGGATAGTGGCGTGCCTGGTGTGGCTTTGGGCTCAGCCTCCAGGCCCTTATCAGCGGGTGCGCAGCCTCCAGATTGCCTACCTGGCCGAAGCCATGCAGCTTCTACCCGAAGAGGCCCAAGCCTTCTGGCCTGTCTACAATGCCCGCGAAGCGGCCCTTCAAAAAGCCCGCCAGGCCGTTCGCGAAAGGTTTCGGAATCTGCGGGAAAAACGCGGCAGCCTTTCTGCGCAGGCTTTTGCGGATAGCGTGAGTGCTTTGTATTTGAGTCTGTGGGAAAAGGAAGCTCAAATTCGGCGGGAGTACGACAGCCAGTTCAGGAAGGTGCTGCCGCCGGAGAAGCTGGCCCGCTTTTATCTGGCGGAGGTTCGGCTACTGCGTCGGGCGCTGGGGGAGGAACGGAACGGCTTCGGTCAAGAATGAGATCAGGCCGGCGCTCCAGCGTACGCTGCCAGCTGGCCTCGTAGCGCCAGGCTTCAATGGCAGCGTGGTTCCCGCTCAGCAGCACGGTCGGCACTTCATGGCCCTCAAACACACGCGGGCGGGTATAGACAGGAGGGGCCAAAAGCCCATCTTGGAACGAGTCCGTAAGCGCCGAATGCTCATCCCCCAGCACGCCAGGCAGGAGCCGCACTATCCCATCTATCAGCACCAAGGCGGGTAGCTCGCCCCCCGTAAGCACATAGTCCCCAATGGAAATTTCGCGGGTCACATAATGACGAATCCGGTCGTCAATGCCCTTGTAGTGACCCGCAATAAGGAGAAGGTTCTGACAAAGGGAAAGGCGGTTGAGCAGGGGTTGGGTAAGCCTTTCTCCATCCGGCGTAAGGTACACGATCTCGTCGTAGCTGCGGTGAGCCGAAAGGTGTCGCAGCGCGCGTACCACCACATCTATCCGAATCACCATACCCGCCCCTCCACCGTAGGGGTAATCGTCGATTCGGCCGTCAGGGCTGTAGGCGTGGAGGTTATGGACAGCGATGGAAACGAGGCCTTTTTTCTGGGCGCGCCCCAGGATAGAACTCTGGAGGGGCGAGTGGAAGATTTCCGGCACAGCCGTAAGTACGTCGATGTGCATGGCTCAGGCGAGCCGCAGGAGCAGAGCGCCTTTTTCTACGGGCTGGCCAGCGGCGACGAGGATTTCAGCCACCTGACCCTCCGCTGGCGCAAAAAGGAGGTTTTCCATTTTCATCGCTTCCAGTACGAGTACGGGGGTTGTAGGGGTAACGGTTTGGCCGACCTGGACGCGCACTTCCCGTACAAGGCCGGGCATAGGAGCCCGCAACTCCCGCTCTTGGGCCACAGACCGCTGGGGCGGCGTGACCCGCTTGAGGTACGCATGCAAGGGCGTGTCCCACTCTACTTCCAGGAGCCTTTCAGCGAGGCGCACCTGAAGGCGACCCGGACGGCTTTCCAACACGAAAAAGCGCACAGGTCCCACCCAGACTGTCCAGGGGTCCTCCCACCGCACGGGGGGCGCCGATGCAGGGTCAAACCGAAGGAGGTTGGCTTGCAGGCGTAGGCGCTGCATGTCACTTCTTAGAAGAGGAGGCAAGGCCCATCTCCAACGCGTAGCGCACCAACCCCGCCGAATTGCGCACGCCCAGCTTTTGCATGAGACTACGGCGATGCGTATGCACCGTACGCGTAGAGAGCCCCAACCGCTCAGCGATTTGCGCGTTGGTCAATTCTTGCGCGATAAGCTCCAGAACTTGCCGTTCTCGCGGGGTAAGGTGCACACCTTCAGCAGAGGCAGGGGCCTGGCGACCGCGCTTAGGCGGTTCCTTTTCGGCATTGGAGAGGTAGTGACCAATCACGTCCTGCGTGGCCTGAGAAAAGTAGTAGTGCCCTGCCGTCACAGCCCGAATAGCCGAGAGCAGTTCCTCCCGACCGGTGTTTTTTAGCAGGTAGCCCATGGCCCCGGCTTGCACCATGGCTTTCAGGTAGTCCTCCGTGTCATACATGGTGAGGGCGATGCTTTTGATGTGGGGGTAGTGCTGGGTAATGTGCCGCACCAAGTCTATGCCCATGCCATCTTGGAGGCGAATGTCTACCAAGGCCACTTGCAGGCGAGGCGCTTTTTCCTTCAGGATGCGCTGGGCCTCTGCCAAGCTGTGCGCTACGGCTTCTACTTGAACTTCGCGGGACCCCTCAAAAAGGCCCGCAATCCCCTGGGTGATGAGGGGATGATCGTCCACGACCAGAATCCGGACCGGCTCTTCTGCCATGAGGCAAAATTAAGACTTTTTACCGGTGAGGGGGATCTCTATCCGATAGTGCGCTCCTTGGCCGGGGGCGGAGAAATTTTCCCACCGGCCTCCCAACACCCGAATCCGTCCCACCACATTGCGCAGGCCGATGCCCCCACCCCGAAGGGCGGCCGGTGCATACCCTTCTCCATCGTCGCTCACCTCTATCACCAAAGCGCGGGCCTGATAGCGCAACACCACCGAAACAGACCGGGCCTTCGCATGCCGTAGGGTGTTGTTGAGCAGCTCCTGAATGATCCGATACACATGCAGCACCTTCAGAAGCGGTAATTCAACGGGCTTGCCTTCTACGCGAAGGGTGATGTGGAGGGAAGAAATACGAGTCAGCTGGCGGACTAGCCCTTCCAGCGAAGGCACAAGCCCGAAGTGTTCCAAGAGAGGGGGCATGAGTTGATGGCTTACCAGCCGCACGGTTTGGGTGACTTCGTCTATCCGAGTGATGAGTTGGCGGGCTCGCTCCTTCTGCTCCGGAGAGAGGGATAGCTCCTCAAAAAATACGGAAAGTTCCATTTTGAGCACGCTCAGCAGCACCCCTACGCTGTCGTGGAGCTCTTCAGCCAGGCGCTGCCTTTCTTTTTCTTGGGCTTCCACGATGAGGCGACTTTGCTGGCGCTCCAGCTGCGCCTGCCGCCGTAGAAGCCGTTGCACTTCGGTGCGATCTTGAAGGATAGCGATCCAGTAAGGTACCTTTTCCCCGAGTTCCTCTATGTGCAAGGGGAAAAGGGTACAAGCCAGGTGACTCCAGCCGAGCCGTTTGCGTGCAGCGCGCAGCATAAGCTCAACAGGCATGCGGGCTTGCAGTAGCTGTTTGAAGTGGCGTTTTGTCTCCTGGGGGAGGTAGGGGAGCAGGGTTTCTGAAAGGGTTCTGCCCTGCTCGGGCAGCCATCGCTGCGCCAAGGGGTTGGCGTAGATGAGCTGAGCCTCCTCTACCTCTCCTTGCCAGATAAAGACGCCCAAGGGTCCCTCCTGGACCACCGCCTGATAGAGGCGATTGAAGCGCTCCGCTTGCCAGAGGGCTGAGATATCGCGCAGCACAACGATGGTTTGGCCCGCGCGAGGAAGGGGGATAGACGTGGTCTCAAGTATGCGCCCCCCTTTTACGAGGAGGTTCCCTTGCGTGGAGAAGGGATACGGTTGGCCCAGGGCCTCCAGGGCAGACAGGCCCAGAAAGCGCTCAGCCCGGGGATTGACATACAGCACCTTGCCCTGGGCATCCAACACCACCAGCCCCTCATTCAGGTGCCCTAAAATCTCTTCTTGCAAGCTCTGCTGCTGCATAGCCAGTTCTGCCAGCTGGTGGTAGACCGTAATATCCAGGGCGTAGTAGCCATACACGCCTTTGTGGAGAGGCATAAGGCACACTTCGGCCCGACGGGGACCTATTTGGCGCTGGAGCTGCAGCGCCCGCCCCTCCCTAAGTAGGCGGAGCTCTTCCCGCAAGGAGGGTTGGTTTTCAGGCAGGACGATGTCCCAGAAGGGTTGGCCACGCCGAGGCGACCGACCCACCAGCGCCCTGACGGCCTGACCCAACGCCGTGTTGAAGTCAAGCAGCCGTTCTGCCTCGTCAAAAGCAAAATAGTAAATAGAGGGGGCTTTCTCCAAGAGGCGGCTTCGCCACCGAAGCCTTCGCAGTTTTTGCAGCCGGTAGGTGCGCCAGGCCAGCATGAGCTGGGCATGGGTCAGCGTCCGCGGTGTGTAATACCGATCTGGGCGCTCCACCGCTCGCTCTGGGTCATAACACAGACAGGGGAAAGGCCTCCGCGGGCGGCTTCCCACATCCGGCAAAAGGTATATCGTGTGCTTTTCAGGCCGGGAAGGCAGCTTGTCTATTTTGTCTACGCCTTCCCTCGGACAAGGTGCGCCAGCCACACTGACTACTCGCCACTTCACATCTCAAAAGTAACTCTTTGCAAGTACCCAAGCGAGGCCCTTGCAGGAGGGGGCTTTTGTGTATTTTTGTCTTATGCGTAACCTACTCGTTTTAGGGGCCTTAAGTGCCCTGTGGGCGCAGACCTGGACCTGTGGTACAGACCTCTACCGCGAAAAGGAGGAACAAACCAACCCTACCCTTGTCCAGGTTCGGGAGCAGCTGGAAGCCGCCATAGCCCAGTGGATAGAGAGACACGCCCCTCAGCTCCGCACCCAGAACTCCTGTCCGGAGTCCGACTACGTGGTGCCCGTCGTGGTGCATATCATCCATTCTGGGTGGGGGCAACCGGACAGCCTCCCCATGAGCCGGGTGCTTCTGCAGATGGAGCAGCTATTCAACGACTACCGAAAGCGCCCCTACACCAAAGGCTACAGCTCGGGGGTGGACACCCGGATCGAGCTGAGCCTTGCCACCAAAGACCCCAGCGGTAATCCCCACCCGGGCATCACCTACACCCGCTATACCGACGCTGGCCTTACCGCCGCCCGCGTCAATATGAGCGGCAGCCCTAATAGCGCTTCTACTATGAAAGCCAACACCGGCTGGGATCGCAGCAAATACCTCAATATCTGGGTAGTCAATCAAATCTGCACAGACCCCACAGACAACCAGTGTCCGATTTTAGGCTTTGCTACTTTCCCGGATGGCACTTCCGATAACAACGAGGGGGTAACGGTCATTTCCAGCGCTTTTGGCAACTCCGGAGGGGGGCAGACTACGACCCATGAAGCCGGGCATTATCTTAATCTTTTCCACACTTTCCCGAGTCCTTCCATGCCCGGCTGCTATGGTACAAGTAACGGCAACTGCGCCACTGCAGGGGATCGCGTGTGCGATACGCCTCCTACCCGCCAGGCCAACTATGGCACCGCGAAGCGCCAAAACACCTGCTACGAAACGACCTCAGCCACCGGCGGCGACGTGCCTGACCTGGTGCGTGACTATATGGACTACCTGGATGATGGAGCGTTGGATGTTTTTACGGAGGGCCAGCGGGTGCGCATGCAAAGCGCTCTGCAAACCGCTTCTGACCGCCAGCAGTGGCAATCCACCAATCTGCAGGCCACGGGAGCAGGCCCCTGGGGCCGTATCAAAGCGAACTTTGCGCTCAATGGCTGCGAACAGCCGCCTTGCTACGTGTGCCCTGGCCAGGCCCTTTCCTTTACCAGCTACAGCTGGGGTAAACCGCACGCCTTCCTCTGGGAAATCCGCCAGGGTGCTACAGTCCTGACCTCCTCTACGCAAGGGCCGTGTGCTACGCTGACAGCGCCCTCTACTCCAGGCACCTACAACGTACGCTTGCAAGTAACAAACCAGGTAGGGTCGCACGACACCACCTACACAGGCTTTTTGGTGGTGCGGGACACTAACCAGGTAGCCTCCTATCCTTTCTCGGAAGGGTTTGAAGGAACGGCCTTCCCTCCCGCTGGGTGGGTACGCATCAATCCGGACTTTGCCGTAGGAGGCTCTGTGCAGTGGGAAAGGTACAGCTCCGCCAACCGGGGCAGCTTTGGCGCCAGCAACGGCATGGCCCGCCTGCGAAACTTCTCCTACTTCAACCGTACGCAGCGAGACTACCTCATCACTCCCCTCATTCAGATCCCCTCCAACGCTACAAACCCCACCCTGGAGTTTGACGTCTACTACCGGGCGATTGATTGGCAAAGCACCGCAAATAACAATCAACCTTACCTCTACGCAGATACGCTGGCTGTGTCCATCTCCTCGGACTGCGGCGCCACCTGGCAGCGCATCTTCTACCAGGGGGGCGAAGACCTGGCCGATACGGCCGCTATCGTTCAAACTGGCAGCTACGGCCCTCAGGCCGTTCCCCCTACAGGACCTAACACCGCCTGGTCCCATAAAGTCGTGCCCATCCCCGCCAGCTACATAGGCCAGAAAATCCTCATTCGCTTTGAGAACATCACCGAGATGGGGAATAACCTCTACCTGGACAGCATACAGGTGCGAAACGCCAGCGTGACCGCTTCTACCCTGCCTGCCTTATCTAAGCCCGACATCTCCTTAGGGCCTAATCCTGCGCAGGAAGAGGTCTTTCTGGTAGTGCGGCAGGGTGAAGGGCTGGTGCTGCGCTACCGCATTCTCACGCTGGCTGGACAGGAAGTTTTACAGGGCAGCTTTGCCATTACCAGCCCCGAAGCCAGACATAGCCTCTCCGTGGGTTCGTTAGCCCGGGGCCTGTACCTGGTGGAAACCGAACTGGGCGGGGTTCGCCGTGTATGGCGCCTGGCCGTCGGAGGCGGTTCGTAAGGCCGGCCGACCGCATCCCGTAAGGATTCAGCCCACGATGGTCAGTAGGGGCAGGTTCTAAACCTGCCCCTATGCTTATTTGGGCAGGGAACCTACGCGCTTGTACCAATAGGTCAGGGCCTTGACAGCGCCCCACAACTGCCGCCAGCGGAAATGTTCATTAGGGCTGTGGAGGGCATCCGTCGGCAAGCCAAACCCCATCAAAATCACCGGCCCCCCTGCGGCTTTGCTCAAGGCGGATAACACCGGTATGGAGCCGCCTTCCCGTAGGGGGATAGGCGCTTTACCCCAAGCTACCCTGAGGGCTTCCTCGGCGGCTTTGTAAAAAGGGGAGTCCGTGGGCGTCTCAAAAGGCGGCGCCGGCGGGTGCAGTCTCTCCACCTCCACCGTGACGCCCGGCGGAGCCACTTCCCGCACATAGGCCGCAAAAGCCTCCCAGATGCGCTCAGGGTCCTGATTCGGTACCAAGCGCATGGAGACCTTGGCTGCGGCCTCAGCGGGGATGATGGTCTTGGAGCCGGGGCCGGTGTACCCACTCCACAGGCCGTTCACATCAAGGGTAGGGCGAACGCTGACCCGCTCAAGGGGTGAAAAGCCCACTTCGCCGGCTAACTCCGGCGCCCCCGTAAGCTCCAAATAGTACGACTCGCAGGCCGGTAGGCTCCGCCATAACGCCCTTTCCTGCGCATCAGGCGGACGCACCCTATCATAAAAGCCAGGAACCCGAATGCGTCCATCCGGTCCTTTTAGGGCTACCAAGATGCGGGCCAGGGCCAGCGCCGGGTTTTCCACCACGCCACCCAGCGTACCCGAATGCAGGTCCCGCGCCGGCCCCCGCACCCGAATCTCGGTGTACAAAAGCCCCCGAAGCCCTACCGTAAGCGTGGGCACCTCCTCCGAAAAGAAAGCCGTATCTGACACCAGGACCGCATCGCTGCGCCAGGCTTGCCCTTGCCCAGCCAGCACTTCATAAAGCACTTCACTGCCGGTCTCTTCCTGGCCTTCAATCACCACATGCAGAGACACGGGCAAGCGCCCTTCCTGCTGCTGCAGATACCGCCAGGCGGCAAGATGCGCAAATACCTGGCCTTTGTCGTCGGTAGCACCCCGGGCGTAAATGGCCTCGTCCGTAAGGCGCGGCTCAAAAGGAGGACTCGTCCAGGCTTCCAAGGGATCCGGCGGTTGCACATCGTAGTGCCCATAAAAGAGCACGGTAGGGGCCCCTGTCGGACCGTCATAGCGTCCGTATACGACCGGGGGATCGCCCAGCAAACTCACCGTAAACCCCAGCGCTTCCAGCTGGACCCGCAGCCACTGCGCCGTACGGTGCAAGTCTGCCCGATGAGCCGGCTGCGCGCTGATGCTGGGAAAGCGAAGAAAAGTAACCAGGTCCTCTATGAGGCGATTTTTTTGCTCGGCTATCCAGCTCTCCACCGACATGCCTGCGAAGGTAACAACGCTACAAAGCGTAGAGAGACTCCAGGGCCTTAAGCTGCTCCTTCGGAATCCAACCGCTCTGCCGGAGAAAGCTCACGATAGCCTGGAGCACTTCGGGCGCGTAGCGGGTTCGGTACAGGTCTGAATGCAGCTGTAGGAGGGAAGCCACGGCAGCCAGGTCCTCGCGGGCGGCGTCCCGCTTGCCTAAGAAAGCCGGCAGGTAGTAGTAAAAAGAGCCGCGCAGGAAGCGCACTTCCACCTCGTCGGGGGTACGAGCTACTTGGGCATCCATCTGGGCCACCGCCTGGCGAAAGTACCGGCCTTTGTCAAGGGGATTCCACGCATAACGGGCCTTGAGAGCCGTCAAGCCGTAGAGATACATCTGCAGAGGGGGCTCTGGCCCATACCGCCTTATGAGCGTCTGAAAGGCGGCTTCGGCTTGGGACATGTACTTCTCCTCCTGCACCGCCTGAAAGTACAAGCGCTGAGCCTGCCTATACAGGGGATCCGCATAGAAGGATTGGGCCTGGACTGCCATCCCCAGCAGCATAACAAATACCCTGGGCATCCTCAAGGAAGGGGAAGCGTATCCAACAGGTCCCGATGGGCCAGGTGCCAATCAAGGGTGCGCTGAAGCCCCTCCCAGAAGTCCACTTCGGGCTTCCACCCCAAGAGAGCTGTAGTCCGGGAAATGTCTGCCTGCGTGTGGAGGATATCGGCCCGCGGGAAGGGCTTGTACTCTATCTGGGCTTTTTTACCCAGCCGCTCCTCCATGAAGGCGATCACCGAAAGCAAAGAAGTAGGAGAGCGCCCGCCTCCTACGTTGAGAATGTGATAACCCGAAAGCTGGAGGGCGGCGACGGTAGCCCGGGCCACATCCTCCACGTAGGTGAAGTCCCGCGACTGCTGGCCATCGCCGTACAACTGGACCGGCTGCCCCCGATAAATCCATTCAATGAACCGGAAAATGCTCATGTCGGGCCTGCCAGCGGGGCCATACACGGTGAAATACCGAAGGATCGCCACATGTAAGCCATAGTGATAGTGGTAGGTGTAAGCCATCACTTCGGCGGCTTTTTTAGAGGCGGCGTAAGGGGAGATGGGGGTGTTGACGGGCCGGTCTTCGGTAAAAGGCAAGTCAGAACCCGCATAAAGCGAAGAGGTGGAAGCCAGCACGTACCGGGGCACTTCGTAACGCCGCATGAGCTCCAGAAGGTGGAGGCTCCCTGTGGCGTTGGTGTGGTGATAAACGAGCGGGTCGGTAAGGCTGGCTCGCACGCCGGCCCGAGCCGCCAAGTTCATGACGGCATCCAGCGGGGCCACAGCGGCAAAAAGCGCCTCCATCGTGGTCCAGTCCGCCAAATCGCCAGGGAAAAAACGGAAGTTCGGAAAGGACTCCAAGGCCGAGAGACGATGACGCTTGAGGGCGGGGCTGTAGTAAGTGTTGAGGTTGTCCAGGCCGTACACCCAGTGCCCTTCTTCCAGCAGGCGACGGGCCACCTGGCTCCCAATGAAGCCGGCCACCCCTGTCAGCAGAATGCGCATATTTGTGCTCAAAGGTACGGAGATGGAAGCCCTCGTCGTGCGCACCGCTGGAGAACACGTTCAGGTACGGCTCCCGGATGGCCAACGGTATCCTGCGACGCTGCGCGGAAAGTTTAGGCTGGAAGAGAGCCCTTTTACGGCTCCCCTGGCGGTAGGCGACCAAGTAAGGGTACGCCTGGAAGAAGGCCTGGCCGTCATTGAAGAGATTCTACCCCGGCGCAATAAGCTCGTGCGGACCGACCCCACCCTGCCTTATCGCAAGCAAATCCTGGCCTGCAACATAGACCAAGCTTTCTTGCTGGTGACCGTGGAATCGCCTTTTACGCCGCTGCGCTATGTAGACGGCTTTCTGGTCATGTGCGAAATGGACGGCGTGCCTGCAGGGCTGATTTTTTCCAAGGCCGATCTGCCTCTCAAGCCCCGTTCCGCACAAAAGCGTGCCTTTCTCCTAGCCCTCTACAAGGAGCTGGGGTATGCGGTGTTTTCGGTGTCCGTCGTGACGAACGAAGGGCTGGAGACGCTGCGCCCTACGCTGAAGGGACGGCGTACCTTCCTCACGGGGCTGAGCGGCACAGGCAAAAGCTCTCTCCTCAATGCTTTGATTCCGGGGCTGAACCTGGCCACGCAGCCGCTGGTACGGCTGACCCAGCGGGGCCGCCATACCACCACCTTCTCGGCGCTGTATGAGCTGCCCGAAGGAGGCGAGATCATTGACTCCCCCGGCTTCGGGGAGTTTCGTCCCCCCGATGTGACCCCTACCGAATTGTCACACTACTTCCCAGAAATGCGGGAACGGCTTTCCGGCTGCCGATTCAACAATTGCCTGCATGTGGACGAACCTGGATGCGCCATACGAGCCGCGGTAGAAGCCGGCCAAATCGCCCCTTCCCGCTACCACACCTACCTGGCTTTGCTGGAGGAGATTCGCAACTTGAGCCCCTGATGCGACTCGTAGTACAGCGCGTAGCCCAAGCCAGCGTCCAAGTAGAAGGCCGCATCGTAGGCCAGATTGGGAAGGGGCTCTTGGTGCTGGTCGGCTTCTCCCGCCAGGACACACCCGAAATCTTGCCCAAGGCCGCCCACAAGCTCCTCCACCTGCGCCTTTTTGAAGACGAAGCCGGCAAAATGAATCGTTCCCTTCAGGAGGTCGGAGGCCAGCTTTTGGTGGTGTCGCAATTCACGCTGTACGGTAAGCTTGAGAAGGGGTTTCGGCCTTCTTTTATAGAGGCGGCTCCTGCCCAGCCCGCGCTCCAGCTGTACGAAGCTTTTTTGAGTGAGCTGCGCCGCCAAGCGCCCAACGTGCCTCTGGCCACCGGACAATTCGGCGCTTACATGGAAATCGCCCTCGTGGCGTACGGACCCGTCACCTTGGTGCTGGAATGGTGAGCCGTGTACCTTTGCTGGGTGTCCCCCTCCTGGCCCAGAGTTCTCTTTGAGGTAAGCTGGGAAGTCGCCCATAAAATCGGAGGCATCCACACCGTCTTGGTCGGGAAGGCCCCTTGCCTGGCGGCCCGAAAAGACCGCTCTTACCTTCTTATAGGGCCCTATGGGCCTGAGCGCACAAGCTGGCAGCAGGCCCCGCTCTTTGAGGAATGGCGAGAGTACTTCCAGCAAGAAAAAGGCTACACCGTCCACGCCGGCTACTGGCAGGTAGGGGAGCAAGCGCTGACGACCCTGCTCGTGGACTTTTACCCCTTGGTGGCCCGCAAAGACACCCTCTTTGCGCAGCTATGGGAAGACTACGGGGTAGACTCGCTCTGGGGAGGGTGGGACTACATAGAACCGGCCCTCTTCGGGTATGCGGCGGGCGAAGTGATAGCCAGCTTTTGCGACTTCTATTATGGGGAAGAGGTAGAGGCCTTGGCGCATTTCCACGAGTGGCTCACGGGTGCGGGGGTCTTGTATCTGCGCAAAGCGGCACCCCGCATTACGGTGCTTTTTACCACCCATGCCACGGTAGCGGGGAGGGCCGCAAGCGGTCAGCTTTTGCCCCTGGAAGGACTGGCGGCCTGGCTACACGAAAAAGGCCTGCAAAGCAAACATTCCCTTGAGCGAGCCGCCTGGCAGCACGCCGACGCTACCACCACCGTAAGCCCTCTTACCAGCCGAGAGGCCGCGCATTACCTGGGCCACGCCGCCGATGTGCTGACCCCCAATGGGTGGGACTGCCCTCCGTCCTTGCCTGTAGAAAAAGCCCGCCGCTGGCTCCAGCAGCTGGCCCGCCAATGGAACCTTCAGAAACCCGTCTTCTGGCTCCTGCACGGCGGAAGGCCTGAACTTGAAAACAAAGGCACGCTCCTCCTGCTGGAAGCGCTGGAACGATACCGACAAGCCCCCGACCCTACCTACATCCTGGGCGTGATCCTGGCTTTGCCGGCCCAGACCGAAAAACCCGCCGGTTTCCCTACGCAGCCCCTCTGGCTGAGCCACACCCTTCGCCATCCGGAGGCCGATCCGCTCTGGCAGCGCCTCAAGGCCCTTAACCTCCAGCCTGATGAACCGATTCGGGTGGCTTACCTGCCCGTGTACCTTGAAGGAAACGACGGCGTAGTGAACCTGCCCTACTATGCGCTGCTGGGGGCGGTCCAAGCCTCGGCCTTCCCTTCCCGCTACGAGCCCTGGGGCTACACCCCACAGGAAAGCCTGGGGTTAGGCGTCCCTACAGTCTCTTCTCGCCAGAGTGGCTTCGGCCAATGGATGGAAGCCCAGGGCCTTCCCCTCGGCCAAGCCCTCTTCCTGGTAGACCACGAGAAGCCCGACCCCGCAGGACAGCTGCTGAGCTGGCTCTACCAGCGCTTACAAGACAGCCCCACCGAACGCCAGAAGCTGCGGTCCCAGGCCCAAGAACTGGCCCAGTCCACCCGCTGGACCCATTTCTTGCCCTTCTACGAGCAGGCCTATGAGGTCGCACGGACCAAAGCGCGAGCCCGCCTCTCCTATCGCAAACCCCCTTCTAAGCCTTCCTCGGCTGAGGCTTTTGTGTGGCATCGGGCTTTTTTTACGCCTGTACTGCCAGAACCCCTCCAGCCCTTACGCTGGCTTGCTTACAACCTCTGGTGGACCTGGCATCCCGAAGTCCAAGCCCTCTTTGCTCAGATAGACCCCGTCAGCTGGGAGGCCCACCAAAACCCCGTCTGGCTGTTGAATCACCTCCCCTCCTCCACTTGGCAGGCCCTTAGCCAGGATAGCGCCTTCTTGGCTCGCCTGGCGGAGGTGTATCAGCGCTTCAAAGCTTACATGGAAGCCCCCCTGCGTACCGACTTACCCACGGTAGCTTACTTGTGCATGGAATTCGGTCTGGCGCGGTGTCTGCCTTTTTATGCTGGGGGGCTGGGCGTGCTGGCCGGCGATTACCTCAAACAAGCCAGCGACGCCGGCTATCCCCTGATAGGCATAGGCCTATTGTACCGAAAAGGCTACTTCACGCAGCGCCTTAGCCCGGAAGGCGAGCAAATCGCTGAAAGCCCTGCCTTGCGCTTTACTGACCTACCCCTGGAGCCTGTCCGCCAGTCCGAGGAACGGTGGCTGCGTCTGCGCGTGCCGCTGGGCTCGCAAACCCTGTACCTGAAAGTCTGGCGCCTCCAAGTGGGACGCGTGCCGCTGTACCTGCTGGATGCGGACCTGCCCGAAAACCCCGAACCCCTCCGTGCGCTCACGCACCGCCTGTATCCCGCTCAGGCCGAAGAGCGCCTCCAGCAAGAAATCGTCTTAGGCTTTGGAGCCCAAGCGCTGGTGGAGGCCCTTGGCCTGGCTGTAGACCTTTTCCACTACAACGAGGGGCATGCGGCTTTTCACGCTCTGGCGCATTGGGCCCACTGGCGAAAAGCCGGCCTCTCGGTTCAAGCCGCCTTGGAGCGAGTGCGAGCCGCCACTCTCTTCACCACGCATACCCCTGTGCCGGCCGGCCACGACGCCTTCCCTCCCGACTTGCTGCGCTCCTACTTGGAAACCTTCGTCACCCAAGAAATAGGCCTTTCTTGGGACAGCTTCTGGGCGCTGGGGCAGATGCCCCCCGAGGAAGACCGGTTTTCCCTTTCAGCCTTCTGCGTGCGCATAGCAGCGTGCACCAACGCCGTGAGTCGGCTTCATGGGCAGGTTTCCCGCCACCTATTTGCCTCCCTGTACCCCGCTTACCGCCCCCAAGAAGTGCCCATTCAGAGCATCACCAACGGGGTTCACCAGGCCACCTGGCAAGCCCCAGCGTGGACCCCCAAGCCTTCTTCGCCTGCCGCCCTATGGGAGACCCATCAGACCCTGAAGAAACAGCTGCTTGCTTACCTTCAGCGGCGCCTCCTACAGGCCCCTTGGCCGCTGGCTTACCTCAAGGCAGCTCAGGCCTTTTTCGCTTCTACGGATGAAAACACGCTGCTGCTGGGTTTTGCGCGGCGCCTGGCTACTTACAAACGGCATCTCCTTCTGCTGGAAAGCGAAGAGTTTGCCCAGCTTTTGGACGAGGCGCCGGTTCGCTTAATGCTTGCTGGCAAGGCGCACCCCCACGACGAAGCTGGCAAAGCCGCCCTCAAAACCCTGTGGGACAAGCTCAATCAGCCCCCCTACCGGGGTAAGGTGCTCTTTCTGCCTGACTACGACATGGAGCTGGCTTATCGCCTCATCACGGGGGTGGATGTCTGGCTAAACCTACCGGTCTACAGGCAAGAGGCCAGCGGCACCAGCGGTATGAAGGCGTGCCTAAACGGCGTGTTGCACCTTAGCTTGCCCGACGGCTGGTGGGCCGAAGTGGACCCTGAAGAGGCAGGGGGCTGGACGGTGCCCCCTTGCCCTACCCAAGAACCTCCCCTTCGCGACGCCTGGGAAGCAGCCCAAGTAACCTTCCTCCTGCGCGAAAGCGTCCTCCCCACCTACCTGGACCGGGATGCTCAAGGCCTTCCCCTCCCTTGGATACGCCGCATGGAAAAAGCCCAAGCGTACGTAGCCAAGCACTTCTCCACGGCGCGCACGCTGAGCGACTACATCACGAAAGGGTACCAGCCCCTGGTCCAACGGCTCAGGCGGTTGACCCAAGACCCGGAACAGTTTGCCCAGCGACAAGCCTTCCTCCAAGCCGTGGCTGACCATTGGCCCCACTTGCAAGTCCGAGAAGTGTGGGTACTGCCTTTTACGGAGCGTTCGCACCCCGCTGGCGAACCCTTCACCGCCGGCGTAGAGGTAGACCTGGGAGAGCTACCCCCCGCCGCCCTGCGCGCAGAGCTGGTTTTGGAGAGCGCCAACGGCCAAGTGTACGCGTTTGCCCTGACGCCGGAAGCCCCGGGCCGTTATACGGGACAAGGTCACGTACCTGACCCGGGCGTATACCACTGGGCTATACGGCTCTACGCCTGGGACCCCTACCTGGAAGAGCGCCTGTGGGCCTGGGCAAAGCTGTTGTAAGTAGCCTGGTTACGGGAGCCGCCTTCGCCGCCGAAGCCCATCTTTTCCACCAGCTCGCGCACGTGCCTCTCCCCCTGAGTCGCTACCTTCTTTACGTCGGCCTGGCAGGGGGGCTTTACAGCGCCTTGCGGCTAAGGAAGGCTCTCGCCCAAGCCAGCGCCCTCCTCGTAGCGGCCCTCTGTGGAGTCCTAAGCTGCCACGGAGCCCCCTGCAATAAAACCGCTGCCGCCCTGGCCCTGCTTGTGGTGGCGTTGTATCCAGGCAGATTGCGGAAAGGCCCCTTCCGCAAACCCCTCAGTATCACCCTTGCCTGGCTACTGGGCCTTGCTGCCCTCACCCCTCACCCGCCCTTGCCTCTCCTGGCCACGCAAGCGCTTCTCCTTTTTGCGCTGACTCTCCCGTATGACGTAGCCACCCAAGACACCGATACCATTCCAACCCTGCCCCGCCAATACGGAGAAAAGCTGACCTACTGGACCTATCAAGTTGCCCTCGGGAGCTATGCAGGATGGAGTTGGTTCCTCTTACCTGCGCTTCGCCTGCCGACCCTCCTTACGGCCCTCGTAGCCGGCGCACTGGTCTCTTGGAAGCGCTCCCTTCGCTGGCCCTACCTCCTCCTCTATGATGGGCTGCTCGTAGGCCAGGCCGCCCTCGCTGCTCTTCTCTGAGACAACAAGGAGAGGGGGGCTGATCTATAAGACCTGCCCCCCCTTCCCTTAAAAGCGAACCGCAAAGGTGTCTATACCCAGGGTATCCCCTCCGGTCCCTATGAAGGCCGTGTAGATCTCCCAGTCCCCTGTCATGTTGAAGCCCAGTTTGCCGCGGTAGTGGCCAGGCATATCCGGCAAGGGGGTGGCATCCTGGGTGCCTTCCGCCCCATGCCCCATACTGGGCATCCAGGTCTTGAGAGCGACTTTGGCCACTCGGTCATTGGCTGGAGGAAAGCCCGCCGGATCCGTCATAGGCCGGCTCATCTCCCGCCGATACACATACAGCGTCACATCTTGCGACCCTACAGCCAGCTGCGCTGGCCGAAGCTCATACAAAAAAGGCATACCCCCAAACATTTTCCTGCGTACAAAGCCCTGGGGATGGGGATTGACCGTAATAGGAATATCCACCGAATCGGTTCCTCCAATGTACACCCGCACTTTCCAGGGCTCTTGATCGTTGGAGGGCATCTGGAAGAAGGCCGCGGCAGTGTAGTACCCTTGCTCATCCGGCCCCCCACTCACCTGCTCCACCGGACACGAATGGGTGTGATTCATCATAAACATTAGCGGGACTATCCGCACATCGCTCCCCGCATAAAGGCTGCCATTGGCATTCTTGATTTGCAGCCAGAGGCGGTTGTATCCCTCATAGAGGGGGTTCCGCTCGGCGTACAAGTATACATGCCTTTCTGCAGGAGTGTGCTCGTGCCCCACTTCCACCCGCATGGGAGGGATAGGAGAATTCGGCTGCGGCTCATTCTTTTCCTTCTTGCATGCGATGGGCAGCGCCAGGAAGAGCGCCGCCACCAGGGTTAGCCGGGCTACCGGCTTCATATCGCTACAAAGTTATAGCTTCAGAACAAACAAAAACTTCCCTGGCGGGGGTAGTACTTTTGCGTGTGCGGGTGCTGTACCTGACCTACGATGGGCTCTCGGATCCCTTAGGCGGGTCGCAAATCTTACCGTACCTAAGGGGTTTGCAGAGAGAGGCGGGGGTTCGCTTCGCTATCGTAAGCTTTGAGAAAGCTGAGCGGTGGCAAAGCGGTGGGCAAGCGCTACGAGCGGAGCTGGAGGCAGAAGGGCTGGCGTGGTATCCGTTGCGTTTCTCTCGGCGCCCCCCTCTCCTTAGCAAAGTTTACGACCTGTGGCGCATGCACACAGCGGGAGCCCAGCTCCTGCAAAAAGGGAATATAAACCTCTTGCATGCCCGCAGCTATGTAGCGGGGTGGGTAGCCCACCGACTTCATCAACGCTACGGCGTGCCTTGGATCTTTGACATGCGGGGCTTCTGGGCTGATGAACGGCGGGAGACCCAGGCTTGGCCGCCCTCCTCGCCCCTCCACCAGGTTCTGTATCGCCTCTGGAAGCGGCGCGAGAAGGCCATGCTGGCCTCCGCAGCGCACATTATCGTCCTCACCGAAGCAGCGAAAGCCTATCTCGTGGAAAGAGGCCTTTCCCCGGACCGCATTACGGTGATCCCCTGCGTAGCGGATTATGGTCACTTTTTTCTGCCGGCCGACCTCTATGCTGTTGAGCGGCAGCGCCGTCGCACCGAACTGGACCTTCCCCCCGAGGCCTACGTATTAGGTTATGTAGGGTCTATCGGCCCTTTGTACGAAGTGCGCGAAATGCTGCGCTTTTTTCGGGTTCTGCGGGGCCTAAGAGAAGATGCCTACATGGTCTTCTACACGCCTGCTCCCCCAGAAGCGATTTTCCGCTACTGGGATGAGGTTGGCCTACCCCGCTCTGCCCTCCGCCTACGCTTCGTGCCTCGGTCAGAACTGCCCAGCTACCTCAGCGTGCTGGATAGCTCCATTATCTTTTGCCGGCCTGGATTCAGCCGAATAGGAAGCTCGCCCACGCGGATTGCTGAGCTGTTGGCAATGAACATTCCTGTCGTTGTGCAGACCGACTTAGGGGACAACCCTACCTTGGCGGCTCAAATCCCTGGGGGACTCTATCTCTGCGAGCATTTTGACGAGGCGGAGTACGCTCAGGTCGCCCAGCGCCTGCTGGAAAAAAAACCCGGCGCACCCTCCCTTCGCGAAGCGAGTGCGCCGTTTCTGTCTCTGCCCGTAGGGCTGGAGCGGTACAAAGGCGTCTATGTGCGCTTACTGTCGCCTGCGCGGGTGCTCACAAAGTGAATCACCAGCCCCAAAAGCAGCGCTACCCCCACCGCTGCACCTACCAACAGCCAGAACGTCTGGCGCAGGAAAGCCCAGTCTTCGCTTTGCATAGGGCGAGCCTGCCCAGGATAGACCAAGCGGGCCTCACCGGCCTGAGGAGACGCACTCGCCTTGGCCTCGGGAGCGGCGGACGCCACCTTGACCGAATTGACATAAGCCCAAAGGTCCTCCAGATCGGCCGGCGTTAGGTCCGGAAAAGGCGGCATAACTTGCTTGTTGTACTCGTTGTACACAGCGACCGCCTCCTTATCCCCAGCCTGGATAAGCGCCTGGGAGTTGGCTACAAACTGGAGGAACCACTCTTTTTTTCGGCGGCTTTCCACTCCAGCCAGAGGCGGTCCGATAAGCTTTTGCTCAAGCTTATGGCACGCTGCACACCGCTGCTGAAAAAGGACCTTCCCCTTATCAGGGTTTTGGGTCCAAGCCAGCCCTAAAAGGGCGAGAGTTAGGCAGGTTAGTCGGTACCACATAGGCGTAAAAGTTTCTGCGTGTGTGGAAGGAGGTTTTCGTCGTAAGAAGTGTAAGTGCCTCGCAAGCGGCCCTCACAGTCAATCAGGAAGAGGGCGTCGGTATGCAAGATATCGGTGCTATCGAGCCGAGCTGCGGCGATGCCGAAGACGGTTTCGGCCATGTCAAAGGCCCACTTCTGAGAGAGGGGCCGCCAGAAAAGCCACCTGTGACCTGGCACGGCGTAGCTGGTCAAATAGGGTTTGACCTGCTGGGGGGTATCCCGCTCGGGGTCCAACGAAATGGAAAGAGCCACGAGCGGGGTGTGAGGGGACACTTGCAGGAGGAGGTCCCGCATGCGGGCCTGTAAGCGCGGGCACACCGAGGTGCAGCGGGTGTAGACGAAAGCCAGCAGGACGACTTTCCCCTTTAGCGAATCTACCCGGACCGGCTGGCCTTCCAGGTCAAAGAGGGGATAGGTCGCCACCGCTGGCCAGACGGCTCGCCCTGCGGGGGGGACGGTGTGACGCTCGTAGAGCCACCATCCCCCCGCTACCAGCGCACCGCCCGCCAACGCACCCCACAGGTACAGGGTAGGCTTCATTTTTTGACCTGGATAAGCGGGACAGGGTTATCGGGCGCATAAGGCGGCGCTCCCTGAGGTGTGCGCAAAGCTTGCCGCAGGGGAGCCCAGTACGACACAGCAATCAGAAGAAGAGCCACCACCAGCCAAGGACGCAGCCGCATCACCACCGAGCTGGTGCTGGCGACAGGATGCAGACTTTCGGCGGTGGGGAAATACAGATACCCTCCTTCTGCGGCCGGCTCTCCAGCCCAGGTAGCCACCCATACCGCCAAGTAGACCACAAAAGCCAGCGTCATCACGGCCGCCCCAATGCCTGTTAGGTACGCCGTAGGCACCCAATCAGCCCGGAAATGGGGAGAGTTCGGATCCAAGTACGAGAGTCCCATGTTGGTGCGACGGGGCTGGCCCAGCAGGCCCCCATACATCATCGCCGGTGAGAAGAGAAAAAGGCCCAGCATCCACAGGTACGGCACGGCCACATTCCAGCCTTTGAGACGAATAGGTTTGCCCGTCAGCTGGGAGAAAAGCTCCAGGGACATGCCCAGGATCATCAGGAACACCGGCCCCCCCACCGTCATGTGGAAATGGCCAGAGATAAAGCCGGTATTGTGGATCGTTTGGTTGAGGTTGTACGAAGCGTTGACGATGCCGGTGATCCCCCCAAAGATGAAGATGAGCAGGCCTGCCAAGCTATAGGCCACGAGAGGCCGCTCGGCATCAAACCACGGCAGACGAACCATCCAGTCAAAAAGCCCTCTGGCCCCCCGCTCTCGGCCTGCATATTCCAGCGAAGCCGCCACCGTGAAAGCGGTCATGAAACTGGGGATGGCCACCATAAAAGTCAGCATCGCATGAACCCCCTTCCAGAAGCGATCAAAGCCCGGCTCCGTATACTGGTGATGAAGCCCCACCGGGATGCTGAAAAGCAGAAACAGGAGAAAAGCGACCCGAGCCGCATAGTCAGAATACAGCTTTCCTCCCGCCAGCTTTGGCAGCATTACGTAGTAGACGATGTAGGCAGGCAGCAGCCAGAAATAGACCAGGGGATGCCCAAAAAACCAGAAGAGGGTCCGGGCCAGCGGGATAGAGATGGTATCTACCCAACCCAAGGACCAAGGGATAAGCAGGAAAAGCACCTCAATAGCCAGGGGAATCGTGCACAAAAACCAGATGATAAAGGTGACCAGGATCCCCAACACGGCGAGGGGGAGGGGTTGGCCAGGGTTTTCCTTCTGGAAGCGGGCCACGAGGGGCAGCCATCCAAAGAACGCCACCCATGACCCCACCACCAGCAAGGCTGCGCCGATATAGAAAAGGGGATGCGCTTTGAGGGGCGGGTAGAAGGTGTAGAGCACATCAGCCCAGCCAAGGAGCATGGGCACAGCCGCCAGAAGGGTCCCTGTCACCATCATACCCGTGGCAAGAAGGTGCACCCACGGGATGAGAGGCCGCTGGAGGTAGTACGATACAAGCGCGTTGCCGAAAGCGACCCCAAAAAAGGTCGTCAGCACCACCGCATTGATCACGCCGTGGAGCGTCAGGCCCTGGTAGTAGCTAAGCCCCGCAAAGCTGGGACTCTGGATAACCCCAGCCCGATACAGCGTTTGGAGGAATCCATGATATATCCCCAGCACCAAGAGAAGGATGGGCAGGGTTACTTCTATCGCCATCAGCGCTCGGGAAAGCGCCGACACCCGAAAGGGTGCGAGTTCGGTTTTTTCCATCGCAGCCATACGCCTAAAGGTTAGAAGTTATTTCACCACGAGGTACGCAACCATGTTTTGATGCGCAGTGCCGCAGTATTCATGGCACACAATAGGGTAGACGCCGGGCTTGTCCAGCCGAACCCGGTAAGCGTTGACGGCACCGGGGATAGCCATCAGGTTAGCGTTAGACCAGCTGAGGTAGAAGCCGTGGGTGACATCGGCCGCGCTAAGAAAAATGTCCAGGGGTTGGCCTGCGGGCACCTCCACCACTTCGGGTTCAAAGCGCCACATGCGGGCCACATAGAAGATTTGCCGGGTGCCATTGGGGAGGGTATCCACGCGCCCTTCGGTGAAGGGCCGCACTTCTGGCGGCAAACAAGGGGGCACGTCTATGCCCTGCAAACGAGCGGCCGCAAGCAGCGCCAAAAAGAATATGCCCAGTAGCCCCGCCGCAAAAGCCAAGACGATTTTCTCTACCCGATCCATAGTCAGCCTCGTTTGAGCATGAGGAAGTAACTACCCAGCCAAATAAGTACAGTAAGCAAAATGAGCGCGCCAAAGAAGGCCAGCGCTCCATAAGGCACAAAGCCTCCTTCTGTCCGGTCTGGCATCGTTTCCATAGGCACCTCCTTGTAGGTCGGAGCAAAGGTACGCATTTTCTTTCATATCAAAATGAAAAGCCCTACCCAAAAAAGAAGGGGGCAGCGGTCTGCTGCCCCCTTAAGAGAGGAGGGGTAGGCTGCAGCTCAGAACTGGTAGCCCAGACGCAGCGCACCCAGGGCCTGCACCCCAAACTGTGAGCCCCTACCACCGGCCGTTTTAGTGACGGTGGTCACACCGCCCGCCGAAGTGGTGGTCACCACATCACCTTGCGAGGTGGAGCCGAAGAGCAAGCCCCATTCTACCCCGAGGTAAAGCTTCTCCACAAAGTACCAGTCAAAGCCCGAGTACAGCCCCAGGCCAAAGGTGGTACCCTTGCGACCCAAAGAGGACTGACCCTCCACCGTTTGGGAGAAGTTAGAAGTATACACGCCAGCAGTATAGTTGGTTCGGGTGGTCTTGGCCCCTTCTATACCCACCAAAAGGTACGCGCCCGCAAAGGTGGAAAGCTTCTCTCCTCCTGCAAAGTGGTATTCCACGCCCGGCAGAAGCTGGAAGTTAGAGTAGCTTTCCTTTTCCTCGCCTACGCCGCCTGTACCGTCAGGATTCTGGTAATCCTTGTTAGTACGGTTTCTGACGTCTAGGCCGAGGCCCACCCGAATAGCCAGGTTGTCCCCGAGGAAGTAACGCACGCGGGCTCCCTGAACCAGGCTCAATGTTGATGTTGTTGATGGCGCCGTTAAGGGCGACTTCTCCGGTTACTGTGCCGCCGGTCGGCTTCTGCGCATACAGCCCGGCTATAGCCAGGGCTCCTGCTACCGTGAGCTTACGGATACGCATAGCGGCGCAAAGGTAAAGCATTCAGGTGAGACACAAGCAAGTCTTGTAGGTCTTCTTTTAGATCGGGCGCTTTAGTTATCCCCTTCTTTTCCCCAGGGGGCTTCGGGGCAGCTCCAGAGCGCAGATAGGTACAGCTCCCTTAAGAAATAGGCGGAGGCCCCAACGCCCGCAATGCTCCAGCCTCGCCAGCCGAGTCGCCACCCTCCTTTGAGGAGGAAGCTTTTGACGAAGCGAAACCCCGCTTTGAGGCAGGCTCGCCCGAAGGCCGGTCGCCTGCCCTGGGCATAAGCCGCCTGCGCAGCCAGGCGAGCGTAATGGCGATTGCGCTGCAGGTGCTCCTCCACGGTAGCGTAGGTGTAGTGCCAGAGCTCCCCTGGCAGAGGGAGAGGCTTGACCCCCGCCGCTAAAACCAACCGCTCATGCACAGGAGCTTGGTTCCACTGAGCGACCCCCTTAGCAAAGAGACGCACCTTCCAATCGGGGTACCAATCGCTGGCGCGAATGAAAGCCCCGCAATACACAGCTACCCGAAGCAGGGCATAGGCCTCTGCACGCCATCGCCCTTTCTCCGCTAAGATGGCCTCACGAAGCGCTGGCGAAAGCACTTCGTCCGCATCCACAGACAAAATGTACTTGCCTTGAGCCAGGCTATTGGCGTAGTTTTTTTGAGGGCCGTAACCTGCAAAAGGGCGTTCATACCATCGCACCCCGGGGAAGCTCAAGGCCACGGCCTTCGTCTCGTCTGTAGAACCGCTATCTACGATCACCACTTCATCCACCACGCCCATGAGGGCCTCGAGGGTGGGGCGCAGGCGGTGCGCTTCGTTGTAGGTGATGAGGACGGCGGAAAGCTCCATCACAAAGCGGTGCGTATCGCTTCAATAGGGTGGAGGCGGGCCGCCTGCCAGGCCGGGGCAAGGGCCGCCACCAGCCCTACCGTGACAATGAGGGCGACCGTCCATAGGAGGTCAACCGGCGCGACCGCCAAAACTAGTCCTTGCTGAGCAGCCCATCCCGAGAGACCCGCTACCAGCAGAGCCGTGAGCACCAACCCCATGCCTCCCCCTGTCAGGGCTAGCAAAAGGCCCTCCACCAGAAAAAGGCCCAGAATGAACGGCCGAGGCGCCCCCATCGCCCGCTGAATGCCAATTTCTCCTCGGCGTTCTCGCACGGCGATGTAGAGCATATTGGCCACGCCGAGGCCTCCCACGAGGAGCGAAAAGGCCGCAATAAAGAACCCCACGAGCTGCACATAACCCGTGAAACGACGAACCTGGTCCAGCAGCGCATCCTGGCGGTTGATGCTGAAATTCTCTTCGGCTTGAGGGGGGAGGCGGCGAGCTTGCCGCATCAGACCCCGTACCCGCACTTCAAGAAGGTCTATAGGAAGGGCCTCGGGATCCTTAGCTCGCACGAGGAGCGTCCGGTCTCCTGCATAGCGAGGCAAGCCATACAGGCGATACAGCAGAGGAAAAGGCACCAGCATGGCTTTGTCCAGCTCGCCGGCGAAACTGCCCTGGACTTTGAGCACCCCTATCACCTGCAGGGGGCGTCCTTTGTACCAGATCACCAGGCCGATGGGATTATCGCTACCGGTGAGCTGGCGCGCCAGCTCACTGCCTACGATGGCGACCAACCCCGCGCCCCTGAGCTCTTCGGGACGGAAATACCGCCCCGCCCGAAGCTCCACCGGAAAAACCTGGGCAAACTGTTCGGTCACTCCCAGGATACGCACCTGTTCGGTGCGGCTCTTGAAGCGCACCGGCTGGTTGAACTGATCGTACCGAAGGGCTACCCAGGCTTCCCCCTCCAGGCCTTTCTGCACCACCTCGTAGTCCGTCAGCGAAAGACGGGGCCGGCGCCATTCCTTCTGCCAGTCCGAGCCTGAAAAACGCCAAGTAAAATGATGCACATAGACCGTAGAAGCCCCAAGCCGCTCAAAGCGCCCCACGATAGTCCTTTCCATGGAGTAGGTAAAGACCCGCACCGCCGTGATGGAGAAAATCCCAATCGCAATGGTAAGGAGCGTCAAAAAGGAGCGGCGACGATGGGCACCGACATTGCGCAGGGCCTGGCGCCACGCTTCAGCCAGCAGGCTAATCATGGTATCTTTGCAGGCACAAAATTATGAGCAGCCGGCTATCCGACTATGCCTTTGAACTCAGCCCCACCCAGATCGCCCAGTATCCTCCAGAACCGCGCGGCAGCAACCGCCTGATGGTGCTTCACCGGGAGACCGGCCAAATAGAACACCGGTCTTTTGCCGACCTGGTGGAGTACCTTGACGAAGGGGACGTCCTCGTCTACAACAACTCGCTGCCCTTCCCTTGCCTGCTGGTGGGTCACAAAGAGCGAAGCACATCCCCCGTGGAGGTCCTCCTCCTGCGCGAGCTGGACCCCGAAACCCACCTGTGGAACGCGATGGTGGAACCCGCCCGAAAAATTCGGGTAGGCAACAAGATTTACTTCTACAACAGCGCTCTCACGGCCGAGGTGGTGGATAACACCACAAGCCGGGAACGGGCGATTCGGTTCATTGTGCCGCCGGGGGAATCGTTTTCGGCCCTGATAGATAGCATTGGGCGGATGGCCCTACCCCGGTATATCACCCGTCCTTACCGGGAGCAAGACTTCCGAGACTTCCTCCCCGTATGGGAAGGCATCATGGGCTCGGTCCAAGCCCCGGATGCAAGCTTGCCTTTCACCCGGCTCTTGATTCGCCAGCTCCAGGTCAAAGGGGTAGACCTTGTGCCCGTGACCCTGCACGTGGGCACCGCTAACTTTCGGACCATTGAGGTGGAGGACCTTTTCAAGTTTTCCATGGATGCGGAGTACTTTGAGGTGAGCGCAGAGGCCGCCGAACGCGTCAATGAAGCCCGCCGGCAAGGGAAGCGGGTCTTGGTGGTAGGGGTCAGCACCTTGCGCGCTGTGGAGTCCAGCCTTTCTGCCTATGGCCATCTCAAGGCCGGCGCCGACTGGACGGTGAAGTTCCTCTTCCCTCCTTATCGGTGCCAGATTCCTACGGCCCTCCTGACGCAGTTTCACCTGCCTAAGTCGGCTGGCTTTATCGCCACCGCCACCTTTGGGGGGTATACGCCTGTGCGCAAAGCCTACGAGACGGCCCTGGAAAAAGGCTACCAGTGGGGTTGCTATGGGGACCTTCTGCTCGTGATCTGATGTGGATATGGGTGCAGCTTGCGGCGGGGTCGGGCAGCCGCTTTGGGGGGAAGCGCCCCAAGCAGTTCCATCGGTTGGGTAGGCGGCCCCTTTTGGCCTACGCCATAGAGACCTTTCTGAAGGCAGCCCCTGGAAGTCCGGTGGTGGTAGCGCTTCCACTGGCCCACTTTGCCTATGGGAAGGCCCTTGTGACTCGGCTCTTTCCGGGGGCTTCGCTGCATTTTGTGGTGGGAGGCACCACCCGCAGCGCTTCCACCGAGGCCGCCCTGCACTACCTGCGCCAAGTCGGCTGGCTAAGCGCCGAAAACCTCATCGCTTTCCACGATGCGGCACGCCCCCTGGTGTCAGAGGCGCTTATCCAGCGGGTCTTTGCCGCAGCCGAAGCTTCAGGGGCGGCCCTGCCAGCCCTACCCGTCTCCTCTTCCCTCCGTCGGGTGAACGGCGAGCGTTCTGAAGCTCTGCCCCGCGAAGGCATCTGGGAAGTCCAGACCCCCCAGGCCTTCCGAGGCAGCGTCTTAAAGGCGGCCTGGCAGCGGCTCTCGCCCACCGCAGCACCCCACTTCACCGATGAGGGAACCTGGATAGAGGCGGCGGGGTTCTCGGTCCAGGTCGTGGCCGGCGAACCCTCCAACTTCAAAATCACCCACCCCATTGATTGGGAAGTGGCCCGAGCCTGGCTACGCCGCCTGCGCTAAATTTCGTACCTTTGACCGCCTGGCGAGATAGCTCAGTTGGTAAGAGCGCAGGATTCATAACCCTGAGGTCGCGGGTTCGATTCCCGCTCTCGCCACGGCGGGGCGTAGCGCAGCTGGTAGCGCGCAGCGTTCGGGACGCTGAGGTCGCTGGTTCGAGTCCAGTCGCCCCGACACGCTTTTTTGTATCTTTCCCCCATGAGGCGCTACGGATTAGCCTCCTTGATAGCGGCCTTGGCGTGGGGGCAGGTGCAGGACGACTTCTCGGACGGCGACTTCACAAACAACCCTCCTTGGTCTGGTACCGACGCTTACTGGACGGTGACCCCCGATCAGCGCCTGCGCAGCAATGGACCTGCCGCTACGGCCACCTTGTACTTGTCCACCCCCAACGCCCAAATCCACAACACCGAGTGGCGCTTCTGGGTGCGCGTGGCTTTCAACCCCTCCACGCAAAACTATGTGCGCGTGTATCTGGTAGCCGACAGAAGCGACCTTACCGACCCTGCCTTGCAAGGATACTACCTCAAGCTGGGGGGCATCTCTGGCACCACCGACAGCTTAGAACTGTGGCTCCAGCAGGGCTCTACCCACACCCGCCTGGCCGGAGGACGCGTAGGACGGTTTGGCGGCACCAACAACATCCTGCGTCTGCGGGTGCTGCGAGACGGCTCAGGCCACTGGCAAGCTTACAGCGACACCTCCGGCTTTTGGGAAATGGAATTCTCCGTCACGGACGCTACCCTCACCAGCACCGCCTACTTCGGCGTGTATTTCCAACATACCTCCACCAACCGGCAGAACTTCTACCTGGATGAAGTGTATGTGGGGCCGCCCATCGTAGACACGACTGCCCCTCAGCTGCTTCAGGCTCAGGTTCTCACGCCCACCCTTGTTCGGCTGCGGTTTTCCGAAACGCTGAATCCGGCTACGGCTACTGATGCGGCCCGCTATGAGCTTTTACCGGGGCCGCTGCCCATCACAAGCGTCAGCCAACCCTCCCCCAGCCAAGTAGACCTGACGCTGGGCCAATCGTTGGTGCCTTCTCAGCTCTACACCCTCCGATGGAGCGGCCTGGAAGACCTCTCTGCCAACGCCAGCAGCGGCCAAACGACGCTCGTCTTGCCAGAGGCCCCTCAGCCTGCAGACTTGGGGATTTCTGAGCTTCTTCCCAAGCCTACCCCTGTGGTCGGCTTGCCGCCCCACGAATACGTGGAGCTGCACAACCGCTCCTCACGATGGCTTACCCTGGCGGGGTGCCGGCTCTGCGACGCTACCCAATGCGCCTTGCTTCCTGATCGGCTGCTGCCCCCTGGCGCTTACCTTCTTCTGGTGCCAAGCAGCGCTGTAGGGGATTACCCCGATGCGCTACCCCTTAGCCCGTGGCCTACCCTCAATGACAGCGGCGACAGCCTGACCCTGTGGAATGCCGACGACGAACTTTTAGACCGGGTGGTGTACAGCTCCCGATGGTACCGCGACCCCAGCAAAGCCAGCGGAGGGTGGAGCCTGGAACGCATAGACCTGACCAACCTTTGCGCCACGGACTCCAACTGGATAGCTTCCCGCGATCCTCGTGGCGGCACCCCCGCCCAGCCCAACAGCGTAGCCGGCCTATGGAGCGACCAAACCCCCCCTTCTCTCTTGGAAGTGGCCTTTCCTTTGCCTGACCAGATTCGGTTGCGCTTTTCGGAGCCGCTTGATACCGCAGCCATGCAAGACCCCAGCCGATACACCCTCTCAGGCGGGCTAACCGTCCAAAGCGTACAAGTAGGCCTGCCGGAAGAGGTGGCCCTTTCCCTGAGCGCCCCCCTTCAGCCCAGCCAGCCCTACACGCTGCGCATCCAGGCCCAAGACTGCCAAGGCAACACCGCCTTGCTTGAATACCTGTTCGGCTTGCCTGAACCGCCCCAACCTTACGACCTCATCTTTACCGAAATCATGGCGGACCCCGACCCCCCCGTGGCCCTACCGCCTTTTGAGTACGTGGAGCTGTACAACCGCTCAAACCGCTACCTTGATTTGCGGGACCTTGCCCTGGAAGTGAATGGTCGGCCTTATGCCCTACCGGCTTATCTCTTGCGGCCTGGCCAGTACGTCGTCTTGACCAGCCCAGAAGGGGCCGTGGCTTTTCAGGCACAGGGTGTGCCTGCGATAGGCCTCTCAAGCTTTCCTTCTCTCCTGAATAGTGGGGCCACGCTTCGCTTGCGCGCAGCTTCCGGGGCCCTCCTGGAAGAGGTAACCTACAGTTCCAGCTGGTACCGGGACCCTGCCAAAGACGAGGGCGGTTGGAGCCTGGAGCGCCTCTATACAGATTGGCTCTGCGGCACGGCAGAGAACTGGCAGGCCAGCCTCGCCGCAGCAGGAGGCACCCCCGGCCACCCTAATAGCTTTTTTCCCACCGAACCTATGCCCCCCGTCCGTATCAGTCAGCTGGCTTACGAGCCTCCCTACCTGATCCTGCGCTTTAGCGAGCGGCTGGATAGCGCGGCCTTGGCCGACGCCGGGCGGTATCGTATCCAGCCTGAGCTCCCCCTCCTTGCCGCCGAAGTGAGCCAGCAAGGCCAGCTTGTACGGCTTCTACCCATGCAAAACCCCCAGGAAAACGAGCTGTATCAAGTCTGCCTGGAGGGAGGCTTATCCTGTGACGGTGGGCCGCTCCCGCCGTTGTGCGCCGCTGTGCGGATACCTGCCCCCGTCACCCCCGGCGACCTCGTGATAAACGAAATCCTGCCCCAGCCCCAGTCTGGCGGCAGCCGGTACATTGAGCTGTACAACCGCTCCCGCAGCTGGATAGACCTAAAAACCCTTCTTTTGGCCCGTGGAAGCCCTCCAACCCGCCACCAGCCCATCGCCACGGAGAATCGCCTACTGGGACCCGGCGAGTACCTCTGCGTGACACCGGATACGGCCGATGTCCAGGCCCGCTACCTTCCCCCACCCCATGCGCGTTTTCATCGAGTTCAGAGCCTGCCCGCTTACGACTACAAGCAGGATACCGTCTGGCTCCTGCGCACAGCCGACTCCTTGCCCATAGATTACGTGCCTTATCAAGAGAGCTACCACTTCCCTGACCTACGTTCTACCCGAGGCGTGGCGCTTGAACGGCTTTCGCCGGAAAGACCTTCGCTTGATCCGCAAAACTGGTACTCGGCCGCAAGCCATGTACGATACGGCACACCAGGCTATCCCAACTCTCAGCGAGAGCCTCCCACCGAAAACGCCCCCATCCGACTGGAACCCCGGACCTTCTCGCCGGACGGGGACGGCTACGACGACCTATTGTGGATTTATGTGTGGGCGCAAGAGCCGGAGACCCGCGCCGACGTAGCTGTGTATACCCTGCGTGGGCACCTGATCCGCCACCTTGCCGAAGGAGCCCTCCTCAGCCCTGGTGAAAACCGCTTCCGGTGGGAAGGCACCGACGCAGGGGAGCAGCGCTTGCCTGCCGGGCTGTATGTGGTGCATATCACCCTCACGCGCCCCCGCACCGGCCAAGTGCACCATTACCGGCTACCGTGCGCCATCGCCGAAAAGGTGCGGTAAGCTACTTCTTCCGAGAAGAGGGCTTACGAGAAGCTTTGGAGGGCTTGGACGCCTTTTCGGCCATCAGCTGCTGACAGGCCTCCACCGTGAGCTGAGCCGGGTCTACCCCCCGCGGAAGGGTGTAGTTCTTGCCGCCGTACTGGATATACGGCCCATACCGCCCCCGCAGAATCCGAATGCCCGCTTCTGGAAACTCCCGAAGTAGGGTGTTGGCCTGCTGGCGGCGGCGGGCCTCAATGGCCTCTATAGCTTCTTCTTCGGTCAAGCTGAAGGGGCTCATCCCCGGCAAAAGCGGATAGTTAGCCCCCTTATGGCGCAGGTAATAGCCATAAGGTCCTTGGTGGACCCAGATAGGGTCGCCTTCGTAGGTGCCCACCTGGCGAGGAAAGGATAACAGCTCAAGGGCCGTCTCCAGGGTCAACTCGTCCAGTTTGAACCGGCCTGGTACCGAAGCGGTTCGGTAGTTGGGGTCGCCTTTTTCAGCCAGGGCCACGTAAGGCCCGTTGCGGCCCACGTGGAGGAAGACAGGCTTTTGGCTGACAGGGTCATAGCCTAAGAGGCGATGCCGATATTCGTTTCGGGTGGTGCGGGCTGTCTCCAGTTCGGCTACGAAGCGCCGATAAAAGGCAGCCAGCATGGCCTGCCAGTCCAACTTCTGCGCGGCAATCTGGTCCAACTCCGCTTCAACCCGAGCCGTGAATTCGTAGTCCAGGATGTCTGGGAAACGCGCCACGAGGAAATCCAGCACCTGCATACCCAGTTCGGTGGGTACCAGTTTGTTTTTCTGGGTTTCCGGTGGGGGCGTCTGACGGGTGCGTTCTTCGCGGCCGTCGGGGTAAAAGAGCAGTTCCGTATAAGGCGGGCGAGCTACGCGCAAGGTTTCGCGCCGGATGTAGCCTCGTTTGAAGAGGGTTTCCACGGTGGGGGCATAGGTGGAGGGGCGGCCAATGCCGCGGCTTTCCAATTCTCGCACGAGGGTTCCTTCGGTGTAGCGAGCAGGGGGAGCCGAGAAGCGTTCCACGACCCGAAGGAGGTTCCAAGGCCACTTCTGACCGGGGGAAAGAGGTGGAAGAGAGGGCTCTTGTTCTTGGGTGTCCTCTTCCTCGGCCTGGCTGTAGAGTTGGAGGAAGCCGGGCCGCACCAGTACAGTCCCCTTGGCCTCAAAGCGAAGGACCGGCTCGGTGGGCTTTTCCGGCACCAGTTCGGCCACCGTTTCTTCGTAGAGGGCTTCGGGCATCTGTCCGGCGAGGGTGCGCTTCCAGATCAGGGCGTAGAGTTTTTGTTCGTCGGGGGTGTCGCCAGCCTGGGCAAGGTGGGGGTCCGTGGGGCGTATGGCCTCATGGGCTTCCTGGGCATGCGCTGAACGGGTCTCCCAGGTACGGGGGCTCACGGCTTGGGGGCCATATTTTTCCGCCAGGACAGCGTGAATAGCCTTTAGGGCTTCGGGCGCCAGATGTACCGAGTCCGTGCGCATGTAGGTGATGAGCCCCTTTTCGTAGAGGGATTGAGCCGTACGCATGGTCCGCTGCAGGGAGAAACCCAGCCGCCGCTGGGCTTCTTGTTGGAGGGTAGAAGTGGTGAAGGGGGGCGGAGGCGAACGGCGCCGGGTCTTTTTCTCTACCCGCGTCACCTGAAGGGCTTGGCCCACAAGCTGGCGTAAGTAGGTCTGAGCCGCTTCCAGATGAGGCAGCTCGGGCTCTACAAGCACCGCTTTGAAGGGCGGCTCCGCCACCAGGTGGACTTCGGCGCTGTAGGACACCTCAGGCTGGTGGTTAGCGATGGCACGCTCACGCTCCACAATCAGGCGCAAGGCCACCGATTGCACCCGCCCGGCGGAAAGAGCGGCCTTTTTCTCGCCTTTGGGGAAGATCCGCCATAAGAGCGGTGAAATCTCGTACCCCACCAGCCGGTCCAGGATGCGGCGCGCCTGCTGCGCCTCCACCAGACTCATAGAGATGGGCCGGGGATGCTGTAGGGCCTGCTCCAGCGCTCGCCGAGTGATCTCATGGAAAGCGATGCGAACAGGCTCCTGCGGTGAGACTCCTAAGAGGGTGCACAGATGCCACGCGATGGCTTCCCCTTCTCGGTCTTCGTCGGTGGCAAGCCACACCTGGGAAGCTTCTTCCACTTGCTTTTTGAGCGACTGGATGAGGGCTTTTTTGCTGGGCTGAATCTCGTACAGGGGCACGAAGCGAGGCTCGCCGTTCTCTTCCACGATTTGGACGCCCATGCCTTTTTCCGGCAAGTCACGCACATGACCGTAGGAGGCGGCCACCTCGTAGGTTTTCCCCAACAGGCGGCGAATGGTCTGGGCCTTCGTAGGCGACTCAACGATAAGGAGCGGCTTGCCCGAATCGGCCATCTGCGGCAAATATACGCCTAAGAGGGGGGGCTGTGCTTCCAGCGGTTGTGGGTCCAGAGCCAGTTGTGCGGCGCCCGGCGAATGCTGGCCTCCAAGGCCTCTACATACAGGCGGGTGAGCTGCCCTTCAGGCAAACGAGCTGGCTCATCCGTGAGGACCGTGGGGTACGCTTCGTAGCGGTGCCTTTCTGTCTGCACGATCTCCACAAAGAGCACGCGATACCCTCCCAGCCGAGCGCTGCGTTCCAAGCCCCCATGCCAAGCGGTGACCCGATGCAGAAAGGGCACCCAGTAGGCCCTTTCCAAGTCGCTGGGGCTCTGGTCGGCCATCAGAATGAGCGTATGCGTGGTGGAGCGCATACGCGCCAGCCGTGCTCCCATCTTGCCCAGCGGGAGCATCTCACTTCCATACCGCCCCCGCAAACGCAAGAAAAACTTGTCCCCCACCCCCCAGCTAAGCGGCAAGTAGACACACAAGATGGGGGCTTGCGTGTCTTTGCGCACAATCCAACCGCCCCACTCCCAATTGAACTGGTGGCCCATAGCCACAATCACCGATTGACCGCGCTGATGGGCCTGGTGAAAAAGCTCCAGGTTCTTGATCTCAAACTGGGCTCGCACGGCCTCCCAATCGTGGGCGTGCATAAAGCACAGCTCCATCATCCAGTCCGCAAAGAGTTGGTAAAAGGCTTTTTCGGTGGTGGTGAGCCAGGTTTCGGGTTTGTCGGGAAAAGCTTGTCGGAGGTGGCGCCGCACCAGTTCTCGCCGATACCCCCAAACCCGATACACGAGGTGGTAGAGGGCATGGGCGATCTGGTCCCGCCGGGCCCACGAGAGGCGCCCGAATCGTGTGAGCACCCAGTCCAAGAGCCGGTAGGAAAGGGTCTCCATCCTGGCAAAGATGCAAGCGTTACTTTCGCTTTATGTGTCGCATAGGGGGGATCTGGAGCTGGGGGCAACCCGAACCCGCCCTGATGAAGCGGCGGCTTCAAGAGCTGGCGCGCAGGCAAGCGCATGGAGGCCCAGACGGAGAAGGCCTCTGGATAGAGCCCGAAACGCCAATAGGTCTGGTCCATCGCCGCCTTGCTATTCTGGACCTGTCCCCGGCCGGGGCGCAGCCCATGCAGCGCGCCCACCTGTGGATCACCTACAACGGCGAAATCTACAACTACGCTGACCTGCGCAAACAGCTCCTTCAGCGGGGCTACGCGTTCTCCAGTCACACAGACACAGAAGTGCTGTTGTGGGGCTGGCACGCTTGGGGGCCTGATCTGCTACCCCGCCTGCGGGGTATGTGGGCCTTTGGATTGTGGGACGGTCAAGCGTTATGGTTGGTACGGGACCGCTTCGGGGTGAAGCCCCTCTTTTACACCGTGCGCCCAGAAGGGTGCTTCTTCGCCTCAGAACTGACGGCCTTGCTGAAGGTCCTACCCGAACGGCCTTCTCCCCTGCTCAAGGCCCTGCCCACTTACTTGGCTTATGGGTTTGTGCAGGCGCCTTACACCTTCTACGAAGGGGTTTGGCAGGTACGCCCCGGCCACTGGCTGCGTATCACCCCCACCACCACCGAAGAGCATCCTTACTGGGAACCCCAAAAGGTGTTCTTTGTTCCTTCTGTCCCCCGCTCCCTGGACGAAGTAGAAGCCCAGCTCACCGAAAGCTTTCAGCGGCGACTGGTGGCGGATGTACCAGTAGGGCTTTTTTTGAGTGGGGGGCTGGACTCCTCGCTGGTGGCGGCCTTGCTGGCCCGCAAGGCGGGCGTGCAGCTACCTGCTTTCACGCTGGGCTTTCGTGAGGCGCCCTACGACGAAACGCCCTGGGCTGCCGCCATAGCCCAGCACCTGAACCTGCCGCACTTCCCCTTCTACCTTACCCCTGACGAGCTGCGCCCCTTGATTGAGAGCCTCCCTCCCCTGTATGGGCAGCCTTTCGGCGACGCCTCCGCCCTGGCCGTGTATGCTTTAGCCCGCTTTACCGCTACCCACGTCAAAGTCGTGCTTTCCGCCGACGGCGGCGACGAACTCTTCGGCGGCTACGTACGCCACACCCAGTCCCTGCCCCGGCTACGCCTGATGGCCCAGCTCCTGCGCCTCCTGCCTCTCCAACCTGAACACCTGGCCAGCCTCCAGACCGCTTTACCCCGGACCGCCTTCCACAACCTGCCTGCCAAACTCTTCAAGCTAAAACACTTTCAAGGCCGGCACTACGGAGAACTGGTAGCGGCCTTTCCGGAGGCCCTGGCCCAAGCCGCCCTCACCGAACCTCAACCTGGCCTGCCTTACACCCCCGAAGAACTGCCCGAACCTTGGTTTTCCTTACGCAGCCGCCAATACCTGGACCTGGTGCGGTACCTGCCTGATGATGTGCTGCAAAAAGTCGATCGCGCCACCATGGCCCACGCGCTGGAGGCACGAGAGCCCTTCCTGGACCCCGAATTGGTGGCTCTGGCCGGACAATTGCCCCCCACCGAGAAAGTACAAGGCACCGAAACCAAAAAAGTCCTTCGGCGGCTTTTGGCGCGGTACCTACCCGCCCAGTTGTACGAGCGCCCTAAGCAGGGGTTCGCTGTACCAGTGGCCGACTGGCTTAGAGGCCCCCTCGCAGAAAGGCTGCGCTTCTTCCTCTACAGCCGAGAGTCCCCCCTATCTAACCTACCCCTTCACTTCAGGAGGCTTGAGGCATGGCATCGGACCTTCGCCCAAGGCGCAGATAGCTATGGGCTTTTTTTCTGGCACCTTTTTGTACTGGGCCTGTGGAGCGCGTGGTACCAAGACCTTTCCACCTACCGCTGAAGGAAAAAATTTGTTTTCCCCGAAGTGTCCCGCATCATCCTCACAGGCGGTACGGGTCTGATAGGTCGGGCCCTGTTGCCTGCGCTGCGACAAGCTGGCTACGAGCCGATCGTGCTGAGCCGCCGTTCGGTTTCCCTTCCGGAAGCCCAGGTGTTTCTCTGGGATGGGGTAAGGTTTCCCTCCTCTCTTCCTGCCGAGGAAGGGGTGGCTGTGATCAACCTGGCTGGTGCAGGCATTGCAGACAGGCGATGGACGCCGGCCTACAAACAAGTGCTTTGGGAGAGCCGTGTACAAGCCACGCAAGCCGCCGTAGCGTGGCTGCGGGATAAGGCTCCTTCTGGCCGGTTGATCTCGGCTTCGGCGATCGGGTACTACGGGAGTGGGCTTTCGTCGGCGCGCCTAACGGAAGAGAGCCCTCCGGGTAAGGACTTCTTGGCGGGGTTAGCGCAAGCTTGGGAAGCGGCCGCTCAGGAGGCGCCTACCCCGCCAGTCCTGCTTCGGCTGGGAGTGGTGCTAAGCCGCACAGGAGGCGCTTGGCCTCGCTTGCGACAAGGCCTGCGAGCCGGCATAGCCACCTATTTTGCGCCAGGCACCCAGGGCTTTTCATGGGTACACATCCAGGACGTGGTGAGGGCCTTCCTCTGGGCACTGACCCATCCCGAAGCCCAAGGCCCCTACAACGTAACCGCGCCTAACCCCGTGAGCGCAAGGGCGTTTGCTGAAATCGTAGGTCGCCACCTCAAAAGCTGGCTGGTAGTGCCCCTTCCCGCCGCACCCCTGCGGTGGATCCTCGGCGAACTGGCCGATACCCTGACCCGTGGGGCTTATGTGCTGCCGGCTCGCCTGGAGAAGGCTGGCTTCTCGTTCCAGTACCCGACCCTTGAAGCGGCGCTGCAAGAGCTGTGGCCCAAACCATCCTAAAAAAGCAGGCTGGGGGCTTTTTTCGCCCCCAGCCTTACAAGCTTACTCTAACCTACCTGCGTGAAAATCGTCGTAAGCGGATAGGTCCAGAAGCCCGTGCCCGCAAAGACCAAAGAGGATCACGGGGCGGGTTCCGGTGTGGCGAGCTTCCACGGCCAGGTCTATCACCGCTTTGACGGCGTGGGCCGCTTCGGGAGCGGGGATGATGCCTTCCGTCCGAGCGAAAAACTCCCCTGCTTCAAAGACGGCCTTTTGGGAGTAAGCTCGCGCCTCTATATAGCCCAGATGGTAGAGGTGAGACACGATCGGCGCCATCCCATGGTAGCGGAGCCCCCCTGCATGAATCCGCGGCGGCATGAAGTCATGCCCCAGCGTGTGCATTTTGAGCAAGGGCGTCATCCCGGCCGTGTCACCGTAATCGTAGCGATACTCGCCTCGGGTGAGGGAGGGGCAGCTCTCAGGTTCCACAGCCACAATCCGGTAGGACTGGTTTACAGACCGGAGGCTTTCCCCGAGGAAGGGCAGCACGAGCCCTGCGAAGTTGCTTCCGCCCCCTACGGCGCCCACGAGGATGGTGGGAGCTTCGCCGGCCATTTCCATCTGTTTGCGGGCTTCAAGGCCGATGATGGTCTGGTGGAGAAGCACATGGTTCAGGACGCTTCCGAGGGCATACTTCGCGCCGGGGTCGCTGAGCACATCTTCTATGGCTTCGCTGATGGCGATACCGAGGCTTCCAGGCGAATCGCTGCCATAGAGCTTACGCCCGAAATCCGTGCGGTCAGAAGGGCTCGCAAACACCTGGGCCCCATAGGTCTCCATCACGACACGCCGAAGCGGCTTCTGCTGGTAACTGATGCGCACCATGTAGACCCGTGTCTCCAGGCCCAGTAGCCGGCAAGCCAGCGCCAAAGCTGAGCCCCATTGCCCTGCGCCCGTCTCGGTGACAAGCGTGTGGACACCTTCTTGCGCGTTGTAGTACGCCTGGGCCAAGGCGGTGTTGGGTTTGTGGCTACCGGTCGGACTCACGCCCTCGTACTTGTAGTAGATGTGGGCTGGGGTCTGTAAGGCCTCTTCAAGACGACGCGCCCGAAAGAGTGGCGTCGGCCGATAGCGCGCATACAGCTCCAGCACCGGCTCCGGAATGGGCACTTCCCGCACCACCGTCATCTCCTGCTCCACCAGCGCCCTGGGGAAAAGGCGCAAAAGAGGCGCAGGATCAGCCAGGGGAGCGTTCGTACGAGGATCCAGCGGCGGATCTAACGGTCTGGGCAAATCTGCCAGAATGTTGTACCAACTGCGGGGCATATCGCCCGCATGCAACCTATACGCGTGCATGTGCATACGCAAACTGAAAAGGGATACCTGAGCGCCCGCAGCCTAAGGCCTGGCGCGCAGCAAAAGAAGAGGCAGCCCGCGCCCTCCAAGAGAGCCTGAGGGCCAGCAGAAAAAAGGTACCTGCTGAAGAGGATTGATTAGGCCTGGCAAGGGCGCCAAACCCACCCCCGCACCCCCGATTGCACCATCGTATTGGCAGGGGAGAGGGACGACTTCTTCACGACAAGCGGAAGGTGGGCTTGCATGGCGCAAAGGTACGGCTTTTTCCGACATAGCAAGAGGGGCTCTTTTTTGTTCTTGAGGGTGTGCGGGTAGCGATGGTTTGTTATCCGGCGTTGGGAGGGAGCGGCGTGGTAGCGACGGAGCTGGCTTACAAGCTGGCCTGCCGAGGGCACGAAGTGCATCTGGTTTCTTCGGAGCCGCCGTTTCGGTTGGGGTCGTGTTTGCCTGCTCTGCATTTTCACGAGGTGGTGCCGCCGGATTATCCGGTATTTCGGTACCGGCCCTACGAAAGCGCCCTGGCAGGCCGGCTGGTGCACCTGGCCCGACAAGGACTGGACCTGATTCATGTGCATTATGCCATACCTCACGCGGTCAGCGCCTTGCTGGCCCAATGGGCCCTCACAGAAAGCCTGCAGAAAAAAGTCCCTTTTGTGACGACCCTCCATGGCACCGACACGGTGCTGGTGAGCGAAGACCCGGATCTGTACCCTATTGTGGAGGTGGCGCTCAAAGCCAGCGAAGCCGTCACGGCGGTTTCTAAAGCTTTAGCCCAAGAGAGTCAGCGCCGTTTCGGCCTCTCGGAGAGCCCCCTGGTCATCCCCAATTTCGTAGATACGCGCCGCTTCAGTCCCGCCCAGCGCAAAGCAGAGCTGCGGGCTGCCTACGCTTCGCCTGAAGAGGTGCTCTTTGTGCATGCCTCCAATTTCCGGCCCATCAAGCAAACGCCGTGGCTGGTTGAGCTTTTTGGGCAGGTGCTGGAAGCGGGGGTGCCTGCACGGCTCCTGATGATTGGAGATGGCCCTGAGCGGCCTATCTGTGAACGCAAGGGCCGCGAGCTGGGGATAGCCGACCGCCTCACCTTCGCAGGCAGCCACCAAGACATCGCGCCTCTGCTATCGCTGGGGGATGTGTTTGTGCTGGGGTCTCGGTACGAGAGCTTTGGCTTGGCAGCGCTGGAAGCAATGGCTTGTGGGGTGCCGGTCGTAGCCCCCAGCGTCGGGGGCCTACCTGAACTGGTCTCTCCGCAGGCTGGGCTATTGTATCCCCCCGGTGACCAAGAACAGGCCTTACAGGCCATTCTGCGGGTGCTGAGCGACCTGCCCGCCTACCGGCAAGGCGCCCGAGAAACGGCCTTGCGCTATGAGGCCGACGCTATCGTGCCTATGTACGAGCAGCTATACCACCAAACGCTGGCAAGCGTCGCTACGATGTAAGCGGGACGCTCTCCACCACATCCCGCACAGAGAGGAAGACTGTGCCCTGGTCATTCAGGCGTGGGGTTGCCACCACCGAGACGGGGCGTGGAGAAGCAAGGGCCCTCCTAAGCAAGGGTTCATGCACCGGATCCAAATGGCCGTTGTACGCCTGACCGTCTGGAGCTACCAGAACGCAAACGCGGTCGCCGAGTTCTCCGACGCGCAGGTACGGCAGAAGAAAGCGAGGAGCTTGATTGTCGGGGCCCACCGGCTCGAAGCGTTCGCTCCATAGGGCCAGTTCTGGCAAGGGATGTTCCTGCACATCTACGATGGCGTCTATCTTTTCGGTGGGACGAGGGGGCAGATACCGAGCCACTTCTTGCAAGAGGGCCTGGAGGAAGTCTTCTACATGGGCTACCTCAAGGGTCAAGCCTGCAGCGCGCTCATGCCCCCCATACCGAGAAAGGTACGAGCCAGGAGGACCCTTCAAAATCTGGGTAAGCGACACACCTACAGGACTTCGGGCCGAGCCGGTGAGCTTATGCCCTTCCTGCCGTAAGACAAAAGCAGGGCGGTGAAACCGTTCGGTGAGTTTGGAGGCCACCAGGCCCACCACCCCTTTAGACCAACGGGGACTCCAAGCCACCAGGGCCGGTGGTACCGCTTGCCCACCCTGTGAAAACCCAGGATACCGCTTCTCAAGCTGTTCTATCGCCTCTTTCAGCGCCGCCTCCTGAAGCCGCTGGCGTTGGGAATTGAGCTTAGAAAGGTACTCAGCCGTCTGTTGAAGCCGCGCACCATCGTTTCGTTCGTACAGAAGATAAAGAGCATAGCGGGGGTGGCTTAGGCGACCGGCGGCGTTGAGCCGGGGCACAAGCTGGAAGAGCACTTGTCCGGATCGCCGCAGGGCCTGAGCTGACAGACCAGCCTCCTGCATGAGGTAAACGAGGCCTGGACGAGCCCCCTCCCGCAGGCGCTGAAGGCCCCAATAAGCCAAGATGCGATTTTCGCCCGTGAGCGGCATCACGTCGGCCAGCAGGCTAAGAGCCACCAAATCAAGCCCCTCCTGCAGGATCTCAGGCGGGCCGCCATACCGGTCTACATACGCCTGGAGGACTCGGTAGGTCAAGGCAGCCGCCGACAGATGGGGATTAGGATAGGAGCTATCCAGACGCTGGGGATTGACAAAGGCGTCGGCGGGGTGATGAGAGCTTATTTCGTCCACGACATGGTGGTCTAAAACCACAACCGTAAGACCCGCTGTTTTGAGCTTTTTCAGGGCCTCCACATCTTTGGTGCCGCAATCCACCGCAAGGAAAAGCTTATACCCTCCTCCGATGGCTTTTTGCACCGCTTTTTCTGAGACGCCGTAGCCTTCTGCAAAGCGATCGGGCAGGTGAATAAAGTAGGTTTGCAGCCCCACGGCCCGGAAAAAATCGGACAACAATGCGGCGGCGGTGGTACCGTCCACATCGTAATCCGCCACCACATAGACAGGCCATTGGTGGTGGACGGCCTGATGCAGCAGATCAAGCGCTTTTTCCAGGTCAGGCAGCTGGCCCGGGTCAGGCAAGCTATGCAGGCTGGGCTCAAAATACGAGGAGAGATCTTGCACCCCTCGTCGCCAGAGAGCCTGTTGGATAGGCCCAGGCACCTTCGGGTCCCCTGAAAAGGGCAAAACAGAAGGTCCTTCGTAAAGCCAGTCGGCTACCTTTCCTTTCCAGGAAAGCATGTTACAGTTCTACTGGACTGCCCTTAGGCGCGTAGCGGAAGCCCAGGATCAGGACATCGTCGGTTTGGGGCAGAGTCCCCCGCCATTCCCGAAAACGCTGTTCCAGAAAGGCTGCTTGCTGCGATAGAGGCAAATGGCTCGCTTCATCCAGGATCTCGTAGAAGCGGCGTGTACCCATGCGGGGGCGCTCGGCGCTTTCTTGGTCCGCATAGCCATCTGAGAAAAGGTAGAAGAGGTCGCCGGGTTGAGGCACCAGCTTATGGCTTTTGAACGGCACATCCCGGAAAAGCTGCGGATCATCGGCGATGGCCCGAGGTGTAGCCGCTATTTCTTGGCGTTGGCCTCCTGTATACCAAAGCAGAGGTCGTTTAGCCCCGGCGTAGAAAAGCTCCCCGGTCTGCAGGTCTATCTGAACTAAGCCCATTTCGGCGCCGTCCTGGAGCACTTCGCCTTGGGTCTGGCGCTGGAGCTTTTCTCGCACCTGCATGTCCACCACCTGCAGAATGCCCGCTGCGTCGGAGACCCCCATCTCGTTTACGGCGTAGCTGAGGGCGTTGCTCACAAGCACGCTCATGAAAGCCCCCGGAACCCCATGCCCAGTACAGTCCACAGCTGCCAGGTAAATATAACGGCCCCCCTGCTCGGCAAACCAGTAAAAGTCTCCACTGACGACGGCCTTAGGCAGGTAAAGGATAAAGCTCTCAGGCAAGTAGTAGCGAATGATCTCATCGCTTGGGAGGAGAGCCCGTTGAATCCGCCGCGCATAAAGGATGCTGTCTTCAAGCTCCTTTTTTTGCTCCAAGATAGTGTGGTACAACGCTACATTTTCCAGAGAGATGGCCAGCTGGCTGGTAAGCGTCTGAAGGGTATTCTGGATTTCTCGCTGTTCTCGTAGAAAATCCACCGCCTCTGAGCGTTCCAGAACCACATAGCCCAGATCTCGGGAGCCTTGCTGGAGGCGGATAGGGGTCACAAGCAGGTTGCTCACCTCTTCCAGCATGGCTTGCTCAATAGCCTGCTGAACTTCCTCGCGCAGTTTTTTGGCTTTATCCGGATAAACATACCCATCATAAAGCTCAATTTGGAGCTTTCTCGCATAAGAGCTCAAACTATTAGCCATAGCCTGCAAGTTCAAGCCCTGCTGGGGATACTCAATGGAGATTTTAGCGGAAGTGAAACCAACGGTTTCTGCCAGGCTCTCAAAGTACTTCTCAATGAGGCGATTGAGTTCTCGCTCACCAGAGAGTTTCTGGGTAAGGTTGTTGATGTCTCGCAGGAGGCGGGTGTAGAGCTGGAGGCGGATTTTTTGCAGGTAAGCTTCGGCGGCTTCTTCCACCGTGAGCATGAGATCATCTTCGCGCCAGGGTTTCATCACATAGCGATAGAGGCGCGCATGGTTGATGGCGTTGCGTACGGCGTCCAGGGTAGCCTGCCCAGTGAGCAGAATCTTATACGCATCCGGCACAATTTTGTGGGCAGCGATCAGAAACTCATCCCCTTTCATGCCGGGCATGAGCTGATCGGAAATGATCACCGCCACATCTTGCCCCTCTGCGCGTAGCTCTTCGATCACTTCCAGCCCTTCTTCCCCTCCTTGCGCTACTTCGCAGTCAAAGCGGTCCCCCACCCGAGCCAGCACCTGCTCTTGCAAGCTATCCAGGATTATCTTCTCATCGTCTACACACAGAACAACAGGCTTACGATAGGGCATATATCAGGTGAGGCCTAACTTCTTCAGGGCGTTATTCACATAGTTGATGAGGTCTTCTTCGCGCCAGGGTTTGCGGATGTAAGCATAGAGGTTGGCGTTTTGGAAAGCGTTTTCCACGGCTTCGGGATCAGCTTGACCCGTGAGCATGATGGTAACCGTCTCAGGATACCTCTGATGCAGCTCGATCAGAAAAGTATCCCCCTTCACGCGGGGCATCAGCCAGTCTGAAATGACCAGCACCATCTCGTACCCCTGTGAAACCAAGTCTTCGATCACCTCCCAGGCTTCGTCTACGCTTTCGGCGATCTCGTACTCAAACTGGTCGCCAAAAGTAGAACGAAGTTGCTCCTGTAAGCTATCCAGCACGATTTTTTCGTCGTCTACGCAGAGAATCGCCCGCTTGACTTTTCGTTGATTATCTGCCATAGGCTCATTGTGTTGGTTGCGTGGTTTGTTGAGCATGTACTACAGATTCAAAAGGCGTTTTGACCGGAATACGCACATAGAACGTGGTTTTGCCCGGCTCACTTTCAAAGTAAATGCGCCCCCCGTGTTTTTCTACAATCCGACGCGAAATATCCAGCCCCAGCCCGGTTCCTTCCCCAGCTGGCTTGGTGGTAAAGAAAGCCTCAAAAATCTTGTCTTGAATCTCTTTCGGTATTCCAGGGCCGGAATCCGTAAAGCTTGCAATAATATCATCCCCTTCTCGCCAGACCCGAATATGCAAAGAGCCCTTTCCTTGCATAGCTTGGATAGCGTTGGAAATAATATTGGTCCACACTTGCGAGAGCTGGTCCGGCACCCCGAGAATCGCCGGCAGATCAGGCTCGTATTCTTTGGTGACTTCAATGCCGTATTTGAGCTGGTTGTGGTAGATGATCAGCACGGTATCTATCGTGTCGGAGATGTTGACGTACTCAGGCTTGTCTTCGGCTCCTTTTCGGGCGTAAGACTTGAGAGCATAGACGATTTTTTGCGTTTTAGCCACAGCCAGTTCAATGTTGTCGGAGTTGAGGCGGAGCTTGCCGATGTTGCCGACCATCTCTATGATAAAAGGAGCCTCCGGATGTTTGAGAAGCGGAACGAAAGGGTCAAGGTTATCAAAAAGTCCTATTTTGATAAGGGATTGAGCCAGCGTAGTGGCATTCGGCACGCTGTGCTGTTCCAGCCATTCGGTCACCTGACGGCGGTACTGTCGCTCTTCCCGAGAAGTGAGGGAGCCGGTGAAGGAAAGCGTTCGCTCCACCATCTGATGGAAGAGGTCGGCTTGATCCCCCAGCACAGCTAAGAGGCGGGGGTACTGCTGGAGGGTCTGCGGCAGAGACTTGGAGATGTTATGCGCCGCAGCGCTTATGGCTCCAATAGGGGTATTGACTTCGTGCGCGACGCCGGCAATGAGCTGCCCTAAGGCTGCCATTTTTTCAGACTGGATGAGCTGTTGCTGGGTGTTTTTGAGGTCTTCGTAAGCTCTCTCTAGATCTTTCTTGGCGGCAGCCAGCTGGGAGTAGCTTTGCTGGAGTTCGGCGGTACGGGCCCGTACGACAGCCTCCAGCTCGCGGTTGCGGGCCTCCAGGCGAGCGGCATTCAGGCGAACCGCAGCAAAGACCACCAGAACCCCCAAGATGCCATACAGGATGTAAGCCCAAGTGGTGCGCCACCAAGGGGGGAGCACCCGGAATTGATACCGGAAAGGCGGAGCTTCCAGGCCGTAAGGCGCGACAGCTTGCACTTCTACGGTGTAATTGCCCTCAGCCAGGTCGGCGAAAGGAATCGCCCCCCCCGACTCCAGGAAGGTCCATTCTCGCTCTTCGCCGCTCCTTGCGATACGATACCGGAATCGGGCCGGAGCCAGCCCGCCATAAGGGTCTACCCAGCCGAGAAGCAAGCGCCCGCTGGCCAGGGTATAAGGCACTTCCGGCACGCGGTCGGCGGGCTGCGTAAAGGTAAGCTCCATTTTATCCACCAGGTAGAAACGGCCGCCCCACAGCAGCGAGTCGCTACCCAAAATAGCAGCCCGGATGAGGGTCGGCGGAAGGCTCTGGGGCGAGAGGAGGAACTGCCCTACGACAAGCTCGTCTTTGTAGGCTGCCCATACGCGCCCATCCTGCACCCGCACGACATCCGGCCTGCGGCCTAACGCGTTGAGCGAGAGGGGTTGGCCCTCAAGGAGGGGCTCAGCCCGATACCCTTCAGAGGACATGGCTAACACCTGCACGCCATTGCGTGCGCGCAGCAGCACCTTGTCTGCTGCCCGGATCAGTTGGTCTACCCTTTCGCTGGACAGCAGGGCCGTAAGGTCAGGGTCCCATTCAAATTTGCCGGTGCCTTCCCGAAATACATACACCCCCTGGCCGCTCTGCGCCAGGATACGGCCTTCAAGTTGGCCTACATAATAGTGGCCCTTTTCCAGGCCCAAGTCGCTCTCCGTAGCATCCAAGGCCTGGTTGGTGAGGTTATACCGCAAGACCCCGGTAGGTGTACCCATCCAAAGGTAGTCGCCTTCTTCTACGAGGCTCTGTACGGGGGTGGAAAAGAGGGTTCGGTCCAGCTTCCAGGCGCCGCCCGCATACCGCAGCAGGACCAGCCCACTGCGCCCGTAAGCGTAGGCGCGAGCGGGGTCATTTCGGGCAGGGGCTATGCCCACAAAGGGCTGATTAGGCACAATCGGCACAGCCGCATCGCCCCCTGTGATGTCGTACAAGCCCTGCGAAGTGGCCACAAGCAGACGCTTTTGAAGGTAAGCCAGGCGCCAGCATTCGCTCTTCAGACCTGCGATCCGTGCCGGGACGGCTTTAGCGGAGAGTTTGAAGGCTCCCTGGATAGTGGTGAAGTACAGCTCCTCTCCTGCCGGCAAGATGTCCGTGATTTTGCCTTCAATGGCGCCTCCGGCAAGAAGGCGCAAGGGAAGCGCCGACAGCACTTGCGTCAGACCCCGTCCGTGAGAGACCCACGCATGGCCTGTAGCGTCTACATAGAGGGCATAAATGTCGTCGCTGGGAAAGCCTTGCGCTTGGGTCCACCGCTCAAGCGTACGGCCATCTGGCGAAAGGACCAGCACGCCCCCATTGAGGGTGCCAATCAGGAGATTGTCTTGCAAAACAGCGGCCCGATAAATGCGGTTTTCACGCAGGTACTTCTCGTCCGCCACTTTGAGAGGTAGGAAATTGGCTGACCCCTGCGAGGCGGCGTAGATAGCGCCTTCATCTGTGAGGACAAACACCTTTCCGGCGGCGCTGAGCATCGCGGAGACGAACTTTTCCTCAAAGAGCCCTCCCCCCCGAACAGGCGTAAGTCCCGAGGGTGTGAGCCGATGGAGCCCTCCCCCTCCTACGAGATTGACCCACACCTCGGTGCCCACTTGCCCGGCCCCCGATATCTGGGTGCCCTCTCGCAAAAGAGTCGCCTGCGGAGCGATAGCCAACGTGCCCCCATCTAAAAAGATATACCCCCGCGTGCCGATAAAGTACACCTGGTTCTGGGCATCTACGAAGATCCACTGGATGTCACCAAACGCTTGCTTTTCCTTAGGCAAAAAGGACCGATAGGAGGTGTAATAGAGCCGTCCCAAGGAATCTGTGCGCAGTTCTCCAAAGTCCCCTTGGCCGCCTACCCAGATGCGGTGGTTAGGGGCCACAGCGAGCGCTCGCACTAGGCTTGAAGCAGGATACAATTGCCAGCGCTGGCCGTCGTATTCGGATATTCCCTGGTTAGTGCCGGCGTACACAAGCCCTGAAGTAGGGTCTTGAGCTATAGCCCACACCTGGGTATAGGCGCGGTAGTCCTCTTCGGAGAAAGTGCGCCAGAGCGGCCTACTCTGCCCCCACAGGAGGGTTAGTCCTACCCAGAAAGCGATGTAGCGCATCAGGCGCAATATTACAAACTTTGCGGCAAACATGTTGCGGCGCCTGACGATTCAGCGGCTGGCTTTTTTGCGTGCGGCGGACCTTTCCTGGGGGCCAGGCCTCAACATCCTCACCGGCGAGACAGGCGCCGGCAAATCGCTGCTCATTGAGTCGCTGGGCGTGCTGCTGGGCTTTAAGGCCGACCTCCCCCCCATCTCGGAAAAAGCCCTCATTGAAGCCGAATTCAGTCCCGTCCCTGCGGCTCTCCAACCTCACCTGGAAGAGCCTACCGATACCCTCTGGCTTCGCTGCGAGCTCCTGCCCTCTGGACGCCGGAGGCTATTCCTGAACGACAGCCCTACTTCCGCCTCTACCCTCCGCTCGCTGGCGTACTACCTGGTAGAAATCCACAGCCAGCACGAGACCCAACAGCTTTTTCAAGCTCCTTTCCAGCGAGAACTGCTGGACACCTACGCCGACCTGACCGCAGAAGTGGAAGCCTATCGGGCCACGTATGAGCGATGGCGGGCCCTCACGGATAAAGTGGCTACCCTACGCAGCCAAGAGGCGCAGGCGGCCGCTCGGCTGGCTTGGCTGACCCCTCAGCTGGAAGAGCTGGAAGCCCTCCGCCTTTCCCCGGAAGAGTACGCCGCCCTGGAAAAGACGATTCGCCGGCTGGAGCACCAAGAGCAGGCGCTTGCCCTTCTGTCGCACTGGCACCACCAGCTGGCTGAAGCCCCTCACGCCCCCCTTACTGTCCTACGCGAGGCAGAAAAGAGCTTAGGGCGCCTACCTCTCCCCGAACTGCCCTCTATCCTTAGCCAGCTTGAGCAGGCCCGCCTCCTGCTGGGCGAAGCAGCCAGCCAGATAGAAGCCCTTCTGAACGACTTCACCCTTGACCCGGCCGAGGCGCAGCAAGCCCGCGAGCGCTACGATGCCTGCAATAGCCTCCTGCTGAAGTACCGCGTGCCCACCCTTGAAGCCCTCCTGGACCTGCGCGAAAAACTGCGCTCCGAGTACCAAGCCCTGCTGACCCAGCAAAGCCAATTGGAACCCGCTGAGAAGGAACTTCAAGCGCTGACGGCCTCTTTGCTGGAACAGGGGTATCGCTTGGAGCTGGCTCGTCTGGCCGCTGCCCAAGCCCTGGCCGACGAGGTGGAAAAGCACCTGGCGCAGTTAGGGCTGTCTCATGCGCGCTTCCATATTGCGGTGGAGCGGCTGAAAAACCCCCAAAGCCCTTACACTTGGGAAGGCGAAGGGGTAGAGCTCACGCCGTATGGGTTCTCGTCGGTCACCTTTCTCTTGCGCACGCATCCGCAGCTTCCATTAGCGCCGCTTTCGGAGGTGGCCTCCGGCGGGGAGCTTTCGCGCATCATGCTGGCCCTCAAGGCGGCCTTGGCTGAAAAAGTCCAGCTTCCCACCCTCATCCTGGACGAAATAGACACCGGCCTGAGCGGAGAAGGCGCCCGCCGCATGGGTGAGTTTCTGCGAGGGCTGGGTCAGCGGCTGCAGATCATTTTGATTACCCACCTGCCGGCCATAGCGGCCCAACCTGGCTGGCACTTTCGCATCTGGAAAGAAGCGACCCCCGATGGAGCCTGGGAGACTCGGGTACAGCGCCTGGAGCCGGAAGAGCGCGTTCAGGAAGTGGCCCGTCTGCTGAGCGGCCAACCCCCCAGCCAAGGCGCCTTAGCCGCAGCCCGCGAGCTGCTGGCCTCGGCAGAACGGTACTGACCCTACCTTTGGGCATGTTGTGGGCCTTGGGAGGGTATTTTGTCTTGAGTCTGGCGGTAGGGTTTTGGGGCCGGCGCCGCACCACCCCCACGCTGGAAGGGTACTTTGCCGCCAGCCGCCAGCTTCCCTGGTATCTCGCGGCCCTTAGCATGGTGGCCACGACCTTCGCAGTGGATACACCCCTCGCCATCACCGAATACGTGCGACAAGAAGGCCTGGCAGGCAACTGGCGCTGGTGGAATATGCTCATTGGGGGCATGCTTAGTGTGGTGGTCTTTGCGCCCCTGTGGCGGCGCAGTGGGGTGCTCACCGACAGCGAGATCCTTTCCCTGCGCTACGGCAACCGCCCCGCCGCGCTCCTGCGAGCTGTAAGGGCTGTCTGGCTGGGCCTCTTCCTCAACCTCATCATCCTCGGCTGGGTCCAGACCGCCATGCGGACCGTCCTTCAGACGCTGGTGGGGCTTACCCCCCTGCAGGCTTACCTGCTTCTGGGCATAGCTACCGCCGTGACCCTCACCTATACCCTGCTGGGAGGGCTGTGGAGCGTGGTATGGACCGATGTGCTCCAGCTTGTTCTGGCGCTGGGATCGACCACGCTGCTCATGCTGCGCGTATTCCAAGCGGTGGACTTGTCTTCTGTACCAGACTGGGCTTGGGCCTTGGCTCCGGGAAGCGGCAAGGAAGCCTGGAGCTTCTGGGTGGCGGTGGCCTTTTTGGGGGTGCAATGGTGGGCCAGCTGGTACCCCGGCGCTGAACCCGCCGGTGGAGGCTACATTCTCCAGCGCATGGCCTCCACCCCTTCTCCCACCCAGGCGCAAAAGGCCCTGGCTCTCTTTCAGGTGCTGCATTACGCCATCCGGCCAGCCACCTGGTTCTCTGTAGCGCTGGCTTCCCTCGTGGTGCTGCCGGACCTGGCTGACCCCAAGAGCGCCTACCTCCTCATGGCCCAACGGTTCCTCTCGCCTTTGGAGCAGATCTTCCTGCTGGTGGGGCTGACGGGCGCCTACATGAGCACGGTCTCCACCCACTTCAACTGGGGGGCTTCGTACGCTGCCCGCGACTTAGGCCTGGCCGAAAACAAAGCCCTGCAAGCCGGCTTGTGGGCCACGATCGTCCTGGCGGTCCTAAGCTTGGTTGTGACCCCCTTCATGGACAGCATCGCCGGCGCTTGGAACTTCCTTTTGGAGAGCGGGGCAGGTACCGGCCTGGTCCTGATCCTGCGATGGTTTTGGCCGAGGCTCACCATCTGGTCCGAAATCGCCGGCCTAATAGCGCCGATGGTAGGATACGCCCTCTTTAGGTGGGGGCTGGAATGGGTTTTCCCCTACAGCTACCTCGCCACGGTGGCTTTTACCCTTGGGTGCGTGGTCTTGGTGACCCTTCTGGGGCCTGCCCCCGACAAGAGGAGCTGGGAGGCCTTCGCCCAGAAAGTCCAGCCTGCCTTCACGCTACGCCACATGGGCCTGTGGCTCCTGGGCACCGTTAGCGGCTATGCGCTGCTCCTGGGCCTCCTCGTCTGGCTAAGGGAGGAATCTTTCCCCTGGCTTTTCCTGAGCGGGGCTGCAGGGCTGACCGTGTTTTTCTGGCTATTGCCTCGGGTCTCTTCTCCTACCTTTGAGGCATGAGAAAGCTGGCATACGCTTTTCTCGTAGCGCTGGTGGCATGGGGGCAGATGCTCACGCCCAAAGAAGCCTTGCACCGCCTTCTCTCCTCTTCCAGCCCTGAGAAAAGCTGGTTTGCCGAGTCTTTTTTGGCCGAAGCGCCGCTTAGCCAGGTCAAGCGCATCCTGCGGGAGTTTACCCAGAGCCAAGGCCGGTATCTGCGCGTGAGCGGCAGCCAAAACCCCTACCGTGTGGAGTACGAACGGGCCTTTGTGCCGGCTTACATTACGCTGGACAGCCGAGGGCGTATTTCAGGCCTGCGCTTTCTGGCCCCCCGCCGCAAGTGGGCAAGCTGGGCCGAAGCGCAGGATAGTCTCCTCCGGCGTCCAGAGCTTGTGAGCGTCCTCGTGCGCGAAGGTGAAACCGACCTGCTTGCCATTCGGCCTGACACCCCCTTGGCGGTAGGCTCCACCTTCAAAGTCGCCGTCTTAGCTGCCCTGGAGGAAGCTATCCAAGCCGGCCAGCTTGCCTGGGAAGACATCGTCCGGCTGGACTCCAGCTGGAAAAGTCTGCGTTCGGGTCTCCTTCAGGATTGGCCCGCCGGCGCACCGCTGACGCTCTATACCCTCGCAGCCCTCATGATTGCAGAAAGCGACAATACGGCTACCGATGCGCTCATAGCCCTTCTCGGAGAGGAGCGTTTGCGCCCTTACGCTCGCCGCAACTGGCCCTTCCTCTCTACGCAAGTGTTTTTCAAGCTGATCCTTACCCCCGCAGGCCATACCCTGAGACGGCCGTATGCGGCGGCTTCTGCTGGTGAACGGGCGCTGCTGCTTGAAAAAATAACGCGTCTGCCCCTCCCTCGTGCGGGTGAGCTGGCCTTCGACCTGGCCCCCGAAGACCTCCTGGTGGGCTGGCGCTACTCGCTCCGAGAGCTGGACACGCTTTTCCGCCTGGTAGAGAAGCTCCCCCTGATGAGCATCAACCCTGGCTTGGCCGAAAAAGCCGAATGGGCTCACATCGCTTATAAGGGCGGCAGCTACCCTGGCGTGCGGAATATGACCTCCGTCCTGCTGACCCCCGCTGGCAAGCGGTACCTGGTCGCCATGACTTGGAATAGCCCCACCGCCGTAGACGAAGATGCCTTCTTCCAAGCGTATGGGGGGCTCTTGGATCTGGCGGCGAAAACCGCCTCTTCCCGATGAGCGAGCTCTACAGCCGGCGCTGCCGAAGCTGCGGCGCTTCGTTCGTCTACGACCCCCAGAGCGAGACCCTAAAATGCCCCTATTGCGGGAGCCAGGAAACCCTCACCCCCTCCTACGAAGGCATCCAGGAAATAGACTTGGAAGAAGCCCTACAGGCGGCCCAGACCCCTACAAGCCTAACGGGGTACCATGTGGTGTACTGCCAGAGTTGCGGGGCCGAGATCGCTTGCCAGGAAGTGCGCGCAGCCTGCGGCTTCTGCGGCTCGGAAAATGTGAGCGAAAAAGCTCTCCAAGCTTTACCTGTCAAGCCGCAGGGCGTTTTGCCTTTTCGGGTTAGCCAGGAGGAAGCCCGAGCCGCCTTTGATCGGTGGGTCCGAAGCCTCTGGCTGGCCCCCTCAGACTTGAAAGACAAGCGCCAGATTGAAAAGATTCGGGGCTTCTACCTGCCGATATGGACCTTTGATGCCCAGGTTTGGGCGCACTGGCGGGCTGAGCCCGGCTACTACCGCACCCGCACCGAACGGTACTTTGACCCAAGAAGCCGCTCCTGGCAAAGCCGTACCGTGACCTATGTGGAGTGGGGCCCTCCCGTCTCTGGTCACCACCAGGACTTCTACGATGATGTGCTGGTTTCGGGTCTGGTAAGCCTACCTACCTCCTACCTGGACAGCGTGGGGGGGTTTGCCACCCCCTCCGACCTGCAGGCCTACAACCCCGATTACTTCCTGGGATGGGAAGTAGCCCTCCCTGATAAGCCCCTTCCAGCCGCCTGGAAGGAAGCCTACCAGCGCATTTACGAGATGACCGCCGAAGCCTGCAAACGAGCCCTGCCCGGAGATACGCACCGAAACTTTTCCATGCGTCTGCAGCTTTCGGGCCTCACCACCAAGCTTGCTTATGTGCCGCTGTATGTGGTAGCCTACCGCTACAAAGGAAAGCCTTACCGGGTGGTGATCCACGGCCGCAGCGGAGCCGTACATGGCGAGAGCCCCCTCAGCTGGGTAAAAGTAACCCTGTTGGTGCTGGCCCTTCTGGTGGGGGTAGGGCTTTTAGCGTGGCTGAGCGGTCGCTAATCACGGCTTGGAGCGAGCCAGGTATGTTCCCGGCATAGGAGCCGCCGTTCTGACAGGGGCAGGGGCTTGCCCAGCAGCTTGCAGTAGCTGCGCCCCCGGTCAAAGTGCCCACAGGTCGCGCACATGTAGGCCTCCTGGATAACCCCTCGCTCCACCAGGCCCGAAAGGAGGAGATACAGCCCTTCTCGGATGCGCTGTTGGTCCTCATCGGGCAAAGCGGCCACCTGCGCCAGCAGCTTTTCCAGCGAAAGACGGCCCACAAGCTTCTGCGCCTTCTCGGTGAGGAGAATGCGGTGGCTGCGCCGATCTTGCGGGTCCACCTGCCGGTATACGTAGCCTTTGCGCTCCAGAAGGGCCAAAGCCAAGCTGATCGTCGGTTTTTTGACCCCCAGGTACCGGCTCATGTGCGTGGCCCGGGCCCGTGCAGGATAAGCGTAGATGTACCACAAAATTTGCCGCTGGAGGGGCGTGAGCCGATCAGGGTAGGCCAGGTCCCATTCCACCTGCCTGAGGAGGTAACTCGCCCGTTCCAGGGCAGCCACTATCTGTTCCGCCGTAGTCATTCCAGATGAAGAAGCTGATTGCGGATATAGCCCCGAGCGAATTCAGGGCCGGAGATGGGCTTACGACCCTCAAGCTGGACGGTGAGGAGTTGAAGGGGCGCATCCTGGCACGCCACCACCGGAAAGGCTTCTTCCTGCCAGAGGGTGCCGGGCGGATAGGTCAGGCGTCGGGGCGGAAGCCGCTCTGCGCGCAAAATATGAAAGTGCTTGCCCTGTAGGAGGGTCCAAGCCCGGGGGCGAGGAGAAAGGCCCCGAATGAAGTTGTATACCACCTGAGCGGGTTGGGCCCACTGGATGCGGGTGTTGGCCGCAGAGAGTTTCGGAGCGTAGGGGGCTTCAGGGTCTTCGGGCTGGGGCCAAGGCTGAAGGCTCCCCAGCGATAAGCCCTCAAGCGCTTCTAATAGCATTTGCGCCCCAATCTCCGACAGAAACCGTTCCAGTTCGCCGGCATTCCATTCCTCTGGCAAGGGAAAAGCCCGCTGCAGCACTATCTCGCCGGTGTCTACCCCGTCTCGTATTTGAAATATCGTAATGCCGGTGGTTTTTTCCCCTCGTATGATGCTCCAAGCGATAGGAGCCGGGCCGCGATAAGCCGGCAAAAGCGAAGGATGGATATTCAGGGTGCCCAGCGGAGGCAAGCTCCACACCGACCGGGGCAGTAAGCGATACGCTACCACCACAAACGCCTGGGCCTGTAGCTCACGCAGCCTTTCCGGGAGGGTGGGGTCTTTCGGCGAGTCTACCTCCCATACAGGCAGGCCCAGACGCTGAGCCTCCAGCTTGACGGGTGTGGGGGTCAGGCGATGGCCTCGCCCACTGGGTTTGTCTGGGTTCGTGATCACCGCCATCACCTTGTGCGGCGAAGCGGCCAGCAAACGCAGCGTTGGCAGCCCGAACTCCCCATTGCCGAAAAAAACCACCCGCATCAGACGACGACGTTGACGATTTTGCCGGGTACCACCACCACGCGGCGGACAGGTTTGCCCTGCGTATAGCGAGCTAAGCGCTCATCAGCCAGCACTCGCGCTTCAATCTCGGCGGGGGTCGCCTCCGCCGAAAGCGGAATGTGAAACCGCAGCTTGCCATTCACAGAGACGGGATACTCCACCTGATCCTGCTTGAGGTAGGCTTCTTCCCACGCAGGCCAAGGGGCTTCCCACAGCGGAGTGGTCTCACCCAGCCGTTCCCACAGCTCGTGAGCTATATGCGGCGCAAAAGGCTCCAAAAGCACCAGGAAGGGTCGCCAAATGGCCTTCTTCCGGCATCCCAGCCGCTGCATCTCATTCAGAAAGATCATGAAGTGCGAAACGCAGGTGTTGAAGCTCAGCCGTTCCAGATCTTCCGTCACCCGCCGAATCGTATGATGCAGCACCCGAAGTTCCTCGGCGGTCGGCTCCCCCTCCGAGAAGGCCCCCTCTTCGCTATCTCCCCCCAGGAATCGCCACAGCCTCCGCAGAAAATGGTACGTTCCCTGGATGCCTTGGGGATCCCATGGCTTGGTCTGGCTTAGAGGCCCCATGAACATCTCGTAGAGCCGAAACGCATCAGCCCCATACCGCTCACACAGCTCGTCAGGCGTGACCACATTGTGAAACGACTTGGACATCTTCTCAATGAAGGGCTCGGCATAAAAGTGCCCATCGCCGCTGCACACGAACTGCGCCTCGGCGTACTCAGGCATCCACTTTTTGAAGGCCTCTACATCCACCCGGGTATCTTCGGCCAAATTGACGTCCACCCGCACGGGCAAGTAGTGTTTTTTCTCTTCGGGCGACAGGAGGTCGGCCGAAACGAAGCGCGCCTGCTCCCGGTGCTTGTAGATGAGGAGAGAACGGCCCAGGATCATGCCTTGGTTCACCAGGCGGCGGAAAGGTTCCTTCACCGGCGAGTAGCCCAGGTCATACAAGAAATGCGTCCAGAAGCGCGCGTAAAGCAGGTGACCTACGGCGTGTTCGGCGCCGCCCACATACAGGTCTACGGGCAGCCAGTAAGCCAGCTTGGAAAAGTCTGCCAGGGCTTGGTCGTTGTGCGGGTCGCAGTAGCGCAGGAAGTACCAGCTTGAGCCGGCCCAGCCCGGCATGGTATCGGTTTCCCGCTGGCTTCCATCGGGCAGGCGCACCCATTCTTCAAGGCGGGCAAGGGGCGATCGGGCATCCCCAGTCGGTTCGTACCGCTGGATGGGGGGCAGGGTCACGGGAAGGTCGCTTTCGGGAACAGGGTAAGGCAACCCTTCCCGCCATACAATGGGGAAGGGTTCGCCCCAGTAGCGCTGCCGAGAAAAGACCGCATCTCGCAAGCGATACTGTACGGCGGGTTCGCCTTTGCCGTCGGCCTTGAGCCGCTGCCGAATCACCTGAATGGCCTCTTCTACTTCAAGCCCTGTCAGGAAGTCCGAGTTTATTAGGCGCCCTTCCCGAGCCTCGTAAGGGGCCTCTTCCGCCGTCACCCCCTCAATAATAGAACGGATAGGCAGGCCAAAGTGGCGCGCAAAAGCCCAGTCGCGGCTATCATGAGCGGGCACCGCCATGATAGCTCCGGTTCCGTAGCCCATCAGCACGTAGTCGCTGATGTAGATGGGCAACCGTTCGCCGGTGTAGGGGTGCCGAGCGTAGGTACCGAGGAAAACCCCTGTGGGGGTTCCGCCGCCAATGAGCCGATCCCGCTCAAGCCGGTTACGGGCCTTTTCCCGGTAGGCGGCCACTTCAGCCTGCCTGTCCGGGGAAGTTAAAGCCTCTACCAGCGGATGTTCGGGCGCCAGCACCAGGAACGTAGCCCCCCATAGCGTATCCGGCCGAGTAGAAAAGACACGAATAGAGACGGTCTGGCCTTGGGGCCCCTCAGCCAAGAAGTCTATATACGCTCCTTCGGAGCGGCCGATCCAGTTGCGCTGCTGCTCCTTGATGGCTTCGGGCCAGTCCAGCTCGTCTAAGTGCTCCAGAAGCCGGTCTGCGTACGCCGTGATGCGCAAAAACCACTGCCGCAAGGGAATCCGATACACCGGATGGCCGCCCCGTTCTGACAGGCCGTCTTTGACCTCCTCGTTGGCTAAGACGGTACCCAGGGCCGGGCACCAGTTAACCCAGGCTTCTTGGGTGTAAGCCAGCCGGTAGTGCAGGAGAATACGCTGGCGCTGCGCAGGAGAAAAAGAACGCCATTCCTCCGCCGTAAAATGCCCGTTGAAGTCCGTAGCCGCCTCCACGGCCTGCGAACCCCCTTCAGCCAGGAGCGCTTCCAATTCGGCTATAGGTCGGGCCCGCTGCGCCCGCTTGTCGTACCAGTGCGAAAAAAACTGCAGAAATATCCACTGCGTCCAGCGGTAGTAGCTGGGGTCGCTGGTGCGCACAGCCCGACTCCAAGGGTATCCCAGCCCCAACCGCTTGAGCTGCTCAGTATACCGGGCTATGTTGCGTTCGGTGGTGATAGCTGGATGAACCCCCGTTCGCAGGGCGTACTGTTCAGCAGGCAACCCAAACGAATCAAACCCCATCGGATGAAGCACCACATACCCGCGGTGGCGTTTGTAGCGGGCTACAATGTCCGTCGCAATGTAACCCAGGGGATGCCCCACATGCAGCCCCGCCCCCGAAGGGTACGGAAACATGTCCAGCACATAGTACTTGGGGCGGGTGGGGTCTTCTTTCACTTCATAGGCGCCGAGCGCTTCCCATCGGGCCTGCCACTTGCGATCCAACGGGGCAAAAGACATGGCCTGCGAAAATACAACCCTCTCCCCAAAACCACCCTACTCAAAGTGGAGGTTGAAGGTCAGGGTCTGCATGTGCAAGGACTTGATTACATACCCATAGCGAGTGCCCGTCGGGTCGTAGATGTTGCGCACACCCAGCGAATACGTCAGCTCTGGGGAAAGCTTCACTTTGTCCAAGTAGAGGTCCATCCCTACCCCCGCTACCCACTGAAAGTCAAGCCTCTCGGTGCGAATCAGTTCTGGGTTGTCGCGCACGCGCTTGTCGCTGGCTAAATTAATGCCTGCCTGCCCTCCCGCCAGTACATAGACCCGATACCCCTTGTAAAACTGCGACTTATACTTGAGCAGCACAGGAATATACAGATAGGACGCTTCCAGCCGCCGCTTGAGCGTGGTATCCCGCAGCACAAAGTAAAGGTTACGCTGCTGCAGCGAAACCGAAGGAATGCTTCGCAAATCAAAGTATTTGTGAAGTTTTTTATTCATAATGAGGCCCAAGTTGATGCCTGGAATGCCCTCAATCTTTACAAAGGAAGGCCCTGAAGCGTTGGGGTCGTTGTACTGCAGCTGGCTATAATGGATTTTGACTTGGCTGTAGTTGGCCCCCATGTTGAAGCCGAGGTTAAACGACCGCAGGTCGTAATACAGGTTGTACTGGGCGGCAAGGAAAGAGGGCCCTATTACCCAGAGCCACGGCTTAAGCCGGCTTGTGTAGCTCATACAGGATGGAAACACCGCCCAGCCATTCCATGTAAGTACCACTATGGAAACCTGCTTGCCGACAAAGGTAGAGAAAATCATCCCGATGGGGAAAAGCTGCGGTAGATTCGGGGAGGTAAGTATAAGCTGCGCGGTCGGCAGCCAGCAGGGCGCCCAGGAGCGGCACCCAGAAGCGAAAGTAGCCCCAGAAGAGGGCCTTCCAGAAAGCATTGTGCGGCAAGCCGGTCTCAAGCACCAGCGCCACTCCCCCCGCACGCAGGACCCGGTACATTTCCCTGAGGGCTTTCGGACGGTCGGCGAAGTTACGCACGCCATACCCCACCGTTATGGCGTCAAAGAAGTCGTCTTCAAACGGCAAAGCGTGGGCATCCCCCACCTGAAGGTGCCAAACAGCCCGGTTGGGAGCGGGATTTTTAGGCGGGGCATAGGCCAGCATCTCCGGCGTAAGGTCCACCAGATACACCTCTTTTAGAGAAGGGAGCCGCCGAGTCGCTTCCCGAGCAAAGTCCCCCGTACCCGCCGCCAAGTCCAGAAGTCGGCGAGGGGCGTGGGGCTTGAGCCGGTCTACGGCCAGCCGGCGCCACCGCAGGTCAAGCCCGAACGTCATGAGCCGGTTCATTCGGTCGTAGCGCCGAGCGATACGCGCAAAGAGCTGCGCAGGAGAGGATTGCATACCTTTGGAGGGTGGAAGGCAAAGTTAAGCGGATCACCACCCGCACCCTGGCCGAAATGAAAGCACGCCGGGAACCCATCGCCATGCTCACGGCGTACGATTACACGTTTGCGCGGCTCCTGGACGAAGCAGGCATTGAAGTGCTTCTGGTAGGCGACTCCGCTTCCAATGTGATCGCTGGCCACGAAACCACCCTACCTATCACGCTAGACCAGATGATCTACCACGGCAGCGCTGTCGTGCGCGCCGCCCAACGAGCCTTGGTGGTGGTAGATATGCCCTTTGGCAGCTACCAGGGCGACTCGCGCCAGGCGCTGCGCGCCGCGATTCGCATCATGAAGGAAAGCGGCGCCCATGCAGTAAAATTGGAAGGCGGCGAGGCGGTGTTGGATTCGGTGCAGCGCATCGTATCTGCGGGCATTCCGGTGATGGGGCACCTGGGCCTGACCCCCCAGTCTATCTATCAGTTTGGCGGCTACCGCGTGCGCGCCAAAGACCCCACCGAAGCCGAAAAACTACGCAGAGACGCCGCTCTCCTGGCTGAAGCCGGAATCTTCGCCCTCGTGCTGGAAAAAGTGCCCGCCAGCCTGGCCCAAGAAGTGACGGAAAGCCTCCCTATTCCCACCATCGGGATTGGGGCAGGGCCTCACTGCGATGGACAAGTGCTTGTGCTGCATGATATGCTGGGGCTGACCGAGGCTTTCTCCCCGCGCTTTCTGCGACGCTATGTCCACTTAGCTAAGATCGTCCGCGAAGCAGCGGAACGCTACATCCAGGATGTCAAACGACGGGACTTCCCCTCCGCTGCTGAAAGCTATGAATAAAAGACCTTTTTAGACAGGTTCCTTTACCTTCTGAGATGAAATCTCATTAAAAAAGCGCTCTACCTCTTCATTAGCTTTTTTGAAGTACTTGACCCCTCTAAAAAGAAAATCCCAACTTCCTTTCATTACAGCTCGCCACTCAGCGAGGGCTACAGCTCTTTTCTGAGAAGGATATAAAACTTGCTTTATCCATAAAGGCAGCGAGACTATAGTTGCCTCCATAAGGTCTAAAAGAGCATTAAGCTTGGCATTCCATACTCCTAATTCACGCTTTCGTAGAATATGGTAAGTATACTCTTTCAAATACCTCGCCTTGTAGGCATAGGAGGGAGATTGTCTACAAAGGCCACTTGCCACATGATTAACCTTTACAGATGGAAGTCGGTAAACTGTATAGCCCTTTTTCCTAACACGTAAGACAAGCCAATACTCCTCCCCATAAAGAAAGGTACGCTCGTCAAAAAACAGATCAGGCTCTAATGCTTCTCTTCGACAGACAAGACCGGTACCCCATAGCCATTGCACTTCAGTAGGAGTCTCACTTTGATCAGTATATTCATTCTTCAAAAAGATTCTGTTTATTTTTTGACTTACCTTAGATAAAATGAATGAACGATAAGCTGGAATAAAATTTCCATAACACTCAGATGGGCCTACTAACCCGACACAAGGATGCGCTTCCAGAAAATCTACAAGAGCATCCAAAGTTCCTTCAGAGAGCAAGGTATCTGGATTAAGGGTCATGACATACCGTCCTTGGCTGACCCGATAACCCTGGTTGGTGGCACGCGCAAACCCATAATTGTAGGTATTCTCTATGACCCGTACCTGCGGGAACCGCTCTCGCAACATAGCCACGGTATCATCTTGGCTATGGTTGTCAATTACAATCACTTCAAAAGTATACTTTTTCGGCGGATGCCTATACATACTATCTACACATCTCTCAAGAAAAAATCTACTATTCCAGCTAACAATCAGTATAGACAAATCCATAAATTTATCCTTGTTTTGCAAATAAATTCATTCCTGACTTCCGAGCTACCATAAACACTTCCTCACCTGCATCTTTGTCAAACAAGAGAAGAAAATTCTCATGAATTTTGAATATTTTTTTTCTTAGATAGAATATAAAGCTTTTTTTGTATTTTTCATTTGAAAAAACACTATATTCATAAATAAAATCCGCTATATGACTACTTGTATGGCATGTATATATTTTAAGGTTATTGCGATGTAGAATAATATGCAATGTATGTCTATCCCAAAGGCTCAGATGGCGAGGAGGTTCAAGCCCTCTCCAAAACCGCTTAAATAGCCGATGCCCTAAACTCTTTATGTTAGGCATCTTCATGGCTATATACCCCCCCGGCGAGAGAATACGATAACACTCCTGGAGAAACTTAGCCGGATCAGGGAGATGCTCAAAAACATGGCTGAGGGTTATGGCATCAAAGGCGTGATCGGGGAAGTTCATCGTTTCCAGCGTCCCCACAGAAGCGTTCAGACCCTGAGCTCGGCACACTGCGACCGCGGCTGGGTCTATATCTATGCCGGTCACCTGCCATCCCAGTTCTTGCATCAGCTTGAGGTAGGCGCCATTGCCGCAGCCCACATCTAAAAGCCTCCGCTGCCCGTGAAAAGGCAGAAAAAGGACCCCTAAGTCGTAAGCAGCCCGCCGCCGAAGAGGCGGTAAAGCCCCTAAAACCTTCCCTACAGCCTTGCGCAAAAGAGGAAACCGCCCTGCAGGTGGATACGCATAATACGCCTCCCAAATCAGCCGCCGCAAAAACTCCCGCCACCCCCGCAGAACGGCACTCCGCTCTAAAGACGCGGGAGGAGTGTGCGTGTAATAGGCGTTCATGTAACACTTGGCCAAGTCCTCTTCTACCGGGCGAGGATTTAGCCACACCAGGCCACAATCAGGACAAGAATACAGACTAAATTTCCCTGGCACCCCGTACAACCTATCCTCAAGCCCCTCATACAGAAGCGATCCCTCGCTCCCACAAAGCATACAATAGGGCACCGCTTCCATCCGAAGAGAAAAGCCTTCTTCACGCACGGTTGGCAAAAGTACGCTTTTGGGGTGGGACAGCGTTCTTTACCTCGCTTGGATGGGGGAGAGGTTTGCTTCAGGTAGCGCTTTTGTGCAGCAGCGCAAAATCAGCCAGCACGAGCGCCGTCATGGCTTCTACAATGGGAACGGCGCGAGGTACGGGACAGGGATCGTGCCGCCCCTTCGCTGTGAACTGAATAGGCTCGCCCTGGCGGGTAACGGTCTGTTGCGCTTGCCGAAGGGTCGCTATAGGCTTGAACGCCACCCGAAAGAAAAGGGGTTCGCCGGTGGAGAGGCCCCCCAGCACGCCCCCTGCATGGTTGGTGACGGGCCGAATGCGGCCCTGCGCATCTACTTCAAAAGGATCGTTGTGGGCAGAGCCGCGCCAAGAGGCCGCCGCAAACCCTTCTCCCATCTCAAATCCTCGGGCGGCGTTGATGCTTAGCATGGCGTACGCCAAGCGGGCCGGCAGCTTATCATAGAGCGGCTCCCCCCATCCTGGCGGCACCCCTTCCACGCGAACAGCTACGATACCCCCTGTCGTATCCCCCACTTGGATAAGCTCCTCTATATAGCGCTGCATCTGCTGGCTCACCGCCGGGTCAGGGCAGCGTACCGGCGAACGCTCTACTTCTTCTATGCTTTGGGGCTGGTAGGCGGTGGCATAGGGCCCGATCGCAGCGGTCCAAGCCAGGATGCGTAGAGCGGGGGACATCCTCTCCAAGAGCTGCTGGGCGATGGCGCCGGCGGCTACCCGGGCTGCCGTTTCCCGCGCTGAACTGCGGCCTCCTCCCCGCGGGTCGGGGTTGCGATACTTCAGGTGGTAAGGGAAGTCTGCATGCGAAGGCCGATACACCTGGGCTATCTCGGCGTAGTCTTCGGAGCGAGCATCCCGGTTGGCGATCCATAAGGTAAGCGGAGCCCCCGTAGTACGACCTTGGTACAGGCCGCTGAGCACTTCTACGGCATCCGACTCCTGCCGAGGGGTGGTAAAAGGAGACTGTCCTGGCCTGCGGCGCGCCAAAGCTGCCTGGACCCGATCCAGATCCACCGGCAGGTCCCCTGGAAGCCCATCTATCACCACCCCAATCCCCGGCCCGTGTGACTCTCCAAAAGTCGTGATGCGCAAGAGCCTACCGAACGTATTCATACACCCCGATATCAGGTTGGCTGTCTCGCCTCCTCCCCACCCGATCAAATAAGGGCGACCAGGTGGGATCGTATCGTCCTGCATTGATCAGGAGGCTTTCTTCAAGGAGGGGGTAAGCGTCCTGAGCGGAACCCAAGCCGGGTGAAGAAGGATAGAGATTCCCCGGGCCGGGCAAGGGGCTCTTTTGCCGAGCTGCGCAGTGGTCAAAGGTATACTGCACCGGCGTGCCCCCCCTTAGGTCCGCTACGACGGCTTCTTCCTTGGTCGTCCAGAAGAGCGAGTTGAGCGCCCAGAAGTCAAGCGGATACGACTGCACCTGAGCCTCCGAGAGCCGTAAAAAATCGGTCAGCACGAGCGCGGTAACGCCCCGGCGCAGATCGCCCTGGTCATACAGGAAGGCACAATGCACGAGGCGATAGGTACCTCCACCCACCAACGCTGCGCAGGCCTGCCCACACCGGTAGACGAGGGTATTCACCGCGTGAAGGATAGGCTGAGAAGGCAGCGTTGGGCAGAAGCCCTGGACGACCAAGCCGTAATTGGCCGCGTCCCGGATGACGCAACCTTCCAGGTAGAGCTTAGGGGCTATCGGCCCTCCCGCCGAATCCACCCGTATCCCCACGCTGGCCTGGGCAATCTCCACATACAGCAGGCGATTATCGGTGCTGGAGGGGAAGAACCAGAGCCCCTGCCACTGCCCTGGCGCGCTGGCGTAGTAAGGCTCCAGTCGCCACCCCTGACAGCGAATAGGTGAAGCGGGTGTGCCCAGCGCTTCCAACCGTCCGGCCACATAGAGACCGGACATCAGCTCGCCCTGGAGGGGGCCGGAGGGCCAGCGCCGCGCCGAGAAGTAGAGCCGCGTGCCCGGCAGTAGGCGCAGTACCGCCGCCGGACCTACGTACAGATACCCATCCACGACGATGGGCTTATCCGTGGGAAGGGAAACAACTACGCTGTCAAAAGCCAAGTCCCGGTACACGTAGGCAGCGATAAGGGTAGCCCGCAAAGGCACCTCCTGAACCCCGGCTTCGGTCTGCATCACCAGGACATCCTCCCGTACAGCATCCACAAAAGTGGTGTCGCGCAGGGTCAGAAACACTTGCGCGCTATCTCCGGCTCCCAGCACATAAGGAGCCTGGAGAGGCCCCGGCTGGCCATCCCATACGAAGGCGTAGGGACTCTGAGCGCCTTTTGCGAGGAAAGCACGAAGTACCCGCACAGGATACCGGTGGGGATTGTAGACCCACAGGCGCTGGGTAGGCGAGAGCACGGTAGAAAAGAGCGAGTCAAAAACCACCGTATCCCGAGAGAAGCGCAGGAGTCCCGGCTTAGGGGTGAGCACTTCACGCCGGCAGGCCAGCCCTGTCAGGAGCCCTACCAGGGTGGGTAGCCACCATGGCAAGGGGGGCTCCTTAGCCCGTAGCATGGGCAAAGACCTTCTGAAGTAAGTCCGTCACCCGATAGCGCACATCCCGGCGAATCTTCGTCTCGTGCTGCCCCACCTTCAGAAAAAGCCCGTAGAGAGCTCGGTGGGTCACATAGGCCGCCAGGTCGCGGTTCTCCAGCGGCGTGAGCGTAGTAGGCAGCCCATTGTAGGTATCCACGATGTACTCCCACGCTTGCTGGGCACCTACATCCTCCATAGCCGCCTGAATCTTGGGTTTGTAGCGTGCGTAGAGGCTATCGTAGGTGCGCTCCCGGAGATACCGCGTTGCCGCCACGGTATCGCCCTTGAGGATCGCCATCCCATCCTGGATCGTAAGGGCAGCGATAGCCTGCCAAAAGATGGGTTTAGCCTCAGCGGCGGCCTCCTCGGCGGCGCGGTTCATTTTGATCACTAAGTCCTGGACAAGCCCAGCCCCACCCGGTAAGGCCTCAATGGCCAGCTTGACTTTCCAGGCTTCCTCCGGGAAAAGAATACGGATCAGCGTATCGCCGTAGTACCCATCAAGCCGGTTCAGGTAACGAACGGTCGTATCCGTACCTATCCTGAGGGCTTCCTTGAGGCCGGCTACCACCTCCTCGTCAGAAAGGGGCTGGCCTTCGGGTAGGTTGATTTTCTCGCACCCCCCCACAAAAAGAAGGGTGGCCATCAGCACCAGGCGAAGGTTCATACTCCTAAGGTACGACTTTTATGGCTTTGAGGGTGGGGAAAAGCCGCTGAAGGGGCTCCAGGATCCCCAGCTGCACGGTGGTAGAATTCAGGTCGCAGGTCCGGCAGCTCCCCAGAAGCCGGATGTAGAGCACCCCATCAGGCGTGAGATCCACCAGTTCAATATCCCCTCCATCGGCCGCCAGGTACTGCCGAATGGGAGCCAGGTGAGCGGCGATCTCCTCCAGCGTGAGCTTCATGAGGAAGGTGCCGAGGCGTAGGCTAAACGAGACGCCGCCCGAGCCACTTCGCCGGCAAGGCGATGATACGCTTCGGCCAGCGGCGTGCCCTCGGAGAGCGCCGGCGGAACCCCCTGGTCACTGCGCAGCACGATCTCTTCAAGAAGGGGGATTTCGCCCAGGAAAGGTACACCGTACTTTTCAGCCAACTGGCGTCCCCCGCCCTGCCCAAAGAGATAAAAACGCCGTTCGGGCAGCTGCGGCGTCCAGAAGTAGGCCATGTTCTCAATCACGCCCAGCACAGGCACCTGGACGAGGGGCATCTGGAACATGGTGAGGGCTTTTTCGGCGTCGGCTACAGCCACCTGCTGCGGCGTGGTCACGATGAGTGCGCCTTGGGGTCTAAACTGCTGCGCGAGGGTTAGCTGCACATCCCCCGTTCCGGGGGGCATATCCACGATGAGGTAATCCAACTCTGGCCATTGGGTCTCTACCAGCAGTTGCCGAAGGGTGTTGGAAGCCATGGGTCCCCGCCAAGGCGTGGCCTGCCCCGCCGGCACGAGAAAACCCAGCGACATCACTTGTACGCCATACTTCGCTATCGGAAGTAGGAGGGGACGACCGTCCTGGTGGACGACTTGGGGCTTAGCGTGCTCCAGGCCCATCAGGATAGGCACACTGGGGCCGTAGATATCCGCATCCAGAAGGCCTACGCGAGCCCCTTGCTGCGCCAGCGCCACCGCCAGGTTAACCGCCACCGTGGACTTACCCACGCCGCCTTTGCCTGAGCCCACAAGGAGGAGGTTTCTGATGCCAGGCAAAACCGTAGAGCCCCCCCCCGCTGTCTGCGCAGAAAAGGCAACCTCTGCGCGCCAGCCTTCGCCCAGCTCTTCCACAAGCCGCGCCTGAATCTCCCGTTCAAAATGCCCTTTGAGCGGACAGGCCGGCGTGGTAAGCTGAAGCGTCAGAGAGACCACCCGCTTTTCGGCGTTCCAAGCCAGCCCCTGCACCATCCCCAGCTCGACAATACTGCGACCCAAGTCCGGGTCTATCACCCGCCCCAGCGCCCGACGTATGCGATCTTCCAAGTCTGCCATCTATGCGTCAAACAAAAGCCCCCTCACTCTTCGTCCTCGGCCGCTTTCTTTTTGGACTTTTTGCTGGACTTTTCTGGGGTCGGCGTGCTTGGAGCAGCAGGGGGAGCCTGAGTCGCCTCCTCCGATTTTTTCTTCTTCTTGGGCTTTTCTGGCCCAGGGGCTGCCGGGGAAGGAGCCTTTTCTGGGGCAGCGGCTTCTTCAGCTTTTTTAGCTTTGCGGTCTTTTTTCGGCTTCTCCGCCTCGGGCGCCGCAGGAATAGGCGATGGTGCGCTTTCGGACTTAGGCTTGACGTACCCGAAGCCCAGCGAAAAGCGCAGATACCCCGCTGAAAGCTGAGGGGGATTCACGCCTTGAGGGTCTGGGCCTTCGGAGGCTTTCCAGCTTCCCTTGGAGGGTGCGAAGACGCCCCCCAAGTCCACCCCCCAGAAAAGGCTCACCCCTTCTCCCCGTCGGTAGCGGCGCAGCCCCAGGCCCAGCTCCACCAGCCCTAAGCTGCTGGAATACGTGCGCTTCTCTAAGGGGCGCAGCTGCTGGGTGGTGCCAAAGAAAATAGGCTCCGTGAAGTAATTCGTGTAGCGCACCTCATAAGTGCCCACCTGGTACCCCACATAGGGGTAGAAGAGCCACAGGTTTTTATTGATGGCCGCAAAGCCGATTTGTCCCCCGTAGTGCAGCGCATAAGGCCGGACCAAGCCCCGTTCCGTCTCCGAAGCGTCGTAATGCTGGAGCTGAAGCGTGCCTCCCAGCAGGAGCCGCCGGGCAATCAGCAGGTCAAGGTTAGCCCCGGCGGTGGTAGCCAAAGGGCGGAGGCGAAAGTCTCTCCCCAGGGCATTGGCCGGCTTGAAGTCCTGTTCAAGCTTGCCGAAAAAGCCCAGGGCGACGCCGCTATGCGCCCGCAGCATCAGACCGAAACCGAGCGGGTCTTCTTGCGCCCACAGCGGAGCAAGGAAGGCTGCTATGACAAAATAGCGCATCAGGCAAAGGTACTACTTTCCAGCCTCTTTGAGCAGAGAGCGGAACTTTTCCCGGGCTTTCTGGACTTTGGGCGCAATCACGAACCGACAGTAGGGCTGCTGGGGATGCCGAGCAAAATAGTCGTGATGGTAGGGCTCCGCCGGGTAGAAGGAGGTAAGCGGTTCTATCGTAGTGACGATGGGAGCGGGGAACACCTTTTCTGCTTCCAGGCGGTGCTTGACGCGTTCAGCTACGGTCTTTTGCTGCGGTGAGTGGTAAAAGATTACCGACCGATACTGGGGACCTACATCGGCCCCTTGCCGATTGGGCGTGGTGGGGTCGTGCGTAAGGAAAAAGTACTCCACCAGCTGCTCGTACGAGATTTCCTGGGGACGGAAGCGCACGCGCACCACTTCGGCATGGCCGGTCGTGCCCGTGCACACCTCCTCGTAAGTGGGGTTAGCGGTGTGCCCGCCGGCATACCCAGGTAGCACCTCCACCACCCCACGCAGCTGCTTGAAGAGGGCTTCCGTGCACCAAAAGCAACCCCCACCAAAAGTGGCTTCCTCTATAGGCTGGGCTAAGGTCATGCTCAGCAAAGCTACGGCACCCCACCCCCTCATAGGACGATGTTATCAAATTGGTGGGGGTCCCGAGAGAGGGGCTCCAACGCTTCGTGCCGGAGCCGCTCCTGGTAAGCTATGAGGCGCGCTCGCAAGCCCTCGTCCCGAAGCGCCAGCATGCGCACGGCCAGAAGGGCTGCATTCGCGGCGTTGTCTATGGCGACGGTGGCGACCGGTACGCCAGCAGGCATCTGCACAATAGAAAGCAGCGAGTCAAGGCCGGCCAGCGAGTGACGCGAGCGAATCGGCACCCCGATCACCGGCAGGTGCGTAAGCGAAGCCACCATACCCGGCAGGTGGGCGGCTCCCCCCGCCCCAGCGATGAGCACCTGGAGCCCTCGCGCCGCCGCTTGCTTAGCGTAAGCCCACAGCCGATCCGGCGTTCGGTGCGCCGACACAATCGTAAACTCGTACGGCACGCCAAACTCTTCCAGCACACGCCGGGCCCCAGCCATGACCTCCGCATCGCTCGCACTACCCATGATAATGCCTACCTGCACCCCCATGCCGCTAAGGTACGCCAGAAAAAGGAGGATGGATGGGCCTTGCTTTTTTTTGGAATTCGCATACATTTGTCGTATGCGGTACTTCGCGCATCGTGCATGGGCAGGGCTCTTCCTCCTCGTAGCCTGTGGGAGGAAAGAGCAAGCGCTCCCCACGCCCCAGCCGTTTGCCTGGCGCGGCCTGAATTGGGTAGCGTGGGTAGAAGCGCTTCCGCTGGCGAAGGGCACCGCCATCACCCTCCATCTGCGCCGGACCCCTCAGGGTCTGGAACCCACCCGGCTTACCTTCGGGCCTCAAGACCCGAACAGCGAAGAAAGTGCCCCTTACATCGTGGAGCGTTACAGAACAAGCTGCTGTCGAGAGGGCCTGCCTGAGTCCGACTGCAAACCCACCTGGCAGAAAAATTGTGGCTACGACAAAAACTGCGTAGCAAACGCAATGGAGCAGTCTCTGGCCGAAGACCCCAGCGGCTGCGTGGCTGTCCACTGGGCCAAGCGCAGTACCCCTCCTGCCCTCTCCCCCGCTGAAATCGCCAAAGCCTGGCATGCCGCCCTCTCTCAGCTGCCCGCTGAAGAGGACGACTTCATCTGGGCGGTGGTGGACCTAAGCCAGCCAGGCACCTTCCAGGTGAAAGAGCTGCGCTGGGGCATCGCCTTCAAAAGGCGGCGCTGTACGGAAATGCCCCCTTCCCGGGAACCCGGCCCTCTTGTGCTGCACTTCTACGAGCAGCTCCCTTCCAGCCCCGAGGAGTCTACACTCAACCTCAAGTACCTGGCCACCTGCGACGAGCAGTACATGACCTGCGCCCAAGGCCTCCAGATGGGCCTCAGGAAAAACAAGCAGTACCCCGCCACCGCTTACGCCCAGCTTGATTTTGACTGCTACGCCTTCCAGCAAAAAGCCCGAGGCAGGACACCGCAGCCTGTAAAGTAACCCCTCCCAGGAGCGTAAAAGGCATGATGAGGGGGTGGGATAAAACCCACCCCCTCGGTTTTTTGGGAGGTTCCTCTTAGCCCCGGCCAGCAAAAAACACCCGCTTACTTCTCGGCCAGCATGAGACGGCTTTGCTTGTCGTTGCTCAGAGCCAGGGAGCATTCCCACTCCGCAAAACCCCAGCAACGGGCTACAAAACCAGCCAGACTTCTATCTGAGGCCCCCCACTAAAGCCCAAAAAACCAGGGGGCGAGCTTCAGCCCGCCCCCCGAAAAACCCCACACACTCCCAGGGGAAATGCTCCACCCTACCGCACCACCGTCACCGTACCTGACCGCCTCAAAGGCTTGTCGTACGGTGGCATCTTCCCTTCTATCACCACCGTGTACGCATCCTCCGGCACCGGCCGCCCCTGATAGGTGCCATCCCAGTGCCGTGTCATATCCCCTTGATTGTCAAACACCAGCACACCCCACCGGTCGTAAATCCGCACCCGAGGCTCCTTGAGCCCAAAGGCCTTGACTTCAAACACATCGTTCACCCCATCGCCGTTAGGAGAAAACGCATTCGGCAGGTAGACATACGGGTCACGCACCCGAATGCATCCCTTCGCCGAATCTACACAGCTCCCATTGCGCACCCACAACGCATAGCAATACTCCCCTGGGCGGTCGTACTTGAGCTGGAGCACAGGGCCTTCCACCCGCCCGTACCCATCCGCCACCCACCACACCTCCTGCACATTCTGTCCTACGCTCGTCAGCGTAAAGACAGTCCCTACAACCGGTCCCCCCGTCGTGTCCGGCTCAATCGTATAAGTAGGTAGCGGCGTGAAAAAGGCCTGTGCCACCGCCACAGCCGTATCCGCACACCCATCCGCATTCCGGATAATCAACCGAACCGGATACGACCCCTGCACAGGATACACATGTACGACCACCGAGTCCGTCGCCGTCGTCCCATCTCCCAGGTCCCACTCATACCTGTAGGGCCCTACCCCCGAAGGCAACGCTACCCAGCTCACCGCCAGCGGTACACACCCCGCCACATCCACCGGCCGCACCGCCGCATCTACATAACTGCGATACGGAATCTGAACCTCCACGGTATCCCGACACCCATTTGCATCCACCACCACCCCATAATACGCACCCGGCAGCACCCCGCTTATCGTCGCACTGCCCGCAAACTGCGGCAGCCCAACCCAGCTATACTGATAGGGAGGCGTACCGCCCTGCCCCGCTATCGTGGCGGATCCGTCCGCCGTCTCCCGACACACCGCCTGCGTCACATTCGTCACGACCGCCTGCAGCGGTGCAGGCTCCGTAATCGTCACCGTCTGAGGACCTGCCACACACCCATTGGCATCCCGGACATACAGGGTATACGTCCCCGCACCCACCCCAAAAGCGCTCGCCGCACCCCATGTAACCCCACCGTTGATACTGTACTCATACGGAGGCGTACCTCCATTGGCCGTAAAGCTAATCTGCCCAGTCTGCGTGCCCCAGCATAACGCATTCTGGGTCGTCACGGTAAAGCTCAGCACCGGCGGCTCCGTCACCGTGTACGTCGCCGTGGCCGTACATCCATTGGCATCCCGCACCGTCACATTGTACGTCCCAGCACTCAGCCCACTGAACGTAGCCCCAGCCTGATATGGACCTCCGTTCAAACTGTACTGGTACGGCGGCGTACCCCCACTCGCGCTCACCGTAATGCTCCCATCACTGCCTCCGTTACAGCTCACATTCGTAATCGTCGGCGCCCCAAACACCAGCGCAGAAGGCTCCGTCACCGTATACGTCGCCGTCGCCGTACACCCATTGGCGTCCCGCACCGTCACAGTGTACGTCCCAGCACTCAGCCCACTAAATGTAGCCCCAGCCTGATACGGACCCCCGTTCAAACTGTACTCGTACGGCGGCGTACCCCCACTCGCGCTCACCGTAATGCTCCCATCACTGCCTCCGTTACAGCTCACATTCGTAATCGTCGGCGCCCCAAACACCAGCGCAGAAGGCTCCGTCACCGTGTACGTCGCCGTCGCCGTACACCCATTGGCATCCCGCACCGTCACAGTGTACGTCCCAGCACTCAGCCCACTAAATGTAGCCCCAGCCTGATACGGACCCCCGTTCAAACTGTACTCGTACGGCGGCGTACCCCCACCGGCGCTCACCGTAATGCTCCCATCCGAACCCCCATTGCAGCTCACATTCGTGATGGCAGGCACATTCAGCACAAGAACCAGCGGCTCCGTCACCGTGTACGTCGCCGTGGCCGTACATCCATTGGCATCCCGCACCGTCACCGTGTACGTCCCAGCACTCAGCCCGCTAAATGTAGCCCCAGCCTGATACGGACCTCCGTTCAAACTGTACTCGTACGGCGGCGTACCCCCACTCGCATTCACCGTAATACTCCCATCACTGCCTCCGTTGCAGCTCACATTCGTAATGGCAGGTGCATTCAGCACAAGAACCGGCGGCTCCGTCACCGTGTACGTCGCCGTCGCTGTACACCCATTGGCATCCCGCACCGTCACAGTGTACGTCCCAGCACTCAGCCCACTGAACGTAGCCCCAGCCTGATACGGACCCCCGTTCAAACTGTACTCGTACGGCGGCGTACCCCCACTCGCGCTCACCGTAATGCTCCCATCACTGCCTCCGTTACAGCTCACATTCGTAATCGTCGGCGCCCCAAACACCAGCGCAGAAGGCTCCGTCACCGTGTACGTCGCCGTCGCCGTACACCCATTGGCATCCCGCACCGTCACAGTGTACGTCCCAGCACTCAGCCCACTAAATGCAGCCCCAGCCTGATACGGACCCCCGTTCAAACTGTACTCGTACGGCGGCGTACCCCCACTCGCGCTCACCGTAATACTCCCATCACTGCCTCCGTTACAGCCCACATTCGTAATCGTCGGCGCCCCAAACACCAGCGCAGAAGGCTCCGTCACCGTATACGTCGCCGTCGCCGTACACCCATTGGCATCCCGCACCGTCACAGTGTACGTCCCAGCACTCAGCCCACTAAATGTAGCCCCAGCCTGATACGGACCCCCGTTCAAACTGTACTGGTACGGCGGCGTACCCCCACTCGCGTTCACCGTAATACTCCCATCACTGCCTCCGTTGCAGCTCACATTCGTAATGGCAGGCGCATTCAGCACAAGAACCAGCGGCTCCGTCACCGTGTACGTCGCCGTGGCCGTACATCCATTGGCATCTCGCACCGTCACCGTGTACGTCCCAGCACTCAGCCCGCTAAACGTAGCCCCAGCCTGATATGGACCTCCGTTCAAACTGTACTCGTACGGCGGCGTACCCCCACTCGCATTCACCGTAATACTCCCATCACTGCCTCCGTTGCAGCTCACATTCGTAATGGCAGGTGCATTCAGCACAAGAACCAGCGGCTCCGTCACCGTGTACGTCGCCGTGGCCGTACATCCATTGGCATCCCGCACCGTCACCGTGTACGTCCCAGCACTCAGCCCGCTAAATGTAGCCCCAGCCTGATATGGACCGCCGTTCAAACTGTACTGGTACGGCGGCGTACCCCCACTCGCATTCACCGTAATACTCCCATCACTGCCTCCGTTGCAGCTCACATTCGTGATGGCAGGCGCATTCAGCCCAAGAACTGGCGGCTCGGGAAGGGTGTAGGTAAGGTACTTGGTACAGCCATTGGCGTCCTGGACTCCGAGGGTATAGGTTCCCGCTGCCAACCCTGTGAAGGTATTTCCGGGCCCCCAAGGTCCGCCATTGAGGTTGTACGAATAGCCGCCAACCCCTCCTCCAGACGTTATGGTGATAGAGCCGTTGGCCTGCCCATTACACAAGGGCATGACATGGCTGGCGGTTATCGTAATGTCGGGAGGAGAGCCCACATCAACAGAGTCTGTGACAGTGCCCGGGCACCCAGGTATAGTGAAGTGAATGTAATACCGTCCCGGTACGAGGTTGGTGATGGTGGTGGCGTTGGGAGCAGAGGTATAGCCGCCTGGACCGGTCCACTGCCAGGTGGTGCCGGAATGAGCCGTTTGAATCGTGACCGTAGCCGACCCCTGGGCCGCTCCAAAGCACAATGCGTCAGTCTTACTCAAGGTGTAGGTCAGCGGCGTGACCCCCAGTTGCACTGTAAGAGAAGCTGTACAGCCGTTGGCGTCGGTCACGGTAATGGTGTATTCGCCTTCACAGAGGTTGGCCACTTGGGTGCCTGCCGCATTGACGCCCGAGAAGGAAAAAGCGGGGTAGGTGCTACTGCTCCACGTATAGGTATACGGAAGCGTACCCCCATCAGCTTCTACGGTAAGGACCCCATTACAGGCGCCTGAGCAGCTCACCGGTTCGTTCTGGCGCAAGGAATCCAGCGCAATGGCAAGAGGGGCAGGTTGGCTGAGCGAGAAATTCACCACGAAGGAGCAGCCGGCTGCATCCTGCACCGTGACGGTATAACCGCCTGCCCCTAATCCTGTGGCCGTAGGGGCATTGAGAGCAGGGTTGTGGCTCCAGCTGTAGCTATAGGGAGGCGTACCTCCTGTTACGCCGATCGTGGCGCTGCCGTCGGTGCTGCCAAAGCAGGAAGGCGACTGGCTATTTTGCAGCCACGCCAGAAGGGCCCCCGGAGGAGCAGGCACAAAGATGGAGATATCGCGACTGCAACCATTAGCATCGGTGAGGGTAGCCGTATAAATGCCCGGCTGGAGGCCCGTAGCTGTGAGGCCTGTCTGAGGAGGGGTCGTATTCCAGACCGCACTTACAGGCGGCGCCCCGGCCGTGACCGTAAGCGTTACGCTGCCATTGTCTCCGCAGCTGGCCGGCGTGACAGTAGGCGTGGCATCCGGGAGCGGATTAACTGTGACGGTGACATTGGCCGTGGCCACGCAGTTTCCTACCGGAGGGATAACCAGAGCCGTATAGGTCGTGGTACTCGAGGGAGAAGCCACCACCGTAGGGGCCGTAGTCGTGCTGAGACCCGTAGCAGGCGACCACAAAATGGTAGAACCCGGCGGCCCAAAAGTAGCCGTCAGGGTTACCTGATCGCCGTAGCAGATAGAGGGAGTGGGAGGATTTACAGTTACGCTGGCCTGAGGATGCACATCTATCGTGGTAGAAGCCCAGGGAGTCCATCCACAGCAGTCCGTGTATACCCGGTGGCGAATGGTGTAGGTGCCGGGCTGGGTGAAGGTTATCTGGACAGACTGGGCATTGGGTGGATTCGGCGTGAAGGTAGCCCCTGCCGCCGGGATCGTCTGCCACTCATACTGGACTCCCGCCAGGCTCCCACTGAAAGCCACCGTGGCTCCCTGGCATACCGGCCCCGTCGGATTGGCCGTTATCGTGGGCACCTGATTATCCGGCAGGAGGATACCGATGAACTCCGTAAAGGTGTAATCCACCCCCCCTACCCGCACCACGATTGTCTTACGCCCCGTAGAGGTGTACTGATAGGTAAGGGGGTTGTTGGTGTTAGGGGTAGTAGCGGTGGCCCCAGGTCCCAAGCTCACCCACTGGTTGAAGCCCCCGCTGGTCACCTGGATCGTGTAGTCTTTGTTGGTACAAGCAAAGCCGTCCACGAGGAGGATAGGCTCCGCAGCGAAGTTGTAAGGTATGGGGTTATTCCCACCGACTGCAAGGCCCTGGGGAGTACCGGCTGTAGTCACGGTGGGGAGGGTACCGCTCACCACATACAGGCGATAAGCGATACCAGGGTGGCCTGGCCCTCCATTACCCCCATTTCCTCCATTCCCGCCGAAGCCTCCCTGTCCACCCGCCCCACAGTCCCCACCGCAGCAGCCTTGCTGACAGGGTGTACCTGCACAGCCATGGATGCCTGGTGGGCTGGGCGGGTTGCCGGACTGACCCGCCGCACCTGCCCCGCCAGGCCCCCCTGCACCCGCCTGAGGAGTATTGAAGCCGCAGTCTACGAACTGCCCATTAGCCCCATTCTGGTAGAGGTACACACCGAAGGCCCCACCTCCTCCCCAGCCTCCCTGACCGGGGTTACCCCCACGGCCGCCATCTCCACCTCGCCCCCCGTCTGTGGGACCAGCGTAGCAGGTAGAGAGGCAGCAGGTACCTATATCGCCCCCTCCTCCCCCCTCCACCTCCGCCGTGGCCACCTGGATTACCTGCAGGGGACTGTACGGGCGAGAACCAGGCCCCCGGCGCAGGCACCGCGGCAGCCGCCCCATTAGCTCCGTTGGCTCCAGGCGCACCGTTCCCTGCGGTACAACCTGTACACCCACTGGCATTACAACCAAATATGTTGCACCCGCTCCCACAGCAGCCGCCCCCCCCTGCCCCACCTGCTGCGCCTGTGGAAGAGACACCCCCTGCCTGCCCATTTCCCCCACACCCACCGCAGCGTGTCATACTACCCGTACCCCCCGCTCCCCCAGTGCCCGGGGCACCCCCCATGTACGGCCCTACCCCGTTCGCCCCGGCAGCGCCATCGCTGGCACGCCCAGGCTCAAACCGACACCGCACGAACTTGTAGTCGGATCCGTTGGCAAGGTACAAGGCATACGTGCTTACCCCGCGATAGTCTCCACTGATAGGCGGGGCCGGTGCATCGGCCGTCTGGATCGTCACATCGTACATGGCGAAGTACCGCACCGTATTCAGCTCTACGGCTACGAGCCGATTGGGGGTAGGCTGGACATTGGCGGCAGAGCGGTAGATGATGGACTGGCACCCGTTGGTTTTGCGCCAGTTGGCGTCATAGCCGCCCTCCACGGTGGTATTGCTGGTGAAAGAGACGGGGTTATTAATTGTATAGGTACCGCAGCGCAGCTTAAGGTAGCTGTTGTTGCATTGAGCCATAGCGATGGCGGTAGGGAGGTTGGCGGGGTTGGCGCGTGTACCGCACCCTGGCCCCCCGTTACAGCCATTGGGGTCTACATAGATGACCACGCAAGAGACAGGCGGCGGCGGAGGGTTGACTGCGACGGAAACCGGCGTAGGAGCCGAACGGCAGCCGTTCGCACCCACCGCTACCACATAATAGGTGGTGGAAGCAGCGGGGGTAGCGGTATAGGTGGGGCCTGTGCCGACGGTAGGCCCATTGGGGGCGCCACTGTGCCACTCATAATCCGCCGCTCCGGGTGAGGAGGCTGTAAGCAGTACCCCACTGCCGCTGCAAATTTGGGCGCTGGGCGGCGTAACTGTAGGAGGAGCCGGCAAAGGCAAGACGGTTACCGTGACCTGATCCCGACGCCGACAGCCCCCTACAAAAGTCACCTCCAGCGTATAGGTGGTCGTGCTCGTGGGTGAAGCAACCGGATTGAGAATAGTAGGGTTACTCAAGCCCGTAGCCGGAATCCATTGCACACTCTGAATATCCCCAGGGGGCCCCGCCACCGTCCCGTTCAGCGTCACACTCTGGCCCTGGCATATCGTCGCATCCGGCCCCGCATCCACCGGATGGGATACACCCCCAATCACATTCACGATATACCCATAATTGGAGACCCCGCGGATAGGACAGGCGTTGTCCTGTACAGTAACCACAAACTGATGCGAACCAATATCCGCCGGCGTGGGCGTCCAACAAAAAGTCGCCGTAGGATTGGGGGTGCCATTGTTATTCACTATAAAACTACCCCCCGGAATACCGTTATTCCAGCTCACCGTGAGCGGCTGCCCATCCGGATCTGAAAAATTGATGTCAAAGCACGTTGGCGAACCCGTAGCACACACTTCTACCGTATAAGTAGGAGGGCTGTTGGGGTCGTAAGGCACCCCATTTATCCCCGAGGCTACCGGAAGCTGGTTGGCACACGAGACCACCCGTATTTGGATGTCCCGCAGGTACTCCCCAATCTTGGTGCCGTTGCGGAATTCTTCCACCCGAATGCAAATCACCCCTACCGCTAAGGCGCTGGGCGTAAAACAGATGGTGCCTGTACGCGGATCGATCGTAGTGCCCCCCGTCGTAGGAAGGGGATTGGTGGCGCTGTAGCCCCCGGCATAGCCCACAGAAGCAGAGTAATCAACAGACCGACAATAAGTAAGGCTAAACGCCAAAGAGTCTCCGTCCGGATCGGTTACCCCCGGATTAATACAGTTACGCTGGCCCAAACAAGCAAGCGCCGCAGGGGGATTATTGAAAACAGGAGAGTTATTGCAAGGGGCTAAGGTATTGTTGAGGTTGGTATAAATTGTGAAGTAATCGTTAGCAGGCCCCGTCGTGATGGCGCCATTACGACAGCAGCTGCTGTACCAGAGCACCCAATCTGAACAGCCTGGAGGGAGATTCAGAATGCCCTGATAGATATGCTCTTCCCAGCCATACGGGCCACTTCCTGAACAGCGACTCTGCCCCCCTGGACAGACAGGCGTAATGTCCTGCGCTGAAATGCGGCTAAGCGAGACAGAGGCATTGACGCCACATGCTGCAGAGGAGTAATTGAGTACAATAGGGTTTTCCAAAGCTATCCCCCCACAGTCCCGATACAGCTTGACGGTGATGCGGTACTGGTTAGGGCCTATGCACTCATAGGTAATCTGGCCTCCCATGAGGTGCGTAGCCCGTAAAAAGGAAAGCGTACCTCCTACGCCCGTGAGCAAGCCGAGTATCCTAAGCCATCGCATGAGGCAAATATAGGAGCTTCTTAGGACATACAGGAGGGGGAAACAACCCCTTTTACAAGGGAGCTCGGCTGAGTGGTAGCCAACTGCGGCTGAGTGGTAGCTCATTTGCCCCAAGGGGCAGCCAGGATCTCCTGGGAGCAGAAAAAAAGGAGGGGGGGCTACAGCCCCCCTCCTTCGCAAGCTTATGCCGGCTCTTTACTTGCTTACAGCCTCAATTTCACCCTGGATGACCAGGTTGGTGGTAGGCTGGCGAGGGTCATTCGTAATCACGGTGACGCTCTTAGAGTCGCGGCCTGCCCGCCCGGTGGAATCAAACACCACCTTTATCGTCGTGCTCTCACCCGGCTTGAGCTCACTTTTTTCAGGCATGGCTGCGGTACACCCACAGCTGGCCTTGACCTTCCGGATCACAAGGGGCTTTTTGCCCGTATTGGTAAGGCGAAACTCATGCGTGACCTTTTCACCGGCTTTGATTTTGCCGTAGTTGTACTCGGTGGCGTCAAACTGCACCCGAGGCGCCTCAGCCAGCGCCTGTTCCGTCAGTTCGCCAAAGTACTCCTCAATGTTAGCCGTGATGTAGAAGGGCTTGTCGGGTTCTACGGCGTCGTTCGTGCGCAGCTTGAGGAGGTGATACACAAACCCGTAATCCCCCGCCGCCCCCGCATCGTACTCTACGCCTACCTGTACCGTATCCTTCGGAGGAAGCACATAGTTGGGCACCGTACCCTTAGGCGTCTTGAAGAAGACCTTCACATGTTTAGGCACTTCCACAAACTCGCGCAGCTCCAGAGGCTTGTCCGAGTCGTTGTACAGCGTGACGTAGAGGGTTTTGCGTTCGTTGGTTTTGATGGTGCCGAAGGAGACGTGGTTAGCCGGGCCGAACCGGAGAGCTCCTACCTTCGTCGGGTACCAGTCTTCGGGGCCTTTCGGCCGAGGGAGCACTTCGCCTTTGATAGTTAGCACGTAGGTCTCTTCTCGGGTGGTGTCCTTTTCGGAGCGCACGCGCACGGTGAGGGTTTTGGTAAAGCTTCCCGGACGACCCCAGGCGCTGTACTGCGCCTCCACAAAGCCTTCCTTGCCTGGCGCAACCGGCTCTTTGCTCCAGCTGGGGGAGGTGCACCCGCACGACGCCTTCACATCCACCACCCGAACAGGCTCCTTGCTTACATTCTTGAAAGTAAAGCGCGTGGTGGCTGTGCGGTCTTCCTCCTTGATTTTGCCAAAATCATGCTCTACTTTAGGGAACTCTACCAGCTTTGCCGGCTTATCGGGGCTGGTTTTGGATTCCTGAGCGTTTACCTGTTTCTTTTGCGCCCACACGAAAGCCAGACCTGTCAAGCCAAGGACTGCGAGGTACCTGCGCATACCGAAGCAAAGGTACGAAAACTCAGGCAATCCAGAGGGTTTCTTCGCGGCGTAGGCGGTGAAGCGCCCACCCTCCGCCTGCAACGAGAAGCAGGGTCAGCCCCACAGCCCAAGGCAGGGGCAGAGGGGGGAGTTCCAGGGAGCTGCCTGGGAGGCGAGACAGCCCCTTGACGGCCTGGACCATCAACCAGGCCAGCCCATAAGCGGGCCAAGCGGCCAGAGAACCAAGACCCGGAAAAGGCATCAGCATCAGCCACCCCACCGCCGCAAAAGTAGCTGCCGTACCCAGCGGCACCGCCACGAGGTTGGTGAGGAGGAAATACAGCGGCAGGCGCCCGAAATAAGCCCAGCTAAGCAGCAGGGTACCCGCCTGCGCCGCCAGCGAAATCGCTACCAGATCGCGCAGGTAAGCCCCCCAAGCGGTGGAAAAAAACCGACCTCTGAAAAGTCCCCGAAGAGGCCCGTAAAAAGCCAGAATGCCCCCCACAGCCGCATAGGAGAGCTGGAAGCCTACATTATGCAGGAGAGCAGGATCCAGGCTGAGTTGGATAAAGGCCGCAAAACCCAGGGCATTGAGCGCAAGGTAGGGCTTGTACGCCATACGAGCCAGCAGCGCCACTGCACCCATGATCACGGCTCGCATCGCGGAGGGCGAAGCTCCCGTAAGGAGCCCATAAAGCAGCACTAAGATAAGGAGCGCTCCCTGGCTGACAGGATGAAAAGCCCATCCCCCTGGCAGATGGCGAAGCAGAAAAAGCCATAGGGTAAGCACCAGTCCTACATGCATGCCCGACACGGCCAGGATGTGGGCGGCGCCAGAAAGTTGAAACGCTGCGCGCGTTTCAGGGTCCACGCCCCGCCGATAGCCCAGCAGGAGCGCTTCCAGCACGGCTTCTACAGGGTCTTGGCGGGGGGCCGTACGCCGCAAACCCTCCAAAAGAACCTGTCGCAGCCGCAGAAAATACCCCCACCCATAGGTCGGCTCTACCTCGCCTATCTGAATATGAGGAGCAAAGCCCCCCAGGTGGACCCCCTGCCTGGCCCAATAGGCGGCGCCATACTGGAGCGTATCCAGGCGCAGGGTAGCCTGAACTCGCGTACCGGGCTTTAGCGAACCCTCGCAGCCACCGCGCACATAAATAATACATTCGCCGGTCAACCGCCATCCTCGCGCAAAAAGCGGCCCATACACCGAATCCACCCTCACCAGGAGACGGCAGGCTTTGCGGGTCGGCAGAGGCTCCTCGATGAGGTAGCCCTGAAGCTGAACCAGATGGCCACGCAGGGGCAGAAGGGGGTCTTGCCGGCTGAGCTGACTCACTTCGGCGCGAAAAACGCCCAGTGCGCTAAACACAGGCAGAACCCATACCAGTCTCGGCGCCTGTTGAACCCACCACAGGTACGCGGCACCCATCGTAAGGACGGCCTGACCAGCCAAGGCCCAAGCCAGAGGTAGCTCGTGCAGATAGAGGCCCAGGGCCAGCCCCGCCGCAGCCCACAAAAAGGGATGCTGCCAGGCGGGCATAAGAGGGGCCTACTCTACGGTGACCGACTTAGCCAGATTGCGGGGCTGATCTACATCGCAGCCTCGCAAAACAGCCGCATGATAAGCCAGAAGCTGAAGCGGAAGCACTGTCAAGATAGGCGAAAGGGGTTCGGGCACCTCGGGCACATAGAGAACCGCTTCGGCGTAGGCTTGGATCTCGGTGTCGCCTTCGGTGGCGATGGCTACGATCCGCCCTCCGCGCGCCCGAACCTCTTGGACATTACCGAGCACCTTTTCGTAGAGGCTATCCCGCAGCGCAATCACCACAACCAACATACCCTCATCCACGAGGGCAATAGGGCCGTGCTTCATCTCGGCGGCGGGATATCCTTCGGCGTGGATGTAGGAGATCTCTTTGAGCTTGAGAGCGCCTTCCAGGGCCACGGGGAAATTGTAGCCCCGTCCTAAGTACAAGGCATTGGAAACGGTATGGAAGCGCTCGGCCAACGCCCTGACAGGCTCGTTGAGGGCGTGGAGGGTGGCCTCCACTTGGTCAGGCAGCCGGAGAAGCGCCTCCAGGAGCGTATCGTGGAGGGTACGATCCAGCGTATAGCGGGCAGCTCCAAGGTGAAGCGCCAACATAGTCAGCGCTGTGAGCTGAGCGGTGAAGGCCTTCGTGGAGGCGACCCCGATCTCCGGCCCCGCATGAATGTAGATGCCCGCATGCGTCTCGCGAGGAATGCTGGACCCTACTACATTGGTGATACCGAGCGCGAGCGCACCTTTTTCTTTGGCCAGGCGCAGCGCCGCCAGCGTATCGGCCGTCTCGCCGCTCTGGCTAATGCCAATGACCACATCCTGAGGTCCAATGACAGGATCGCGATACCGAAACTCGGAAGCGTATTCCACTTCGGTGGGGATGCGAGCCAGCTGTTCCAGGAGGTACTCCCCTACCAGGGCAGCGTGCCAGCTTGTGCCGCATCCGACCAGGGTCAGCCGAGGTGCAGCTAAAAGCCTATCCATGACGCTGCTGATACCTCCCAGCCGCACTTCCAAGGGCTCCTGGCGGATGCGGCCCCGCATGCAATCTCGGAGGGCGTTCGGCTGCTCAAAAATCTCCTTGAGCATGTAGTGGGGAAAGCCCCCTCGCTCTATGGCCGAGACGTCCCAATCAATGTACTCCACCCGCGCTTCTCGCCGCCGATCCGCCAAGCTGAAAATCTGCGGCGCTTCCTGGGAAGGGTGTAAAAGCGCTACTTCGTCTTCCTCAAGATACACAACGCGGCGGGTATACGCCACGATGGCTGTGGCGTCGGAGGCGGCGATGAACTCCCCTTCTCCCAGGCCGATCAGGAGAGGGCTAAAGCGCCGAATCAGAATAACCAACCCTGGTTCAGAGCGCACCAGCATGGCGATCCCAAAGGTGCCTTCCACAGAGGCAAAAGCCTCCCGCAGCACCTCCTCCCACGAAGCATGGGGTCGCCGACGGCGATGCCACGCAATCCAATGTACCAGCACTTCGGTGTCAGTCTCGCTGGCAAAAGGAATGCCTTCGGCAGCTAAGCGAGCCCGCAGCGCGGCATAGTTCTCAATGATTCCGTTGTGCACCAGCACCACTTCCCCGTCATAGCTGAGATGGGGATGCGCGTTCGGGTCCGTAGGAGCCCCATGCGTAGCCCACCGCGTGTGCGCAATGCCTGTAGTAGCCGATAAAGGAACCCCGGCTACACTGCGGGCCAGCGCTGAAACCTTACCTGCCTGCTTGTAGATCTGGAATTGGCCCTCTTCGTGAAGGGCCACCCCCGCCGAATCGTACCCTCGGTACTCAAGCCTTTTGAGCCCTTCCAGAAGGATTGGCAAAGCCGGGCGAGACCCAGTATAGGCCACAATCCCACACATAACCGCAATATTAAGGCTTCCCCGTCGTCGGAAAATAAGTACATTTGCTCATGCGCGCTAAAGGGCTCCTTCTTGTAGGTCTATGGCTGGGCGCTTGCTCCTCTTCGGAGCCTGCGGGGGCTTTGCCAGAAACTCCCCCCATGAGCCTTGTAAGCAGTCCATGTAGCCAGCTTTTTGCC
>BPGW01000001.1 GCA_026003235.1 Bacteroidia bacterium | reverse complement strand
GCTCCGCACCCGAGCAAAAAAAGCATCCGCTTGATTCACGGGCACACGCGCGTGCAGCTGGACGCGGCTTTCCTCCACTTCCAGCTCTAAGAGCTTGCCCCCAGCCGCCTCCAGCCACCGAAGTACGGAGTCTTTGGCGCTTTTCCAGTTTTTCTTAGGAGCCACTTCCAGCGATGCCTCCAGGGTCTTTTTGCCTCCGTCTTCTCCCACCCCACTGAACGAGCTGGAGTCCGATCCCCCTCCGCCACACCCCCAGAGGAAGAAGAGCAGGCTCACCACCTGCCAGGTTTTTCGCTTTGACATAACCAAAGGAAGGAAAAATCCCCTTCCTACCTTCTTGCTGACCTAACCCAGGCTTTATTTACGCTTTGCCTTGGCGCTTGTCCTTTGTGGCGATATGAGGAACGCACGGCTACCTCTGGTAACGCTGCTGGTGGGCAGCGTATTTATCGCATGCAAGAAGAAAAGCGACACGACACCTGAGCTTGCCCCTTCTTCTGAGCTTGTGGTGCTGGAAGGCGAGCTCACCACCGAAAAAACCCTGGACGCCACGAAGAAGTACCTTCTCAAGGGGCAGTACATCGTACGAGCTAGGGGTGTGCTACGCATCCCGCCGGGAACGGTCATCTTTGGAGACCGCGCCACCAAAGGCACCCTGATTATAGACCGAGGCGGGAAAATTTATGCCGAGGGCACTCCGGACAAACCCATCGTATTCACCTCGGAATCTGATCCGGGGGAGCGAGACCGCGGCGACTGGGGTGGGGTAATCCTGCTAGGCAAAGCCCCCGTCAACTCCGCCAACCTCACCATAGAAGGGATCAGCCCTCCTCTGGAATACGGCGGATCGGATCCCAACGATAACTCGGGCGTTTTGCGCTATGTGCGGATAGAGTTTGCCGGCGTAGCCCTTACCCCTAATAACGAAGTCAACAGCTTGACGATGGGCGGGGTAGGCAGCGGCACCCAGATTGACCATGTGCAGGCCTCCTATGGGGGAGATGATGGCTTTGAGTGGTTTGGCGGCACCGTGAACGCTAAATACCTCGTCTCGTATGCCACCTGGGACGATGACTTTGATGTGGACTTTGGCTATTCGGGGCGGGTGCAGTTTGCTCTGGCGATTCGGGATCCGTTTGGGGCAGACCAGTCTGGCTCCAACGGCTTTGAGTGCGACAATGACCCCTCCGGCTCCAACAGCACGCCCTACACCGCACCAGTCTTTTCCAACATCACCGTCTTGGGCCCCATCCACAAAAAAGGCGCTTCCCGTAGCGCCAATTACCAGAATGCGATGCACTTCCGTCGCAACGCCGCCGTCTCTTTAGCGAACTCTATCATAGCGGGCTTCCCCACCGGCTTGCGTATAGATGGCGGGGCAGGCAGTACGGCTGACCATTACACCAACGGACGCGCTATCCTCAAGCATAACGTGCTGCTGGTGGATTCAGGCAACGTAAGCAACAGGTACAAAGGCGGCGCAGGCAACACCGACGCAGCTACCCTCGCCATCTGGGAAGCGCCCCAAAACGGGAACGAGACCCTCGCAGACACCAACTTGGCGATTCTGGGGGGCTATAGCGCCGCTTCGCCAGCGCCTTTCTGGCCCTTCATCCAAGGCCAAGCCGACCCGAACCTGCGACTTCCGGCAAGCTCCCCTTGGGCTTCTGGCGCTTCCTTCTCTGACCCTAAACTTAGCGAGAGTTTCTTTGAGAGGGTGAATTTCCGGGGAGCGCTGAACCCTGAGTCGGATTGGACAGATCAATGGACGCACTTTGACCCTCAATCCGCTGCCTACTGATGGGTAAAACCCTCCCGATCTTTTCCAACAGGGGTAGGCAAGTCCTACCCCTGCTTTTTTTAGTCTTTTTCAGCGCACGCTGCACCGCATTGGACCTGTCCGACCCTGACAAGGTGCCTGCCTCCGTGAGGGATTCTCTACGGGCTCGGCTGTATCCCCTCGTTGCAGGGGCCCACGCAGCCCGGGATTCGGTCACCTCGTACCGGTGGGAGCTTTGGCTGCAAGCGGGGGAAACGCTCTACTTCGGTCTGAGCCGGCCGGCGCGCAGCCGTTTCCCAGGCCGCAGAGAGGCCGTCGTGGGACGCGCCATACCCACCGATACCGGCTGGCTTTACTACGAGGAACTCTTCTGGACCTACCGCTTCCCCGCAGAGACCCTGCGAGCTGTGGTCAAAGGCCTTTTCACCTCCTGGAAGGAAGGGCAGCCCTTGAGCCTATTCCAGGAGCGGTACGTGGCTTTTCCCGACCCTTACACCTTTTACTCGGTGCAGCGGCGCCGCTGGTGTCGCCTTATAGGACAAGATACCCTCTGCCCCTGAGCCGTAGTATCTTTGTCCCCCATGGCCGAAGAAAAAAAAACCCAAAACCGATCCCCCTTCTTCCCCTAAAGAAGGGGTTTCCTGGCAAGAGGTATGGCAGCGCTTTAGCCAGAATCGGCTTGTTTCCATACTCTCGGTGGTTCTGGTGGTAGCGGTGGTGGGATGGGTAGCTTATCGCCAGTACTTAGCCAGCCAGAACGAAGAGTGCCTCAAAGAAATGCGGGCTGCTGAGGCCTTCTTCCGACAGGATTCTTTTGAGAAGGCGATCAAAGGCACAGCCACGGTGATGGGCTTTGAGCAGCTGGTGGACGACTACGGGAGCACCCAAGCCGGCAACCTCTGCCGCCTCTACCTCGGGCTGTGTTATCTCAAAACGGGTAAGCCTCAGGCGGCGATAGAGACCCTTGAAGACTACGATGCGCCGGACAGTTACCTGGGGGGCGCTGCCTTGGCGGCCCTGGCTGGAGCCTACGCCGAAGTCAAAGCGTTTGAGAAAGCCGCCCGCTATTACGAGAAAGCGGCCAAAATCCACAACAATAGCCAGACCAGCCCCCCCCTTCTCTTGCAAGCGGGCCTGTGTTATGAGCTGGCAAGCCAATGGGATAAAGCTGCTGAAGTCTACGCCCGCATAACCGAAAAATACCCCTTAGCCGCCGAAGCCCCCACGGCTCAGAAGCACCTCGCCCGCGTGCAAGCTCATGTTGACTGAGCCGTTTCATTACACGCCGTCCCCCGAGCTCGTAGAGCGAGTACGGTTTTTTGTCATCCGCACGGCCTGGCATAAAGAGCTGATGAGCCGGCTCACAGCAGAAGTACAGGCCCGCCTGCATGAGCTGCGCTTTGCTTCCCATCGCTTCCATGAAGTGGAGGTGGCCGGCTCTTTTGAGATTCTGTACGCGGCGGGAGCTATCCTGCGGCGCTACACCTGGAAGGCCGGCTTTTCGCAAGTGGTATCCGTACAAGGGCCTACCCGTATCCAGAGCAACCTGCGCCTCCCGCCTTTCTTTCAAGGCAACTTTGACAGCCAGCTCCGGTCCGAGTTTCTCCTGGAGTCTCCGGGGCCTATCGCTTACTTTCAGCCTTACGAACCCTTGCCCGACGGCGAGCTGCCCGTCCTCCTGACCTTGGGCTGCATCCTCAAAGGCGAAACGGAACACAACCGCTATCTCGCCCACGCCGTGATCGGCACCTTAGCCCACCTGAATGCCCAATCAGGTATTCCGATTGTGTTGGGGATCCTCACGCCTGACACCTTAGAGCAGGCTTACGCTCGGACCTTTCACGCACGCCACTGGGTAGATGCAGCGTTCTTGAGCTGGGCTGCGCGCCTGACGATAGAGAAGGTAGAGATAAGCCCCCACCCTTCGGATCCCCACAGCTCCGAGCCTTCTTAAGGAGCAGCCTGTATCTTTGCTCCGTGAAGCCCACCCTCTGGCTTGTGGAAGACGACCCAGTTTGGGCCGAGCTGGTCCAGACCCGCTACGGGGAGAAATTCGCGATTCAGCACTTTGACTCCGTGGAAGCTGCGATAGAAGCGGCTAAAAAAGGTCCCCTGCCCCACTACATTTTACTGGACTATCATGTGGGCGCCACGCCGGGTACGGCTTTGCTGAAAGCCCTGCGCAAACACGAGAATCCCGACAACCCCCCTTACGTTATCTTTCTCTCTGGCCAGGAGGATGTCCAGACGGCCGCCGATACATTTGCGTATGGCGCGTATGACTATGTGGTCAAAGGCGAGCAGGTGTGGGAACGGCTCAAAATCGCCTTTCGCAACATAGCCAAACAGGAAAAGCTGGCGAAGGAAGTCTTTGAGCTGCGCATACGGATCCGCCGATGGCAGCTGCTGGTAGGCGCGGTGATCCTGCTGGCCCTGGTGATCTGGCTGGCGGTGTATGTGCAGCTTTGTCCCGATGTGCGCGTGTGGAAATGGGATCCGTTGGGCCTTGGGCAAAAGCCGCCCTGTGCGCCCTCCTTGTAGCGGCCGCACAGCCTCTACCTTACCAGCCGGCTTACCGGAGCCAGGCCCTGGCAGCCCTCCAGGCGCTGTATAACCTTGACTTTTCCCAAGCTGAAGCGCTTTTTGACCAGCTGGAACGCGAGTTTGGCCCCTATGCAGGCACCTCGTATCTGCGCGCCCTGGCCTACTCTTGGCGGATTGAGCTGGACCCTACCACGACCTGGTTTGACAGCTTTTGGGAGCGGGAGCTCAAGCGAACCGACTCTCTCTTGCGCTGCTGCGCGCACCATCCGCTGGAGCGCTACTTCCTGGGGTTTGGACAGCGGGCCTTGGAAGTGCGTCGGCTCTATATACGCGGTCAAACCCTGGCTTCGGTATGGAAGGCACGGGACCTGATCGCCCTTCTAAGCGGTGTGCGTCAATACGCCAGCCAGTACCCTGAAATGCAATTTGAGCTGGGCCTTTACGAGTATTACATCGCCTACTTTATGCAGAATTACCCCATCATGCGGCCGGTGCTGCGGCTTTTCCCCCCAGGCAACGCCCAAAGAGGACTCCAGCGCCTTGAAGCCTGCGCTCGCGACAGCCTCAACTACACCCAGCACGAAGCGGCGTACTTTTTAGGCTACATCTACCTGTACCAAGCTCAGCAGCCCGAAAAGGCCGAGTACTGGCTACGCATCCTGAGTGAGCGCTTTCCGGAGAATCCCCTTTTTCGTCGCATGCGTGCAGAAGCGCTCCATAACCTGGGGCGGTACGAAGAAGCCCGCAAGGCTGTTCTGCCCTGGCTAAAAGCGTACGAGCAAGCTTGTCCAGCCCCTCCTTGCAAGCTTATTTTCAGCCGGCATCCCACCAGCGAAGCGGTGCAGGCGTATGCGCTGGTGGGCATGGCTTTCCGAGAGGAGAAACGCTATGCCGAAGCGCTGGCGGCCTTTGCGCGCATGGACACGCTCCTAAAGAAGCTGCCGAGCTTTCCGGCTCCCACCTACGCCCGCCTCCAACGAGAAGCGGCCCTCCTGGAAAAGCGCATGGGCAACCTAAAGGCCGCCGAAGCCCGGCTTGAAGCCCTTCGCCGCCGCGCAGACGTGCCTGAGTTTCTCAAAGCTCCCCTCCCGGAATAGCGTACCTTTGCTTATGCACCTCTCGGTCGTGATACCGGTCTATAACGAAGCCCGAAGCCTCCCCGAGCTGGTTGAAAGGCTGGAAGCCGTGCTGGTTGCGTATGAGCCTTTTGAGGTCATCTTCGTGGATGATGGCTCCCGAGACGGTTCCCCCCAGGTACTCAAAGAGCTGGCCCAGGAACGGCCTTGGATGCGGGTGATTCTGCTGCGCCGAAACTACGGCCAGACCACAGCTATCCAAGTAGGCATCCACCATGCCCAGGGCCAGATTATTGTGCTGATGGACTCTGACTTGGAAAACGACCCCGCCGACATTCCTCGCCTGCTGCAAAAGGTAGACGAAGGTTACGATGTGGTGAGCGGCTGGCGAAAAGACCGCTGGAAAGGCCAATGGCTTACGCGGCGGCTGCCCTCTATGACGGCAAATGCCCTGATCAGTTACCTGTCAGGCGTGCATCTCCATGACTATGGTTGCACCCTCAAAGCGTACCGCCGAGAAGTGCTCGCCCCTGTGCGCTTGTACGGCCGCATGCATCGCTTCATCCCCATCTACGCTAAATGGGAGGGGGGCCGTATCACCGAAATCCCCGTCTCCTACCATCCCCGCAAGTACGGCCGCAGCAACTACGGCATGATGCGCATTGTATCAGTGCTGCTGGACCTGGTGCTGATTGTGTTTCTGGACCGGTACCTGCAGCGGCCCATACAGTTTTTTGGCGGGGTAGGGCTAATGTCTGTACTCCTCGGCATGGGCTCGTTTCTTTGGGCGCTGTATTACAAGCTCACTGGCCAAAAGGACTTCGTAGAGACACCCCTGCCGATTTTTACAGCCCTCTTTATTAGCGTGGGGGTTGTGCTCCTGCTGATTGGGATCGTAGCTGAGCTGCTGGTGCGTATTTACTACGAAGCGACAGGTCGGCCGATTGCCCAAGTGCGCGAGCGAATCAACTTCCCTCAACCTCTTTCTGCCTCCGCCTGACTATGTGTGGCATAGCTGGGTTTTGGGGCCAAGAGGGAAAAGCTGTAGGGGCTCGCATGGTTGCGACCTTGACCCACCGCGGCCCCGACTACCAAGCCGTGTGGAGCGAAGAGCAGGTAACCTTAGCCCACGCCCGGCTTAGCATCTTAGACTTGGACCCCCGCAGCCATCAGCCCTTCTTCTCCGCCGACGAACGGTACGCCATCGTCTTCAATGGAGAAATCTACAACTTTCAGGCTCTGCGCAAACAGCTTCAGGAAAAGGGTTACCGCTTTCGTACCACCTCCGATACGGAAGTGCTCCTGTATGCGTATGTAGAGTGGGGGGTTGCGTGCTTGGAAAAACTGCGAGGGATGTTTGCCTTTGCTGTGTACGACCGGCAAGCCAAGCGCTTCTTTCTGGCGCGGGACCCCATGGGCAAAAAGCCTTTGTATTACACCTTCCAGCCAGGTCTATTTGCTTTTGCTTCAGAGCTCAAGGCGCTGTGGCAACATCCTGCGATCCCTCGGCGGCTGTCTGCGCAGGCCCTGCAAGCTTACTTAGTGCTGGACTATGTGCCTACCCCCCTCTCCATTAGCGAGGGCATCTACAAGCTGGAAGGAGGCCATTACTTAGTGGTGGAAGAGGGGCGGCCGGCTACGCCTCAGCCCTATTGGAGCCCTCCCCTCCCCCAAAAAGAAGCCCCTCCCCTCCCTGAAGCGCTGCGCCAGCTGGATACCCTCCTTCACGAGGCGGTTCAACTGCGGCTAATAGCGGATGTGCCGGTGGGGGTCTTTCTAAGTGGAGGCATAGACAGTTCGCTGGTGGCCTGGTATGCGCAGCAGCACAGCGAAAGCCCCATTCTCACCTTTTCCATTGGCTTTGAGGAAGCGTCGTATGACGAGAGCGATTACGCGCAGCGGGTGGCCCATCACCTGGGCACAGCTCACCACCAACAGATCCTGACCCCCCAAAAAGCGCTGGAGCTGGTGGAAGAGGTTTTCCCCCAGTTAGACGAACCCTTTGCCGATGCCTCTATCTTACCCACCTACTTTCTGTCGCAGTTTGCTCGGCAGCGGGTTATCGTAGCGCTGGGGGGGGACGGCGGCGACGAACTGCAGGCAGGCTACCCGACTTTTGTCGCAGAGCGGTACGCGGCGTGGATAGCTTGGTGGCCGAAGCCCCTGGTGCACCTGGCCCTGGCCCTGACCCAACGGATACTCCCCCCCAGCGACGCCAACATTGCGTTAGACTTCAAAGTGCGGCAGTTTTTGCGGGGCTTCACCGGCGCGGCGTATCAGCGCCACACACGCTGGCTGAGTTCCTTTTTGCCGGAAGAGCTCCCTCACCTCCTCCAGCCTGCCTGGGCCCATCATAGCAGGAGTATCTTAGACGCCCTTCTGGGACCTTATCTGGACCGGCTGCCGCCTTCTGCGGAGCCCTTTGCGCAGACGGCTTTTCTGTACTACAAGACCTACTTGCAAGACGACATTCTGGTCAAAGTAGACCGGGCCAGCATGTACAACGCCCTGGAGGTGCGTGCCCCGCTCTTAGACCGAAAGGTGGTGGAATTTTTGGCCAGCCTCCCTTTGTCGTATCGCCGGCGAGGAAGTCAAACGAAGTGGCTCCTCAAAAAGCTCATGCAAGGCCGCCTGCCCGACGAGATCCTTTACCGCCCCAAAAAAGGCTTTGGCATTCCCTTGCCCCGTTGGCTGCGGGAGGAACTGCGCAAACCCATTGAGGGCGAGCTGCTGCGGCCTGACCCTTGGTTCCGAGCTGAGGTGGTGAAAAAGCTCTGGCAGGCCCACCAAGCCCGCCAAGCCAACTACCGAAAGCTCCTGTGGAACCTTTACACCTTCAAGCGGTTTGCGCGCCAGTGGGGCCTGGGCTGATCAGTATTTGCCGTGCATGCGCAGAGCCTTGACCACCCTTTCTACGGCGATGAGGTACGCCGCTTCCCGGAGAGAGACTTTTTGCGCCGCAGCCCGGGTGAAAGCATCGTCAAAAGCCTGCTTGATCGTATTGTCGGCGCGTTCCTGCACCTCCGTCTCGGTGTAATAATGACCACGGCGGTTTTGTACCCATTCGTAGTACGAGACGATCACCCCGCCGGCGTTGGCCAAGATGTCGGGGATCACGACGATACCTTTCTGGTTGAGAATGGCGTCTGCTTCGGCCATGGTGGGGCCATTGGCGCCCTCGGCAATGAGCCAAGCTTGAATATTTGGCGCATTCTGCGGGGTAATCTGGTCTTCCAGGGCCGCCGGCACCAAAATATCTACAGGCAGCGTCAGGAGCTGTTCGTTGGTGATGCGCTCGCCGCCCTTGAAGCCCTCCAGAATGCCGCCATGGCTATCCCGATACTGGATAGCCTGGTGGATCAGGATACCGTTTTCGTTGTAGTAGCCCCCACTTTTATCGGAGATGGCCACCACTCGGATGCCATTTTGAGAGAGGTATTTGGCGGTGATGGAACCTACATTACCAAAGCCTTGGACGGCGGCGGTGAGCCCTTCGGGTCGGCGTCCTAACCGCTGAAGCGCTTGGAGGACTACCATGGTGACCCCCCGTCCTGTGGCCTCAACCCGCCCCTTAGAGCCGCCCAGTTCCAGCGGCTTGCCCGTAACCACCGCCGGAATGAAGTTGCCTTTGTTCAGGCGGGAGTATTCGTCCACGATCCAGGCCATTTCCCGCGCGCTGGTGCCCATATCCGGAGCAGGAATATCCTTGTCCGGGCCGAACACCTCAGACATGGCCCGCGTGTAGGCGCGTGTGAGACGCTCCAGCTCCCCAACCGACATTTTTTTGGGTTCGCAGGTGATGCCCCCTTTAGCCCCTCCGTAAGGGATATTGACCACGGCACACTTCCAGGTCATCCACGCGGCAAGCGCCATGACTTCGCGCATATTTACCTCGGGGGCGTAGCGGATGCCGCCTTTGCCCGGCCCCAACGCCCGCGAATGAATCACCCGATACGATTCAAACACCTGTACCCGGCCATCGTCCATCGCCACCGGCAGGTAAGCTATGTGAATCTCAGCTGGCCGGCTCAGAATTTCCTTCTCTTCGGGCGTGAGTCCGACCACATCGGCCGCCGCATAAAAGCGGCTCAGCATGGAAGCGTACGGATCGCTCTTGGGCTTATCGACAGGGACTTCTGCCAACGCTGTAGCCTCCTCCTTCTTACGGCTCATGATGCGCAAAGGTACAGAATACCCACCTTCTTAGGTTTTTTCTACCTTTGCCTCATGCGCATCCAGTACTTAGGGCATTCGGCTTTCCTCGTGACGGTAGCCTCCGGAGAGAAGCTCCTCTTTGACCCCTCCATCACCTCCAACGAAAAAGCCCGAGGCAAAATAGACCTCCAGACCCTCCACCCTGACTACATTTTCCTCTCGCATGCGCACTCTGATCACATAGCGGATGCCGAGGAGATCTCTAAAAAGACGGAAGCCCCCATTATTGGCGTGTGGGAGCTCCACACTTACTTCCAGGAGAGGGGCTGTCCGACCTACCCGATGAATGTGGGGGGCACTTGGCGCTCGCAGAAAAGCCTGCTTTGGGTCAAGCTCGTGCCGGCCCTTCACAGCAGCAGCTTCCCTGATGGCAGGTACGGCGGCGTGGCGGTGGGGTTCGTCTTCTCCGATGAAAACCACACGGTATATTACGCCGGCGACACCGCCCTCTCCGCCGAGATGGAAATCCTGGCCGAACGGTATGAGATAGACCTGGCTTTCTTACCGATAGGGGGCACCTTCACCATGGACGTGGAAGACGCCCTGGAAGCGGCCCTCCTGCTGGATGTGGAGCACGTCATCGGGATGCACTACGATACTTTCCCACCCATCCAGCTGCCAGATAAAGAAAAAGCCCGCAAAGACTTTGAAGAGGTAGGCATCACGCTGCACCTGATGGAGATTGGTGAGGAGAAAGACTTTAGCCAGATCCTCACGCAAAAGGAGTCTACCCCTTCTACCTAAGCGATGGTTGTGCGTTTTGCCCCCAGTCCTACGGGGCCATTGCATATTGGGGGGGTACGTACGGCGTTATACAACTACCTCCTGGCTCGCCAGCACGGCGGACGGTTCATTCTCCGCATTGAAGACACCGATCAGACCCGCTATGTGCCCGGCGCCGAAGCCTACATCATTGAGGCCCTCTCTTGGTGCGGTATACACTTTGACGAGGGGCCCCACCTTGGCGGTCCGAATGCCCCCTACCGGCAGAGCGAACGAAAATCCCTTTACGCCCAGTATGCCCACCAGCTAGTAGAAAAAGGGTGGGCCTACTACGCCTTTGACACCGAAGAGGAGCTGGAAGAAATGCGTCGGCGCTTTGAGGCCGCAGGCATGGTGGCCCCCCAGTACAACGCCATCACCCGCCCTTACATGAAAAACAGCCTCACCCTGCCCCCCGCCGAAGTGCAAGAACGCCTCCGAACCCAACCCTACGTAATCCGCTTTCTCATCCCTCGCAACCGAGAAGTCCGCTTTTACGATGAGATCCGGGGATGGGTAAGCTTCCATAGCCGAGAACTGGACGACAAAGTCCTGCTCAAGAGCGACGGCATGCCCACTTACCACCTGGCCAATGTCGTGGACGATCACCTGATGGGCGTGACCCATGTGATCCGAGGCGAGGAATGGCTTCCCTCCACCCCGCTGCATGTGCTATTGTACGAAGCCTTTGGCTGGGACATGCCGAAGTTTGCGCACCTCCCTTTGCTTTTGCGGCCCGACGGCGGCGGTAAGCTTAGCAAGCGCGACGGGGACCGGCTGGGATTCCCGGTTTTTCCCCTCACTTGGCGCGATCCCGCTTCTGGCGAAGTCTCCTTGGGCTACCGAGAACGAGGCTTCCTACCCGAAGCCGTCGTGAACTACCTGGCCCTCTTGGGTTGGCATCCCTCCACCGACCAAGAGGTGTTCACGATGGAGGAGCTTACCCCGCAATTTTCCCTTGCGCGCGTCAGCAAAGCAGGGGCGCGCTTTGACTACGAGAAGGCCCGCTGGATCAACCAGCAGCACCTACGCCGCCGTCCCCTGGCTGAACTCGTGCCCCTGGTGCGGCCCGTATGGGAGCAGCGAAACCTGCCCCCAGTAAACGACGACACGCTCAGTCAGCTCATTGCGATCGCGCGCGAACGGGCTACCCTGGTGCCCGAGATCGTGGACGCCGTACGCTTTTACTACGAAGAGCCGACCTTTCCCCTGCCCGAGTCGCTGAGTCAAAAGCTCAACCCCACCGTCCTGCAGCAGCTTCCTTCTTTGCTTGAAGCGCTGGAGCGCCTACCTGCCTGGGAAGCCTCCCATATAGAAGAAGCCCTCAAGGCCTGGGCCAAAACCGCCGGCGTCGGGCTGGGCAAGGTGCTCCTTACCCTGCGCCTCCTCCTCACCGCCGAAGACGCAGGCCCTCCCCTCTATGCCATCTTGGCGTTGCTGGGGCCGGACCGAACCCGGCAACGACTCCTTCGCACCTTTGAACATGGCCTGCTCCACTAAATGCCAAGGCTGCTCCAACGCTCTCTTCGTAGGAGACTGGCTTGAAGGGGTTTTGCCCCCGGAAGGAGCCCCTCCCCTCGTGGAAGTGCGCTTCAAAGGCCAGCGACGAGAGTTTTTCTGGAGCCGCCTTCATCCTCCGCTCACCACCGGCGAGTGGGTCGTCGTACCGGAAACCGTTCGCCGTAGCAGCGACAGTCCGCCTCAAGTGGGGAAAGGCTACGACGTGGGCTGCGTATCCCTTACCGGCTATTTGGCAGAAGGGCGCTTGAAAGCTGCCCGACGCGAGGTGCCCGCTGACCTTCGGGTGCTGCGCCGGGCCACGCCTGAAGACTTGCAACAGCTCCATCAGGCCCGCCAAGAAGAGCCCGCCCTCCTAAGAGGGGTTCGCCAGCTGGTTGAAGCGCTGGGCTTAGCCGCTCAGCACGAGATGAAAGTCACGGACGTGGAACTTCTCGCAAGCGGCACGACCCTCATCTGCTACTTCACTGCGAAGGAGCGGGTGGATTTTCGCGAGCTGATTCGCCGCATCAGCGAGCAGTACAAAGTCCGGCCCGAAATGCGCCAGATCGCCGAACGCGAAGAGACGGCCCACCTGGGCGGCATCGGCCCCTGCGGACGCGAGCTGTGTTGCTCCAGCTGGATGACACACCTTCCCCCTGTGCCTTCCGAAGCGGCCCGCTACCAGGGGCTGTCCCTCAATAGCACCAAAATCACCGGCCTGTGCGGCAAACTCAAGTGCTGCCTCAACTATGAGCTTGACACCTACAAGGAAATCATCCAGCGCATACCCAAAATCAAAACCCTGCGGACCGCCGAAGGAGAATGGCGTTACCTTCGCACCGAACTGCTTTTAGAGCGGCTGTGGTTTGAGAAAGTCGGGGAAGGCAAACAGGTATGCCTTTCCGCCTCCGCAGCCCTTGAGCTGGCTCAGAAAAACGCCGCCGGAGAGCTCCCTCCGTCTATAGAACCCTACTGCATCAAATTTCCTGACCTACCTACTCGGATATAGCGCGGCGCAGGTCGATTTCGGTAATCTGTTGGGGCTTGCCTTCTCGGAAGTGGGCCAGGAAGGCGCGCTGGCCCGCTTTTTTGAGCAGCTGGATCAGGTCAGCTCGGCTATAGCCCTCCGTTCGTTCTGCCCAAGACCGCCAGTCTATATCGGGAGCCAAAGGCAGCTTACGGCTGGCTTGCACCAGGATTTGGTACCGCTCTTCCAAGTCAGGCAAGGGTATATACAGCTCTTCGTCTATCCGTTCAGACCGCAGAAGCGCAGGATCAATAAAGTCTTTGTGGTTGGTCAAGAGCACCACCCCGACCCCGCCCTGTTCCTTCAAGGTGTCAAGGAGCGTGAGCATCTGAAGGGTAGCCCCATTGAGCCAGGGCAAGTTTTTCGATCGGTCCACAAAGAGGCCATCTATTTCATCCAACACAAGCAGGGCTGGGCGGTTTTTGAGGGCTATTTTGGCCAACCTGCGGAGATGCCGTTCGGTTTCGCCGTACCACTTATTGGCCAGGGAAGGGGCCGCCACCCAGCTTCCCCAAAACCCCGTCCCTTGGATAAACCGCTTGAGGAGGAAGCTTTTCCCGGTGCCTGGGGGGCCCATAACAAGCAGCGTAGGGGATAGGGAGAGGCCATACCGCTCGGCGATTCGCGGGTAGGCTAAGGGCAGGTAGAGCCGTTCAATGAGCCGTTCCTTTTCGGCATACATGCCGTACACGCCTGGAAAGAGCCGTTCCACCAGCTGGGGCAAGCTGGGCAGGGAAGCCGAAGAGGGTTCGGCCGGCTGGGAAGAGGGTGTCGCATACCGGCGCAACGCTTCCTGCACAGAAGGCAAGTGGAGGAGCCGATGGGCAGAGCGCCGCAAAAGCCGCCGCAGCGCAGCCGTGTCGTACTGATTGAGGGGAAAGAGAGGCCGCACTAAGCCTTCATTCCGCCCCTCCCGAGCAATACGAAGCAGTTCGGGGCGTTTGAGTTTGCCCAGCACTTCAACCAGGTGGACGGCGTTCATGTGGCGAGGGCAGGAATCGCACCTGCCTATCCCCCTCGGCTCGCCTGGACTAAGGTACACAATTCCCCCTTTCCGGCGCTATTTCTTCAGGCCCAGTTCTACCAAGCGTTCATGGAGGTAGGCTTCGGCGGTGATGTCGGGGTACGCTTTGGGGTGGGCTTCGTCTATGCAGGAGGGCAAGCAAGCCAAGCTCACCTCAGGCCGTGGATGCAAGAAGAACGGCACCGAAAATCGGGGGAGATGGCGCTTTTCCGGCGGGGGCAAAACAACCCGGTGGGTAGTACTGCGCAGCCGGTTATTCGTGAGGCGCTGGAGCATGTCCCCCACATTGATCACCATCTGGTGAGGAGCCACCACGGGCGCTAACCACCGCCCTTGACGAGTGAGCACTTCCAGCCCTTCGGCGCTGGCCCCAATCAAGAGGGTAATCAGGTTGATGTCTTCGTGTTCGGCGGCGCGGGTGGCCCCCTCCGGTAAAGGCCTGTCTGCCGGCAAGGGATAGTAATGCAAAAGCCTGAGTAAGCTCGGCCCGTTATGAATACGCGGCTCAAAATACTCCTCTTCCAAGCCCAGGTAGAGGGCAATAGCCCGCAAAAGGTGACGCCCCGTCTCAAAAAACCTTTCATACGCCTCAAGGAGCGTCTCACGAAAGCCAGGCACTTCGGTAGGCCACACGTTGTGAGGCAGACGATGGTACAAGGGATCGGTGGGATCAGAAATTTCCGGCCCGATATGGAAAAACTCTTTTAGGTCAGGGACGGTTCTACCCTTGGCATGTTCTTGGTCGGGCGGCGTGTAGCCTCGCTGCCCTGCCGTACCCGGCACGATATACCGGGCTTTGACCTCCATAGGCAGCGCAAAAAACGCCTCCACCTTCTCGTACATCGCCTTTTGCAAGGACGGGGGCACCAAGTGGTTCTCCACGATCACAAACCCTATCTCAGCAAACGCCTGGCCCAACGCTTCCACGAAACGATGGCGACTTTCAGGGTTGCCCTCCAAAAAGTCCCGCAGGTCTACAACGGCGAGGTTTTCCATACCTTTGCGAAGATAGCGAGTTTGGGGGAGGGCGCCGTAGTTCAACCGGATAGAACGGGAGTTTCCTAAACTCCAGATGTGGGTTCGAGTCCCGCCGGTGCCACACCCGCGGATGTGGCGGAACTGGCAGACGCGCCAGACTTAGGATCTGGTCCCGTTAGGGGTTGAGGGTTCGAGTCCCTCCATCCGCACTTGCGTGTGCAGTTGCATTTTCCTCGCCCTTACTTAGCCGAGGGCGAGATTGAGATTCCGGCCGAGGCGTACGAACCGCTGTATCGGCAGAAGGTACGGGAATTGCGGCGAGAATTAGCCCTACCAGGCTTTCGTCCGGGGCAGGTGCCGATAGACCTCATCATGGCCCGCCACGGGGAGCCCATCCTGCTGGAAATCCTAAGCGAGCGGTTTCTGGAAGCCCTCCACCAAGGCCTGGAAGGCCGAAAGTTGGTGGGATACCCCTTCTACATCCGCATCCCTGAGGCGCTTCAAGTGCAGCCCCCTTTCCCCACGTACCGGTATACGGTCAAAGTGCTGGCGGTACCTCCGTCTCCCCTTCCCCTGGATGGGGTGCGGCTTGTACGCTACACTTACGAACCCCACCCCGACGACATCCTCCTGTATCAGCGGCACCTGAAGGCGGCTTTCGGCACCTTAGAGCCCCTGGAGCGCCTGCCTGAAACCCCTCCCGCAGATAAAGAACTGATCCTGCGCCTGCGGTGGGAAGCCCCAGGCACACCTGAACCCCTTCGCCTCTCGTGGACTACCCTTCTCACGCCCTTCCCCTGGAGCCACCTCGCCGGCAAAAAAGTGGGGGAGACCTTCCTTGTGCCTCCGCAGGCCCTGGCCCCTTACACCGAAATTATCCGCCTTGCGCTGCCGGATTTCTCTCCCCTTAGCGCAGCGGACATCCCCCTCACCCTCGTCTCCGCCGCCCAGGTCCAGCCCATGCCCCTGGAAGAGCTCAAAACCCAACTTGACTTTGCGGGCCTCTCCGACCTCTCCGAAGAAGAAATCTGGAAAGGCCTATTGGAGCGCCATGTGACCCGCCTCTTGGAAAAGCTCAACAACCAGGCCCGCCAAGCCCAGATCCTGCACGCCGCCGGCATCCAGCTCCCCGAAGACCTCGTCCAGTACAACTACCTCCTCTACCTGCGTCAGCGCAGCGGACAAAACGGCCACCTGCGCGCTTACGAAGACTACCACGCCGACTTGGCCTGGCAGGTGCTCTTCGCCAGCTACGCCTACCACGAACCAGAACTCCAGATTTCCGACGAAGAACTCCACAACCTGGTGTGGGAGCGGCTCAAGGCCTCTAAGAACCTCTCCGAAGACACCCAAGCCCTCTTGCACCGCATTGAAAGCTCCCAGGCAGACCGAGAGGCTTTCCTGCAGGCTTTCCTGGAAAATGATCGGGAAGGCTGGCGTCGTAGCCTCCAGCTGGAACGATTTGACGCTTGGCTGAATCAGCGCCTGGGTCCCCCCCAGGAACGACCTCTCCCCGCAAAAGTGTTATTCTTGCGCATGCTATGACCCTCGGAGAAGAGTTTCGCCGATACGCCACCCGACACCTGGGTTTGAGCAGCCTGCGGCTGGACCAGTACGAAGCCCGGGTACGATCCGCCTTTTACAACCTCACCCCCAACATCATTGAAGAGCGCCAGCTCAACATCGCCGTCATGGACGTTTTCTCCCGGCTGATGATGGACCGCATCATCTTTTTGGGCTACCCTATAGACGGCCAGATCGCCAATATCGTCAACGCCCAGCTTCTTTTCCTGGAGTCCGCTGACCCTAAGCGCGATATTTTCATCTACATCAACTCCCCCGGTGGCTCGGTGTACGACGGCTTGAGCATTTACGATGTGATGCAGTATGTGCGCCCCGATGTGAACACCATCTGCACGGGGATGGCGGCTTCTATGGCGGCGGTGCTGCTGGCGGCCGGCACAAAAGGCAAACGCGCCGCTTTACCCCACGCCCGGGTGATGATCCACCAGCCCCTGGGAGGCGTACAAGGCCAAGCTTCCGATATTGAAATCGTCCACGCGGAAATCCAAAAAATCAAGCGGGAATTGTACGAAATCCTGGCTTACCATACGGGCCAGCCCTACGAAAAAATTTGGAAGGACTCGGATCGGGATTACTGGATGCGGGCCGATGAAGCCCAAGCGTACGGTCTGGTAGACGAAGTGCTTCAACCTCGCCGCCCTTCCGAAAACGGCCGATAATGCCGCCCGAACCCCGTACCCCTGCTTGTGACTTTTGCGGGCGGTCAGCACCGGGGCTGCCCCTAATTGAGTCTCCTCTCAAGCCCGTACGCATCTGCCTGGACTGCGTGGGACATATCCACGAAGCTGCCCAGAAAGAACTACGCCGCAGCCGCCGCCTCAAGGGCTGGCAAATGCCTAAAACCTCCCCCGCCGAAATCAAAGCTTACCTGGATGCCTACATCGTAGGCCAGGAAGCCGCCAAACGCAAGGTCGCCGTCGCCGTCTACAACCACTACCGGCGCATCGCTGCCCTGCTGAACGCAGAAAAGGACAGCGGGCCCACCGTACGCGTGGAAAAAAGCAATGTCCTCCTCATTGGGCCTACCGGCACAGGTAAGACCCTTCTGGCCCGAACGATCGCCCAGTTTTTGCAGGTTCCTTTCGCCATCGCCGACGCCACCACCCTCACCGAAGCCGGCTACGTGGGCGAAGACGTAGAAAATGTGCTGGTACGCCTCCTCCAAGCCGCCGACTACGACATAGAGGCCGCCCAAATCGGCATCGTGTACATTGACGAAATTGACAAAATTGCCCGCAAATCCGAAAACCCCTCCCTAACCCGCGATGTAGGCGGAGAAGGCGTCCAACAAGCCTTGCTCAAACTTCTGGAAGGCACCGTCGCCAACGTGCCCCCCAAAGGCGGCCGCAAACACCCGGAACAGAGCTTTATCCCCGTCAATACGGAGAACATTCTCTTCATCTGCGGGGGAGCCTTTGAAGGGCTGGACAAGATCGTAGCGCGGCGCCTGTCTCGTCAGACGATTGGGTTTCGCCGGTCCTCTGCCTCCGCCGAAACCCCTACCGAAAACCTCTATGCGTATGTGCAGCCGGAGGACCTGCGGCGCTTTGGGCTGATACCGGAGTTTATCGGGCGGCTTCCGGTGATAGCTGCGATGGAGCCCCTGGACGAAGAGGCCCTCTTGCGTATCCTGACTGAGCCCCGCAACGCCCTCGTCAAGCAGTACCAGGAGCTGCTTTCGTGGGACGGCATCCGGCTGGAGTTCACCGAAGGGGCGCTACGGGCGCTGGCCAGGGAAGCGGTTCGTCTCGGCACAGGGGCCCGCGCGCTGCGCAGCCTCCTGGAGACCGTCCTGGAAGAAGTGCTTTTCCACCGAAGAGCCGGCACCCCCGTGCTCATAGACGAAGCGGAGGTGCAAGCTCGGCTGGCTCCCCTGCGTGCGACCGGCTGAAACCCTTACCTTTGCACCATGGGAAAAGGCGATCGACGCACGCGCCGAGGCAAGATCTGGCGAGGCACTTTTGGGAAGTTCCGCCCCCGCAAACCCAAAAACAAGCATCCGCTCCCCGGCACCCAGCCGTCGGCTAAAGCATGAGCCGGGTCCTGACCGGCATCCAGAGTTCGGGTAAGCCCCACCTGGGCAACCTGCTTGGGGCTATTTTGCCGGCCATCCAGCTGGCCAACGCCCAAGACGAACCGGCCTTCCTCTTCATTGCCGACCTGCATGCGCTCACCACCGTACACGACGGCCCCACCCTCCGAGAAAACACCTACGCCGTAGCCGCCGCTTGGCTGGCTTGCGGGCTGGACCCAGAAAAACATGTCTTTTTCCGGCAATCGGACGTCCCCGAAGTATGCGAACTGGCCTGGTACTTAGGGTGCTTGACGCCCTACCCCATGCTCGCCAACGCCCATTCCTTCAAAGAAAAATCGGCCAACCTCGCCGAGGTCTCGGCGGGGCTCTTCACGTATCCTGTGCTGATGGCAGCCGACATCCTCCTGTATGAGGCTACGCTCGTGCCCGTGGGCAAAGATCAAAAACAACACCTTGAAATCACCCGAGACTTAGCAGGCGCTTTCAATCGCACTTATGGGGAAGTATTCCCCCTACCAGAGCCTGTCTTTCGGGAGGAAGTCATGGTCTTACCAGGCATAGATGGCCGCAAGATGAGCAAAAGCTACGGCAACACCCTGGATGTGCTTGGGGATCTCCAAGAACTCCACAAGCGAGTCAAACGCATTGTTACGGACTCCACGCCGGTAGAGGCCCCCAAAAACCCTGATACCTGCACTGTCTTCAAACTGTACTCGGTGGTAGCGCCTTCCGACGCCGTGGCCGAGATGCGCCGCCGTTACCTGGAAGGAGGCTACGGCTACGGCCAAGCCAAACAAGCGCTTGTACGAAGCCTTGGTGACGCGCTTTGCTCGGGAACGCGAAGCTTACGCTTACTGGCAGCGCCACCCCGACGAACTGGAGGCTATCCTGCAAGCTGGCGCAGAAAAAGCCCGCGCCGTAGCACACCAGACGCTTGCGAAAGTTCGCCAAGCCGTGCTGGGCCGCGCTTTCTCAAGCGCGAAGCGCGGAGCGTAAAAGCCATTCTTCGCGCCCGGGCCCTGTAGAAAGGCCCCATACCGGTACCCCCAGTTCGGCTTCCAGAAAGGCCAAGAAAGCTTCAAAGGCTGGATCTTGTAAGCTTGTCCATCCTTTCAGATGGGCATAGGTGGGGTTGTCATCGGGCCCGCCCACCCGCACGCGCACTTCGGGTAGGCCGCACAGCACATCGGCTTTGGTCAGCGCCAGGTGGGTAACGCCATTTAGGCGCACGGCGTAGCGCAGCGCCACCAGATCCAGCCACCCACAGCGGCGCAGCCGCCCTGTCGTAGAACCCCGTTCGCCTCCTCTTTCTTGGAGCCATTGCGCCAGCTGGCCATGGATTTCCGTCGGGAAGGGCCCCTCCCCTACCCGGGTGGCGTAAGCTTTGGTCACGCCGTACACCTGCCGGATCACCTGAGGCGGCACGGCCAGCCCCGCCAGCACCCCCGCCACCGTCGTATGAGAGGAAGTCACATAGGGGTAAGTGCCCGCAAATACATCCAGCATTGTCCCTTGCGAGCCCTCCGCCAGCACGACCTCAAACTGCGAGAGCCAAGCAAAGACTTCCACGCGAAGCAGCCGGCGAAGAAGGTCTATTCCTGCCCAGAAAGCTTGTGAAAAAGGCGGGGGTTCGGCTCCAAAGCGCGCCGCATGATAGCGCGTCAAAGCCTCTACTTGCTGGACAAAGTCAGGGCGGTCTATCCAAGCTACGGGGATGCCCCGACGAGCGTACCGGTCCGCATAAGCCGGTCCTATCCCCCGGCGCGTGGTGCCGATTTTCTCGCCTTCAGCGGAGACTTCCTCCAGCCAACGATGCACGGGCAAGATCAGATGCGCTCGCTGGCTGACCACAAGCCGCTCTTCCGCCTGGATGCCCAAGGCCCGCAGCCCTTCCACCTCCCGCCACAACACCTCCGGATCCAGCACCACCCCATCTCCAATAAGACAATACACCCCCTCATGAAAGATGCCCGAAGGCACTTGGTGGAGCACCACCTTCTGCCCTTGGTAGTAGAGGGTATGCCCTGCATTAGGCCCGCCCTGGAAGCGCGCCACCACCGGATAAGCCCCAGCCAGTACGTCTACAACCTTCCCCTTGCCCTCATCCCCCCACTGCAGCCCCAAAACAACATCTACCTGCACACCCTTACTGAAAACTCTGCAAGGCTTCCGCTACGCTCTCTTTGATAGTAAAGACGGTATCCAACCGAGTGATATGGAGGAGATTTCGCACATTAGCAGGCAGAGAAGCTAAAATGAACTCTCCACCAGCTGACCGAGTGCGAGAAAAAAGCGTAATCAACGAACCTAAGCCGGAACTGTTGACATTTCGGACCGCAGACATGTCAAGAATGAAGTTTTTCTGGCCGGCTTCCAGAAGGCGCAACAGGGTTTCTTTGAATTGCTGCTGGGTGGTGTCCCCCATCAGGCTGCCTTCCAGGCGGAAAATCAATACATTCCCTTGCTGCTCTTGTGAGTAAGTCATATTCAAGTCAGGATTGAAGGCCATTTGCACAAAGGTAACTTATTGGATTCGTACCCGCCGCACTTGTGGGAAACCCGCTTGTCGGAAAAGGAGAGCCAGTTCGTCCGCCCTGTACATCAGCTCTTGGCGCAGGAGGGGGTCGTTAAGCTGAACGGTGAGCGTACCGCGCCGCAGGGTCAGTGCTCGGGTAGCCTCGGCCACTTGGGACCCCGTAAGGCGCAGCCAAACTTCGCGAAGGGCGGCCTCCCCCGAAGCCGAAGGTCCCAACCGACCCGAAAAAAACGCCTGAAGTAGATCCCCTACAGACTTCATCCAACGCAAAGGTAGGACTTTGCGGGGCTACCTTTCTCGCAGGTAGGCATACAGTTTCTGGGCACGGTGAGGACCCAAGGCCTCCTCCAGCTCCTGGAGGGAAGCCGCCCGCAGCCGCTCCAGCGACCCAAAGCGTCCCAAGAGCCGTTCTGCCAGCTTTTCACCAATGCCGGGCAAGCCCATAAGCTCGGTACGGAGGGTGGCCGCATCCCGCCGCTGCCGATGAAAGCCTACCGCCGTAGCGTGGGTCTCATCCCGAATACGCTGCAAAAGGTGCAGGACAGGACTGCGCCGATCGATGTAAAGGGGTTCGCTGGCGTAAGGAGTGTAGATTTCTTCTCTCTTCTTAGCCAGGGCGAAGGTGGGAATGTCCAAGCCTAACGCCTGAAGGCTTTCGCGCGCCGCAGAAAGTTGGCCTTTTCCGCCGTCTATGAGGATCAGGTCGGGCAGGGGCAGCCCTTCGCGCAGGCGCTTTTCATACCGGCGACGGACCACCGCACGCATGGCCGCAAAGTCATCCGCTACAGGCCCTTCCTCCAGTATGTAGCGCCGGTATTCGCTGCGGCGGGGCTCCCCATCCACAAAGACCGTAACCGCCGAAACGAGGTGCGACCCCTGCAAGTGCGAGTTGTCTATGCACTCTATACGCCGGGGCAGGGTAGGCAGCCGAAGTACCTCCTGCAGGGCTTTGAGCACCTGCAGGCGCTTCTCTTCTTTCTGAGCAAAGAAGGCGTTTTTCTCCTCCGCCAAGGTCAATGCGGTACGACGACACAGCATAGCCAGCTCGGCCCATTCCGGCGTATCGGGCACCAGAAAGGTAATCCCTTCCAGTTCGGGCAGGGGCACCTCTGCCGGCCACCCATCTACAAGCACTTGGGAAGCTACGTAGCCCTGGTCGGCAGCTAAGGCGCCTATCACCCGTTCTACCACTTCATAGGGGGCTTCGGCCCATTCTCTGGCAGAAAACTGCCAAGTGTGGCTAGCCACGATGCGCCCACCCCGCACAGACAAATGGTGCGCCACCCCCGCCCTAACCCCCACCACGAAACTAAAGGCTTCCACATCCCCTTGCGCTGCGTCTACTACGATGCTGCGCTGCTGGTAGGCGCGCAGTTGGTCTAACCGTTTCTTTAGCTCGTGAGCCCGCTCAAAGTCCAGCTCAGCGGCCGCTTCACGCCGCTGGCGGTCTATTTCAGCCAGGACCGCTTCCCATTGGCCCTCCAGGAGCTGCCGCACCTCTTCCACCACCGCCCTATACGCTTGGTGCGATTGCTTGCCAATGCAAGGCCCTGCACAAGTGCCAATGTAATACTTGACACAAGCCCGGAAGCGCCCTTGGGCTACCCCCTCCGGGGTGAGCTTGAGATCGCAATCCCGCAGCCTATACAGCCCCTGAAAAAGCTCAATCAGGCTCCGAAGCATCCCCCCGCCAGGAAACGGCCCATAATAGGTGCCTTGGTAGACCTTCTGCCGGGTAAAAACCAGCCGCGGATACGGTTCCTCCGTCAGACACAGATAGGGGTAGGTCTTCCCATCCTTGAGCAGCACATTATACCGGGGCTTGTAGTGCTTGATAAGGTTGTTTTCCAGCAGGAGCGCATCCCACTCGGTGTCTGTGACTATCCATTCAATCTGGGCTATGTGGCGCACAAGGAGGCGCGTTTTGTAGTCGCAAGCGGGGTCTTCTGCCCGGGTGAAGTAACTGAGCACCCGCTTGCGCAGGTTGCGCGCCTTGCCTACATATATCACCTCCCCCCGCCCATCCAGAAACTTGTACACCCCCGGCAGGTCCGGCAGGGCTTCTCGCGCCGCCTCCACACGCATACCCAGCGAAGATACAACACAACCCCTTCCTCAGACACTTTGCAAAGTATACCGAGTTTACCTTACCTTTGCTATGGTATGCGGTACGCTTTTCTCTCTGCGGGCTTGCTTAGTCTCGCTTGGGCGAGCCATCTCATGGGCGGTGAGATTGTCGTTCAGTGTCTCAACTCCTCCACCAATCCCCCCACCTATCGCATCCGGGTGCGGGTTTATCGGGACTGCGCGGGCATAGAACAGCCTAGTACCATCATTATCCGCTATCAGTCCACCTCCTGCAATGTGAATAGCAGCATCACGCTCAACCGCGTCAGCGTGACGGACATCACCCCTACCTGTCCAGGGCAGCAAAGCCGCTGCGCCAACTCCAGCGCGCCCTACGGGTGGGAGGAGCATTTCTACGAGGGCACCATCCAGCTTCAGAACTGTAACGACTGGATTTTGTCTCTCTCTGACTGCTGTCGCAACTCCAGTATCACCACCGGCTCAAACGACGAAGACTTCTACATCTTTGCGCGCCTCAACACCCAGGCAGCCCCCTGCAACAATACCCCTACCTTCACCAATCCGCCTACGGCCCTGGCCTGCAACGGGCAACCCTTCTGCTTCAATCCCGGCATGAGCGACCCTGACGGAGACCGATTGGAAGTATCGCTGACCTACTGCCGCTCCACGGACATCAACACGCCTGTCACCTACAACAGCAGCTGCCCTGGTGGATGCAGTGGCTCTAATCCTCTGCCTGCTACTGCGCCCCCAACCGTAAACACCACCAACGGCACCGTCTGCCTGACCCCTAACGCCCTCGCCATCGGCCCCATCTGTATCCTCATCCGCGAATACCGCGGCTCCACCCTCATCGGGGAATATATCCGCGACATGCAAGTACGAGTCATCACCTGCAGTGGCTCTCCACCTCGGTCCAGCGCCATCAACGGCACCCTCCCCGCCAACCCTTATGACCCTTCTAACCCCGGCACCTATACCGCTTACTTCTGCCCAGGCAGCAATCAGTGCTTCAACCTCCAGTTTCGGGACCCTGATAACCAGCCCGTCACCGTCAGCTACACCAACCTGCCCTCTGGGGCCACCTTCAACATCACCGGCAACAACACCACGACCCCTAACGGTCAGTTCTGCTGGACACCGCCTGCCTCAGCCAACGGCCAGACTTTCACTTTCTACGTAACCCTCCAAGACAACAACTGCCCTGTTCGCAATACCGCCACCTACGGCTTCACCATCGTCGTAACCGATCAGCTGCCTAATCCCTCTTCCTTCACTTACAACTGCGGCGCGACCACCGTCATCGTGAACCTGAGCGCCCCTGTAAACTGTAACTCTGTCGCAGCCAATGGCACTGACTTCCAGTTCACCGCTCCGGGAGGTGCGCCTACGATCACCGGCGCCAGTCCCCTCAACTGCACGCCAGGCACTCCTCCCACGACCCAACAGATACAGCTCACGCTGTCAGGCCCTCTAACCCCTGGCACCACCTACACCCTGCGGGTAAAAACCGGAACCGACGGGAATACGATTTGCAGTCCCTGCGGCTCCTGCATCCCTAACAACACTGATTTCTCTATCCCTGTCAACGCTATCACGGGCAGCGTCACGATAGACCCTAACAACCCCAGCATTTGTCGGGGCTCTCGGGTCACCCTTACGGCTGTTTCAAACGGTCCCACGGCGCCCACCAACTACATCTGGTACGCCAATGGCACCTGTACAGGAACCCCTATCGCCAGCGGCGCTACAGCTAACCAGATCACCGTAGCCCCTGTAAACACTACCACCTACTGCGTGCGCGTGCAGTACGGGGGCGGCTGCCCTGACGCCACCGCCACCACCACCGTGACGGTGCAGCGCGCCCCCACCGCCTGCTTCACGATCAGCCCTGCCACCTACTGCGCTGGGCAAAATGTCACCTTCAACCCCTCCTGCTCTCAGTATGTAAAGTCGTGCGGAGGAGTTTGCGTTCTGCCCTGTGATGTAAATGGCGATTGCTTTCCTATCACCTGTCAGGCTGCGGCTTGCGCACACTTTTCATGGTGGCTGCTGGACTTCCCTCCTGGCTTCCAGGCTCAAGGGCCGGGGGCATCCTCTCTGAATCCCCTCACGACGCAGTTTCCCGCTCCAGGAGAGTACACTGTACAGTTCACGCTGTGTGATCCCTTCCAGGGGTGCTGTCATACCTTCCGGCAGCGCTACACGGTGACGTGCGTGCTGTCGGCGCTGGATGTGCAGCTTCGGGCGCAGCGGAAGGACGGGAGCCATATAGCGCTTACTTGGGCGGTCAACGAGCGACACCCCGACCAGCATTTCTATGTGATGCGTCGGGCCGGCTTAGAAGGTGAGTGGACGACCCTAACTCGTCTGGAAGGGGACGTCTACAGCTATGTAGACGGTCCGGTAGCGCCTGGCCGGTACCTTTATCTGGTGAGCCAACAGCTGCCCACGGGCGCCGTCCTGATGAGCAACCCGGCGGAGGCGGTCATCCTGCCGGAGGGAGCGTATCTAATGGTGGAGCGTCGGGTGCGTGCTGTGGGAGAAGAGGCGGTTCTCCTGTGGGCCCTCCCCGATGGAGAGCGACCTCGCATAGCGCTGACCGACGCAGCAGGCCGCATCCTGTACAGCCATCAGGGTGAAGCCGCCGAAGGCAGCCTAACGCTCCCTTCCCCCACCACCGCAGGGGTATACTTTTTGCAGGTGGAGACGACTGCGGGGCTACAGACCTTTCGCCTGGTGTGGCAGTGAGGCCAGAAACGCCGACACCTGAGCCGCTACAAAGTCGGGCGTGAGAGCCCGCACGCAATCGTGGTGGCCGCGGGGGCAAACGGCATAGCCCAGCTTGCTGCAGGGGCGGCAAGCTAGATGCATCGCTTCTATGTTGGCATGGTGCACTTGCCAGGGTTCCATCCCGAATTCGGGGATGGTATTGCCCCACAGCACGACGGTAGGGGTGCCCATGGCGGCCCCCAGGTGGGCCGTGCCGGTATCGTGGCTCAGCAGGAGGGACGCCTCTGCGATGAGAGCGGCCGTCTCAAGCAGGTCAAGTTGGCCTGCTGCTACCAAGACCGGCTGGCTAAGCTGGCGGGCTAAGGTTTCGGCGTCAGACCGCTCCGCCGCCCCCCCTAAGAGGGCGACCGGCGCCTGAAGCCGCTGTAGGAGCTCCCCCCAATACGCTATCGGCCAGCGCTTGGTGGCGTAGGTGCCTCCCAGTCCTACCGCTATCCACTTGCCGGTGAGGCCTGCGGCAGCGCAGAAAGCCTGCACCCGCCCCCGCACCGCCGAGGGCACATGCACTTCTAAGGGGCCTAAGGCCTCTGGCCGAATGCCCCACGGCCGCAAGGCCTCCCCATACCGCAATACCACATGCCGCAGGCGCCACCAGCCCCATCCCCGCACCATGAGCCACTTGCGCAGGTTCTCCTTGGGAAAGGTCGTGAAGCACCGATAGCGCAGCCGCCACCGCAAAGGCAGCGTGCGGAGGTTTTTCTGGAGGTCTATGACGCCCTCCCACCGCTGCTGCCCAAGCTCCGGCCTTGGCGGCCAGGCATGGACGGCCTTCACCAGCGGATGGTGCGCCAGAAGGGGTACATAAGGGGCTTTCGTGAGGAAGTGGATCTCAGCCTGGGGATAACGCTGGGCCAGCGCCCGTACCAGCGGGGTGGTAAGCACCACATCACCCATGCTGCTGAGCCGTACAAAGAGGAATTTCACGGGCAAGGGAGCGTTTCCAGCAGGATTGCCTTGGGAAGGGTGCGCCAATGACGCTGCCGCTCCGCAAGGGCCTGGCTCGTGTCCGGCTCAAAGAGGTTGGGATAGACCAGGAAGAGGGGCTTGCCGGCCGCTTCCCAAGCCTCGTGGTACGCAGGCCGCTCATGAAGGGGGTAAAAGTGCTGGTAGTCTACCCCCAGGAAGTCCCAAGTTCGCAGCGCCGGAACTTCTCTGGGGTGAGCGGCGCAGAAACCCCACCAGCGCAGCGAATCCTGAGCTCGCCACGCTTGGATAGCCTTTGCCCACGCTTCGGCGGTGATGGGGGCTTGCTTCCAGTTTCGTCCCCAGGCCAGGTAACGAACCTCATACGGCCGCAGGAAAGGAAGCAGCTCCTCTTCCACCCACTGAAAAAGGGCTTCACGCCAGGTCTCAGCCGCCTCAGGGGAACGGGGAAAGAAAAGGGTATCGTCCCAGGGGCTTTCTATCACGAGAAGGTGGACTGGTAGCTGCTCCAGGTAAAAAGCAAGGGCGTACCGGTGTCCTGAGAGCCATTCGGGCTTGCCGGTGAGGGGATCCTGCCGCAGCTCCAAGAAGAGGGCATACGGCGCGCTATCAGGCAGGCAACCCTGGGGCAGCACAGGCTCAGAGGTGGCCACCACACGCAGGGCTCCCCACCGCGGAAGAACCGGCTCTGACGAGGGCGCCAAACCCTGACAGGCCCCCAGCATAAGCGTCAGCCCCACCCTCCTCATCGGGCTTTGACCGTGCCCAGATGCGGTAGGCCCATCAGGAGAATCTTCCAGTCTAACAGCACCGAGTAGCGATGCGCATACATCAGGTCCACGCTAAAAGTATGCGGGTACAACTGCCGCAAAAAATCGGTGGTGAGGAGGCCTTCTTTGAGCAGCGGCATCTCTTCGGAGGGGAAATCGCTATAGCTGACAAAGTGATAGCGACCTGTCAAAACGCCAAAAAGGCTTTGCAGGGCGGCTTTGGGATCGTGGTAAATCCAAAAGGTCAGGGGATACGCCACGAGAAGCAAAACCCCCACCGCCAGGTCAAAAACCTTTTTCTGGAAGAGCACTTCGGGCTGGTGGAGACGCAGGTAGAGGCGTAGGGAGTTTCGGCTAACTAGGATGCTTTGGGGACCGATCAGGTAATCAGCGTAGGGGGGGATGATTTTGAAGCTGAGCTTTTTGTAGAAGTAGCGCATCATGAGGGAGATGATTTCCTGGGAAGTGAGGCTGGCATTGCAGAAGATCAGTTCGTCGGGGGCGTAGCGGTCCAAGAGATAGGGGAGCTGGGCTGGTGTGCCGAGGGCTTCCTTGTGAGGGCGGGGGCTTACAAAACCGACAAATTCCGCAGGGTAGCGTATCTCCTCAAAGAGCAGCTTACGGAGGCGGGAAAAGTGAACCGGGTCGGCCACCACCATGACGCGGTGGGACAGTTCGCCGGTGAGGTGGAGGCGGCCTTTTCGGAGCCAGTTGTCCAGGGCGCGCAGCGCCAAGCCCAGCGGCACCGCCGAAAAAGCCAAGCCCATCACCATGAAGCGAGAGTAGTTGATGGACGGCAGCAGATAACTAATCAGCGCCAGAAGCAAAAACCCACTAAGCACAGCCCCCCCAATGCGTCGGATGCGGTAGGGCGGAGCGTAGTTCAAGAAGACCAGATGCATCAGCACGAAGGTGCTTGCGTACCCCAGCAGCCCCCAAGTGTGATACGCAGGGAGAAAAGACTTGCCTGAGTAGCTTTCCCAGAACCGCAAGAGGAGCGTTCCCACGCCAAAAAGGAGGCCCCCTTCGGCCAAGGGAAGGTAGATATGCTGCCAGATGCGTTTTGCGCCAGAAAGCAGCGCCGCCAAGAGAATACCCCCCTGATACAACAGGGCAGCAGGCCACCGCCGCCAGCCCCGATAATGCTTCTGCACAAACTGCAACGAAGCCTTGTAAAAAGTCAGCACATAGTTGAGGGACTGGGAACGGCTGCTTTCACCCTTGAAGTGGATGATCTGCGTGGTAGGAAGGTAATAATTTTCGTAGCCGGCCTGGAGGATGCGATAACACAAATCGATATCCTCGGCATACATGAAGAAACGCTCATCCAGCAGGCCCACTTTATCCAGGATAGCCCGGGGGATGCACATAAAAGCACCCGATAACACCGGAACCTTCGCAATTTGATCTTCGGGCAGGTAAGTGAGATGATAACCCCCAAATAGTCTGCTTTTAGGAAAGAGTCGGTACAAGCCGGATAGCTTACAAAATATATCCCATGCAGAAGGAAGCTTTTTCCTTGAGTCTACCGAAAAACGACCTTTACCGTCTATGATTTTGACCCCCACTGCACCTGCTTCGGGATGCTCCTCCAGGAAACGAAGCACCTTATGGAAAGTATCCTCCTGTACGATGGTGTCGGGATTCAGGAGGAGGATATAGCGGCCTTGAGCCTGGCGGATGGCCTGGTTGTTGGCTCGGGCAAAGCCCACGTTTACCTCGTTAGCGATCACCTGGACGGAGGGGAACTCTTCCCGGACCATCTCTACGCTGCCGTCTATAGAGGCGTTGTCCACCACCCAGACTTCGCCGTCTATCCCCTCCAGGGCACGCATCACGGACTGCAGGCACTGCCGCAGGAAGTACTTGACGTTGTAGCTGACGATGATGACGGAGAGCTCTTTCATACGGAGAAAGGCTGGCGTTCGCGCAGGGATCGGGAGAGCGTGAGGGGGTCTACCTGCTGCAGTTCGCTTCCGACGGGGACACCGCTGGCGAAGCGGGAGAGCCGGCCAGGCCAATCGCGCAGCTGCCGGGCCAGGTAAAAGGCGGTGGTTTCAGCCTCTGGACTGGTTCCTAAGGCCAAGATCACTTCCTGGTATCCTTCGGTGCGGAGACGATGCCAGAGCTCGGAGAGGCGCAGGTCTTTTTCCCCCACGCCAGCCAGGGGATCCAAGACGCCCCCCAGCACATGGTATTGTCCTTGGAAGGCCTGACTGCGCTCAATAGCCAGCACATCGGCCGGATCCTTTACCACGCAGAGTACGGGCTGCGTGCGATGGGGATCGCGGCATATAGCGCACAGCTCCCCTTCGGCCCAAAAGCCGCAGCGGCGACAGGGTCGCACGGTTTCGGCTACCCTTTCAAGGGTTTCCTTGAGGAGCTGGAGGAGCTCGGGGCGCTTGAGAAGGGCCTCTAAGATACGTAAGGCGCTCCGAGGGCCAATGCCTGGCAGCTTCTCCAGCGCCTCACGCAGCGCCGCCAGCGAAGGCGGAAAGAGGGTATCCATGCCTTAGGCAAAGCTACGGCAAACGCGGCTACCTTTGTAGGAAAGTAGCCGCTTTTTGGCATTTTAAGAAGGCCCTTAGACGGCCTCCTGCGAAACGGACAGGGGGGAGAAAAAGATGACGCCCTCCACCTGCCGAATCAAGACCCCTTTGTCGGGCGTGATTTCTCCTTTTAGGAGCTTTTCGGCTAGCGGGTTCAATATAAGCTGCTGGATAGCGCGCTTCAGAGGTCGCGCGCCAAACTGCACATCGTACCCTACTTCCGCCAGGTAGTCCACCACTTCGGGCTCCCACGCCAGCGCAATATGCTGGTCTTCCAGGCGGGCCTTGAGCTGGTTGAGCTGAAGCTCCACAATTTGGCGCAAGAGAGGCAAAGTAAGCGGCTCAAAAAGCACAATCTCATCAATGCGGTTCAGGAACTCTGGCCGGAAGCTGCGTTTGAGCAGAGCCAGGATTTCAGCTCGTAGGCTTTCCATAACCGCCTCTTTGTCGGTGAGCGAAGCTTCAGACAAGCGTTCCATAATCAGGTGCGCGCCAATGTTGGAGGTCATGATGATGAGGGTGTTTTTGAAGTTCACCACGCGACCCTTGCTGTCGGTGAGGCGGCCATCGTCCAGCACCTGGAGGAGGATGTTGAAGACATCGGGGTGGGCCTTTTCTATTTCATCCAACAGGATGACGCTGTAGGGCCGGCGACGAATAGCTTCCGTCAGCTGTCCGCCCTCCTCGTAGCCCACATAACCAGGCGGGGCCCCTATGAGCCGGCTCACAGCGTGCTTTTCCTGATACTCCGACATGTCAATGCGCACCATTGCCTGCTCGGAGTTGAAGAGGGCTTCGGCGAGGGCTTTGGCCAGCTCGGTTTTGCCGACGCCGGTCGGCCCAATGAAGAGAAAAGAACCGATAGGCCGATTCGGATCCTGGATACCCGCCCGACTACGACGGATAGCGTTAGCTACGGCTCGGATAGCTTCGTCTTGGCCCACCACACGCTGGTGAAGGATTTCCTCCAAGCGCAGAAGCCGTTCTCGTTCTGACTGGAGCATTTTGGAGACGGGGATGCCCGTCCAGCGGCTTACGACCGCAGCAATGTCTTCGGCGGTGACTTCCTCTCTTAGGAGCCTTTGACCGTTTTGGGCCAGGGCCTCAAGGCGAGCCGAGAGTTCCTCAATACGCTTTTCTACGGCTGGGATGCGTCCATAGCGGATTTCAGCGGCTTTGCCCCAGTCCATCTGCCTTTCAGCATACTCAGCCTCCAGGCGAAGCTGTTCCAGCTCTTCCCGCGCCGAACGCATTTCTTGAAGGATGGCTTTTTCGGCTTCCCACTGCGTGCGCAGTTCCTGCCGTTTGCGGTACAGCTCCTCCAGCTGCCGCGTCAGGTCCGCCACTTTGCGCTCGTCTTTCTCGATCTTGAGGGCTTCGCGTTCCACCTCAAGCTGGCGGATCTTGCGCTCCAGCTCATCTAAGGGCTCAGGCAACGAATCAATGGCCAGCCGCAACCGCGCCGCCGCCTCATCCACCAGATCGATCGCTTTGTCAGGCAGAAACCGGTCGGTAATGTAGCGGTGAGAGAGTTCGGCTGCTGCGACAATAGCCTCATCGGTGATGCGAATCCCATGGTGCACTTCGTAGCGCTCCTTGAGCCCCCTCAGGATAGAGATGGTCTCTTCTACCGAGGGTTCGTCCACATACACCGGCTGGAAGCGCCGCTCTAAGGCCTTGTCCTTCTCAATGTATTTCTGGTATTCGTCCAGGGTGGTGGCGCCAATCACGCGCAGCTCGCCCCGGGCCAAAGCTGGCTTCAGGATGTTACCTGCATCCATGGCGCCTTCCGCTTTGCCCGCTCCAATGAGGTTGTGCAGCTCGTCAATGAAGAGAATAATCTGTCCTTCAGATTGGACGACTTCCTGCACGACGGCTTTGAGGCGCTCCTCAAACTGACCCCGATACATCGCCCCTGCCAGCAGCGCCGCCATATCCAGGGAGAAAAGGCGCTTATTCTTGAGGTTTTCGGGCACATCCCCCAGGGCGATTCGGTGCGCTATGCCCTCTACGATGGCGGTTTTCCCCACGCCCGGATGGCCAATGAGGACGGGGTTATTCTTGGTGCGGCGAGCCAGAATCTGGAGCGTGCGGCGAATCTCCTCATCCCGACCTATCACGGGATCCAGCTTGCCCTTGCGCGCCAGATCCGTGAGGTCTATGGCATAGCGCTGAAGGGCATTGAACTTCTCTTCGGCCGAAGGGTCGCTCACCTTGCGCCCTCCCCGAAGCTCTTGGATGGCTTTTTCCAAGACAGCCACGCTAAGCCCCTGCTCCTTGAGGAGGCGAGCTATAGCGTCCTTGCCCTCCACCAGCCCGAGCCAAAGGTGCTCTACACTCGCATAGGTATCCTTCATGCGGGAGGCATGAGCTAAAGCTTTCTGAAGCGCTTCATTGAGGGAAGGGCCCAGCCCTGGGGTGCCGGCAGGGCCCGTCAGCTTGGGCTGCTCAGCCAGCCACTTCTCGCCCTGCTGACGCAAATAAGCTGGATGAGCTCCCGCTTTCTGTAGGAGGTAAGGCGTCACAAGCTCGTCCTTTTGCAAAAGGCCCAGAAGCAAGTGTCCACTTTCCACCGTGCTATGGGCATGGCTTTGAGCCAGTTCCACGGCCTGCTGGAGGGCCTCCTGCGCCCTCACCGTAAATTGGTTCCAGTTCATGGGGGAACTTCCCACAAAAGGCGCACCACTGACAAAGTGTCAGTGCCGTTTCTGAGAGAAGCGCTATACTTTTGGGGATGCGAGAAGCGATGCTGAAGGCCCTGCAAGAGGCCGCTCAAGTCAAAGCTGCCCTGGTAGCCTCCGAGGAAGTGCATTGGTTCATTGAGGAAGTGGCTGTCCTGCTGGTGCGAACCTTTCAGCAAGGGGGGAAAGTGTTTTTTTGCGGGAATGGAGGCAGCGCAGCCGATGCCCAGCACCTGGCCGCCGAACTGACCGGCCGTTACTACAAGGACCGGCCTCCTCTGCCTGCCGAAGCCTTGCATGTGAATACGTCGTTCCTGACGGCGGTAGCCAACGACTACAGCTATGAGGAAGTCTTTGCTCGGCTGCTAAGGGCTTGGGGGCGAAAAGGCGATGTGCTCTGGGCGATGAGCACGTCGGGCAATTCTCCCAATGTGCTGCGCGCCATCCAGGCAGCTCGGCAGCTGGGGATGGTGGTGGTGGGCTTGACTGGGGCCCATGGGGGCAAGATGGCCGGCCAGTGCGATTACCTTTTCCGGGCGCCGTCGCAGGACACGCCGCGCATTCAGGAGGCGCACATGGTGGTGGGGCATACGGTGTGTCAGCTTGTGGAGGCGGCGCTCTTTGGGGGCGCCTGAGGCCGCAGCAAAAAGGGAAAGTACAGCTAAGGCAAAAATGCGGGGGCCGGCGGCCTGTGGCCGCCGGCCCCCCGCTCCCTGGGCGCCGCCGAAGGCGGCGCCCAACCTACCCACGCCCTCTACTCTACCACCAACCGCAGCACCGCCACACCTTCGTCCGTGCGCAGGTGCACGCTGTACAAGCCCGCAGGTAAGCCGCCAACGCGAAGCTCGCCAGGCACCTTCGCCAGCGAGGCTGAGCGCACCAGCCGTCCCGCCACATCAAAGACCCGCACCTCCGCCGGTCCTTGATACACCGGATGGCTCAGCACCACCACGTCCTGCGCAGGATTCGGATAAGCAAGCCATCCTTCCACCGACGCTACCCGCCCAGCTAAGCTCGCCGCCGTGATCGTGACCGACTGCTGCACTGTGTCAGTACCACAAGGGTTGTAAGCAATCGCCTGCACGGTGTAGGTGCCACTCGCCGTATAGGTATGCGAGCCAGATAGGCCCAAAGCCGTGTTGCCGTCTCCAAAGAACCACTTGACCGAGTCGTAGTCCGTAGCGCTCACAGCGTAGGTGATGGTGGCGCCACTTGTGTTGATGTTCAGCCCGCTAAGCGTAGGAGCCCCCCCATACACCTGGATAGGCTGCGAATAAGAAGTGAAGCCGCAGCTGCTACTTAGGGATAAAAAGACCGTATATAGGCCAGGGGCGGTATATGTATGGGTAGGCGAGAGCGTGAAGCTACTTGAAGTACTCCCATCTCCGAAGTTCCAATATACGCTTGTGACGCCAGCGCTGGAGCTGGGGCCTGTAAAGGTTACAGGCTGACCTACACAAGCTGAACCGGGTGCTGTGAAGGAAGCCACGACCCCGGTACCCTGCACCGTCACTGTAGCGTAAGCCGTATCATAGCCTCCGCAGCCCCGGGCTACGAACATGTAGGTGTAGGTACCTGGTGTCGCAGGATAGATCAGGTTACCGTTAGCGCCCCAGCTACTGGCGATGGCTGTGGCTACCTGCGTACTTCCCAAGTAGACCGCCACAGACTGAATATTGGCCCCAGATAGGCTCCAGTAGGCGTTCGTGTTGGGGCAGGCCGGAGAAGGAGAGAGGAACAGGTTATTGATCTGGGCAGGGGCGGTAAGCGCAGAAATAGACACCGCTTGCACTCTTCGCAGCCCGCATCCAAAGTCAAATACGGCTAACACCGACGTAGCTGCTACCCCTGCCGGCACGGAATAGACCAACGTATCCGCCCAAGGAAGCTTCTGCTGGGCTCCGTTAGGTAAAATGTACAGCACACTATCTACCACAGAAGGTCCCACCGGCACAATCCGCACATCACCCCCCGTAGATAGGCAAGGCGCCCCATACACCACCGGGGAAGAGACAAACGGCGGCGAAGAAGCAGGCACAGAGAAAGTGAGCGGCGAAAGGCTTTGCGGTGCTCCACATCCATGTAAAGTGGGCGTAATCGTATAGGTCCCCGGCGTAGAAGGCAGCTGAAAGCTCGTATCCGGCCTTACCCCGTACACCGTATCCGGGATCCAGCTCAAGTTCCATGCAATGTAAGTGGTATTTTGCACAAAACCGAAAGTTCCACCTCATCTCCAGGACATACCGGAGAAGAGGAAAAAGAAATGAATCCAGAAGGAGTAGGAGATAAGTTAGGAGGGTTCCAATTGAACGTATCTACCCTATTATAACATCCCACATCCTGTTTGACGCGGATAATGGCGGGCAAAGTCGTAAAAACATGAGTTATGGAGCTGCCCGTATAGTCCCAAGTTCCATTATTGTCCACGTCCCACTGGATTTGTCCTGAACCCACAGCATACAGATCCACCGGTGAGCCTAGGCAATAATCCGAAGGGAAACTTACAGAAGGAGCCGACAGAGGACCGTGTACCGTAAAGAGGTTAGTCTGAGAAATAGTAGCCACTCCACAAGGGTATGTCAAGACAGCCTGCAAGCTATAAGTTCCTGCTGCAGCACCGGTGGGAACAGTCCACTTGATAGGTAAGCTGGTGAAAGTGGCCACGGTGTTATTCCCGGGATCCTTGATGTGGTAATTGGCGTTGGTCACGCCAGCCAGCGCCGGAGCGAAGTAGATATTCACATCAATGCTGACGCTATCACCAGGACAAACTTCATTAGGAAGCGCACTAAAGGATAACATTGGATTAGGAGGACTGCTTATACTAAAAACGACTCCATTAGTAATGAAAGAGCCGCAGGAGTAAGCGTATAGCGTTACCGTCCATGTTCCAGAACTTGGTGCTGTAAGGGTAAACTGGGTTCTATTCTTCACTGTATCAGAGGGGTTAGGGCCATACTGTACATAAAAGCTATCCGCTCCGGACACATTGAGGGAGAAGGGAACGCTGCTGTTTGGACAAATCACGCTTACAAAAGAAGGTGAGGAAAAAGATGTGGAAGGTCCAGGTCTTATCCCTAAGGTTTTGTACGCTAAGGCCGAGTCGCCAGAGGCGTAATAGACCTGTAAGATAGCGGTGACAGAGGAGTTTGCCGCGATGCCCACCTTACGGGCGGTTGATCCGGCAGGAGGGAAAGGTCCGGGCGACGGATACACCATCGGCTGAGAAGGAGACAAATACCAGCGCCACCCTGTAATTCCTGCTGCACCCATGCCTGCCGTGTCTACCACGAGCCAGAAGGTGTCTCTACACTGCTGCGTGCCATGCACCGGAGAGGCGCCGTTTCCTGTGGAATCTGCAATAAATGCCCCAGTTTGTCCAAGGCGTCTGCGCAAGCCCGAGGGCCAAGGCGGCCCCCACCATCCATAGTTTGGGTAAGGTTTGCATATTGCCAGAAATGGAGGCAAAAACTGTACCATACGGATGACCATGGAAAGGTTTTTCCCGAAAAAACCTTTCACAGAGGCCGTGGCAAGCCGATTTTCCCAACCGGATTTTTGTTTTTGGTTATACTAAGGGGAAAGGCTCTGTCGGCTCCCCTTTTCCTCTGGGCTCAGGCTGTATACAAGTCCTTACGCTTGTGTTTGGCGACCGATACAGGGGCTTAGCTTTGTGCTATGCCTATTTGGCGTCCAGATGAGCCCCACTATCCGGGGCAGCCTTATCCGCCCTGCATCACTCGGGCGCAGGGCTCCTATCTCTATACGGCGGACAGACAGGCCATTTGGGACGGCACTTGCGCCTGGTGGGTTACGGTACATGGGCATTGCCACCCGGTCATCGCCGAGGCCATAGCGCAGGCGGCTTACACCCTGGACCAAGTGCTTTTTGCGGACCTCACCCACCCCGCCGCCGAAACCCTGACCGAAAAGCTCACTGCGCGTACGGGCCTTCCGTATGCTTTTTTCTCAGATGACGGCTCCACCTCCGTGGAAATCGCCCTCAAAATCGCCATCCAGTACTTTCGCAACCAGGGCCAGCGCCGCACCACCTTTGTAGCGCTGGAGGGGGCTTATCATGGAGACACGTTTGGCGCCATGAGCGTATCGGCTCGCAGCCTCTTCACGGGGCCTTTTGAGGAGTGGCTCTTCCGGGTGGAGTGGCTGCCTTTTCCCTCGCAGGACGAACGGTTCTGGGCGGCGGTGCAAAGGCTTGCTGCTCGGGACGATGTGATAGCCTTTATTGGGGAGCCGCTGCTGCAAGGGGCAGCTGGCATGAGGGGCTATCCGCCTGCCTACTGGGATGCGATAGCCCGAGCCGCCCGAGCCGGGGGGGCCCTGGTGATCGCCGACGAAGTCTTCACCGGCTTCGGGCGAACCGGCCATCTTTTTGCCACCGACGCCTGCCAAGAAAAGCCCGATATGCTATGCCTCTCTAAGGGTCTCACAGGCGGCTTCCTGCCTATGGGCCTGACGCTGGTCAGCCAAGCCGTGTTTGAGGCCTTCTACACGGCTGACCCGTACAAGGCCTTTTACCACGGCCATTCGTACACGGGCAATCCGCTGGCTTGCGCAGCGGCCGTAGCCAACCTCCAGCTGTGGGAAGCGCCGAAGACCTGGCACCGCTTGCACACCCTTACAGCCACCCAAGCCGCCATGGCCCAAGCGTGGAACGCCCGCCATCCTGAGGCGCCTGCCCGCACCACCGGCCTCGTGCTGGCTATAGACCTGCCTGCCGCGCAGAAAGGCTACTTGGCCTCCCACCGAACCCACCTCAAAGCCTATGCCCTGGAGAGGGGGATCTTCCTGAGGCCGCTGGGAAACGTAGCGTATATCCTGCCTGCGCTTAGCAGCACCCCCGACGAACTGGCGCGCGCCCTTGAGGTGATCGAGCGCTACCTGGTAGAAGCAGCCATTTCGGCATAAGCTTCCACGGGAGGGCAAGTACAAACCAGGTTCCGGTCTCCGTAGGCGTGATCTACCCGCGCCACCGGCGGCCAAAACTTGTACTCATACAGCCAAGGCGCTGGGAAGGCCGCCACCTCTCGGGAGTAAGGCCGTTCCCATTTCTCGGCCAGGAGGGCTGTCTGGGTGTGCGGCGCTTGCCGAAGGGGGCTCTCTTCCAGCGCTATCTCACCCCGCTCGATCTGAGCTATCTCTTCCCGAATCCGTCGCAGCGCCTCCACAAAGCGCTCCAGCTCGGCCAAGTCCTCGGTTTCGGTGGGTTCTATCATGAGGGTGCCCGGCACGGGGAAAGAGATGGTGGGGGCATGGAAGCCATAGTCCATGAGCCTTTTGGCTACGTCTTCCACCTCCAGGCCCAGCCGAGTCTTGAAGCCTCGCAGGTCCAGGATAAACTCATGGGCTACAAACCCTCCTTCGCCGGTGTAGAGGACAGGATAGTAGGCCTGCAAGCGAGCTTTGAGGTAGTTGGCGTTGAGGAGGGCTACTTGGCTGGCGTAGCGTAGTCCTTCCGCCCCCATCAACCGAATGTAAGCGTAGGAAATCCACAGGATCAAGGCGCTTCCATAGGGGGCTGCTGCGACAGGGCCTATCCCTTCTTTTCCGCCGGTTTCCACGACAGGGTGGGTAGGCAGGTAGGGCGCCAGATGGGGCGCCACTGCGATAGGCCCCATACCTGGCCCTCCTCCCCCATGAGGGATAGCAAAAGTCTTGTGGAGGTTCAGATGGCACACGTCGGCCCCAATACGAGCGGGGCTGGTGAGACCCACCTGAGCGTTCAGGTTGGCGCCGTCCATATACACTTGGCCACCTACCGCATGCACCTTCTGGCAGATCTCGCGGATAGTTCGCTCGTAGACGCCGTGGGTGGAAGGGTAGGTGATCATGATGGCGGCCACCTCAGGGCCGTATCGGGCGAGTTTGTCTTCCAGGTCGGCCAGAGAGATGTTGCCCTGGTTGTCGGCTTGCACGACGAGGACCTGATAGCCAGCCAAGACAGCGCTGGCGGGATTGGTCCCGTGCGCAGAAGAAGGCACCAGCACCACCCGCCGATGCCCTTCTCCTCGGGCTTCGTGATAGCGCCGAATCACCAACAGGCCGGTGTATTCGCCTTGAGCTCCCGAGTTGGGTTGAAAGCTGACCCGGGCAAAACCCGTGATCGCACACAAGAAAGCTTCCAGCCGCCGAAGCATCTCCTGATACCCCTGCGCTTGATCAGCCGGCACAAAGGGATGTAAGCTTGCCAGCTCAGGCCAAGAAATGGGTTCCAGCGTTACGACGGGGTTGAGCTTCATGGTGCAGGAACCCAGGGGAATCATCCCATGCACCAGGGAAATATCCCGGCTTGCCAAGCGGTGCAGGAAGCGAGTGAGGGCCTGTTCGCCCTGATAGCGGTGGAAGGTCGGGTGGGTGAGGTAAGGGGTTTTTCGCTCCAAGGCGGGGGGTAAAGCCGGGGAAGCTGAAGCCGGCAAGGATACCGGACCGCCAGCCGCTTCGGCAAAGAGGACCGCAAGGGCTTCCAGATCCGCTTCGGTGGTGGTTTCATCCAGGCTAAGGCCAACTCCCCCTTCTGGGAAGTAACGGAGGTTGATCTGGCGCGCTTCAGCTAAGGTGCGCAGGCGCTGGGTCTCTTCAGGAGAGAGCTCAAGGCGCAGCGTGTCAAAGAAGTGCGTGTGCCGAAGGGTAAAACCGGCTTGCTGGAGGGCTTGCGCCAGGCGAGCTGCTTGCAGGCTGATCCGCTGGGCTATCTGCCGTAGGCCTTCCGGACCGTGGTAAATGGCGTAGAGGGTGGCTACATGGGCCAGGAGCACCTGGGCAGTACAGATGTTACTGGTGGCGCGCTCACGCTTGATGTGCTGCTCGCGGGTCTGGAGCGCCAGACGATAGGCGCGGCGACCTTCGGCATCCACGGTAACGCCCACCACCCGACCAGGCAGAAGGCGCTTGTAAGCTTCGGTGGCGGCGAAAAAAGCCGCGTGAGGCCCTCCATAGCCCAGGGGCACGCCTAACCGCTGCGAGGACCCAAAAGCCACATCGGCACCCAAGACCCCAGGGGCTTCCGCCAAGGTCAGAAAGAGCAGGTCCGTCGCCACCGCCACCTGAACTCCGTGCTGTTTAGCCGCCTGAATCAGATCCGATAGGTGTGGCCGCACCTCTCCTTCGGTGGTGGGGTAAGCCAGAATCGCACCGAAGTACCGATCCCACTGGGCCGTTTCTGGGTTTCCCACTTCGCAAAGAATGCCCAAAGCTCGGGCCCGAGTCAGGGCCACACCGAGTACTTGGGGATGGAGCCCCGCATCCAGAAAAAACGCTTTGTGCCGAGCGGAGGTGGCGTTGTACAGCATAAAGAGCGCTTCGGCGGCGGCGGTGGCTTCATCCAGCAGAGAAGCGTTAGCCAGCGGCAGGCCTGTTAGGTCGCTTGTCAACGTCTGAAAAAGCAGGAGCAGCTCCAGGCGCCCTTGCGCAATCTCAGGCTGATACGGCGTGTAAGCCGTGTACCAGGCGGGATTTTCTAAAACCAGCCGCCGGATCACCGCCGGGGTATGGGTGCCGTAGTAGCCCATCCCAATGTAGGTTTTCCAAAGCGCGTTGCGCCGGGCCAGGTCCCGAACCTCCTCTATTAGTTCGCTCTCAGAAAGGGCAGGCGGCAGGTCCAGCGGCTCCTCCAGACGAATCTCAGGGGGCACAATCCGGTCTACCAGCGCTTCCAGGGAATCTACGCCTACCGTCCGGCACATCGCCTCTACTTCAGCGGGGCGGTGGGGGACCGCTCGCCGCACAAAAGGTCCCATGGCACAAAGCTAAACACATTTCGGGGCTCCGGTATTGGCGTACTTCTGCGCCGGGAAAATCGTTTTACCTTAGTGGTATGGACTGGCGCTCCTATAAGCCTCTGCTCCTGCCGCGCATACCGAACTTATCGGACATCACCGTGTACGAAGCCCACGGCGGCTATGCGCAGTTCAGGCGGGCGCTGAAGGAAATGACCCCCCAAGCGGTGATGGAGGAAGTGAAAGCCGGGAACATCCGGGGCCGGGGTGGGGCTGGCTTCAACGCGGGCCTGAAGTGGACCTTCATGCCCCCTAAAAAAGAAGGCGTACCGCGCTACCCTCGCCGCCAACGGCGACGAATCCGAACCCGGCACCTGCAAAGACCGCCGCATCTTGGAGTTCAACCCCCACCTCTTCATTGAGGGGGCTCTTATCGCGGCGTATGCGATGCAGATAGACGCCATCTATGTCTATGTGCGCGGGGAATACGCCGACTGGATAGACCGGCTGGAAGCGGCCGTTCAGCAAGCCTACGGGCGGGGGTACATCGGGGAGAGGATCCTGGGTACAGACTTCTCTACCCAGCTCTATGTGCATAAGGGGGCGGGGGCTTACATCTGCGGGGAAGAGACAGGCCTCATGGAATCGCTGGAAGGCAAGCGGGCTTATCCTCGTTACAAGCCGCCTTTCCCGGCGCAGAAGGGGCTTTGGGGCTGCCCTACGACCATCAACAATGTGGAGACGCTGGCTCATGTGCCCTTGGTGCTGCGCTTGGGAGCTCAAGCGTATGCCCAGATTGGCGCGCCAGAACACCCTGGCCCTATTTTGTACGGGCTGTCAGGCCACATCAACCGGCCCGGCGTGTATGAGTACCCCAGCGGCATGCTGATTACAGATCTCATCTACGAGGTGGGAGGAGGCATTCGGAACGGGCGTCGGCTCAAAGGCGTCGTCCCCGGGGGGTCTTCCACGCCTATCCTGCGCCCTGAAGAAATTGAAGGCGTGCGCATGAGCGCCGATGCCCTGCGTAAAGCCGGCTCTATGATGGGCACCGCAGGCATGCTGGTGCTGGATGACCAGACGGACATGGTGCGCTTTGCGTACCGGATCGCCGCCTTCTACAAGCACGAATCCTGCGGCCAATGTACCCCCTGTCGCGAAGGAACCGGCTGGATGAAGCAGATTTTGCACCGGTTTCTGGAGGGTACGGCGACCTACGCGGACATAGACCGCCTGCTTTCGGTAGCCAATCAGATCGAGGGACGAACCATCTGTGCCTTAGCGGATGCCGCGGTATGGCCCATCCGCGCCATCGTGCAGAAGTACCGGAGCGAGTTTGAGAAAGCAGCCCGACCCACTTTGGTGCCTGTGTAAAGGCACGGTTTTTGGTACCTTTGTTTAGCTGAGGGCTATGCTCACCCCCATAGACATTCAGAATCAGACCTTCAATCGCGCTCTGCGTGGCTACGACCCAGAGGAAGTGCGCACCTTCCTGCGCCAGGTGGCCCAAGAATGGAGCCTCCTCCTGGAAGAAAAACACGCCCTCAAACTCAAGGTCGAGCAGCTTTCCACCGAGCTGAACCGCTATAAGGAAATGGAAAACCTTCTTCAGCGCACCCTCTTTCAGGCCGAAGAGAGCAGCCGCTTGACCATCCAGAACGCCGAGAAAAATGCCGCCCTCATCATCCAAGAAGCCCGCCAAAAAGCCGAAGAAACCTTAACGGCCCTTCGCCAGCAGAAAGAAGAACTCGAACGGCAGATTCAAGCCCTCCTTCAGCGCAAGCAAGACCTCACGCTTGAGCTGCGCACTTTTTTGCAGATGCAGTTAGAGCGGTTGGAACAGCTGACGCGGGGTAGCGCGACCCCCAGCGGGAACCCTCCCTCTCCGCCGGCTCAGGCACCTCCCCCCCCTGCCGACCCCTCGCCTTCTTCGCCGCAAAGGAACTGGGCCGCCAAAATCGCCGAGAAACTATGATTCTAACCGATAAGGAGATTCTGGCAGCGATAGAGGCGGGACACCTGGTCATTGAACCTTTTCGTCCTGAAGCCCTCGGCAGCAACAGCTACGATGTGCACTTAGGCCCTTACTTGCGGGTGTATGCTACGCCTACCTTAGACAGCCGGAAGCCAGCCCCTTCGGCTTTGCTCAAGATACCTCCTCAGGGGCTGTACCTTACCCCAGGGGTACTCTACCTCGGCGTTACGGAAGAGTACACCGAGAGCCATGCGTATGTACCTTTTTTGGAGGGCAAAAGCAGCGTAGGACGGTTGGGCATCCAAATACACGCCACCGCCAGCAAAGGCGATGTAGGCTTTTGTAACCACTGGACCTTAGAAATTTCCGTCATGCACCCGGTACGGGTATATGCGGGTATGCCGATTGGGCAGCTCATCTTTTTCACGCCGCAAGCCGCCGCCAGTCGGCCTTATACCAGCCGGCCCACTGCCAAGTACACCGAACGCAGCCCCCTCCCTATGCCCTCTCTGTACTGGAAAAACTTTGCCGCTTATGAAGATACCCCCACACACTGCCCGTGAACTGGCCGATCTGCTCGGCTGTTCTTTAATAGGTGATCCAGAAGTGCGGGCTACCGGCATCAACGAAATACACCGAGTAGAGCCGGGCGATGTGACGTTCACTGACGTGCCCAAGTATCTGCGCAAGGCCTTGGAAAGCCCTGCCTCTATCATCCTCATCAACCAACAAGTGGAAGCCCCCGCCGGCAAAGCCCTGCTTCTGGTGCCTTTTCCTTTTCGCGCATTCAATCAGCTCTTGGAGCACTTCCAAGCAAGCATCCCCCCCACTTTCAAGGCCACCAGCCAGCGCTTTGAAGGGGTAGAGATAGGGCACAATGTCATCATCGGCGAAGGCACCTACATTGAGCCAGGCTGTAAGATTGGGCATAATGTGGTGATTGGCCCCCATTGTTACATCGGTCACCACACCCACATCTACCCCAACACCACCATTGGCCCTTATACGCATATTGGCCATCATGTCGTGATCCAGTCTGGGTGCGTGATCGGGGGGGAGGCTTTCTACTACAAGCGGTATCCCGACGGGGCAGAACGGCTCCTCAGCAAAGGGCGCGTCGTGATTGGCGACTATGTAGAAATCGGTGCTGGCACTACCATTGATCGGGGCGTGACGTCCGACACCTACATCGGCGACCACACCAAGATTGATAACCTCGTTCAGATCGGGCATGACACCTTCATTGGGCGGCACTGCCAGATTGCCGCGCAGGTGGGCATAGCGGGCACTTGCGTGCTGGAAGACGGGGTGATATTGTGGGGACAAGTAGGGGTTCCCAGCGGCATCCGGATTGGAGCCCGTTCCACCGTGCTGGCCAAATCCGGCGTACTGACTTCCCTGGAAGGCGGCAAGGTGTATTTTGGCTTCATCGCCAAAGAGGTGAAAAAAGCCTGGCGAGAGATCGCTTCCATGGGCCGGCTCCCTCGTCTGCTGCGCAGCCTGGATACCTCCTCTAACAACGGGCACCTGCCCGAAGACTTCTCTTACTCCTGACATGCAACGGCGTTTACGCCGGCTTGTGGCGCTGGTTTTCCAATATTTCTTACGGGGCGTCTTGCTTTTTCTGCCGGCGCTGGCGACCGTGTATGTATTATGGGTCCTTCTGCAGTGGCTGGATGGCATCTTGCCGATAGGGCTGCCGGGTTTAGGGCTGCTCCTCCTGGTTTTGAGCCTCACGCTCTTAGGCTATATAGGCACCCATTGGCTAGGCCCTACGATTATCGCCTCCTTTGAAGCGCGAATCCGCAAAGTGCCTTTTGTAGGGTTTATCTACAGCTCCGTACGCGAGCTGGTGGACAGCTCACGGCGAGGCTACCGCTTTGATCGGCCCGTGCTGGTGCGCCTTTCCCCCCACACAGAAGCGTACCAAATAGGCTTTCTAACCCACGACAAGCCCCTCTCCCACCAGCCTGAGCTTGTAGCGGTGTACTTGCCTTATAGCTTTGGCTTTATGGGTAAGCTTTTGATTGTGCCCCGCGCCCAAGTGGAGCCTCTACCTATGAAAGCCGCAGAAGCCCTTCGTTTCGTCGTATCGGGCGGCCTTATTGAGGCGACTTCTTATCCACAGCATGATCCCGGAAAGGCGCCTGATCTGGACACACCCCCTCTTGCAAATTGAAGAGGTCTTAGACGCCGCAGGCCGATGGCGCTTGGTGGTGCATCGGGGCGTTTTTGCAGCGGTGTGTTTGCATTTGCGCACCTCCACCGGCGAGGAAGCTTTTCTGCTTGTGCGGCAACATCGTCCTACGGAGGGCCAGCGGTTTTATGAGCACCCCGCTGGCATGCTTGACCCCGGAGAGAACCCTCTCCAAGCTGCCCTCCGGGAAGTGGCTGAAGAAACCGGTTGGCTCCTCACGGAGGAAGACCTGGTGCCCCTGCATGCTGAGCCTTTGTATCCTTCGCCGGCCTTCTGGCAGGAAAAGGGCTATTTCTTCGCCGCTCGCTTTGAAGTGCCTGCCAGCCTTTTGGAGCGCTACCGCAGCGGCGTGGACCGAGGGCTTCCTGATGAACCCCTCCACCTGGTGGCTGTAGCGCCGGCTGACCTCATGGCCCTCACACGGAATCTCCAGACCGTAGCCCACACCTTCCTGTACTATGCCTACTTCGGTACTTCTGACCGAAAAGTACCACCCTTTCCTGCTGGAGAGCCTAAAGCGCCGACCTGATCTGCAGGTGCTCCACCTGCCCGGCCCTGACTTTGGCGGGCTTGCTCAAGCTCTGCGCCAAACGCACGTATGGGTCCTGCGAGGGGCTATACCCATAGACGAGCCGCTGCTGGCGCAGGCTCCTCATCTGCAGGTTCTTATTCGGGCCGGCTCTGGCATAGAACACATTACCATAGAAGCCCTCCGAAAGCGGGGTATTGCTCTTTATACCACCCCTCAAGCCAACGCCGCTCCCGTCGCCGAGTATGTGGCCGGTGCGCTGATTGGCCTCTGCCGCCAGCTTTTGCCTGCTCACCACGCCCTACGAGAGCACAACCACTGGAACCGCCGGGCCTTCATGGGGCGGGAAATCGCCTCTCTCACGGTCGGAATCGTGGGCTTTGGTCACAATGGCAGCCGTACCGCTCACTTGCTGAAGCAGCTGGGGGCCCGAGTCTTAGCGTACGACAAGTACAAGGCGGGCTTTAGCAGCCAGGGCATTGAAGAGGCATCGCTGGAAGCCCTTTGGCTCCAGGCCGATGTGCTTTCGCTGCATGTGCCCCTAACAGAGGAGACCCAAGGCTGGGTAGACGAAAGCTTCCTGGAGCGCTTTCACAAGCCTATCGCTCTCATCAACGCAGCGCGAGGGGGGATTGTGTCCCTCCCAGCTGTGGCCAAGGCCCTTGAGAAAGGCAAGCTTTGGGGCGTGGCGCTGGATACCCTACCGCAAGAACCCCCAGAGCGGCTTTCCGACCCTGACCGGCAAGCCTGGGAGTATCTGCGCCAGCACCCGGCTGTCCTGCTGACCCCGCATATCGCCGGCTTGACCCAAGAAAGCGAACTACGGCTGGCGCAAAGCACGTTGGCGATCATCCAGGCTTGGCTGGAGGGCTATGCCCAGCCCCAGCCCTATCCAATACAGCCCATATAGCCGCTGACGCGCCAGCGTACCCCAGTAAGGCATGGCCATAGCGATAATCCCTATGACGAAAACCCCCAACATCACCAAGAAGGCCTCCGGCAAGGTGAGGCTTCGCCGGCGGGCGACCTGCCACAGCGCCCAGCCTATCAGAACCGTACCTGCCCATGCTTCAAGGCCATAAAGGGCTACCAAGGGTTTTTGGATTTGCCAGGGAAAAGGCCCCGCAAGCCCAGGCCCGACCGCCTTCAGCCATCCCAGGAGACTGCCCCAGAAAGTAGGCTCAAAAGAAAGGAAGAATACGCTGGCCTCGTTGAGGTCGGGGTGCAAGCCAGGGTCCAGCGCTTCCAACCGATACTGATAAGCCCAGGGGCCGGCCCACACCCCCAAACTCCCTATCCCTCCCAAAAGAGCCCCAACCCAGACAAGAGGGTATCGGCCCCACCGATAGAGCAGGCCTGCTGCAACAGCCACCGGCAGAGCCTCCAGCCGAAGCCCAGCTACCAACGCCGCACAGGCCGAGGGCCAAAGGAGCCTCCCTAAAAGTTCTCGCAGGCCGGAGAGAGAGTTCAGGCGGAAGGTCCCCTGCGGGGCGGCGATGTGGGCCGACAGGTAGAGCATCGCCGGCAAAGCCCAGCTATCGCGCAGCGCCCCTGAAGCCCAGAAAAGGGCACTGGGCCACAAAAACCAATATAGCCAGAAGCGTCGGGGTAGAGCTGTCACCCGCCCCCACCGCTCATAGGCAGCGTAGCCTAACAGGCCCGAAACCAAAGCCACCAGCCCCTGCATGCCGTAATAACTCCCTCCCGCCGCGGCATAAACCGGCACCAAAAGCCGATAAAAAAAATAGTTACTCGGTTCGCTCCACTCGTAGTCGTAGCCGTAGAGGTTTGTGTCGGCCCAGAAGAGCTTCCATCCGCGCGCTTCCCACTCGGAAGACAATTCTCGGAAAAGCAGGGCCAACCCTTCCGAAGGCTCCTGCCATAGGTAATGGGCAAGCCGCCCAGCGGTTAGATAAGCTTTGAGGGTATCGCCGTGGCAGTAGTAGTGGGCATATAACCACCCAAAAGCCCAAGCGGCAAAGATTTTCGCCACCAGCACGGCATAGAGCCAGAAGGGCTTACGATACCATTCCAGCCAGTAAGCTACATAGCCCAGCCACCCTCCCACCAGGAAAAACCCCACCAGTTCCCGCTCGGGCACCAGCTGTACCATTGGCCAAAGTTACTTACCTTGGGTGTGGCCATGTTGGTCAAGATCCCTGGGGCTGCGTTGTATGGGATTTACGCTTACCCGGTCAAGGTAGAGGTCAACCTTTCTCCTGGCATTGGGTACGCGATTGTAGGCCTACCCGATAACGCCGTGAAAGAAAGCCGAGAGCGCGTAGAGACGGCGATTCGCAATAGCGGGTTTGCCTTCCCTCGGGGCAAGATCATCATCAACCTATCGCCGGCCGACCTGCGAAAAGAAGGCACGGCGTACGACCTGCCCATCGCTATAGGCATCTTGGCGGTGTCAGGCCAGGTGACCCGTTCCGATTGGGAGCGCTTTCTCATCATGGGGGAGCTTTCCTTGGATGGGACACTCATGCCTATTCGGGGCGCGCTGCCCATAGCGATTTTGGCCCGAAAGCAGCATACCTCGTACCTCCTTCTGCCTCCAGCCAACGCCGCTGAAGCCGGTATCGTACGAGACATAGAGGTGTACGCTCCCCACAACCTCAAGCAGGCGGTGGAGTTCCTAAACGGTTCTATTCAGCTGGAGCGCATCTTTGTAGATGCTCGCAAGCTTTTTCAAGAGCGGCAGGCGTCTTTTGACATAGACATGGCCGAGGTCAAAGGACAGCGGCAAGTCAAGCGGGCCATGGAGATAGCTGCGGCAGGCGGCCACAACATCTTGCTGATAGGGCCGCCTGGAGCTGGCAAGACCATGATTGCGCGCCGGCTTCCTACGATTTTGCCGCCCCTTACGCTGGAGGAAGCGTTAGAAACGACCCGCGTGCATTCGGTGGCGGGCTTACTCGGTGCCGAGGGAGGCCTCATCACGCAGCGCCCCTTCCGAGCTCCCCATCACACCATCAGCGACATCGCCTTAGTGGGAGGCGGCACTTACCCTACCCCAGGAGAAATCAGCCTCGCTCACAATGGCGTGCTTTTTCTGGATGAGCTGCCTGAGTTCAAACGGCAAGTCCTGGAGGTGCTGCGTCAACCTCTTGAAGAGCATCGCATTGTACTCGCTCGTGCCCGCTTCCGCATTGAGTACCCAGCTCGGTTCATGCTGGTAGCGGCGATGAACCCCTGCCCTTGCGGCTACTATACGCACCCTTCACGCCCCTGTACCTGCCCTCCTGGCGCGGTGCAGCGGTACAACGCCCGCATCTCTGGGCCCCTCTTGGACCGCATAGACCTGCATATCCAAGTCACGCCCGTAGAGACGCACGATCTGCAATCCTCGGCCCGGGAAGAGACCAGCGCCGAGATTCGCGCGCGGGTCCTGCGAGCCCGCCAGCGCCAGGCGACGCGATTCGGAGAGTCGCCAGGCGTCTTTACCAACGCGCAAATGTCCCCCAAAATGGTGGAGGAGTTCTGCCGGATAGAGGAGGAGGGGCGTCGTCTGCTTGAGGAGGCCATGCGGCGCCTACAGCTCTCGGCCCGTGCTTACGAACGCATTCTCAAAGTGGCTCGTACGATCGCCGACCTCAGCGACGAAGAGCATATTCGGCCTGCCCACCTGGCTGAAGCCTTGGCTTACCGGACCTTAGACCGAGGTACTTGGGGGCTCTGATCCCCAGCGTGCGGCCTGGGCTACCGGTAGACCCACCAGGTCCAGCACCCGAAAAACGACCGTATCCACCAGCGCTTCCACGGAAGCGGGCCGACTGTAAAAAGAAGGCATAGCCGGCACGATATAAGCCCCCAGGCGCGCCAGGTGCAGCAGGTTCTCCAGATGGCCGGCATGGAGAGGCGTTTCCCTGGGCACCAGAATCAGCTTGCGGCGCTCCTTGAGCATCACATCCGCCGCCCGCCCAATCAGGTCATCCGATAGGCCCGCAGCAAGCCTCCCCACCGTACCCATGGAACAAGGGATAATAATCATGGCTTCGTACTGGGCCGAACCCGAAGCAAAGGGAGCAAAATAATCTTTGCGGTCGTAGCGCGGAAAGTCTTCTGGAAAGGGCAGACCTACTTCCCATTCCCAGACGGTGAGGGCGTTTTCAGACAGAACAAGCCCGACTTCCAGGGGTGTAGCCTGGCGCAGGTGGCGTATCCAGTGCAGCAACCGAGCGGCGTAGAGACTGCCGCTGGCGCCCGTGATGGCTACGACGAGCTTCCTCATAACGCGAAGACAAAGCCTACTTCCCAGCGTGGCGCCCTCGGATAAGGATGGCCCGAACCCAGGTAGATCCCTCGCCGGAAAACCGGCAAGAGATGGTAGTACGCCGACACCCCTATCCACTGGCGCCCGACCGTAGCGTATACCCCCGCTTGCCAGGGGGAGAAAACCCGTACCCCATCCCACCGAACCCGTTCGGTGTAGCCTTCCCGATTAGCGACATATTTGAGGCTGCTGCCGACATGCCGCTGAAGCCACCCGCCGCCTTCTACCCAGAAGCGAGGGAAGAGGTCCCCTTTCTGGAGGCGCTCCCAGCGAAGGGCTCCTTGCATATAGAGGCCTCCCCAGCGATACTTGAGCCAGCGATAGCCGTCAGGCATTTTTTCGGTGTAAGGAGCTACGCTGGCGCTCGTGGCTCGTAGGACATACCGGCCCCACACGCCTCCCGCCTGCACGGTGAACGCCCACCCCTTGCCTTGTCGCAAGTGCCAAGCCAACCCTACTCGCACAGGTCCTGATAAAAGCGAAACCAAAGGAAAAGTGTCGGTCAGCACCGTCTGCACGGGGAAAGTGCGCACGACCACCACATCCAAGGCAAAGTCGCGCTCAAAGAGCCGCTGAAGCGAGTCTGACAAAGCGGGCTGCGCAACCGCACAAGCCACAAGGCCTAAAACGGCTTCACACCGCAAGCGGAGCCAGGGAAATTTCTATGGTGCTCTTATCGTCCGAAAGGTCGGCTCGGAAGTGGGCCGGCCCCTGAACCTGCTGGGCGATGACCGCATCGGCCAGTTTATCGGCCAAGAAGCGCTGGATAGCCCGCTGGAGCGGCCGCGCCCCAAACTGCTCGTCAAAACCCCGATCCACCAAAAACTCTTTGGCGGCGTCGGACACCTCCAGCGTCCAGCCGTTTTCGGCCAGCTGCTTGCCCAATTCAGCCAGTTGAATGTCCACAATCTGCCGGGCATGCTCGCGAGCCAGCGGGTTGAAGATAATCACATCGTCAATGCGGTTGAGGAACTCAGGCCGGAAGACCTTTCGCAGCGCCCCCTCCAAGACTTGCCGGGCGGCGTCCTGGGTCCGCTCTCGCCGAGCCGACGTCATAAAGCCTACCCCCGTGCCAAACTCCCGCAGCTCTTTCGCCCCCACATTGGAGGTCATGATGATTATCGTGTTGCGAAAGTCCACACGCCGCCCCAGGCTGTCGGTAAGCGACCCATCATCCAGAACCTGGAGAAGGATGTTGAAGACATCGGGGTGGGCTTTCTCAATCTCGTCCAGAAGAACCACGCTATAGGGCTTGCGGCGCACGCGTTCGGTGAGCTGGCCACCTTCCTCGTAGCCTACATAGCCCGGCGGCGCCCCAATCAGCCGGGACACGGAGAACTTCTCCATGTACTCCGACATATCTATGCGGATCAAGGCATCGGGGCCTTCAAAGAGGTATTCTGCCAGGGCTCGTGCCAGCTCTGTCTTACCCACGCCGGTTTGCCCCAGAAAGATAAATGATGCAATGGGTTTGCGAGGATTTTTGAGGCCGGCGCGCGCCCGACGAATCGCCCGAGTGACCCTATCAATCGCCTCATCCTGGCCGATGATTCGCGTTTTGAGCACATCAGCCATCTGCGCCAGACGCTGCATATCCCCTTCGCCGATCTTCTGCACCGGTATGCCCGTCATAGAAGCCACCACCGCCGCAATATCCTCCTCATCCACCTTGAAGCGCTTCTTTTTGAGCTCTTCTTCCCAGCGCAGCTTTTCGCTTTCCAGCTGGTCCTGTAGGCGTTTCTCCAGGTCCCGCAGCTGGGCCGCTTCCTCATAGCGCTGGCTGCGAACCACCTGGGCTTTCTTTTCCCGGACCTCTTCAATTTTGGCTTCCAGTTCGGCCACGCGGGGCGGCACCTGGATGTTGGCCATATACACGCGAGCTCCCGCTTCGTCTAAAACATCCAGCGCCTTATCAGGAAACTGCCGATCAGTGATGTAGCGGCCACTGAGGCGCACGCAGGCTTTCAGCGCCTCGTCGGTGTAATAGACATGGTGGTGCTCTTCGTAGCGGTCTTTGAGCTGGTAGAGGATCTGCAAGGTCTCCTCTTCCGTGGGAGGGTCTACGAGGATCTTCTGGAAGCGCCGTTCCAGCGCCCCATCTTTTTCAATGTACTGGCGGTATTCATCCAGGGTAGTAGCCCCGATGACTTGGATTTCACCCCGCGCTAAGGCCGGCTTGAAGATATTGGACGCATCCAGCGAACCGGAGGCTCCCCCAGCTCCCACAATCGTGTGCAGCTCGTCAATAAAAAGAATCACCTCGGGGGCTTTCTCCAGTTCGGCGAGCACGCTTTTCATGCGCTCTTCAAACTGGCCCCGATACTTCGTGCCGGCCACCAGAGCGGTCAAATCCAGCGCCACAATCCGCTTGCCAAACAGGACGCGGCTGACTTTGCGCTGGACGATCCGAAGCGCCAAACCTTCCACGATGGCGGTTTTGCCTACCCCGGGCTCGCCTATTAGCACGGGGTTGTTCTTTTTGCGCCGACTCAGAACCTGGGCCACGCGCTCAATTTCACGCTCCCGGCCAATCACAGGGTCCAGCTTACCTTCTTCGGCCAGCCGGGTAAGGTCCCGCCCGAAGTTATCCAAGATGGGCGTGCGGGAACGGGTAGAGCCCCGACTGGCTGAAGGCCCTCCCCCACCGCGTGAACCCCGAGACGGCGGCTCAGAAGGTTCAGACGGCTCGGTAGGAGCCATGCCCAGAATAGGCGAGGTCTCTATCTCCTCGTGCACCACCGAGTACGATACATTGTACTTCTCCAGGAGCTGCGTGACCACCGAATCAGGCTGCTTCAAAATAGCCAGTAGGAGGTGTTCGGGCTGCACTTCCGATGCATGCAGGAGCTGCGCTTCCACAGAAGCCTGCTTGAGAATTTTTTCGGCCTGCTTGGAGAAGGCCAGCCGAGCTGAAGGAGGCCCCGAACGCACGGCCCGAACCTGCTCCTCCAGGGTTCTTCGGATTTCTTTCAGGGGCACGCCCAGACTTTTGAGGAGCTGAGAGAGGCTATTTTCCTGTTCATCTCGCAGCAAGGCCAGGGCTATGTGCTCTACACCCACATAGTCATTGCCCAGCCGAGTGGCTTCCTCCTGGCTGTGGGCAATCACAGCGCGGGCTTGCGGGGAAAATCGGGCTTCCATAGCTATGAGCTAAGTAACAATATTCCTGCCAAAAGAAAGAGGTTCAGCGCCCCGGCCGGCAAAAGCACTTTCCAGCCGAGGCGCATGAGCTGATCGTAGCGAAAGCGCGGCAAGGTCCACCGCACCCACATAAATACGAACGCCCAGAAGAGCGTCTTGAGGAGAAGCCACCCCACCCCCCACACATTTTGCCACAGGATAGGCCAATTCAGCACGCCCAGCCTTTCCTCAAACGGTCCCAGATAGCCCCCGAAGAAGAAGGTGGCGATCAGCGCCGAAGCCGTGATGAGGTTCATGTATTCCGCTACGAAAAAGGCCCCAAAGCGGATAGCGGAATATTCGGTATGGTAGCCGCCCACCAGCTCTTGCTCGGCTTCGGCGAAGTCAAAGGGGGCTCGGTTTGCCTCGGCAAAGGCCGCCACCACATAAATCAAAAAGCCCAGGGGATTGATCAGCACAAACCAGCCATTACGCTGGGCCTCCACGATAGTTTGCGGGAGGAGCGGGTTGGCTTGGGGCAGCTTCACCGCCGTAAGGAGAAGCACGCTTAAAAGAGCCAGTCCCAGGGCAAGTTCGTACGAGATGGTCTGAGCGCCGCTTCGCAGCCCGCCCAGCAGAGCGTACTTACTACCGGTGGCCCAGCCGGCCAGAGACAAGCCGTACACCGTCAGCGAAAGAACGCCCAACAGGTACAATACGCCTATGCTGCCCTCAAAAAGACGCAGGTGGCGGGACAGCGGCAGCACAGCCACAGCACCCATAGCCAGCGTGACCATGAGCACAGGCGCAAGCAGCTGCAAAAAGCGATACGTAGCGGCCGGCTGGAAGGTTTCCTTGAAGACAAGCTTAAGCACGTCGGCCAGCGGCTGCAGAAGCCCCCACGGGCCCACACGATTAGGACCTACGCGGTCCTGGATGTAGGCAGAGACTTTCCGCTCAGCCAAGGTCGCATACGCAGCGAGGGTAAAAAACACAGCCAGAAGCCCCCCCAAGGTCAGCCAGAAGGTGAGCGTCACACCACAAAGGTAATACAAAAGGGCCCCTCCCGGAGGAAGGGCCCTCTCTCTATCAAAGCCGATAGGAAAACCTCAGAAAGTCCAAAGGTTGTGCTCAAACTCAATCATCTGCTGGCGGCGAAGTTCGGCCTCATTGAGCGTGCGGGACTCCTCACCAGAGACCACCGTCACATAGCCATAGAAGCGCCGCAGCTCAATGATTTCACGCATAGAGCGGTCTTCGGCGTCGTTAGCCCGATTGCGCCATTGGGTGTCGTCCATCACATCCATGACGTCTTTGTAGCGGAAGCATACCACATCTTCGTCAGGCAAGGCTCCTTTAGGGTCTACCTGCACCAGACATAAGTACTGCATGTCGTAGTACATGTCTGAGCGGTTTTTGTCAAAGATGCGGTCTTCGATCACCCGAAGCTTGGTGCGGTAATACTTCAGGTAGGGGAAGCCCTGCTCAGCCGAGGGTGTGGCAGGCGCGTCGGTGGTAGCCGGCGCGTCCTCCACACCACCACCCAGGTCGTCTGTCGCAAACTCGTCCCCTCCAAACTCATCTCCCCCAAATTCATCACCTCCCCCCATATCGCCGCCTTCCTCTTCGCCTCCGCCCCCTGCTCCGGCTTCTATCCGACGGGAGCGCGAGTCAAATTCCTCAAACGAAACCTGCTGGCTGAGGTTTTTGGGGCTATACCCTACGAACTTGCCATCTTTGAATCCCTTCATCAGAGCTACGATAATCCCTTCGCGGTTAGCATACGGCGACTTATCCGTAATCGGGTCCGTGCTGTAATTGGTGTAAAGCCCATAGCCTTGCTGGCCAGACTCCAGCATGGCGTTGAGCTTCTCGCGCAGGTCAATCGTCAGTACGACTTTCTTCCGCCAGAAGTGATCTTCTACTCGAGGCGGAAACTGCGCATAACCCCAGCAAATGAGGGCCACAATAAAGGCTACCTTACGCATAAGCATTCATTATTTTCCGATGGTTATAGGAACGGTCAGTTCGGTTATGGTGAAGTTTTCCTTCACCTGTTTGTTCTGGAAGTTCACCCGGAAAACATCCTTGAACTGTACATACAGCACATTGCCGGGTTGCAGGCCTCTTGCATAGTCCGTGAGGTCTACGGTGACGGTAGGGGAGGTCGCCACCTTGCTATTAGGAAGCGTACCAATCACTTGGGCGCCAGCCAGCCCCTTGACCACCTTGATTACCGGGTGATCGATCACATAGCGAGCGTCCTCCGGCAGCGATTGAGCAAAGTCCCGATCAGGTACAACCTGAATGCGCACCGTGGCAGTGCGAGGCACAGGAGAAACCCCGTTGTACAACTCATTATTGACAAGTACGCGGATAGAGGGGCGTGGTGGAGGAACCACTTTGTAATCTATGTATCCCAGATCTACGAGCTGTCCTGCTGTATTGGTCTGCACATTAAGACGGCAAGTTTTAGCTCCTGCGCGGGGCACGACCCGGAATTTCTTCTTACTCTGCTTGGACTGGATGACCTGGGCGTTGTCAGCCGTGACTCGCGGATCATAGAGCTCGCCCAGCGCCGGCACATCAATATTGAGATCGTTCCCACACTCAGAGTAAAGAATCTGCACCGCTGCGGAAGTCACGACGATTTCCGGCTTGACCACCTCAAAGGATTTGCTCAGGCGAAGCTCCTGGAAGGAGCCATCGGCGCGAGGAACCCGGGCGGAAACGGTGTATTGCTGCTTGCCTTTACGCTGACCGGCAGGAATCACCCGAGCTGAAGCGGGTATGCTAAATACCGCCGCATAACCCCCGTCCACCAACTTCATAGCTCCCGAGCCCGAGAAGATAGGCTTGGCCTCCGAGGAAGTGGCAGCAACAAAGACCTTCGTCTCAAACTTCATACCTGCTACCACTATCTCCGAACGAGGCGCATCTACCAGCACCAGCGAGTCTATCTTAAAGGTAACTTGCCCCAGCTTAGATTTGAGAAGGTTCAAAATCTCCGTCTCAATCACATACACATCGTTCACATACTTGTACAGCACAGCAAGGTTAGCCACCGCCGGCGTCATGTGAAAGGTGAAGTACTCCCAGGTCTTCTCTTTGGACTCCTTCTCTTTTACGTAGGGGTTATCCTTAGGGTCCAAGACAAGAGGGCTGAACCCTTTACCTGCATTAGGGAGCCTGCCTCCTGCATGATAGGCGTAAAAGCGATTGGCCCAGTCTACAAAGCTATCAAGCAGCCTATGCATCTCCAGCGCTTTTCCTTCGCCACGGCCCCCATTGGCTGCATCGTTTTTCCCCATCCAGAAGCGGTAATTGTTTTCGCGCTCATCTAAACGCTTTAGTCGGCCTGTCTCCGGGTCTTTGCCTGCAATGCTTTCATCAAAGAGGGCCTGAGCATATTCCCGCAGCTTGCCCGTCACGCTATCAGCTTTCGCCCTCACGCGATCCACTTCGGCAAGAAGGGGCTCGTTTTTTCGGTTGCCTTGCTCTATCTCTTTCTGGACGGCGGCCTTGATAGCATCAGCCAGATCCTTATTGTTCTTTTGGAACTGCTCTGCCGTATTTTGAAGCGAGTCGGCCAGATTCTGAAAAGCCTGAAGCACCTCGGCGCTCACATTCAGCGCCAGAAGCGCCGTGAGCACCAGGTACATCAGGTTAATCATCTTCTGCCGAGGCGTAAGCTTTTGACCAGCCATAGGCTACTTACCTTTGGATAGCCGCCGTAATCCCAGAAAGCATTCCGCCGTAAACCGCATTCAGCCCACGCAAGTTGTTATTGAGGCCCACGAGTTCTTGGCGGAGCTGCTCAGCATCTTGTGCGGTAGCTTCAATGCTGGAGAGCACCCGCCCTATCCCGCCGTAGAACCGTCCAATAGCCGCAATGTGCTTCTGCATTTCCTGCAGTTCATTTTCATAGACAGCGTTGAGCTGGCTAATGGTATGGGATAGGGTTTTAATCTGGGCTTGGTAAGCTTGGATATCCCCGAAAGAGGAGGCGATTTTGGCCATGGCGTCGGCGGTGACGGCATAGCTTTGAGAAAGTTGCTCCACCCGGACAGAAGCTTCTCGCACCTTCTCAGCAAATTCGTTGGTAGCCACCGCAGCGTCGGTAATATCAGCTAAGCTCGTTACACTGACACGCAAGCCTTCAATGGAGGAAGCAAGCTGCTCCAGCAGGTCCGGTGTAAGGCTACTTTCCTGAAGGGACTTAATACCAGGCCCCAGTCCCGGCATGAGTCCACCACCCCCACCCACGCCGAGGCCCAGCTCAACAGGGGCCTCTTCTTCCTCCTCCGCCAGTTGGGGAAATACCTTGGACCAGTCCCAGTGCTTTTCGTCTTCAGGCAGAGGCTCCAGGCCCGAGACAAAAAACACCACCGCTTCCGTACCTAAGCCCACGATAAGCATCTCGTTCGCGCCCGGAAGGTGTAGAATCTTGAAGAGCGCCCCAATAATCACTACAGAGGCCCCCCAGGCATACAGATACTTCATCGCAATGCGATACCCGCGCGAACGCAGCAGGGCATCAAAAGCCCCTTCTCGCTTAGCTCCTTCTTTCTTAGCCATAGTCTCTTATAGTTTAGAAAAAGTTCCGGTTTTAGCGCATAGCTCCTGAACGGCCGATCACAGACAAAGCACACCGAAATCCGATGTGAGACTTGGTGGTGTCGGCGTACTCGTAGTCTCGGGTGCCGACGGAGAGGAAATAAGCCACATCGTTCCACCCACCGCCCCGCACGACACGGCGACGATTTTGCTTGCGAGGGTCCCGATAGACCGGGTTGATATCATGGGCGTAAGCAATGGGGCCTGTTTCTTCAAAGTCATCTTCGCACCACTCGGCCACATTCCCCACCGTGTGGTACAAGCCATAGTCGTTAGGGAAGTACGACTTGACGGGAGCCGTATACTCAAACCCATCGGCTATGTAGTCGCCTCGGCCCGGCTTGAAGTTAGCCAGAGGACACCCCTTGGAGTTACGGGTGTAGGGGCCCAGCCAAGGGTAGATTTTGTGTTCATATCCTCCGCGGGCGGCGTATTCCCACTCCGCTTCGGTAGGCAGCCGGAAGCGAGGCACCGGCGGAAGCTCCCGAGAAGCCCGATACGCGTTGTAGAAGAGCGTGCGCCAGTAGCAAAACGCCTGCGCAGCGTACCAATTGACCCCTACGACGGGATAGTCATCAAAGGCTGGGTGCCAATAGTAGTTTTCCACCAGCGGCTCATTGTACACAAAGTTCCCAAAGTCCCGGTTCCAGACCTGGGTATCGGGATACACAAGCTTGAGGTATTCCTCTTGGTTGTTGATTTTTTTGCCGTAATAGCGCTCCATAAACTGAAAGACGCTATCGGCAAAAGCGTTTTCGGAGCCGGCCACCACCTCATCCACGAACTGACGATACTCATTATTGGAGATTTCCGTATCGTCAATGTGGAAAGAGCTCATCGTGATTTGGCGGATGCGGGCGTTCTGAGAGTAGTTTACATCTTGCTCGTTATTACCCATGTGGAAAGTTCCGGCGGGGATGGTTACCATGCCGTAGGGCAGGGGATTGTCCCATTTTGGACGGTTTTTTACGCCGGTGAGCTCGCCTCGTGCGCCGGTAGCGCCTCCCCCGCAAGCGCTCAGGAGAAAGGCTCCTACCACAGCGATCAGGATTGATTTACCACCCATACGCATAGCCTGTTGGTTGGACTGGGGCAAATATACGGCCATTCTCATATATGCAAATGGTTAGGGTTCATCGGAAGTCTTTTTTGTCTCGCACCCCCAGGTCTGGAGGGATAAGGCGAAAGGCTGGGGCCAGGGTGTAGACCAGCACCAGCTCGTGCGAACCTGTGGTGACGGCCCCCAGACGGGAAAGCGTGTAATCGTACGAGTAGCCTACGAAAAGGCCTTCTGTAGCCTGGAGGCCTAAGAGCGCACATACGGCATCACCCAGGCGATAGGAGGCCCCGAGGACCACGGGCTGTACACGTAGCGCCAGGTTACCTTCCACCATGTACTGGGTGCCCGCCAGCTTGAAGAAGACGGACGGGAGGAGATCTATCGTTTCAGACAAGCGGGCCGTGTAGCCGGCGGTCGCGTAAAAGTGCCGAGCGATCCGGCTGCGCCCAGTGGCCGTGAAGTCTTTCAAAGACGGCTCGGTCAGGTGCAGAGCCGAGACGCCTACATAAAAGCGATCCTCTGGCAGCGTGAAGTACACCCCCGCACCCACATCCGGCACCAGCAAGTTGGAGGCCCGATTGAAGAGGGTAGGGTCTGGGATTTGCTCAGGCCTCAAGGAAGCTCCATCCAGCGACTTGCTGATGACCCCGCCCGCTACCCCGATCTGCAGGGCCGAACCGCCCGACCCCACCGGCAAACGAAACGCATACGCCGCCTTGATGTCCGTCGTACGAAAAGGACCAATCTGATCCCCCAGAAGGGATAAACCTACCCCGCCTCTCAAAAAAGTCACGGGCGTGTGGGCATTCACAGCGAACGTTGCGGGGTGACCGTCTATGCCTATCCACTGGAGCCGTCCCACGCCCACGAACTGCCAGGCGCCGGCGTACCCCGCAGCGGCGGGATTGAGCCCAAAGCGATTGTACATGTACTGCGTGAACTGCGGGTCTTGCTGCGCCCACAGCCCCCACGCTCCCAGAAGCAGTAGCCACCGAACCTTCACGGGGCAAATGTAAGCGTTTTGGTTCAATCTCCACTTCGTTTTTCCTCTCCCTTAGACCGAGAGGAGGTATGCTCCGACTGCCTACGCAGGTATTGCCCCAAGAGGCCTAAGAGCGAGGAAATCTCCCCTCTTGGGGCGTAATCGGTGACCTCAAACCCTTCAGCTTGGGCAATCCGCAGCGTATCTTGGCCAAAGACCAACACAGCCGTTTGGCCTTGCTTGTAATAGGGATGCAGGTGCTTCCAGGCCATCACGCTCGTGACGGAGGGAAAACACAACACCGAGAACCGTTTGCGACGCAGCGGCTCCGGCAGGGGAAGGTACCGTACATGATACACCCGTACCGAACTGACCTGGAGGCGATGTTGCACCGCCTGCTCAAAAAACTGCAGAGGCGCTACCCCCCCACCTACATACAAATACCGGAGTCCTGCGTGCTTACGCATGTACGGTATGAGGTCGTCTAAGCTGCGGGCTTGGGCATACGTGCGCCGCCGCATGGAACCCGGAATATACTGAAAAAGATGCTGCGCCACAGCCTCACCAATGCAGAGGAATCGGCTCTCTGGAGAGACCTCCAGACGCATCTCCCGAATCAGGCGGAAAAAATGCTCCACAGCCTGCCGCCCAGCAAAAATGAAGGCATTGTAGTCCAACGGACTGATCCCCTGCTCGCGGAACTCCGCCAGCGTCATGCCCTGGGTCTCTACAAGATTAGCAAAGTAGAGCTCCACTTTCCAGGTACGGGATAGTTCGTAGTAGGGCGAGTCTGGAGGCTGAGGAGGCAGGGCAATAAATACACTCCGAACTTTCTTCATGTAGGCCTGAGAAGAAGGTACAAAAAATGCTCGGCAGTGCAAAGGTACGCAAAATACGGGCTGTGCAGGGAGAATCGGACCATACGGGCTAACCATGCCCCATAAATCCAGAGGGGGTCCAAACCTCCCAAGCCCCATTCCAAGGGCAAAAGCAGAAACAGAGGCAAGAGCCAGCTTTGCCAGCTCCATTGGGGCACTCCCCCGAGGGGAACTAGAAGAAGCGCCTCTGCTCCCAGAAATCCCATCGCCAGCGCCACCAGCCCTGGAGAAACCCAGAAGCTCAGCAGGGACGCTATCAGAAGCACCCCCAGCAGATTTTCCAGGGGGTCAGCGGGCTGCGGCCCCCAAAAGCCTCTCCAGATAGCCGACCGCAAACCAGGTAGGAACTGCACAAGCAGAGCCCCTTCTGCCAGGACTAAGACACTCAGGGGTATTCCGCTATGCTTACGGACGGGGGCGCTGGACCCAGGCTGATCGCAACGGCCGACTCGCCAGGTGTAACCGCTTCGTTGGAGGGCAACCTGACGATGGGCAGGGGGCGTAAAAGGCAAGCACAAGCAGGCCGCCGAAGCTCCCTCCTTGCATAAAGGAGGAGCCGGATAAGGCTCAGCCGGCCAAGCCTGCGTATCAGAGCGCGCCAAGAGGTAGATCCCACCCAGAATCCCCCCCTTTCCTTCGCTGCGCAGCGAAAGCCCAACCTGTCTGGACTCTACCAAGGAAACCCATACGGTCGGCTCGGAACCTAAGTACAAGAGGCGTGTTCCCTGCCAGACTTCTATGGGGCCGGCGTTGCCTTCAATGTAAAGCACTTGCCCTGAGGCTGCGGTGACTGTCCGGGTCAGTTCCCAGGGGGGCTCTTGCCAGAAGGGGAGCGTAGGGCCGTTCCAGCCGTGGCTCCATTCTGCTATGACGCGCCAGCCGGCCCTCAGCGAGTCGCCGGGCAAGTAAGCCACCGGCGAGACGACCGAAGGTACGATCTGGCCGTACAACTCCATCCCCACCCACAAGAGGTACCTTTGCACCCTTATGCTTCGCATCGGAATCGGGTACGATGTGCACAAATTTACCGAAGGGCGTCCCCTACGGCTGGGGGGCATCACCGTTCCTTGTGATCGGGGCCTGGCGGGCCATTCCGATGCGGATGTGGTGCTTCATGCGTTATGCGATGCCCTCCTTGGCGCAGCCGGACTGGGAGACATTGGGCAGCTTTTCCCGCCTTCGGACCCCACTTACAAAGACATGGACTCCCGACTGCTTCTGAAAGCCGTGGGGGATCGGATCGCCGAGGCAGGCTGGCGGATTGTGAACGTAGACACCGTGATTATTGCCGAGCGGCCCCGTCTGAGCCCTCATTATACCGCTATGCGGGAAGCCATCGCCGCCGTGCTGGAGCTATCCCCGTCTCAGGTTTCGGTAAAAGCCACCACGCCGGAAGGGTTAGGGGCCCTCGGCCGCGCCGAAGGCATCGCCGCTTACGCCGTGGCGCTCTTAGAACGGGCCGAACGCCAGTAGGCTTCCACTTCCTTTTCAAAGCGCTCCAGAAAGCCGGCTTTGCCCCAGTCCTGCTTTTCCTCTTGGCTCCAGAGGCTGGGGAAAAACTGGATCCCTTGGTAGTAGGGGGGCAAATACCGCTGCCAATTGGTGCCGCCCGTGGAAGGCAAGGCGCCCTCATCTCTTTTGAGGTAATGCGCGGCCGTACGTAAATGCACCAGCCGCCAATGGATGTTGATTTGCACGTCCACCTCCCGAAAGAGCTGTAGGAGCGCTTCGGACACCTGCCCCTTCGCCAGCGCCGCTTCCAACCGAGCATTCAAGTTGCGATCTTTCCACTCCCAGGCCATCTTGCGAAGGTGCTCGTCGTATTTCCTCTCAAAAAGCTTGAGCGTAAGGGTCTTCTCGCCTGTACGCGCATCAAGATTGCCAAACTTCCAGTAGATGTTGGCGTAGAGTTCGTTTACATCCTCCGTATGCACATCGCGCCGGTGAGGGGCCAAAAGCTGCCTAAGCCCCGTACTCATCAGCTCAATCTCCCGAAATTGCACCGACTGAAAGCCGCTGGCAGGCAAAAGCGCCGTCCGAAAACGCAGAAAATGCTCCGAGTCCATCCCATACAGCATGATCTCAAAGCTGTGCGTGAGGTGCCGGAAATAGCTCTCTATCCGGCGCAAGCGCTTGAGCAGGGGGCGCTCTTCCTGCCAAGACTCCTGCGCAAGAAGCTCCAGCTCTATCTTGACCAGCTTGAAGTACAGCTCCGTAATCTGGTGATAGACGATAAATATCTGCTCGTCGGGGAAATCGGTGCGAGGCTTTTGAAGGGTAAGGAGCGTGTCCAGTTCAATGTAATCCCAGTAGGTGAGCGAACGGCTGTATAGGAGCCCTTCCAGGTAGGTCTCCAAGTCCTGCCCTAAGAGGCTATACTTTCTGCGGAGCGCTTCCAGCTTGTCTTGCACAGGGCGAAAGTAAGCATTCTAACCGACAAAGGCGCACGGCAAGTCGGCGTATCTTTGTCTGATGCTGCAGGCGTACTTAGGGCCGCTTATTCTGCTGGGGCTGGGGGCTGCGATCGGCCTGCTTCTGGTGTATCTGCCCACCCTGATAGCCCCAAGGCGAGCTTCCCCCCAGAAAAACATCCCCTATGAAAGCGGCATGGACCCGGTAGGCACTCTCCACCCCCGCTTCTCGGTGCATTACTATAAGGTGGCCATGCTCTTCACCGTCTTTGATGTGGAAGTGGCCCTTCTGTACCCCTGGGTGCTCTTCTTTCGGGAGGACCCCGTATGGGCGCTTGGGCTCCTGGTGACTTTCACCGCCATCCTGGCGGCAGGGTATATCTACTTGTGGCGAGAAGGGGTCTTTGACTGGAACCGCAAAGACCTCTGAGATGTTTCAGCCCCTCCTGCTTAGCGGCCAATGGACTTCCACCTCGGATATTCGGCCTCTTCTGGCGCCGTATGATGGGTCTCTTTTAGCGCACGTAGCCTACGCAGAGCCCCAGCACATTGAAAAGGTGCTGGAAGGCCTGCCCCATGCGCAGCGGGCAGCGGCTTCTTTACCGACCTACCGGCGGTATGAGATCTTGGACCGGCTGACCCGCTGGCTGGAAAACCATGCCGAAGACCTGGCCCGCCTTATTGCCCAGGAGGCCGCCAAACCCCTGCGCTATGCGCGAGCCGAAGTGCGCCGAGCCTGGGTGACCCTTAGCTTGGGGCGCGATCTGGTGCGCCTTGCTGAAGGGGAAGTCTTGCCTGGCGACCTTTCCCCTCCTACCGAAGGCCGATGGGTGTTCGTGCGGCGCGTGCCCATAGGCCCCATCCTGGCCATCACCCCCTTCAATTTCCCTCTCAATCTGGTGCTGCACAAAGTCGTACCCGCCTTAGTAGCAGGCTGTGCGATCACCCTCAAGCCAGCGCCTCAAGCCCCCCTGACCGCTTACCGGCTGGGCGAAGCGCTCCTTGAAGCCGGCTGGCCCCCCGAAGCCCTCACTATCCTTTTGGCCGACCCGCCCCTGGCCGAAAAGCTCGTCCAATCTCCTCTGTATCGCCTCTTGACCTTCACGGGTAGCGCGGCGGTGGGATGGCACCTTCAGCGCTTGGCCTATCGGAAAAAAGTCCTGCTGGAGCTGGGGGGTAGCGCGGCCGCCCTCGTCCACGATCCCCCTTCCCTGGAAAAAGCCGCCACCGAACTGGCCGAAGCCGCTTACCTCTACGCAGGCCAAGTGTGCATTTCTGTGCAGCGCCTCTTTGTGCATCGCTCCCTTGCGCAGCCTTTCCTGGAGGCGTACCGGGCTGCTGTAGCAACCCTGCAGGTCGGCGACCCCCTCTCAGAAGAGACCCACCTCAGTAGCCTCATTGACGAGCGAAGCTTCAAACGAGTCCAGGCCTGGCTGACCGAAGCCCGCCTGGGCGGAGCCCAAGAACTCATTGCTCCCACGATAGACCCTCAAAAAAGGCTTGTCTCCCCTACGCTGCTAACGGATCTGCCCCCAACTTGCCACCTGGCCCAGGAAGAAGCCTTTGCCCCCTTTGCAGAATGGCGCACCTACGACACCTTGGAAGAAGCCCTCCATGCAATCAACGCTTCCCCCTACGGCCTACAAGCGGGGGTCTATACCCAAAGCGAAGCCCTTCTGAAGAAGGCCTTTGAGGTCCTGGAAGTCGGGGGCGTGATCCACAACGCCCCCCCTACCCTCCGACTGGACTCTATGCCCTACGGCGGGGTTAAGGGATCGGGCCTCGGCCGAGAAGGCGTCAAGTACGCTTACCTTGCCTATACCGAGCCCAAAACCCTCCTGTGGTAAGATGGACACGCTACGGATTGCGGGCGAAGCTATCTCTAGTCGGCTGTGGATGGGTACCGCTCGTTACCCTTCCCCCCAAGTGCTGCTGGAAGCCCTGGAAAAAGGCCAACCGGGACTCGTAACCGTCTCGGTGCGCCGCCTGAATCTTCAGGCTCCCCAGGAAACCTTCCTCGATCTATTGCTGGGCAAGTATCGCCTGCTACCCAACACCGCCGGCTGCTACACGGCCGAAGAGGCCCTCTTCCTTGCCGAACTGGCCCGCGAAGCGCTGCAAACTTCCTGGATCAAACTGGAGGTTATTCACGATGAGCATACGCTCTGGCCTGAAGCCGAGCAGCTTTTAGCCGCGGCGCGCGAGCTAAAGCGAAGGGGCTTTGTCGTGCTGGCTTACGCGCCGGACGATGTGGCGGTCTGTCAGCGACTGGCCGATGCCGGTTGCGATGCGGTGATGCCCCTGGCTGCCCCTATCGGAAGCGGCCAAGGCATCAAAGACCCCGAACGCCTCCTTCTGATACGACACAAACTGGCGGGATGGCCCCTCGTCATAGACGCCGGCATTGGCAGCGCCGCCGACGCCGCCCTGGCTATGGAACTGGGCTATGACGCCGTACTGGTCAACACCGCCATCGCCGAAGCCCAAAACCCTCCTCTCATGGCCGAAGCCATGCGCCTGGCCGTGGAAGCCGGCCGGAAAGCCTGGCTGGCCGGCCGCATCCCCCGCATCTCTTACGCCCGCCCCAGTAGCCCCCTTGAAGGCCTCCCCTTCTGAAAAGGTGCGATATTTGCATAGGTCCTTTTCCCTATGCGCCACCTTCTGGTCGGCTTACCTTGCATGGCTCTCGCCCAGCCTGCTTCTCTGCCAGAGACTTCCTTCCCCCCACGCACCTTCTCTAAGCCCGTGCCTTTCCAGCCCGGGGAAAAACTGGTCTTTCGCGTCCACTACGGCTGGCTCACCGCCGGAGAAGCCTCTTTTGAAGTGTACCCCAAAATCTACACCGTCCAAGGACTGCCCGCGTACGTTTTCCGAGGCAGTGGAAAAACCGCTTCCACCTTTGAGTGGTTTTACAAGGTGCGGGACTACATGGATGCCTACGTAGACACAGCACAAATGCGCTCTCTCCTCTACTACCGCTGGGTCAACGAAGGGGATTACCACTTCACGGACACGGTGGGGTTTGACTACCTGCGGCGCGAGATACGGGGGCGGAAGGGCACCTTCCCCATGGAAACCTGGGTGATGGACATGCTGGGGGCCTTTTACTACGCCCGACGACTGGATGTGCGAAACATGCCTGATGGCACCGTGGTGGAAATACCGGTCTTCCTGGACGACAAGATTTACAACCTCGGCATGAAAATTTTAGGCCGGGAAGTGCTGCGGACGGACTTAGGCACCTTCCGCTGCATCAAGATTACCCCGCTTGTGGTGGCCGAACGGGTCTTTCGGGGTAGAGAAGAAATGATCATGTGGGTCACCGACGATGAGAACCTCATCCCGCTCAAAATCACTTCGCCGGTCATAGTAGGGAGCGTCTCCGCCACGCTCAAGTCGTACGAAGGGCTCAAGTATCCCCTCACTTCGCGCATTCGGTAAGCGCTTTACCTTCACAGCGTGCGGGTGGTAGGGTTCATGATCCTGCGCAACGGCCTGAAGATGGATTATCCCTTTCGGGAGGCGATTTTATCGGCGCTGCCAGTGTGCGACCTCTTTTATGTAGCGGTAGGGCAGAGCGAAGACGACACTCGCGCCGCCGTAGCGGCCCTCAACGACCCTCGGCTGGTTATCCTGGACAGCCAGTGGGACCTCTCTCTGCGCGAAGGCGGCAAGGTCTTAGCCCAGGAGACGAACAAACTATTAGCCCAGCTCCCCCCTTGCGACTGGGCCCTCTACCTCCAGGCCGATGAAGTGCTTCATGAAGACGACTACCCCGCCCTGCGAGAAAGCCTGGAGCGCTATGTTCACGACCCGCGAGTAGAAGGGTTGGTTTTTGACTACCTGCATTTTTACGGGAGTTATCGTTGGGTAGGGGCTTCCCGGCGTTGGTATCGGCGAGAAGTGCGGGTTATACGACCGTGGCCCGACATGCAAGCGTACCGGGATGCGCAGGGCTTTCGCCGAGCGGGGCGCAAGCTTCGGGTCAAGCGCAGTGGCGCCCGCATCTTTCACTACGGCTGGGTACGCCCCCCTGAAAAACAACGCGCCAAACTCCAAGAGCTCCACCGATACTGGCACGACGACACCTGGATCGCCACCCACTTGCCGGAACGCTTTATCTATGACGGACACGATCGCCTTGTGCCTTTTTCGGGCACCCACCCCGCCGTGATGAAAGAGAGGGTTTGCCAGGAAAGCTGGCACTTTGAGTACGATCCAGCTCGGGTGAAGCGCCCCCTACACGAGCGGCTGCTGGAATGGATAGAGGTGCGCACCGGCTGGCGCCCGGGAGAGTTCCGCAACTATCGCCTCATCTAAAGCGGTACACATACACCACCTCCCCCACGGGGTCTGCCTCGCCGGCAGGCTGAAAGCCCGCTTTCTGGAAGAGCCGGTGAGCGGCGTAATTGTCTTTGTGGACGGCCGCCCTGAGTTCTTGCACACGCAGGCGACGCCCCAAGTGAAAGATCACCTGCTGGAGCGCCCACTGCCCATAGCCCAAGCCCTGGTAAGCTCTATCCACCCCTATCCGAGCAATCCATAGCACAGGCGCTGCCCCCACCACTTCCACTACGCCGATGAGCTGGCTGCCTTTCCACAGGCCCCACGCCTGCGTAGGATGGAACCGGATCGGAAACCTCAGGCAAGAAAAGACCCTGCCCTGTCTCCAGGTCAAGCTGCTGGACAAGCGGGCGCTCGGCCTCAGACAAAGGACGCAAAGCGACGGTCATGAGCTCTTACGCTGGGTAGGCACAAAGGGGCGAAAATACAAAGGCACCATCGCCGAAAGCCTGAGCGGATCCTCCACAGGCTCTACTTCAGCGGCGCAAGCGGCCACCCACGGCCATCGGATATGGGGCACGTAGAGGGTTTTTCGGCCAGGAAGGAAACAGTTGCCCACCACCAGCGCTTCAGCCGGCGTTTCGGTCTCCCATACCGCCAGGGGATGCAGCGCCGGCGAATCCAAAGGGGTAGTAGCTTGCCACACCTGCCCGTAAGCCTGCCCTCCCCGCGTCTCCCATAGCCCCAGAATCAGATCGCTCGCCCCGACAGTTCGCCCAAGCCAAGCTAAAACGCGCATGAGAGGCACAGGATAGACCGCCCACCCCAGCGAAAGGGCCCAAGCCTTTACAGCGGTCAGCCCTATGCGCAGGCCGGTATGCGAACCCGGCCCTTGGTGATAGACGGCGTAGCGAATAGAGTCCCAGGCAAGGCCGGCCGTTTCCAGCACTTGCTGCGTCTGCCAGACGAGCCGCTCGCTGTGCTGCTGAGGCCAATCCCACACAAGCCCGCCGACAGGCTGCCCATCCTTAACGAGCCCCACCTGGCTGCTCGGTCCCGCCGTCTCGATCACCAGCCCCCAACCGCGCACGATCACGCATGCGTTGGTACCACAGCCAACCTACCACACCCGCCGCAATGTAAGGCGCCGCAAAAAGCACCACGATCCCCACACGCAAGCCTTTCGCCAGCCCTGGGGAAGCAGCCTCCGCGTTCTTGCGGCACATGGCACATTGCCCCCAGCTCAAGCCTAATAGCAGCCCCCCTATCAGCAGTCTGCGCATAACTCAAGTCGGATAATACGGCGACAAGAAAAGATACACCAGCACGCCCGTGACCGACACATATAGCCAAAGCGGCAGGGTCCACCGGGCAAGCCTGCGATGGTTAGCATAGCGCCCAAGAAGCGCTGGATACAGCGTAAAAAGCGCCAAAGGCACAATGAAAACACTGAGTCCAATGTGGGTAATCAAAATGAAAAGGTAGAGAGCTTTCACCCAGCCAGTTCCCCCAAAGCGCACCTCTTCATGCGTCAGATGATAGACCACATACGACACAAGGAAAAGGACGCTTAGCACGAAAGCGCTCAGCATAACCTTGCGGTGCGCTTCCCGCTGCCCACGGCGAATCAAAAAATACCCCACAGTCAGAAGCACCGTCACAGAGGTATTCAACAACGCGTTGAAGCGAGGGATAAAAGTCGTATCCACCCCTATATCCACCCGAGGCAGCTGCAGCAGAACCACCACCACGAGGGGTATAGCGAAGGAGACAACCCAGATGGCTTTGCGAAAGGCGGTTTCGGAGAGGCCCAGGACGGACTTAGGCATACGTTACATAAACAAAATGGGGGTTAAGAGGCCTTCCAGCGGTCACGATACTCCAAAAGCAGGAGACCCAGGTCGTCCAGGAGCTTGCGCACTTGCGCCGAATCAAGCCCGCTGTAAAAGCCCCGGATACGCAAGTCGGGGTCCACCAAGACCAGCATGTCACTATGCACATAGCCCAGTTCGCCTTGGGTGGAGTCGGCGGCCTTGTCTACGGGAATAAGGTAGCCTTTCACAGCAAGCCGATAGAGGGTCGTCTCCGGACCCGTCACAAAGGTCCAACGGCGAAGGTCAGCCTGGTAGCGCTCCGCGTACTGCCGTAAAACTGAGGGCTTATCGTGCGCCGGATCGACGGTATAAGAAACCAGCCGCACCCGAGCCGACGTGCCTTTTAGGTAGGTCTGGACAGCCTGCATGGCCCGGCTAAGCTGAGGGCAGATACCAGGGCACCGGGTGAAAAAATAATCCGCCACATGCACCCACCCCTTCAGCGAGTCGTGCGTGATAGGGAGGCTGTCCTGCGTCAAAAGAACAAACGGCGGCAAGGTATGCCAGGCCGTATCCCCCGGCTGCCGCACTTCGTAGGGGCCAAGCTTGGGGAGGGTCTTGTAATGCGTCTTACCCGTGGAGAGCACGAGCCATACAACGAAAGGAAAGAGCAAGGCTACCAGCGCCAACAACGCTTGCCAGCCCCTCATCCCCCAAAGAGAAGCTGGAATAGCTTCTCCCCTTCATACCAAAGCGCCACAAAAAGCGCCATGAGCAGAATCATCGGCGAAATAATAATGTAGGCTAAGCTGATCCGCTCAAATTTCATGTGCATGAAGTACGCAGTGATGTAAAAAGCCTTGGCGATGGTCATGGCCACAAAGAGGGTGGTCTTGAAAGCCCCCTTGGGAACCGTGAAGGCTACGATAAACTCCGCGGCAGTTATGAAGAAAAGTATCAGGAAAGGCCGCCAGACTTTGTACCACAGACTATGCTCTGTCGCTGCCATAGGCTCAAATCAGGTAGAAGAAGGTAAACACGAAAACCCAGACCAAGTCCACGAAATGCCAGTACAGGCCAATATTCTCCACCCGATTGTAGTTGTTTATCCGGTCAAAGTCCCCCCGCAGAATCTGCACCAGTACCACCAGATTCAGGATAACCCCGCTCAGCACGTGGGAACCATGAAAGCCCGTAATCAGGAAGAAAAACTGCCCAAACTGCGGCGCAAAATCGTGGTTATGTACAACGGTGCGGGTCAGAACGGCCTTTACATGCTCAGGGTCCCCTGTGATGAGGTGGGTCCACTCCCACGCTTGACAACTGAGGAACGTAAGCCCCCCCAGAATGGTCAGAAACAAGTAAAGGGCAGCTCCTTTGCGGTCCTTTCTATGGCCGGCCTCTACGGAAAGCACCATCGTCACGCTGCTTACAATGAGGATAAAGGTCATCAGCCCCACGAAAACCAGCGGATAGCCGTGCCCCAATACCGGCGCTGCATCAAATACCTTCTCCGGATCAGGCCAGTTAGCCGACTTGAAGCGAATGAACCCGTACGCCGTGAGAAAGGAGCCAAAAGTAAAGGCATCGCTCAGGAGGAAAACCCACATCATGAGCTTGCCCCAACTGACATTGCCGAAGGGGGACTTGCCACCGCTCCAAGGCGAACTCAAGTCCTGTACTTGTGTAGCTGTCGCTGCCATATCAGAAGAGTTGATTCACCTGCAAAAATACGACGAGATAGACCCACAACACATCCAGGGCGTGCCAGAAGAGGCCCGCCAAGCGTAGCCCCAGGGCTTGCTCAGGCCCCACCCGATAACGCAGCGCTCGCCAGGTCCAATACCCCATCACGATTAGCCCTGCCACCAAATGCACCGCATGCAGACCCGTCAGCACATAAAAGTAACTTACCGCTTTGTGGTTCCCCGCCAGAAACAGCCCCTCCCTGACCAGAAGCTGCCACCCTACCACCTGCCCAAAAAGAAAGAGCACCCCCAACAAAAGCGTGACCATGAGCGCATAACGAAACTTGCGGTAATCACCTTGCACAAAGGCGCGTCTACCTGCCGAAAAAGTGAGGCTGCTCAGCAAGAGAACGCCCGTGTTGACCCAGAATATAGGCGGGATCGGGAAAGTTTTCCAGAACTCATGAAAGCGCTGCACCAAATAGGCGCTGGTAAAGCCAGCAAAAAGCATGGCGGTAGAAGCTAGGTAGAGCCATAGGAGCAGTTCCTTCGGGTGCACGCCGCGCCCTGTCACACCAGCAGCCATAAGCCCAGGTAAAGTAGCGTGAGGTACGCTGTAAGAGCCAGCAAAAGATAGCGCAGACTGCGGCGGTTCGGCGAGCGTAACCCTCTTAGCGCCAGAACCCCTATTACCCCCCCTAAGAGGATAGCCCATCCCACCGCCATCCAAGGCAGCCCCCATAAGAAGCCCAGGCCTGCCCCCCCCACCAAAGCCCACACGGAAAGGAGAAGAGCTTGGCGGTTTTTTTCTGAGGCCTGATAAGGAAAAGGTAGCATACGAAAGCCGGCCCGCGCATAGTCTTCCTGAGCAAGCCAAGCGATCACCCAGAAATGAGGAAACTGCCAGAGAAACTGAAGTAGGAACACCCACCCCAGGAGAGGCGTCGCCTCTGGCCGAACCGCCCAGTATCCAATCACCGGCGGGAGGGCCCCCGGCAAAGCCCCCAAGACCACCGCTATGACGCCTTTGCGCTTCAGAGGCGTATAACCCAGCACATACAACGCCCACGCCAGAAAACCCCAGGCCGCCACATCCCACCGCAAAGCCCCTAACACCAAGAGCCCTACTAGTAACAGGAGCCCACTCACAACGATTCCTTCTCCCACCGACACCAGGCCCGCCGGCAAAGGGCGATCACACGTACGCCGCATGAGGCGATCGCTTTCTCGCTCCCACACCTGATTGGCAGCGTTGGCCGAGCCTGTAATAGCATACCCGCCCAAAAGAAGCCAGACTAACCCTTGCCAGCCCTCCATGCCCGCCAAAACCGCCCCCATCACCGCAGAAAACACCACCACTATACTAAGCCTCGGCTTGGTAAGCTGGAGGTAAAGCGAGAGCCTATGCAGAAAACTCAGGGACAAACCGATCAGAGCGACCATATACGGTGTTTCGCAGGAAGTACAAGCAGATAAAGCCCGCATTGAGGGCAAAGAGCGCAGACACCAGGTGTACCACCTGTAGGACCGGCGAAAAGGACAAGTAAGCCATACCCGCGCCGGTTCCTATTTGTAGGAGGAGCGCGAGGGTGGTCCAGATGGCCCATCTACGAGCCAGCGGTTGCCGTACAGGCTCGCGATACAAGCGCCAGTGGAAGTACGCCCACCCCCCCAACACAAACCAGGAAAAGCTGCGATGCACGTAGAAGAGCACGGTGTCTAGTCCTTGTTCTACGCCCTTTTGGCTGATGATAGCCCGCAGCCCGGCCCCCAAGAGCACCTGCACCAGGAGGAGAAGCCAGCTTCCCACCCCCAACCAGCCATACCATCGCCACTCCCCTTGCAAGGGCCTCTCCCGTAGCCCAAAGGTGCGCGCCCATACCAAAAGGACTAGCCCCGTTAGTAGCACGCTAAAGAGCATGTGCACGGTGACGAGGTGTTCAGCCAGGTACGAAGCCACTACCCGCCACCCTAAAAGCGCCTGGACAAGGAGAAGCACAGGTACAAGGCTCACATACAGCAGAAGGCGCCGATCCCCCCGCAGAAAAAGCCAGGTGTAAGCCACCATGAAGAGAACCCCCAGCCCAGCTACCACGCTCAGCAGCCGGTTGAGGTATTCGGCCCAGGTCTTGAGCGGGTCAAAGGGCTCAGCCAAGCGACCCGCTACCGCATACCGCTCTCGGTAATCTGGGGGAAGCTGCGACACATGGAGAGGGGGGATGAGCTGCCCATAACAGGTAGGCCAATCAGGGCAGCCCATCCCCGCTCCCAGCACGCGTACCGTAACGCCCGCCACGATGACAAGGAAAAACAGCACCGCCACCCCGCCCGCTATCCACCGCAGCCGAAGAAGAGGGACCCTCTCCGCGCTCATGAGGGGGAAGAACCTTCTTCCGGCTTGGCGTTAGGAGAAAAAGCCGGAGCAGGCTTCGGCTCGGGAGAGGCGGCTTGTTTTTCCCCTTCTTCGGGTTCAGCCCTATCAATCACCGTCAGCGGCTCAAAATCCTCTTCCCACCACCGCACACCCCGAGCAATGTCTTCGTCCGAGATGTACTGAGGAATGAAGTCAGCTGGCGCCCCCGGCTTGGAGTAGTCGTACGGCCAGCGGTGAACCACCGGCAATTTACCGGGCCAGTTGCCGTGAAGGTGCTTTACCGGCGAGCTCCATTCCAGCGTAGTAGCTTTCCAGGGGTTGCGCGGCGCAGGCTTGCCCCAGAACATGCTGTGGAAAAAGTTGTAAATGAAGATAAACTGGGCAGCAATCGTAATCAGGGCCGCAACAGTGATGAATACATTGAGGTTCTGCCACTGACTGGTGAAGCTAAACTCGGTAAAAGCATAATACCGCCGAGGCACCCCTCCAAACCCCATGTAATACATGGGGAAAAAGACCAGATTCGCCCCGATGAAGGTCAACCAGAAGTGGATGTAGCCTAAGCGTTCGTTCATCATGCGGCCCCACAGCCGAGGGAACCAGTGGTAAGTGCCGCCAAACATGGCAAAGACAGCCGACACCCCCATCACCAGGTGGAAGTGCCCCACCACGAAGTACGTGTTATGCAGGGGAATATCCAGGGGCGCCACCCCAAGGAAAAAGCCCGTAAGCCCCCCACTAATAAAGAATGACACCGTCCCGATCGCAAAAAGCATGGGCGTAGTGAGATGAATGCGCCCCTTCCACAAAGTGAAGATGTAGTTGAAGATCTTCATCGCCGAAGGAATCGCCACTAATAGCGTGGTCGCAGTAAAGATGGACCCTAAAAGAGGGTTCATCCCACTCACAAAGATGTGATGCGCCCACACAATGAACGAAACGAACGCAATGCCCAAGATGGAAAGCACCATGATTCGATAGCCAAAGATAGGCTTACGGGCGTGAGCCGTGATCAGCTCGGACGTGATGCCCAAGGCCGGTAAGAGCACGATGTACACTTCGGGGTGCCCCAAGAACCAGAAAAGATGCAAGTACAGAAGGACATTGCCTCCTTGCTGAGGCAGAGCTTGGCCTGCAATGTAGATATCCGACAAATAAAAGCTTGTACCGAGGCTGTGATCAAAGAGAAGCAAGATGAAGGCCGCCACCGCCGGGGGGAAGCTCAAGAGCCCCAGCACCGCCACCGTAAAGAGAGCCCATACCACCAACGGCATTCGAAAGAGACTCATCCCCTGGGTGCGCATATTCAGGACGGTGGTGATGTAGTTGAGCCCGCCCATCAGTACCCCGACCACAAAAAGTACCAGCGCCACGATCCACAAGATCATGCCTAACCCCGAACCCGGCATAGCCTGAGGTAGCGCACTGAGAGGGGGATAGACCGTCCATCCCGCCGCCGCAGGCCCTGTCTCCACAAAAAAGGAGGCAAAAAGCACCACCGTACCCCAGAAGAAGAAGTGAAACGAGAGCATGTTTAGAAAAGGGGAAGCCATATCCCGGGCCCCAATTTGAAGCGGGATGAGCAAGTTGGCGAAGGTACCGCTTAAGCCTCCCGTCAGCAGCCAGAAAACCAGGATCGTGCCGTGCATGGTGACCAGGGCCATGTAAAAGTTGGGGTCCAACCGGCCCTCCGGCGCCCACTTGCCTAAAATCGTCTCCAGAAACGGAAAGGACTTATCTGGAAAAGCAAGCTGCAGCCGGAAAATCGCCGAGAGAAGGATCCCAATAAACCCCGCCGTAAAACCGGTAAGCAGAAACTGCTTGGCGATAGTCTTGTGGTCCTGGCTGAAGATATACTTGGTCCAGAAGGTTTCCTTGTGGGCATGGTCGTGCCCGTGTCCCTCATGGACATGGGCATGAGTGCCCTCCATTGCATGCGTAGCCATAGGCTTATAAGTTTAGGTTAGATAGGCGAGCTTGGGTGAGGGTAGAGGGCTGGGCCGGCTGGTAGGCAGGCTTCTGCTGAGCCAGCCAAGCTTGGTACTCCTCCCACGACTCTACAACCACTTTCATGCGCATGTTGTAGTGGGCGCCGCCACAAAGCTGGTTACACGCCAGCTCGTAATCAAAGTCGGGCTTGCCCAGCTTGCGCCGCATTTCCTTGGTGGTGATCGTCGGCACCAGCATGACCTGGTTTTTCTGGCCCGGCACCGCATAGATATGGGTGCGGAAATGCGGCAAGAAAAGGGAATGAAGCACATCCTTAGACCGCACGTGGATGGTCACAAGGGCATTCACGGGCAGGTGGATCTCTTTGGCAGCTGGCAAAAGGTCATCCTGCGCTTTGGGGTCGGTGAAATCCAGCCCCAGCACGTTTTCGCCGCCAATCAAAGTGTAATGATAGCGACCGAGCTTACCGTCCGCTCCAGGATAGCGCACCCGCCACTGAAATTGCTCGGCCACCACCTCTATTTCCACGGTCTTTTGACCTGCCTCGGGCTTCTGGCCATGCACAGGTAAGCTCCAAATGTAGATGCCTGCAATCGCAATGGCCACTACCGGGATAGAAATCGCAATCAAAGAGGCCCACTCCAGCTTATGATGGGTCTCTTGATAGACAGCTGCCCGAACCCGCCCATTGTAATAGCGCCAAATCATGTAGAAGAGCATGAGATGCACCAGGATAAAGGCGGGATACGTAAAGGAGATAATGCCATTGCGCAAGCCGTCAATGAGAACCCCATGGCGAGAAGCGGCTTCCGGCAGGTAGAGCGGAGCATACTTGAAGGTGCTCCAAAGCGCGAGGAAAAGCCCTCCCAATCCTACCGCCATCCAAAGGCGCATGTTGACCTTGTCGCGATCCCACCGAGCAAACGGGTCATAACCCGTATACTGCACCACGAGCTGGATCAGCCGGAAGGCCAAAAACACGATGAGAAGGGTCTCTATCCAGACGAGCTTCCATAGCAGGCCGGTCCAGTCAAAGGCGGCGGATTTTTCGGCCGCCTCAAGGGCGAGTTCGGTGGCTCGGGCCTTAGCCGCAGCACCTATCTGAGCCCACACGGTGCCGCCTAGCCCCAGCACACTCAGCCAGCGCATACGCTCCATATAACCGCAAAGGTAGGGCAGAAGTTTCATTCTTGACTGAGAGGCGGTAGCCCCCAGAGCCCGTCCCCACATGAGCCAAAGTTACAACAAAAGTTGCATTACTAAGGGGGGGCTATTCCTCCCCGAGCCAGGTACGCAAGCGCCGCCAAAGCCGCTGCCGGATGTGAAAGAGGTGGGCTTTGACGGTGTTTTCGCGCAGGCCCAGCCGCGCCGCTATTTCTTTGTAAGGAAGGTGCTCCTCCCAGGCTGCTTGGAATACGGTCCGTTGCCGTTCGGATAACTCCGCTACGGTGGCGGCAAGTTCTCGCTCAAATCGCTCGTAATCCAGGCTGGGCTCGGCAGGGGGTTCGTAAAGGAAGCCTTCCTCGTCCTGCGGCCAGGGAGCCCACGCCAGGCGCCGGCTTTTCTGAAGGGCACGCATCGTTTCCCGCCGGGCAAGGGTGTAGAGCCAGGAGGAAAAAGCGGCTTCCCCCCGGAAGGTATGGCATTTCTCCCAAGCCCGCAAAAAGGTCTCTTGGGTCAGGTCTTCGGCCCATTGGGGGTCTTTTACCCAGCCTTGGATCCACCGCTTGACGCGGGGATAGTAAGCTTTGACAAGCTCCTCAAAGGCAGCGAGGCGGGTCTCCTCCGCCTGGAGGCGCTCCCGCAAAGACGCTTCCATAGCGTAAAGATGAGAGCCGCCTCAAAGGTACGAGGTTTAAGTCTGGATCACCCCAACCGAGAAAGGCCTGGGCTGGTAGCCCCATTCGGCCGCTTCAATCATCAGGGCGAGGTACTTGCGGGTTTCGTGGGGCAGGATGAGTTCGTCTATCCAGAGGCGAGCTGCGGCATAGAGAGGCTGCATCTGGCGCTCGTATTTCTGGCGGATCTCAGCCAGGAGGGCTTTTTCTTCCTGCGCAGAGAGGTCTTTGCCTTTTTTGTAGGTTTGGAGGAGGGTCTGGGCGGCTTGGGTGCCTCCCATTACGGCGATACGGGCGGTGGGCCACCCCACGATGAGCCAGGGGTCGTAAGCACGCCCGCACATGGCGTAATTGCCGGCCCCGTACGAATTGCCCACAATAACCGTGTACTTAGGCACCACGCTGTTGGCTACGGCGTTGACCATTTTGGCGCCGTCCTTGATGATGCCCCCGTGCTCCGACCGAGTGCCTACCATGAAGCCCGTCACATCCTGCAGAAAAACAAGAGGGATCTGTTTTTGATTGCAGTTTAGGATGAAGCGAGCGGCTTTGTCGGCTGAGTCGGAGTAAATTACCCCTCCGAATTGCATTTCACCCCGGCCGGACTTCACGACGATACGCTGGTTGGCCACGATCCCTACCGGCCATCCCTCAATGCGGGCATAGCCCGTGATGAGGGTTTTACCGTACCCGGCCTTGTACTCGGTGAAGGACCCTTCGTCCACCAACGCTTCTATGATGGGATACATGTCGTAAGGGCGGGTCGGATCGGAGGGCAGCAGCTCAGGGATTTTTTCAGGGGGGATGCGAGGCGGCCGGGGCGGCTGACGATCCCACTGGAAGCTGCTGCGGCGCTGCGTCTGGGCTACAAGCCGCTTGAGCAGATCCAGGGCTTCCCGGTCACTTCGGGCTTGGTAATCCGTCACGCCTGAAATCTGCGAATGGGTGCGAGCCCCCCCTAAGGTCTCTACATCCGTCTCTTCGCCAATGGCCGCCTTGACCAGGTAAGGCCCCGCCAGAAAGACGGAACCCGTTCCCTCCACGATGATGGCTTCGTCGCTCATGATGGGCAAGTAAGCTCCCCCTGCCACACAAGGCCCCATGATCGCCGCATATTGGGGAATGCCCATCGCACTCATCACGGCGTTATTGCGAAAGATACGCCCAAAGTGCTCTTTGTCCGGAAAAACTTCGTCCTGCATGGGCAAGTAGACGCCGGCGCTATCCACAAGATAAAGAATCGGAATGCGGTGCTGCATAGCTATTTCCTGGGCTCGGAGGTTCTTTTTAGCGGTGATAGGGAACCATGCGCCGGCTTTGACGGTAGCGTCGTTTGCCACGATCACACAAGGGCGTCCTTGGACCTTGCCTATCACCACCACCACTCCCCCTGCAGGGCACGCTTCCTCGTACAACTCATGGCCTGCAAAGAGCCCTATTTCCACGGCCTGCGTAGGATCATCCAGGAGGTAAGCCACACGCTCCCGCGCCGACCACTTACCTTGGGCTTTTTGCCGGGCCAGGGCCTTTTCTCCCCCCCCTGCCCGAACCTGTTCTCGCAGCCGCTCTATCTCTTGTTGCGTCATAGCGCAAAGGTAACAGCTCCCCTTTTGGCACGGTCTATGCAAGGAGTGCTAAGACCATGGCAAGCTGGGGGCTTTGGGGGTGGTTCGTGCTGGCAGGCAGCTTTTCCTCCTGGCAAAGCGCGGACCAAGCCCTCCATCACATAGAAGCGGCCCTGCGCCAGGGCGATGCCCGAGCTCTGGCCGCCTATTTTGCCCCTCAAGTGGAGATCTTCCTAAACGAGGGACCCCGAATCTATTCCAGCACACAAGGCCAGTACGTAATGAAGGAGTTCTTTGAGAAAAACCCCCCCACCACTTTTACGCTCTTTCACAAAGGCCGCTCGGAAGATATGCTCTACGCGATTGGCTCTTACGTTAGTTCGGAGGGAAAATGGGATGTGAGTTTTTTTACACGATTTCAGGGTGGGCGATATTGGATCTATCAGCTTCGCTTTGAGCCGGTAGAATAAAAAGGGCGCAGAGACGCTCGCATAGTGTGTGTGCAGCCGTTCGGAGGCCTAACTCCGGCGGCTGTTTTACTTTTGGGTTATGCTGGACCTGGATACCCTGCTTTCCCAAGCACTGGCGGAGGACCTTGGCTCGCGCGGCGACATCACCAGCCTGGCCATCGGAGCAGGAAACTACCCCGCTGTCGGCAGATGTATCGTAAAAGATACAGGGGTGCTGGCCGGCGTGAAGTGGGCCCAGAAAGTGTATTCTATTATTGACACAAGTGTAAGCCTTGAAATACACAAGTCTGACGGAGAGGCTTGCAGGCCTGGAGAAATCGCTTTTGAGGTGTATTGCAACGCATACACCCTACTTGTAGGGGAGCGGTTGGTGCTCAACCTCCTCCAGCGGCTAAGTGGGATAGCCACGCTTACCCGAGCGTATGTAGAGGCCCTTGCGGGCACAGGGTGTGAAATCTTGGACACCCGCAAGACAACCCCCCTTTGGCGCACCCTGGAAAAATGGGCTGTGACGATAGGCGGGGGAAAAAACCACCGGTTCGGGCTATTTGACCAGTTTCTCATCAAAGACAACCACATAGACCTATGCGGCGGGGTGCGCCAAGCCATTGAACGGGTCTTAGCCTACCGGAGCGCACAAGGGCTGGAGGCCCCTATCGTGGTAGAGGTGCGCAACCTACGGGAGATCCATGAGGCATTGGGTTATGCGGAGCACTTGGACCGGCTCTTGCTGGATAACCTAACGCCCGAACAGGTAGCCCGGGCCGTGGAATACATAGGAGGGCGCCTGCCCGTAGAAGTCTCAGGGGGCATTACCCCCAAGAATGCCCGTGCCTACGCCGAAGCAGGAGCCCGCTATATTTCAGCCGGTTCGCTCACCCATTCCGCTCGGGCCTTAGATATCAGCCTCAAGATCCGACGATTATAGCCACGCTGGGAATCGGGTTGGGTCGGCTTCGTGGAGCAGGTTGTAGACTCGCTCTACAATCTGGAGGCGGTCGGGCTTGGAAAAAAAGTCTCCGTCGGAGCCGTAGGCGGGGCGATGGTCCTTACCTGGCAAGGTCAAAGGCGGAGAATCAAGCCAGAAGTACCCCCCTTGCTTTTCAAGGATATGCCAGAGGAGGTAACCTGTAGCCCCCCCCGAGACGTCCTCATCTACCAGCACCAAGCGACCGGTTTTTCGCAGCGACTGCCCGACAAGGCCGTGCACATCAAAAGGCAAAAGGGTCTGAGCATCCATCACTTCACAGGAGACGCCCAGTTCTTCCAGGTCCTGAGCCGCTTCCAAGGCGATGCGACAGGTAGCGCCATAGGTGAGGAGGGTTACGTCGGTTCCTTCTCGCAGCACTTCGGGCTGGCCGAGGGGCACCCGAAAGTCGCCCACATTTTCGGGCAGGGGCTCACGAATGCGATACCCATTGAGCACTTCAATGAGGACGGCGGGTTCGTCGGCAGCCAGGAGGGTATTGTACAAGCCTGCCGCCTGCGTCATGTTGCGAGGCACCAGCAGGTACATTCCCCGCAGAGCGCCTAAGAGTAGCTGTATAGGAGAGCCAGAGTGCCATATTCCTTCAAGGCGGTGGCCTCGGGTACGCACGATGAGGGGGACCTTTTGCTGGCCTACGGTCCGCCAAGAAAGCGTAGCCACGTCATCCGAGAGAATCTGGACGGCATAGAGGAGATAGTCCAGGTACTGCACTTCGGCAATAGGGCGCAGGCCGCGTAAGGCTAACCCGATACCTTGGCCGATGATGGTGGCCTCCCGAATACCGGTATCAGCCACGCGCAAGGGCCCGAACTCAGCCTGCAGCCCCGCACAGCCCTGGTTGACATCGCCGAGCCGTCCGACATCTTCACCGAAAATCACCACCCGAGGATCCCGCGCCAACGCCGCCCGAAAGCACGCGTTGAGGATCCGGAAGCCCTCCACCCACTCCGGCTGGGCAGGGTAGCGAGGGGGCACAGGCGCTACCTCTAAGGCGGTGCCTCGGTACAGCCAAGTGTCGTATCGCTTTTCCAGCTCGGCGTACTTTTCCTTATACAGCCGGCGCAAAGGCTCCAGGGCCGCTTCTTTGCGGTAGCGCCTGAGGAGGGGGAAAACAGCCTCGAAGACTTCGCGATAGGTAAGGGGTTTGAGTTTTTCCAAGGCGGCTTTTTCTGGGAGGGGAGGGGTGAGGCGCAAAACCTCAGCATGCCATTCCTGGATAGGCCGCACGTACGCTTCCCATGCGTGACGCTGGGCAGCCCGAGCCTCCTGAAGGGCCCGTTCTTCAATCTGGGCCAGCTCCGCTTCGGAAGCTATGCCATTTTCCAGCAGCCACGCCCGAAAACGCGCCAGGCCATCGTGGGCTTTTTCCCACTCCAGCCGCTCAGGGGACTTGTAGCGTTCATGGCTGCCGGAGGTAGAGTGACCTTGAGGCTGCGTCAGCTCGTTCACATGGATGAGGGCAGGCTCATGGAGGGCCCGGGTACGAGCCGCAGCTTCAGAAAAAGTGCGTACCAGCGCCGGATAGTCCCATCCTTTCACGGTGTAAACGGCCAGCCCTGGTTTGCCGCGTTGGGTACGCATGCCTGCTAAGGCTTCTGAGATGCTGCCTTTGGCGGTTTGGTAGGTTACCGGAACCGAGATGCCATAACCATCGTCCCAAACGCACAGGATGGCCGGCGCTTGGAGGACCACCAGGGCGTTGACAGCTTCCCAGAAGAGGCCTTCGCTGGTGCTGGCGTCTCCGATAGTAGCCCAGGCTATTTCGTCGCCGTTCTGAGAAAAGGCTGTGAGGGCAGCCAGTTCAGGCAGCTTGCGGTACAGAACCGAAGCCCAAGCCAGCCCCACCACCCTGGGCATCTGGCTGGCGGTGGGCGAGACATCCGAGACCACATTTTTGCGGGTAGTCTGGGGAAGCCATTGGCCTGCTTGATCCAGGAAAGGCGTAGCGAAGTGGTTATTCATTTGGCGCCCCCCCAGAAGCTGGTTCATGCGCCAGGTCTGTGTCCGCATACAGCTGAGCAAAGAACGCTTCGGGGGTCAGCAGCCCCGCCGCCAGCATGAAAGTCTGATCGCGGTAGTATCCCGAGCGAAAATCCCCTGGGCGAAAGGCCTTTGCCATAGCAAGCTGGGGCAGCTCCTTTCCATCCCCAAAAATGCCGAACTTGGCTTTGCCGGTCAGCACCTCTTTGCGGCCGATGAGGCTAAGCTGCCGGCTCAGGTGAGCGATGTAGTAGTCCTCCAGCAGGGTTTCTCGGGTAAGGCCAGCGGGTAGAGCCGTTTCCTTGACTCGGGCCATAGAGCAAAGATAACGCCGTACCCGTTAGCCCAGAAAGTAGCGAATGGCGGCAAAGCCGCGAGCCCCCGCTTGGAGCACCTTTTGTATGCGCTCTTCGTTATCCAGGCCGCCAATGGCCACTATAGGAAGGTCGGGGTGTGCCTGAGCCAGGTCTCTGAGCGCATCCAAGGAGAAAAAGCGGGACTGCTCAGGGTGCGAAGGCGTAGGGAAAAAGGGCCCTACCCACACATAAGAAGCCCAAGGGGCCGCTTGGTGCACCTCTTGCGGCGTATGGCAAGACTGACCGTAGAGGTAAGAAGGGTCGGGTTTGGGTCCTGGCGGGAGGGGAGGGGCGGAAAAGTGCAGTCCCGATCCCACACAGTGGGTGGCCCAGCGCGCATGAGCTATCCAGGGCACCCCTTCCCAGCGCCGGGCCCATTCCCACAGCGCCGCCCAAGAGGGCGGTTGAAGAAGCCGCAAGACCAAGGCGGTAGCGCCCCGCTTGAGGGCCCGTTCTGTCCATCGGTCCAGATCTTGGAGCTGGGGCGGCGTGACCGCCATCGCCTCAAAATACGGCCTCATGGTTCCTCCGTCACCACCACCAAAAAGCGACTGCGATCAGGCAAGACTTCTTTCACGCCCTCCGGCAAAGGGAATCGCTGAGTCTGCTGGGTCAGCTCAAAGCGCAAGCGCTTATCCCCCGCCAGAAACTCCATCGGCCCTGCAAAAGCCGGTTCCTCACATATCCAGCGTGCCAAGAGAAACGCCCTTTTCTCCCTCCTGCACCACCCGGTATGAGAGCACCGGCGGCCTAAGGTGGTCCAAATAAGCCCGGAAGAAAGGCTCCAGGTCTTGGTTGAGCTGCCGCCCCATAAAAGCTACGATTTCAGCCCGGCTCACGGTGCGAAAGGAAAAACTATCCTGCAGCGCACGCAAACACCGTAGCCATAAGCTATCGTTGGCCACTCGGCTACGCAGCGTGTGCAGCATCCACGCCGTTTTGTAGTAAATGTCGGTGTTGCGGGTCTGGTCGGCGTTTACGCAGTAAGGACCTTGTACAGGAAACCGATTCTGGATTTGTCCGCGCTGAGAGACTAAATACCTCACAGCGGCTGAATAGCCCTGGTAGTACTCCATAAAGAGGGACTCGCCGTAGGTACAAAACCCCTCTTGGATCCAGAGGTCGGCGTTATCGGCGGCGGTTAGGTGGTTACCCCACCACTCGTGCCCAGTCTCGTGGAGAATAATGTAGTCAAAGCCCCACGTTCTATCCAGGCGGAAGCGATTCCCGTAGGCGATGGCGCTCTGGTGTTCCATGCCGTAGTAGGGGGATTCCACCAGGCCGAACCCATCCCTGGGCACCGGAAAGGGGCCAAAATAGTGCTCATAAGCCCGAAGCACTTTTTTACTCTGTTCGGCCAAGTAGGCTACCTTGTCGGTGTGAGCTTGGAGGAGGGCAAAGCGAAGCGGCACCACCTCTCCACTAAGGGAGTGAAAGGTATCTTCCTGCACGATGTAAGAGGGGGCGGCGTAAAAGGTGACATTGTAGGTGTTGATGGGGTAGGTCACCCGCCACACAAAGCAGGTGTCGGTGTGCCTGAGGAATTGGCCGGCGGGCTGACCGTTGGCTATGACACGCAGGGGCGGCGGCACACAAAAAGTAAGAGATACGCTATCCGGTTCGTCGGAAAGGTGGTCTTTGAGGGGCCACCAGAGGCTGGCCCCCAGCCCTTGGCATGCCACCCCCAATCCAGGGCTGGCCATCGGGCGTCCGACTCCAGACAAGCCCACCATCCCAAGGGGGCAAAGGAGCCTTACGGGGCTTGCCCTGGTAGGCCGCACGCCAAGTGTGTAGCGAACCCACGGGCCATTGACGAGCCTGAGGAGGTAGCTTCACCCAAATGGCTCGCGTGCCAGGCTCCCGACGAAAACTCACCTTAGCCCCATCTACTTGTATCTCCTTCAAAGTAAGTTCCTGCGCCAGGTCAAGCTGTAGAACGTCCGAGCCCCCCAGCCAGCGAAAAGTGCAGGTTACCTGCCCTTTTAGGGCTTCTTGCTGGGGGTATAGGGTAACTTCCAGAGCGTAGTGAACTACGTCCCAGGCGGTTCTGGCGGGGCGCAAACACCCCAAAAGCGTATCGGCTCGCGTGTAAAGGCGCTTGCCCTCTGGCGTGGCGAGGGTTCCTCTCTGCCCGCACGCTACCCAAGGCAGGAGAAGGGCTACGGCTGCTCCTGCGCGCATAACACGAGGCCACACAGCCGATAGATCAGGTGAGCGCTGACGATGGCGTCCAGCTGCGCTCCGCCGGTTTCGCACACATCAAAGGCCAAGATCCGCCGACCGGAACGGCGCACCGCCTCCAAAAGGAAAAAAAGCTGTTCATAGTGGAATCCTCCTGGCACGGGCGTGCCGGTGCTGGGGACATAGCCTACTTCCAGGGCGTCCACATCCAAGCTAATGTAGACATAGGGCGGGAGAAGGCTTACGATTTCGCTCACGGTCTCCATCCAGGAGCGGCCAAGGTAGGCGGCTTGAGCCAGACGCTGCATTTCATACACCACCAAGGCGGGGTACCGGCTGCGGGCGTACTCGGCCTCTTCGCGGGCCCAGTCGCGCACCCCCACCGCCACAATCCGCTCTACTTGAGGGAGCTGGCTAATGTGATACAGAATCGTCGCATGCGAATAGCGAAGTCCGTCGTAGCTGCTGCGAAGGTCTGCATGCGCATCAATATGGAGGACCCCATAGGGTGCGGGGGCAAACTTTTGCAAGGCGTGGTGAGCGCCCAGGGGCACGCTATGGTCCCCGCCTACGATGCCGAAGGGCTTGCGCGCGGTGAGGGCCGCCTCTGCCCAACGGGCTACGTAGGGCAGCACCTCCGCTTCATACACCGCATCTGGCTCGGCCTCAAGGGAGAAAGGAGCTTCGGGCTCGGCCCAAAAAAGGGAGGCTTCCTCCAGGTGAGGGCATTCTGGGCGGTAGTAGTCTATTTGGGGGGAAACCGCACGAATGAGGGCTGGGGCTTTTTCGGTGCCAGGCCGGAAGGAGACACCCCTACCCCATGGCACCGCTATCAGGACCAACTCGGCCTCTTCCCACCGGCAGGTGCGGCCGTACACAGGATGGCTTACCTTTTCCCCGCAGCCCTTCCATGCAGCGAAGGTACGACCTACCGACCAATCGCCCGCTCCGACGAACGGTGAGGACACGCCGCATCCGCGCAGTGCGCGTAGATGACCAGCTGGTGCTGAACCGGCTTCACTTGAAAGAGACGAGCAACCCCGTCAATCACGGGGCCCATCTGCGGCGCACAAAACTCCCGAATGAGGTTGCAGTCCAAGCAAATAAGGTGGTCGTGCTGACGGCGGCCCAGGGTGCGTTCGTAGAGGGTGCGTCCTTCCCCAAAGTGGTAACGGGTCACCAGCCCACAGGCCACCAGCAGGTCAAGCGTATTGTAGACGGTAGCGCGGCTCACGCGCAGGCCTTTTTCCTGGAGGTGCTTGTGCAGGCTTTCGGCATCAAAGTGCGTAAGCTCTTCATAAATGGCTTTTAGCACTTCGGTTCGCTCTTCGGTACGCCGCAGCCCCTTTTCTGCCAGATAAGCCTCCAGGATAGCCTGAGCCTGCGCCGCCGCCGACTCCATGCTTCAAATGTACGGAACTCTTCTGGCTCCAGGTAGGGTTACTGCACGGGGCTGCCGGGAGGCACCGGCTTTTCAGGCAGGATCCGCACAAGCTGGCCTCCTTCCCCCTGCGCAAATAGGAGCATGCCTTCACTGGTGATGCCGCGCAGCTTGCGGGGAGCGAGGTTTGCCACCCAAACCGCCTGCTGGCCTATCAGGGCTTCAGGCTCGTAATGCTGGGCTATCCCCGACACGACCGTGTGCTCCCCGTCATCGGCCTGAATAAGCAGCTTGAGCAGCTTGTCGGCCTGAGGAACCCGCTCAGCATGGCGAATGGTGACCACTTTCAGCTGCACGCGCTGAAAATCTTCCAAGGTGATAGGTGCGGTAGGGGCTTCCGCCCTGGGCAAAAGGCGCTCCCGCAAGCGATTCAGTTCGTCGGGGGTAAGTTTAGGCACGAGAGGCCGAGGAGCTTCTTGGAGGCGGATTTCTTCCAGGAGAGGCTCAGGGGAAAGGAGGCGATCCCACCCGTAGAGGGGGAGCCCCAGGTAAGCCCGCAAAGTGGGGGCTACCCGTACAGGCAGGAAAGGCTCCAGCAAGGTACCAAAGGCGGCCAAGAGGTCGCCGTACTGCGCCAAGTGAAGGCGCGCCACTTCGGTCGGCTGGTGCCAAGGAGCCGCTTCGGTGAGGCGCTTGTTGGCTTTGTGGGCCAAGGCCAGGATCGTCTCCAACGCCCCCAGCAAAATCGTATCGCTCCAGCTTTTCGGCCACCTGACGGGCGGTTTCAACCCGCCAGCGAAGCAGTTCAGGAGACACTTCCACCCGGTGCACCGGTCCGAATCGCCATAAGAGACTAAGCACCCGATGAAGGAGGTTCGTCAGCGTAGCTACCAGCTCGTTGTTGATGCGAGCCGCAAACTCCTCCCAAGTGAAGTCCCGATCTTTGGTCTGGGGCATCAGAAGGGTAAGCACAAACCGCAGCTCATCTATGCGTTCGGGCGCCTCCGCTACATACCGATCGATGTCTATGCTCCAGCGGCGGGAAGTGGAGATTTTCTGCCCCTCCAGGTTGAGGAACTCCTGGGCAGGCACCGCATAAGGCAAGGTGTAGCCCTCCTCAGCGGCAAGCAAGATAGCGGGGAAAAAGAGCGTGTGAAAGACGATATTGTCCTTGCCGATGAAGTGCAGAATGCGGGTCTCGGGGTCCTTCCAGTAGAGCTGCCAGCGATCCGGCTGACCCTCTTGCTGCGCCCATCGCTGGGTGAGGGAAAGGTAGCCGATAGGGGCTTCAAACCACACATACAGGACCTTGCCCTGGGCCTGAGGCAGCGGAACCGGCACACCCCACGCCAGATCTCGGGTGATAGCCCGCGGCGAAAGCCCCGCGCGAAGCCAATGCTCAATCACGGGGCCTACATTAGGCTTCCAGGAGCGGGAACGGACGAACGCTTCCACTTGGGGCTGTAGCTTGTCCAGCCGCAAATAATACTGGAAGCTGGGCCGTAGCTCCGGCACCGCGCCCGTAAGGCGAGAACGCGGGTTTTTCAGGTCGGTGGGGTTGAGCAAAGCCCCCGCACTTCTCGCACTGGTCTCCATACGCCTCCTCAAAGCCGCAGTACGGGCAGGTGCCCACGATGTAGCGGTCAGGTAAGAAAACCTTCGCCTGGGGATCCCAAAACTGCTCCACGGTGCGCTCCTCAATCCAGCCTCGCTGGTAAAGGCGCAGGAAAAAGGCTTGGGCCACCTGGTGATGCAGGGGGTCCGAGGTGCGCCCGTAAAAGTCTACGCTGATGCCCAAGGCTCGGAGGCTGCTTTCCAGAAGAGGATGATACCGCTCTACGAGAGCCTGGGGTGTAGTTTTTTCCTGCCAGGCTCGCAGGGTGATGGCCACGCCGTGTTCGTCAGAGCCGCACACGAAAAGGACTTCATGGCCCCGTAAGCGCAAGTAACGGGCAAAAATATCCGCTGGCAGGTAAGCACCGGCGATATGCCCAATATGCAAAGGGCCGTTGGCGTAGGGCAGTGCCGCCGTAAACGAGGTAACGCATGGGCTTTACTCCTCAGCGCCTTGCTCGCGCAGCCATTCTGCCACTTCGCTGTGCCAGCGCTTCTCGGCAAAGTACAGGGGGGTCTGCTTCTGGGCATCCAGCGCGTTGATGTCAGCTCCCCGTTGGACTAGGACCTGTACGGCCGCCAGGTGCCCCCCGCGCCGCCGCTTCATGCAGAGGCGTGCGGCCCTCCCGATCGCGTGCGTTCGGATCGGCCCCCCTGTCCAGCAGAAGGTTTACCATCTCCACATTGCCCGTAATGGCAGCCCAGTGGATAGGCTGAACCCCCTTGTGGGTAGGCTTGTGCACATCAGCCCCTTGCTGAAGGAGGTACTCCACCACGGCTTTGTGGCCGTTGTAGACAGCCAGGTGCAAAGGGGTAGAGCCGTTTTCATTTTCGGCGTTGGGGTCGGCTTGGGCCTGGCAAAGCAGGCGTACAATCTCCAGGTAGCCCCCGTGTGCAGCCAGGTGCAGGGGGGTAGCCCCTGTCAGGGAAGCTTTGTGAACAAGCTGAGGCGCTATCTGAAGGAGGTAACGCACCATGTCCACCTGCCCAGCCCGCACCGCATAATGCAAAGGCGTCTCGCCATTTTGATCCACGTCGGCGGGCGAGAGCCCTTGGGTAATTAGCCACTCTGCAATGGCTACAGCCCCCATTCGGGCCGCCCAATGCAGGACCGTCGCGTCCTGCGCATCACGAAGTTGGAGCTCGGTGGGAGAAGAAAGGCGGGCGCGGACCCCCTCAAGGTCCCCCCCGCTGGAGCATCGCTTGTAAGTCAGCATCCATAACCCAAAACGAAAAGGCTCTGCCGCAAAAATACACATAGCCTTGGATGGCAAAGCGGTTTGTGGCTAACTTTGTGGGGGTGACCTTCCTCCTTACAGCAACCCTTTTTGCGGCGGGGGCTTACTTGCTTCTGGCCCGCTCGCACGGCTTGTGGATGCTCCTCGGCGCAGAACTGCTCCTCAATGCGCCGGTCCCTCTCTTCTTGCAAGCAGGCAGCCCGGAAGCGATAGCCTTGGTGTTTGTCACGCTCTTTTTTGCGCTTCTTGAAGCCGCCGCCGCCCTCTTTCTCTTCTATCACTACCACCGGGCTTCGGGGTCGCTTGACCTGGCTTCCCTTCCTCCCCTATGACGGTCCTGCGCCGCTTCTGGAGCGTATGGTTTGCTTTCTGGCTTTTTGGCTACTTTTTGGTGGCCTTCCCCCTGTATGCGCTCGTGCTATGGCGGCTGACTCCTTTTACCGTACGATTAGGCCATCAGCTCAACCGCCTCTGGGGCAAACTCATCCTTCTGATGGGGGGCATTCGCGTGCGCACCATAGGCTACCACTTCCCCGAAGAACCCTGCCTGCTGGTGGCCAACCACCGCAGCTATTTGGATATTCCGGTCTGTTATACGATTTTCCCCCCCTCGCGTGGCCTTCTTGGGTAAAGCAGAGCTGGCCCGGATCCCCCTCTACGGCTGGACCTATCGCCGCCTCCACGTGGTCGTGGACCGAAAAGATCCGGCAGCCCGTAAAAAAAGCCTCCTTGCCGTGGCCAGAAAACTCCAGCAAGGCATTTCTGTCCTCATCTACCCTGAAGGCACCACCAAGCACCCCCGGCCCCTCGGTAAGTTCTACGATGGGGCTTTCCTCCTGGCGATAGAGCTGAAAAAAACCCCTGCTACCCTTCGTAATCGTAGGGTCAGACCGGTGCATGACCGCCGACGGCCGCTTTCTCATGCAGCCTGGACAGGTTACGTGCATCTTTCACCCCCTCATCCACCCAGAAGGACATACCGTGGAGAGCTTGCGCAACTACGTCTACACTTGGATGGCCGAAAACCTTGGCCCGCTATGAAGATAACCGAGTCCCTGCTGGACAATCTGTGTGAACTGGCCCGCCTCCACCTGGAAGGAGAAGAGCGAGCTGCCCTGCTGAAAGATTTGGAACGGATCGTGACTTTTGTGGAGAAGATTCGCGAGCTGGACCTGGCTGAGGTAGAGCCCCTGCGTTTTCCGGGGCGTCCTTCCGGCTATTTACGGTCTGATGAGCCGGACCCTTCCCCGCCTTCGCCGCTTTTGCTCCAAAACGCTCCCAAATCGGATGGCCTCTACATCCGCGTGCCGAAGTTTGGCGTGAAGGAAGGATGACAGGCCAGGAAGCGGTACGGCAGGCCCTGCTGAAAGGCTTCTGCGGGGCCAGCGTAGATACGCGTCTCCTTCAGCCGGGGGAGGTGTTTTTTGCCCTGGAGGGTTCGGCTCGGCATGGAGCGGAGTTTGCTGAGGAAGCTTATGGGAAGGGGGCTTCGTACGTGGTGCTGCCCGAGGGCTGGCCAAAGCCGCCCACGATCCCCTCTGACCGTATCGCCTTTCACCCCAACCCCCTCCAATGGTTGGGTCAGCTGGCCGCCGAACACCGAAGACAGTTCCACCTGCCCGTGATCGCCATCGGAGGCTCCAACGGCAAAACCACCACCAAAGCCCTGCTTGGCCATCTGCTAAGCTCCAAGGCTCCTACCCTCACCAGCCCCCGAAGCTGGAATAACGCTATCGGCCTGCCCCTTACGCTGCTTAGGCTGCGCCCTCATCATGCGTACGCGGTCTTGGAAATCGGCGACAACCACCCCGGCGAAGTGCAGGCCTTGTGCGAGATAGCTCAGCCCACCCACGGCCTCATCACCAACATAGGCGAAGACCACTTGGAAGGCTACGGCTCCCTGGAAAAGAACTTCGCCACCAAGTGGGAACTGGCGCTCTACCTGGCGACCCATGGCGGCCAGCGTCTCTACCTGAACGGAGAAGACCCTCGCTTTCAGGCGGCATACCACCAGCTAAAGCGGCCTGAGGTGCGATACTTCGGCGGACCTGAAGGGGGCTCTCCCCCAGGCAGCCTTCGGAGTGGCCGCTGGCACCAGGAAAGCTGGCATCAGGCCCGACTGGAGCTCTTTGTCCACGGAGAAGCCCGGACCGTGCGCCTGCCTCTTTGGGGCAGCTACAACCGCTTGAATGTGCTGGCAGCTCTTACGGTAGCGCAAGACCTCGGCCTTGATTGGGACACCCTGGAAGCGGCCCTCGCCACCTGCCGCCCAGAAGCCCTCCGTTCGCAAATCGTGGAGCGCGGCAGCCAAATCGTCATCCTGGACGCCTACAACGCCAATCCCTCTTCCCTCCTGGCGAGCCTAAAAGCCCTGTGGGAGACGAACCCCACCTCCGTGGCGCTGGTGCTGGGCCAGATGGAAGAGCTTGGCGAAAAAGCCCTGGAAAAACACCGCCAAGTGTGGGAAGAAGGCGTTTTGCCGCAGGCCTCTCGGATCGCAGGCGCCCTCCTTATCGGCTCTCTATGGCGGCAGGCCCTCCCAACCCCAGCCCCTTTTCCTGTCTGGACCTTCCAACACGCCGACGAAGTAGAAGCTTCCCTCCTCTCGTGGCTGGCTCAGGTTCCACTTCTCTACCTAAAAGGTTCTCGCCGCCAAGCCGTAGAGAAACTCCTGGATCGCTTACCGGCGCCAGCGCAGTAAAAACCCTTGCACCACTTCCAGCTGTCCATCGGCCAGAAACTTCTCCAGGAGGGCTTCCTCTTTGCCGGGGAAGTGCTCGCGAAGCGCTTTTCTTAGCTCAGCCGGTGTACAGGGGCGGCGGGCTACCTCAGACAGCAGGGCAGCCGCCACAAGCTTCTCTTCCTCCTGGAGGCGAGGACGCTGGTAATAACCTCGGCACACATCGCATTGCCCGCAGGGCTCAATAGACTCCTCAAAATACCGCAGCAGGTACTGGGGTCGGCACGTGTCCTGCTGACTGTAGTAGCCTCTCATGAAACGCGCCCGAACATAAGCTTGCTGAAGGAGCGCGCTATACTTGTGTCGGAGGGCTTGCCAGAGGGTCGGCGAAGGAAGCGGCTGCACCACGCTCAGTTCTCCTTCCTGCGGTCGCAGGGCCGTATGATGTAGCAAGCCGGCGGCCTGTAGCTCTTCCAGCGCCTTGTAGAGGGTGTCCTGCGGCCAGCCTAATTGATAAGTCCATTCTGCCAGGTCTATGTAAGCGCCTTCCTGGAAAAGAGCCGCCCCACCTAAGCGCAGAATCCACTGGGCTTTTTCTGAGGGCACGGCCTGCCAGGTTTCGGGCGGCACTAAGCTCCGCAAATAGGCCCGCCCATCCCAAGATTCCCGCCAAAAGATAAGCCCCTCCTGCGCAAGCAGATGAAAAGCCCGTCGCAGCACCCCCGGCCGAACCTTCAGCCACTCAGCCCATGCAGGCAGAGCGACCCGGATCGCTCCTTGCCCCGCCTCTTGCTTCACCACCTGATACAGCCGCAAGAGAAAGTCGGGCGAAGGGTACTTCTCTTCAAGGCGACGATGAAGGCCCTCCACATCCCGGGGTGAATACAACGCAATGGCATACGCCAGTTCTCCATCTCGTCCCGCTCGGCCCACCTCCTGGAAGTAAGCTTCCGGTTCCAGGGCAAGGTCATAGTGGATCACGAAGCGGGTGTTGGGCTTGTCTATGCCCATACCGAAGGCCGTCGTAGCCACAATAAGGCGCACCTTTTCTTGGATCCAGGCTTCCTGCGTTTGGGCCCGCAAAGCAGCCTCCATGCCCGCATGGTACGGCAAAGCCGAAAAACCCCATTTGCGGAGCTTCTGGGCCACCTCTACCGCGGCCGCCCGTGAGCTGACATACACGATACCCGAACCCTGAAGTTTGTGCACGCTCTGGTAGAGGCGCTTGTCTTTTTCAATATCGGTTACGACGGCGTAGTAAAAGTTTTTCCGGTAGAAGGACTCGCGCACCTGCACGGGGTCACGCAGTCCCAAGTAGTAGACGATATCCCGGACCACCCTGGGGGTAGCGGTAGCGGTGAGGGCCACCCAGAGGGCTTCGGGCAGGTGCATTCGCAGCTCCGCCAGCCGCAAGTACGAAGCGCGGAAGTCATGCCCCCACTGGCTAATGCAATGGGCTTCGTCTACGGCCACGAGCGTTACAGGCAGCTCGCGCAGCTTCTCCACGAAGGCCGGGTAGACCGCCCTTTCCGGAGCCACATACAGGAAGCGGAGCTGACCTGTGCGGGCTTCTTCAAGGACTTTGTCGCGGAGGAAGGTGGGCATGGAGCTGTCTATGGAAGCAGCGGCGAGGCCCCGACGACGCAAACCCTCTACCTGGTCCCGCATAAGCGCGATCAGCGGCGAAATAACGAGCGTGACCCCGCCTCGCACCAAGCCAGGCACTTGGTAACAGATAGACTTCCCGCCGCCGGTGGGCAAAAGGGCCAGCACCTCCCGCCCTGCCAGGAGAGCCCGTATCACGGCTTCCTGTGCTGGCCGAAACGCCGTATAGCCCCAATACTGGCGCAGCACTTGCAGCGCCGCCTCCACTGGGCAAAAATAACCCAAAAAGCAAGTTTAGCCTTCAAGAAGGCATTTCTTCCAGCCAGGCGAGGTGGCGGCGGCCCCGCTGTACAAGCCAATAGCGCTGGCGCAGTCGCCCAAAGTCTTCAAGGCGCCCTTGCTCCCCCGTCACCCGCTGACGGTTGATCCAGAGGCCTCCCTGCTGGATGAGCTGACGGCCCTCCGAACGCGAGCGCAAAAATCCGCTTTCCACAAGCACCTCCAGAAGGGGCCGCTCCGGCGCCCGCACCCGATGCAGGGGCATCTCCGCCACCACCTGCTGGAAGAGCCCTTCCGGCAAAGCTTCCAGCTCTTGAAGCGAGCGGGACCCAAAAACAGCTTCCGAGACGCGGGCCACCGCTTGCGCCACCGCTTCCCCATGCACGCGGGCCGTCATCTCAAAAGCCAGGGCTCGTTGAGCGGTGCGCTTCTCCGGCGCCGACGCCTGCTCGGCCAAGAGCGCTTCTATCTCCGCCTCGCCCCTCCAACTAAAGACCTTGAGAAGCCGAGGCATGTCCGCATCCGCCTGACCAACCCAAAACTGATAGAACCGGTACGGAGACGTCTTCTCGGGGGCCAACCAGATGTTTTCGCCGCCTTCGCTCTTGCCGAACTTGGTGCCGTCAGCCCGAGTCAGCAACGGGCAAGTGAGCCCGTACGCTTCCTGCCCTGTAAGCCGGCGAATCAGCTCAATACCCGTGGTGATGTTGCCCCACTGATCTGCTCCTCCTACCTGCATCCGGCAGCCCCGAGCCTGGAAAAGATGATAAAAATCATACGCCTGCAGAAGGGGATACGAGAACTCGGTAAAGGAAATCCCGCTTTCCAAGCGAGATTGAACGGTCTCCTTAGCCAGGAGGTAGCTGACGGTAAGGTGCTTGCCTATATCGCGCAGGAAATCAATAAGGTTGAAGCTTGCCAGCCAGGAGGCGTTGTCCACCAGTTCAAAGGGGAAGGGCAGGAGTTTCTGAAGCTGGGCGGCCAAGGCCTGGGCGTTGGCGGCGACGACCTCGGGGGGTAGGAGAGGCCGTTCGGTTTTTTTGCCAGAGGGGTCGCCGATGCGAGCGGTGGCCCCTCCCACCACGACGATAGGCCGGATGCCCCTTTGCGCCAGGTGGTACAGGAGCTGCAGCGGCGCCAGATGGCCAATATGGAGCGAATCGGCCGTGGGGTCTATGCCCACATACGCGGCGCCGATCGCCCGGGGGTCTTCCGGCAAGGGAGTATGGTCCTGCACCAGCCCCCGCCACCGCAGAGGCTCCAGCCATGCAGCCATCCCAGCAAAGGTAGAAAGGCCCCACTTATCCTGAGTCCCTACCCAGGTCCTTTGCACTCTTGTATCAAGCCGCTTGCAGAATTCAGGCTTGCTACATAGCTTTGCGGTATGTACCGGAAGGTCGCTACAGGGCTTGCACTAGCCAGCCTGGCGCTGGCGCAGAATGTCGGGATTGGGATCGCTACACCCGCTACCCGGCTGGAAGTCTACGATCACGATCCAGCCAGCACCAGCGTAGGAGGGCGCTTGCGCTTATCCGCCGATGGAGGGGCTAACCGTCAAACCTACTTAGAGTTTGCTCCCTGGCGAGGACGGCCGGGAGGACCTCCAGCCCAGATCATCGGCATAGATGATGGAAACTTTAGTGCTCATATAGGTTTTTGGACAGCCCCACCAGGAAGTGGAGGAGCACCTACACCTATTGAGCGAATGAGGATTCAGTCTAACGGAGACATATTTGGGCGCTTTCGCCATGTATCGTACCATAAGTATCATAATGGCAGCTGGTCCGGCTCGCCTGCTAATACTATCAGCTGGTTTGCTCCTCCTGGGGGTGAAGCAAATGATGATTACGGCTCTGCTTCTGCGCTACCCGTAGGCTCCGCGGCACCAAACAGCGAAGCCCGCGCCCAATGGGTCGTCCCGTACAATGGACGCATCGTACGAGTGATTGTTCGTGTAGGCAATAATAGTGGGAACACCCCTACCATCCGTACCCGAGGCCTTGCGCTCTCCAGAAATGGAAACCTTTATGAAATCTACACCAGTGGGTTCTGTCTTAATGAAGACCAGGTTGGGGTGTATGAGTGTACGCAAAATTGCGAGGTGAGCCGGGGCGACCGGGTAAGTATAGGCTTTGACTTACGCTCTTCCTTAGGAGGCTGCTGCGGAGGAGCCTGTTACATAGAAGACACCAACTACTGGGTAGCGGTGGTGTGGGCCTTTGACATGTGGGACTGAATGCGACTTTGCCTGAAAAGTCGTATCTTGCGCCTCATGACCCGGATAGGTGCGATACTCGTGGCGCTTCTGGGGCTGGGGTGGGGGCAGAAGGTACGCCCACTCCGTTCTGTCCCCCTCCAGCAAGCCGAAGCGCGCCTTGAAGAGTCAGACGGCACTGCGCAGAAAAAGCCGTACATCCTGACCTGCCGCACCGCCAGCGGCGAAGTGGTGGACCGGCAAGTCTGCGAGAGCCTTGAGGATCCGGCCTTCCAGCGGTTCATGGTGCGCTGTCTGGAAGCTCGCCATGTGATGCTCGTCTCCCGGGCCGGCAGCGGCTGCGAAAAAGCTGCGGACGCTCTTTTTGGGTCGGGAAGCAGAGCCCAGGCGCAGGGCAAGGCCGCCGGGGAAGCCACGCTGGCCCTTTTCCCCAACCCCAGTCAGGAAACCGTGACCCTGCAGATGCCCCACGCCGGCCCCTGGAGCGCACGGCTGTACAACAGCCTCGGTGAGATGGTGGCCACCTACACCTTTGAGGGCACCGAGACCGTCCTCGCCCTGCCCCCACAAAAAGGCCTCTACTGGGTCGTCATAGAAGGAGCCGGCCAGACTTACCGCCTGCCCCTCGTGCGGGAATAGAAGTCCTAAAAGCCCGAATCGTCCTTAACCTATGTCTGCGCAAGTTTTTCCTGGTGGAGCTGGCGGGGCTTGTTTCAGGACAAAATAACCAGGAGCCGCCCTCGCAGCACACGGAAGGGATGACATCTTTGGGGGGTACGCCTGGGGTCACGAGGCAGAAGTGCAGGCCCAGCGAATTGAGGGCGGCCGCTAATCCAGCTCAAAGGAGAGAAGAAGGGTTTCGTAGGAGCGAGCGCTTTCTACAGCACCAGCGGTGAAGAACTCAGCTACCACGGCCGCCACACCTTGGCAGGGCTGCTGGCGCTTCCAGGAGAGGATGCGGGCTAAGAGAGCGGCTCGGCGAGCGGCCCGTTCTACATCCCAGCGGTCCCCCACCGCCGACACTTCCACAGCGATCGCTACGGGTGCGCGGTCTCTCGACGATACGCCTCCACCACCCCATCCAGCCGACTGAGTTCGTCTATCTCTTCTGGCGTGAGGATCGCTGCCTCTTCGGCCTCATCCAGGAGGTCCCCCCATTCTTGTCCGGATAGCACGCGCACGCGCCGAAAGTCCCGACGAAGAAGGGGTATAGCCCGCTTCTCAAAGCGCAGCTCCAGGACCCAGTTCATCGCCGCCCCGCTGCGTGAGAGCCTCAATCTGCGCTTCCATCCGATCCAACCGCGCCGACGCACTGGCCAGATGGTGAGAAGCCTGCTCAAGCAAAGCTCGAATAGCCGCATGGTCCCGCTCTACAAACGCATCAAACCGATCCGGCAGCGCTAATAGCCGTTCGCTTAGCAGGACCCCCTGGAGCTGGGCCCGCCATTCGGGGTGCTCCTGCAGGATGCGCAGCAGGTCCGCTATGCTGCGGATAGAGGGGGGCTGATTGACCTCCACTGTAGCAAATGTAACTTTTTTCAGAGCTGAATGCCCGCTGGTTTGGGGTATAACGGCTGGCTTTGTATGTTTGTGGGGATGAGCGGAGCCCTGCTGCCGGTGTATACTTCCCGCTGGCGCCCTTCGCCGGAGAGCCAGGAAAACGCTCGGCAGTGGGCCTCTTTGCTGGAACTCCTTGGCCAGCACCACCAAGCAGCCCTCTTCCAGGGGCGTGAAAAGCACATTCAAAAAGCCCGCGCCCAGGGTAAGTTTTTAGCGCGAGAACGAATCGCCTACCTGCTGGACGAAGGCTCACCTTTTTTAGAGCTCTTGCCCCTGGCTGGGTTAGGGGGCACAACCTCTTCCCCAGGAGGCACCACCGTAGGGGGGATTGGACTCGTGGCAGGACATTGGACCCTCGTAATCTCCAACGTAGGCACCGAAAAAGGCGGCGCAGTAGACCTACCCACACTTCAAAAAAGTTTGCGGCTCAGCGAGATAGCTTTGGAGAATCGGCTGCCTGTGGTCAACTTCGTGGAGTCCGCAGGAGCTGACTTGCCTGAGCAGGCTCGCGTTTTCATCCAGGGGGGCGCTATCTTCCGAGAAATTACTCGCCGTTCCCGGGAGGGCATCCCTACCATCTCCGTGGTCATGGGAAGTTCTACAGCGGGCGGGGCTTATGTGCCTGGCATGAGCGATTACACCATCTTTGTGCGCCGGCAGGCGTATGCCTTCTTAGGGGGTCCTCCTTTAGTCCGCATGGCCACTGGCGAAATCGTAGACGAAGAGACGCTGGGCGGCGCAGAAGTGCACGCTTCGCGCTCCGGTCTGGCAGACTTCCTGGCCGAAAACGAACTGGAGGCCATCCTACTGGCCCGACAAATCCTAAGTCGGCTACCTCGTCCTTCGGCCGGCTTTGTGCCCTCTTCTGCCCGGCCGCCCCGCTACCCCCCTGAAGAGATCCTTCAGATTGTGCCGGCTGATCCTCGCCAGCCTTTTGACATCCGGGAACTGATCGCTCGGCTGGTGGACGACTCTCGCTTCTTGGAGTTCAAGCCGCTGTGGGGGAGCACCCTTGTGACCGGCTGGGCCGAGATCTACGGCTATCCCGTCGGCATCCTGGCCAACAATGGCGTCCTTTTCCCTGACTCGGCCAACAAAGGGGCGCACTTCATTGAGTTGTGCAACCGCCAGGGCGTGCCGCTGCTTTTCCTGCAGAACATCACGGGCTTCATCGTGGGGCGGCAGTACGAAGCGGAAGGTATCATCCGCCACGGCGCCAAGCTCATCAACGCCGTGGCTAACAGCGATGTGCCGCACCTGACCCTTATCGTGGGGGCTTCGTACGGCGCAGGAAACTACGCCATGGCCGGCCGGGCCTATCGCCCTCGCTTTCTCTTTGTCTATCCCCACAGCCGCATTGCCGTCATGGGAGCCGAACAGCTGGCTGGGGTGATGGAGCAAATCCAACGGCAAGCCGCCGAAAAAGCTGGCACGCCCCTTGATGAAACCCAGGCCGCTGCCCTCCGGAGTCACCTCATCCAGGAAATAGAGAAAACTTCCACCGCCTGGTACAGCACAGGCCAGCTCTGGGATGATGGGGTGATTGACCCCCGCCAGACCCGCGAAGTGTTAGGCCTTTGTTTGGCGGTGGTTTACCAGCAACCCCTCTACGCTTCTAATCGGTATGGCGTCTTCCGGCATTGAGCCGATTCGCAAGGTGCTCATCGCAAACCGAGGCGAAATAGCTCGGCGGATCCAGCGTACTTGCCGGCGCTTGGGCATTCGGACCGTAGCCGTGTACAGCGACCCGGACCGGGAAGCCCCTTTTGTACGCGAGGCCGACGAAGCCTATCCCCTCCAAGGTCAGACCCCCGCCGAGACTTACCTTAGCGTTGAGAAGATTCTGGCCATTGCGGACCGATCTGGGGCTGATGCGATTCACCCTGGGTATGGCTTCCTCTCCGAGAATGCAGCGTTCGCCCGGCAGGTGGCGGAGCGGTCTGCGCAGCGGGTAGCCTCAGGCCAGCCCCCCCTGCGCTTCGTAGGTCCGCATCCAGAAGCCATAGCCCGCATGGGGTCCAAATCCGAGGCTCGCGCCCTGATGGCGGCCCATGGGATTGCGACGATTCCAGGCTATTACGAGCCGGAGGCCGGGCCCGAAGCCCTCCAGGCCGCCGCCGCCAAGCTGGGCTATCCCGTTCTGCTCAAAGCCGCCGCCGGTGGTGGAGGAAAAGGTATGCGCATCGTCTCCGAACCCGCTGCGTTTCAAGAAGCTTTTGACGCTGCCCAACGAGAAGCCCTCAACGCTTTTGGCTGCGGCGACCTGCTCCTTGAACGGTACTTTCCCGGCGCCCGCCACATTGAGGTACAACTCCTTGGCGACCAACACGGCCACTTGGTTCACCTCTACGAACGAGAGTGTTCTCTTCAGCGCCGGTATCAGAAGGTGTGGGAAGAGGCGCCTTCGCCGGGGCTCTCGCAAGAAGACCGGCAGGCCCTCACGGCGACAGCCCTCCAGATTGGCCGCCTCCTCGCCTACGACAACGCCGGCACCGTAGAATTTCTCTACGTAGGGCCAGGCGAGTTCTACTTCCTTGAAGTCAACACCCGCCTGCAGGTTGAGCATCCGGTTACGGAGGCGCTCTTGGGTCTGGACCTGGTGGAATGGCAGCTCCGGATAGCGGCTGGCGAAGCGCTGCCTTTCCAGCAAGAGGACCTTCGACCGGCCGGCCATGCTATAGAAGTGCGGCTGTACGCCGAAGACCCCGCAGCGGACTTCCGGCCTTCTGCAGGGCGCATCCTCCAATGGCAGGTTCCCGAGCTCCCCTACCTCCGGATAGACAGCGGCGTAGAAACCGGCACAGAAGTATCGCCTTTTTACGACCCTCTGCTGGCTAAAATCATCGTGCATGCCCCCACTCGTCCCCAGGCCCTTCAGCGGTTGGCTTATGCCCTCTCGCACTTGACCTGCCTGGGGCTGCGCCATAATCTGGACTTTTTAGCACTGCTTAGCAGCGATCCTTCTGTCCAGGCCGGACAGTATGACACCACCTTTCTAAGCCGGCGCAAAGACCTTTTTGACCAACTGGCGCATCGTTTTGACACCGACACATGGGCAGCCTGGCTTGTGGGGCTGACCTTGTGGCGATTGGCTCAGGCCTCTGCCAGCCTACCTGGGCTCCCCCATTTCCCCCCAAGCTGGCGGAATCTGCCCGATCCCCCTCTGCCCTACGGCTGGCAGGTAGGCCACAAGACGGTCACCGTGGCCTATCGCCCCCTGGACAACCGCCGCTACGTATGCCGGGCCTTTGACCAAGAAGGTCAAGCCTGGCTCCTCCATGCTGGCCCCCACGAGGTAGTCTACGAATGGCAGGGCCGGCATCATACCCTGCGTATCGCTCTCTCCGAGGAAGGGTCCCTCCACTGGCTACACGAACCAGGCAAAGGACACGCAGAAGTGCGCCTAATGCCCCGTTTCCCTGAGTCAGGCAGGGCCTCCCCCCAAGAAGGCCAATACAGGGCCCCCATGCCTGGCCAAGTGGTCCAGGTGTTGGTTCGGCCTGGCGACACGGTCACCCCTGGCCAGCCCCTGCTCGTCTTCGTCTCCATGAAGATGGAAAACCGCCTTACCGCCCACCAAGCAGGCCAAGTAAAAGCCGTCTTCGTAAGCGAAGGCCAGACCGTGGACGCTGGTACCGAGCTCCTCCGCATTGAACCTATCTCTGAAACATGAGCTTAGCCGAGTACTTTCCCCGGTTGGCCCCCCCTGAGAGCTTCCAATGGGCGCAGGTGGGGTGGGCCGTGCAAGGGGATACGCTTTTGCTGACCCTCCAGAACCCCAGCCGACGGAATGCCCTCAGCCCTACCCTTCTGAACGAGCTGGCGTACGGCCTGGCTTGGGCCGAGACCCAGCCGGACCTTCGTTTTGTGAGGCTACGGGCCGCAGGGGAGGTATTCTGTGCGGGCGCTGACCTGCGGGCCTTCGCTGGCGAAGAAGAGTCCCCCTCAACGGTACCTAAAGCCGCCCAACCTATCGTACTACATGCCTTTTTCCCGCTGCTCACGCGGCCCCTTCTTGCCGAAGTGACGGGCGATGTGGTGGCCGGCGGGCTCCTCCTCATCACAGGGGCCACCTTCGTGATAGCCCACAAAGGGGTACGGTTTGCTTTGCCGGAGGTACGAAGAGGCCTGTTCCCTTTCCAGGTGCTCAAAGCCCTCTCTGCGTTTATGCCGCCCCGCTTGGCCTTAGCCTGGTGCTTGGTAGGAGAGGCTCGCACCGCCGCCGAGCTACTACCCTGGGGCCTCGTCACGCACTTGGTGGAAACCCCCGAAGCCGTCTTCACCACCGCAGACCAGCTGATTGCCCAGCTGCGGGAAGGCGCGCCGCTGGCCCAGCAGCGCGGCATCGCCGCTTACCACCACTTAGCCCACCTCTCTCACGAAGACCTGCATGGCGAACTGCTCAAACTGGTCCAAACAGAAGACTTCCAAGAAGGCCTGCGCGCCTTCCAAGAGAAACGCAAGCCAACCTGGAAAGGAAGATAACCCCAGCCCTATGAGTGATAACAAAGTCGTGATTACGGCCGCTTTGACTGGCGTCTTAGCTACGCGTGAGCAGTGCCCTTACATTCCTTATACGCCAGCGGAGATCGCCGAAGAAGGGCGCCGCGCCGTAGAAGCCGGGGCCACCATCCTGCACATTCACGCCCGTCAGCCCAATGGCCTCCCCGCCTTTGACGTGGAAACTTACCGCCAAATCTACGAGGAGGTTCGTCAGCGCACCCCCAACGTCATCGTCAACTTTTCTACGGGGGCGGTGGGGCTACCCCGTGAAGAGCGCATACACCACATCCGAGCGCTACGCCCCGACATGGCCGCCCTCAACATGGGCTCCATGAACTACGCCATCTACTCGCCCAAAACGCGACGCTTTTACCACGACTTCGTCTTTCAGAACCCGTTTGGGGACATTCAGTACTTCCTCCAGGTGATGCAGGAAGCGGGGACCTTGCCAGAAATGGAGGTTTTTGATTGCGGGCACATTCACAATGCCACGCCCTTCATAGACATGGGATTGCTGCGACCGCCGTATGTGTTTAGTTTCGTGATGGGCGTGATGGGGGGCATTCCCGCTACGACGGAGAACCTTGTACACCAAGCTCGGAGTGTGCCTCCTGGGAGCCATTGGCAAGTAATTGGCATTGGACGAAGGCAATGGGCCCTCATCGCCGTGGCGCTCACCCTCGGCGGGCATATCCGCGTGGGGCTGGAAGACAACTTCTACCTCCCTGAGGGCGAAATGGCCCGTTCTAACGGCGAGCTCGTAGAAGCCGCGGTACGGCTGGCCCGCATGCTGGGCCGGGAGCCCGCTACCCTCGCCGAAACCCGAGCTTTTCTTAACTTGCCTCCCAAACCCTAAGCTATGTTAGCTGGCACCCCCTTGCAAGGTCAAGTGGCCCTCGTAACCGGCGGCGGAAGCGGCATTGGCTACGCCATCGCAAAGGCGCTCTTGGGTGCCGGCGCTACTGTCGTCATCTGCGGCCGCAGCGAAGAAAAACTCCACCACGCCGCTCAGACCCTCGCTGAAGCTGGCCCCGTCTACGCTTACCGGTGCGATATCCGCTCCCTGGAGGACGTCACGGCCCTGGCCGACCACATCCAAGAGCAGTGCGGTGCCCTCCACCTGCTCGTCAACAACGCCGGCGGCCAGTACTTGGCCCCCGCCGAAAACATCACCCCTAAGGGTTTTGCCGCCGTGATCCAGAACAACCTACTCGGCACCTGGAATGTGATCTACACGATGGCGCATCGGTTTTTCCTGCCGGCTCGCCAAGGCCTGATCCTGAATATCATCGCCAACATATATCGGGGTTTTCCAGGTATGCTGCACACGGGGGCGGCCCGGGCGGGCGTGGAGAACCTCACCCGCACCCTCGCCGTAGAGTGGAGCCGCTATGGCCTACGCGTCAACGCCATAGCCCCCGGCATCATCGCTTCCTCTGGATTGGAGCAGTATCCTGAGGAGTTCAAGCAGGGTTTAGCGGAGAAGATCCCGCTGCGCCGCCTGGGCACCGTAGAAGAGGTCGCCTACCTCACCCTCTTTCTGGCTTCCCCGTACGCTACTTACATCACAGGCGAAACCATCTACATAGACGGCGGCCAGCGCCTCTGGGGCGACTTTTTTCCGCTGGTATGAATGCACCTACTCAGATAGAAGCGGCTTTGTGGGCGCAGCAGGGACCTATCACGCACCTGCATGCGTTTTACTACTGGGAGCGGGCAAAAGCCAAAGAAGTCTTCCTACGGCAGCCGTACGGAAGGCGCTGGCACACCGTCACCTGGCAAGAGGCAGGCGACCAGGCCCGCCGCATCGCAGCAGCCCTCCAAGCCCTCGGCGTGCAGAAAGGCACCCTCGTAGGTTTGCTTTCACGCAATTGCTACCACTGGGTGTTGGCTGATCTGGCGATCGGGATGACAGGCGCCGTCTGCGTGCCCTTCTACCCTAACCTGGCACCAGCCGACTTGCGCACGGTCCTTGAAAAAAGCGAAGTCACCCACCTTTTCGTTGGCAAATTGGACCCCGGCTACTGGGAGAGAATCCAGGGCATCATTCCTTCCCACCTGCGGCTCATCCGATTTCCGTCCTACCCAGGTAGCTCGCAAGTAGAAGCCGGCGAAAGCTGGGAAGCCCTCCTGGCTCAGCACAAACCCCTCCAAGAAGCTTACCTGCCTGCCTTAGAGGACCTGTGGACCATCCTCTACACCTCGGGTACTACGGGCACCCCCAAGGGCGTCATGCTACCGTACCGCTGCCCCGTGCGCTTCATGGAGAATGAGCGGCAACATGGAGACTTCGGGCTTTTTGAGATGCGGGAATACCGGCTCTTTTCGTACTTGCCGCTCAACCACATCGCCGAACGCATCGCCATAGAAGTCGCCGGACTGTACCGGGGTAGTGTGATCTCCTTTGTGGAGTCGGCAGACACTTTTGCGCAGAACCTTCGCGAAACCCAGCCGACTTTTCTCTTCGGCGTGCCGCGTATCTGGCAGCGGCTCCAGCAAGGGGTTTTAGAGCGGCTGGGTGGGCCCAAGCGGTATACTCGTCTGGTGCGCTTGCCCCTGGTGGGCAGCCTGCTGAAAGCCTACCTTCGGCGGAAATTGGGCCTAGCCCGGGTAGAACTGGCCCTGACCGGAGGCGCTATCACCCCCGACCCCATCAAAAGCTGGTTTCACGAATTGGGGGTTCCCCTGCGCGAAGTGTACGCCATGACCGAGAACTGTGCGGGCTGCACCGTCATGCCACGCGGCCTGTACAAGGCCGGCACGGTAGGCAAGCCGCTCCATGGGGTTCGCCTGCGGATCGCCCCTGAGACCGATGAAATCCTCATGTGGGCCGACTGGGTCATGGAGGGCTATTACAAAGACCCCGAAAAAACCGCCGAGGTCTTGCGGGACGGCTGGCTGCATACGGGAGACACCGGCCAGCTGGACGAAGAGGGCTTTCTTCGTATCACCGGCCGCCTCAAAGACAGCTTCAAAACCGCCAAGGGCCTCTTTGTGGTGCCAGAGCCCTTGGAAACGGCTTTCGCTCAGCTTCCTTTTGTGGAGCAGGTGTGCGTGGTCGGGCTGGGCCTGCCTCAGCCGCTGCTTCTGGCTACCCTCTCTGAGCTGGGACACAAAACCCCCCGCACCGAAGTGGAAACAGCCTTCCTTCGCCTTCTGGAAACCGTCAACGACCCTTTACCCCCTTACCAGCGCATCGCTCGTATCGTGCTGCTGGCCGAGACTTGGAGCATTGAAAACAGTCTCTTGACCCCCACCCTCAAAGTTCGCCGCCCCCAAGTGCACCAGCGCTACAGCCCCCACTACCAGACCTGGATAAACCACCCAACGCCAGTTATCTGGCATGAAACCCAGCAAAATCCCGTAACCGTATGAATACCAACTTGAACCGGTACTACTTCTCCCCAGAACACGAACTCTTTCGGGAGAGCCTGCGCAAGTTTATAGAGAAAGAAGTCCTGCCCTACATAGATGAGTGGGAAGCCCAACAGCAGGTTCCTAAATCCCTCTGGCGTGCGTTTGGCGAGCAGGGTTTTTTGGGCCTGCACTACCCCCCTGAATATGGAGGAGCAGGGCTGGACTTTTTTTACACGGTGGTATTTGCGGAGGAAGTGTCCCGTGTGTTTTCGGGGGGTTTTGGGGTGATTCCGCTGGTCACCCAGTACATGTCTACGCCGTACATTTACAAATACGGCAGTCCAACCCTCAAGCAGAAGTACTTGCCGCCCGTCATCCGCGGGGAGAAGATTGCGGCAATAGGGATTAGTGAGCCGGCGGCAGGCTCCGATGTGGCGGGCATCCAAACCCGCGCCGTACGGCAAGGAGACGAGTACATCGTGACCGGCCAAAAAACTTTCATCTCCAACGGCTATTACGGGGACTTCATCGTGCTGGTGGTGAAGACCCAGCCCGAAGCCGGCCTCCAAGGCATCTCTCTTCTGGTGGTGGATTTAGACAGCCCTGGCATCACCCGCCATAAACTACGCAAGCTGGGATGGCACGCCTCTGACACCGCAGAAATCTTCTTTGATCAGGTGCGCGTGCCCGCCGAGAACCTCATCGGCAAGGAAGGCCAAGGCTTCTTCTACCTGATGGAAGGCCTGCAGCTGGAAAGGCTCATTGGAGCGGTAGGAGCTATAGCGGGGATTGAACACCTCATGGAGTATACCCTGGCGTACATGGCGCAGCGGCAGGCCTTCGGCCGGCCTATCAATCGCTTTCAGGTGCTGCGCCACCGCATGGCCCAACTGCATGCCGAGACCCAGGCCGTCAAAACCTTCGTCTACCACGCTTGCCGCCTTTTTGCGGAAGGCGTCTACGCCGTAGAAGAATGCACCATCGCCAAGCTCCTTGCCACCGAACTGGCCAACAAAGCCGCATACGAATGCCTCCAAATGTTTGGCGGGTACGGCTATATAGAGGACTACAAGGTGGCCCGAGCGTACCGAGATGTGCGCATTCTCACCATCGGAGGGGGCTCATCGGAGATCATGCGGGAGATTCTGGCTAAGATCCTCATAGACGATCGGACTTACTCGGCGCCGGCTGATCCCGCTGGAGGGGCTGCTGATACCGTGGCGGAGGTGGTTCAGCTGCTGCGCAAGCAGGCCGCTGGCCCCCCTATAGGCGTACGCATCGGACTGGACCTGGGGGAGCATCACCTCGTCATAGACGGCACCGGGCCTACCAACCAGCTTCTTGAGGGTGCCCGCGAAGCCCCCTGCGTGCTACAAGTAACCCCAACCGACCTCCAGGCGCTCCTGACCGGCCAGCTTGACCCTATGCAGGCTTTCCTCAGCGGCAAAGTGCGCATTCAGGGTGACCTTAACCTGGCTCTCCAGCTTCAGCGGCTCTTCCCAAGGTAGCCCTTTTGGGATGGTCTGCTTTCTCAGCGCTTTAGCTTGAAGGGTGGGTGCACGGCCACCTAAGAGCAGAACCCAGGCGCTTTTCCACAAATATTCCCCACCCAGAGCACCGCATAAGCCGAAAAGTTCGTATCTTTGCTCCATGACCATTCAAGTACATATACAGTCGCACGAGCTATACCATGGCGCCTTCTTTGCAAAGCTCTTCTCAAGCAATCCAGGTAGATGGCAGTTCCTGGTGGGTGAGCTCCCTGAGGTTGGTACTGTATATTCAGTTGCTCTAAACAAGGGACCAGACTTCCTGATAATGATAAAGTATAGAACAGAGCCCAATAAGCCAAGTTCCCCAAGTTCTACAAGTTGGGGTTTTACTTTATCTTCTAAAGAGATTCTCTTCTTGTATGCGCTATTGAGTGAATCCGGCCTATGTGATGAAAAAGACATCCCTGAAGATCTACAAGAAGAAGTAAAAAAAGCAAGGGATCTGATAAAGGAAATCATCAATAAAGTAAGCCAGGGAACCGAAAGACCACAGCCAATGCTTGTGCTAGTTTGCGGAAATAGTACTAATAAGAAGGATAGCGGCTTTGTTCTTTTATGTTCTAACGACCTCAGGCAAATATGCTCCATTCTATTAGAAAATCTCAAGACTAGCCTCTCTATAACGGTAACGCTGGCCAAAACGGGAACCAAGCGTAGTTCTAAGATGGATGTTAGTATTTCAGGCGCGGTTCTTCGTATTCCAAGAAATAGAATAAAAACCTGGGTATCTAACCCTTGTGAAGAGCGGACGAGGAGAAAGCGTTCTAGCAGTGAACAACCTAACCCGGCGAGTGGCGAGTAAGCTCCCTTTTGCTTTCCATAGAAATTTTTCTGAAGGCGGTGTTCTTGCCTGCGTGCACGATAAGGGGTTAACATACCCAAGGAGGGGTTTTTCTTTGCCTAAATCTAACCTGCTCCCTTAGTAATCTCCGGTAAGGTTTCCAATCTGCAAGTTCAGACTTTGCCCCTGACAACAAAAATGCAGGCTTTCCTCAGCGGCAAAGTGCGCATTCAGGGTGACCTTAACCTGGCTCTCCAGCTTCAGAAGCTCTTCAGTTGAGCTTGGCTTCGGTGTAGAGGCGACGGGGAGATTCGAACTCCCGTAAAGGGTTTTGCAGACCCGTGCCTAACCGCTCGGCCACGTCGCCGCTCCAGGCAAAAGTAGGATTTTCTCTCCAAACCCTCACCTCTATGAAGGCCTACGAGGGTAGTTGAGGAGCTGAAGCGGATCGATGGGCTGCCCCCCCAACCAGGTCTCAATGTGCAAGTGGGGCCCTGACGAGTAGACCCCTAATCCTCCCGCCAGCGCCACCACATCGCCCGCCTGAACCCGTTCGCCCAGCTGCCGCAGGAGCCGGCTATTGTGCTTGTAAAACGAGACCAGCCCATTCGGATGTTGGATGGCCAGCACATACCCGGTCTCATAGGAGTATTCGGCCAGGATGACTGTGCCTTCGGCCATGGCTAAGACGGTTTCGCCGGCCTCGCAGGTGATGTCTATGCCCCAGTGGCCCTGCGCCGGCTGGAAGCCCCGTGAAACCTGCCCTTCTACCGGCAGCACATAAGGACCCGATTGCAGCGAAGGCAGCAAAGGTAAGCTCGCTAAGGTAGGATGGGGTTGCAGGGTCTCCTGGATCTGGCGCAGCTCCTCCACCTGGGCCAAGTGCTGCCGAAGTTTGTCTTCAAGCTGGCCGACCCGTTCAACCAGCGCCTGGTATAGCCGATGAAAGCGGCGGGTGGGATAGCCGGGGATGGTGTAGCGCAAGGGCGTGTATGCAAAGAGCGTCCATACCGCACCCCCCAGCAGGACGAGCCCCAAAAGCCACCCCCAGCCCGGCAAGCGCACTTCCCTCCGAAAAGTGCCTTGGTCTTCCAGCCAAAGGAGGCGGTATCGCCGCCCCAAGACCTTGCCCAGAAAGCGCAGCAGCCCCCGCACTGGACAAAGGTACCACACAGAAGCCGCCGGTTAGCCCGAAAATGCTACCTTTGAGAAAAATCGGCTTTTTCGCTGGATGGGTCGAGCAAGCCTGGTAATAGGTGTGGTCCTCCTGGGGGCCGGGTGCAGTTCAGAGAAGAATTCGGCCCTGGCGCGCGGCTGGCATACCTTTGTCTCCTACTTCAATGGGTACTACCACGCCGAGCAGCGATTCCGCTTAGCCCAGCAAGCGATTGAAGCCGCTTCCCCCGATCCCTCCGAAGGCTTTGCCCTGGTGTACCCCCTTCTTGACCCCGCCATCTGCCGAAGTCAGTACGCCCGCCTGGAAGAAGCAACAAAAAAATGTGAAGTTATCATCTTTCGCCACAAAAACGGCAAGTACATAGACGACAGCCGAACCCTGATAGGCCAGTGTTGGGTGCTGCGCAACAACCTGCCTAACGCCGAGATGAACTTCTCTTATGTGCTGAACGCCTTTCCGAACACCCCCCTGCGAGCTAAAATTTACTGGTGGCAAGCCTATGCGGCCCTCCAGGAGGAGAACCCTTACCGGGCGGAGACCCGGCTCACGCAAGCGCTGGAGCTGGAGGCCAAACAGCTCAAACGCTACAAACCTCACATTGATGCGCTGCTGGCTCAAACGCTGGTCCTGAAGGGCCAGCCGGCCGAAGCGATCCGGTTCCTGGAGCGGAGCGTCAAACGACTTGACACCCGGCTCCGGCGCGCCCGGGGGTATTACCTACTGGGGCAGCTTTACCTTCATCAGAACCAGCCAGCCCTGGCGGAAGCAGCCTTCCAGAAGGTCTTCCGCATCAACGCCAACAACGCCCTTACTTTTCAGTCGCAATTCCAGCTTAGTTTAGTGCGAGGCGCACGGGACCCCCGGCTCCTGCGCCGCCTGGAAAAAATGGCCCAAAACGCCCGCTACGAAGACTACCGAGACCAGATTTACTACCGCATAGGCCAGCTCTACGCTGAGCAAGGCCAGTACGAAGCCGCCCTCAAAACGTACCAAAAAGCGGGTTCGGCCGGACAATCGTCCGCCCGAGCCTTGGCCCACTTTGAAGCGGGGAACCTGTACTTCTCCAAATTTGAGAACCTGGAAGCGGCGCAGAAGCATTACGATACGGCCGCCACCCTTATCCCGGAGAAGCACCCTCGTGCCAGCGAGATCAAAGCGCTACAGGCTCGCTTCAAGGAGTATGCGCTCCTGAAGGAGCACCTCAAGCGATCCGACAGCCTACTTTTGCTGGCGGAGATGAGCCCCGAAGCGCGAGAGCGAGCGCTGGAAGCTTACATTCAGGCGGAGGTGACCCGCCGGGCCACCGAAAAAGCCCGAAAAGCCCAGGAAGCGGCAGGTACCCCTTCCGCCACGCCACCCAATCCGTTCCTTCAGCAGCCTGGCATGGGAGGGGCACGAGCAAGCGGATTTTACTTTGACAACCCCATCCAAGTCACCCAAGGCCGGCAGGAGTTCGTACGGCTGTGGGGCGACCGGCCCGACGAAGACCACTGGCGGCGACGCAACAAAGCCGCCCTCCTTGTGGCCAACCGTACGGAAGCATCCAAGAGCCCTGCTACCGAGGACTCCCTGGCCGTAGAATGGCCCGAAGACCTGGCTCAGCTGACGCCCAAGCGCGTAGGGGAGCTCAAGAAGAAGCTCCTTGCCACCATCCCGCAGAATGCAGCCCAGAAGCGCGCGGTAGAAGACACCCTCATCGCTTCAGCGATAGGGCTGGCGCAGTTGTACACGGAAGTTTTTGCGCGGCCGGACTCGGCCCGGCGACTTTACCTGTGGCTGCGCCAGCGGCTGCCCCACCGCTCGGAAGCCCAGGTGCCTGCCTTATACGGTCTCTATGTGCTAAGCCGCGGCACGCCTGAGGCCGAAACCTACAAGCAAGAACTCCTCCAGAAGTACCCCGAATCGGAATACGCCCGACTCCTAAGCGCAGGCGGAAAAGCCTTCACCCCCACCACCGCTACGCTGGACATCCATGATGCGCTCCTGCGCAGTTACCAGGAAGGGGAGTACGAGACGGTGGTGGCTTTTGGCGAGGCTACCCGAGACAAATGGCAGGGCACCCCCTCCGAACCCGGCATCCTCTACCTCATAGCCGCGGCCAACGTACACCTCAAGGAGCCAGACAAAGCCAAACCCCTGCTTCAAGCGATCCTGGATAAGCACCCCCAAAGCGGGTGTGCGCCCCTGGCTAAAAAACTCCTGGACCGCCTAAACAAAGGGCAGACCGAACTGATTGCCGAGGCGCAGCCCGTCTCTCAACCGGAGAGGAACCCTTCCCCTTCGGTCAGCTCGCCCTCGCCTTCTGGAGAAGCCAACTTTAGTGGGTTTTCAGCGCAAACCCGCCCAGGGGAAGCCATCCTCGTCGTGCTGCTGGTGCCCAAAGATAAAATTCCCTCCGAAACCCTCAAGCAGTACTTAGCCCGCTCAAACGAACGGCTTTTCGGGGAGCAGCGGTTGAACCTGGTGGTCTTTCTCTACAACAACACCCACCACTTGGCCTACATTGCGCAGTTTCCCGACTACCGGAGCGCGGAAGCCTACCTCCAGGCCATAGAAAGCGAGCCCTGGTACGCCCAGCTCGGCGTGAAGTCCCCGCAAGACTTTTTCCCTATTTCGCAGGCTAACTTTCGCGTGGCTTTCACGCAGAAGCGGATGCAGGACTACGCAGCCTTCTTTGCGCAGAACCGCGGGCAGTTTCGCTAACTTCGCCCTCCGTGAAGCGGGCCCTTTTTCCCGGCAGCTTTGACCCCATCACCAATGGGCATATTGAAATCATTCGCCGAGGGCTGGCGCTTTTTGATGAGATCATTGTGGGCCTGGGCCTCAACACCACCAAACAGCCCATGTTCAGCCCTGACCAGCGCCTGCGATGGATAACGGAAGCTTTCCGCGAGGAGCCCCGTGTGCAAGTGCGTCCCTACACAGGGCTAACGGTGCAGTTTGCGCGAGAAGTAGGAGCGCAGTTCATCTTACGCGGCCTCCGTTCGGCCCCCGATTACGAGTACGAACGCAACATTGACCTGCTGAATAAATACCTTGACCCTGGCATTGAGACCTTCTATCTTTTCAGCAGTCCCGAGACGTCGTTTGTCTCCTCAACCCTGGTACGTGAGGTGATACGGTTTCACGGCCATCTTGAGGGGCTTTTGCCACCCCATATCATCCAGGATATTTATGCGCTGTATCCTGGGGGCAGGCCTGTGTCTACGGCCTTTCCCCCCGCTGATCCGGGCTCGTATGGGTCCTAAGCTCTCCATTCTCACGGTAACCTACCAAGCCGAAGAGACGCTTCCGCTCACGCTGCGCAGCGTCGCTGCCCAGACCTGGACCGATTGGGAACACCTCTTTGTAGACGGGGCTTCGCGGGATGGGACTATAGCCTTGATTCGCGAGTATGCAGAAAAAATAGGTCGGGTTCGTTGGATCAGCGAGCCTGACCGAGGCTTGTATGACGCCATGAATAAGGCCCTCCAGCTGGCGGAAGGCGAGTTTGTGATTTTCCTCAACGCAGGGGATGCCTTCTGGGCACCCGATACCCTGGAGAAGGTCTTTACCCAGGCCCCGACCGAAGCTGATGTCCTGTACGGCGATCACCGATACGTAGACCGGCAGGGGCAGCTCCTGCTTCGGCCTCGCCATCGCCCTTACCCTCAGCCGCCCCTGCGAGCCGCCCACTTTCAAACGGGGATGGTTATCTGCCACCAGGCTCTAATCGTGCGGCGGGAAAAAGCCCCTTTGTTTGACCTAAACTATCGGCTGGCTGCAGACCTGGACTGGACGATTCGCCTGCTGGCTACTCACCCTCGTACCTACGATACCCGGCGCGTGCTGATTCGCTACTTGGCAGGGGGCCTCTCCGCGCAAAGGCTACACCGCTACCTGCGCGAGCGAACCCAGATTCTGTACAGACACTTTGGATGGCAAGGCGTGGGGGCCAGCTTGTGGGCTATGGCGGAAGCTCAGCTTCGCCGGGGCTATGCGTTTTTGCCATGCGAGACCTGAGGCAGGGTCTCGTAGCTACCCTCCTGGCCAACCTCCTCTCTAAGCCCGTTTGGCTGGTTACCGACGCACTTGTTCAAGATCGCATTGGACACCAAGCCTACGGCCTCATAGGCGCCCTCCTGGGCATAGGGCAATGGGCAGCTACCCTTGCGGACTGGGGCTTGTATGCCCTCGTGACGCGAGAAATGGCTCGCAGCCGAGCCTACTACCCCCACCTCAGCCAGAACACCCTCTCGCTCAAACTGCTCCTGACCTTCCTGGCTGGCGGAGGGTTCCTCCTCTTAGGGTATCTCTTGGGCTACAGAGGGCATAGCTTCAGCTGGCTGGGCTTGCTGGTAGGGTACCAGCTTGCCCTGAGCTACCTCCAGTACTTCCGGGCTTTTTTCCAGGGAGACCAACGCTTTCAAATAGATGCCCTGCTCTCTGCCCTGGAAAAAGGTCTGGTCTTGATCCTACTGGCCTTTTTTTGGAATCAGCTTGCCGGGGACCGGTATGTACAGATTTTGTTTGCGGCCGGGGTGGGTTCGGCTGCGTTAGCGGGCGCATGGATGGCCCGAAGGTACGGCCTGCCCAGTCTGCACTTTGACCGCTTAGCAATGTGGGAGACGCTGCGCCGCATCACGCCTTTCGCCCTGATGGCCTACGCTACCGCCTTCAACGAGCGAATCAACCAAATCCTATTAGAGCGGCTAATAGGCCCCTACGAGAACGGCCTGTACTGGGGAGCCTACCGGTGGTTTTCGGCTGCTATGATGTACCTCTGGATTGTGATGCCGGTTTTCTTTGCGCGTTTTGCGCTCCTGGGGCGACGACGAACCAGCGAATTGTGGCGCACCCTCCTGTGGGGCCATCTGGTAGCTGCCTTGCCCCTCATCGCCGTAGCAGGCGCCTTCCTGGCCCTCCCCGAAGCCTTCATGATTCTTTTCCCCCACAGTTCCCCTGCTGAAAAGCTCCACATGCAAACCATCCTCCAGGTGCTTGCTATCCCCCTTATCTTGAATGGCCTTTCCATCATCTACAGCACTTACCTGACGGCTACGGGGCACGAATGGGCGGCCTTTGGGCTCATGATCGGGGCCAGCCTTATGAATGGCCTGAGCAGCTTGGTGCTGCTGCCCCTGTACCAAGGGGTAGGCGCGGCCCTGAGCCTGGGGGTAAGCTACGCCACCTATGGCCTGGGGTTTATTCTGCTGCTGGAGCGGGTCGGACCGGTACCGGTGCCCTGGACGCTTTTAGGTCGGCTTGCAGGGTTTGCGCTCTCGTATGGGCTCTCGGCGTGGGGTCTAAGCCACCTTGGGCTGGGGCTGCCGTCTAAAGCGCTCCTGGCAGGGGGGGCTTTCGTAGGCTGGGGCGGGCTATGGAAAATCCCCCAACTTTGGCGTCGTGCGAGTCGCCTTAGATAGCCGCATGCTGCTTCCTCACCTGGAGGGGTGGGGCCGCTTCACCCGAGAAGTGGCCTCCCGCCTTGTGCACCAGCATCCCGAGGTGCGGTTTGACCTTCTCTTTGACCGGCGACCCCTGCCTCAGTACCACTTCGGCCCCAATCAGATCTCTCATATTTTGCCCCCTCCGACCCGCCACTGGGCCCTGTACGAAGTGTGGTGGCGCCTATCGGTGCCTTGGTACCTCCGAAAGCACCGTCCCCACGTGCTTTTTGCCACCTACGGCTTGGCTTCCTCAACCGTGCTACGACGAGTGCCTGTGGTGGCTTTCATCCACGATATTGCCTTCCTGCGGCATCCAGAATTTGTACCGCGCTCTTGGTACGCTTACTACTTGCGCACAGCGAGGCAGGTCGCTAAAGGGGCTGCCCTCCTTCTGGCCAACAGTGCCTCGGTAGAGCGTGACCTGATTGAGCTGCTGGAGGTTTCCCCCGACCGAATCCAACGCGCCTACAGCGGCTGCGACACGGCGTTTTTTAAGCCTCTACCCCCCAGCCAGCACGAAGCCGTACGCCAGCGGTACACCAGCGGCTTACCTTACCTCTTGTATGTGGGAAGCCTTCATCCCCGTAAGAACCCTCTCCGTATGCTCAAGGCCTACGCTTTGCTCCGCAAGACCTACCGGGAACCCCTACGGCTGTTATGCGTGGGCCGCTTTATGTGGAGAAGAAGCCAAAGCCAAATCCTGCGCCTGTATCGGCAGCTGCCCTACAAAGACGAAGTAATTTTCCATCCGCCTATTCCGGACTCGGAGCTGGTGCAGGTGTACGGAGCGGCGGCGGCGGTGGTGTACCCTTCCTTATACGAGGGGTTTGGGTACCCGGTCGCAGAAGGGCTCGCCTGTGGTGTGCCCGTAGTCACAAGTCGGGTCAGTTCGCTCCCTGAGGTAGGCGGCGAAGCGGCTCTCTATGCAGACCCGTACGACGAAGCGGACATCGCCCAAGCTCTGTACAAGGCCTTGACCCTAAGCCCGGAAGAGCGGGCTCGTCGCGCCGCCCTCGGTCGAGCCCACGTAGAGCGCTTTTCCTGGGAAGCGTGCGTGCAAAGCATCTGGAGCGCCCTCCTCAAGGTTACCTACCTTTGATCCATGTCCTGGGAAGCCCAATACCTGCGCTATACCACCGCCTTGCGAGAGGCCCCACGGCCGCTGGCTTTTGTAGACAAAGAGGCCTTCCTGGAAAACGCCCAGCGGGTTCTCACCTACGCAGGCAAGCTCCCTGTACGCATCGCCACCAAGTCGGTACGCTGCCTGCGGCTGCTCCAGCTTTTGCGGGACTACAGCAGCCGGTTTCAGGGATTTTTATGCGTCAGCGCTCGGGAAGCCCTCCACCTGGCCCACGAAGGGCTGGATGATTTCCTGATTGGGTACCCCTTCTACCAGCGGGCTGAGCAAGAAGCTTTTTTGGAGCTGATTCGGCGGGGCAAAAAAGCCATAGCCCTCGTAGACAGCCTGGAGCAGGCCGAAGCGCTGAATTACACCTTCCAGGGCACGGGGTTGCGCGCACCGGTGTGCATAGAAGCGGATGTCTCCTCGGACTGGGGGTGGCTGTACTTCGGGGTGCGGCGCTCGCCCCTGCGCACGGTAGAGGCGGTGCTGGTGCTGGCCCATGCGCTACAGCGGCTTGAGCGGGTGAGGCTCGTAGGGCTCCTGGCGTACGAAGCGCAGATCGCTGGAGTTGGAGACAGCCGCATTGGGTGGAAAGGACCGTTGGTGCGCGCCCTGAAGCGCCGCTCCTGGAAGGAAGTGACCACGCGGCGCACCGCCCTCGTGGAAGCCCTTCGCCAAGCCGGCTTCTCCCTGGAGCTGGTCAATGGCGGTGGAACCGGCAGCTTGCCCGATACCGCTCAGGACCCCGCCGTCACCGAGGTCACCGCCGGTTCGGCCTTCCTGGCGCCTGCGCTTTTTGACCATTACGAGAAGGTGTCTTTCGTGCCAGCAGCAGGCTTTAGCCTTGAGATTGTGCGGCGGCCGGCCCAAAACATCTTTACCTGTCATGGCGGAGGTTATATCGCCTCGGGCGCTGCCGGCCCAGACAAACTACCCCGTCCCTGGCTTCCGCCTTCAGCTCGCCTCCTGCCCCACGAAGGCGCCGGCGAAGTCCAAACGCCCGTGCTCATTCCGGACCCACCCTCTCTCCTGCGCATAGGCGAACCCCTCTACCTGCGCCACGCTAAGGCCGGCGAACTGGCCCAGCGCTTCCCAATTCTGTGGCTCGTTTCAGGCGAACGCACCGAAGCCGCCCTCCCCACCTACGCCGCCCACAGCGAAGTCTGGGTCTGAGCCATGAAACGGCTCGATACCTACCTGCTACAGAATTTTCTCGGCCCTTTCTTGGCCAGCTTCAGCACGACGCTGGTGATTCTGGTGATCCAGTTTCTCTCCCGCTACCAGGAGGACATCCTGGGCAAGGGGTTTCCAGCCAGTGCGCTGGCCGAGCTTTTTGGGTATGCTTCGGCGTCGCTGGTGCTCTTGGCCCTGCCCATGGGGTTACTCATGGCAGGCCTCATGACCATGGGCAACCTCGGCGAAAGACTGGAACTGACCGCCCTGCTAAGCGCAGGCGTGCCTTTCGTGCGAATCCTGGTTCCTCTGTGGGCTTTCGGGCTGCTCACGATGGGCCTGGCCACCTGGCTGTCCTGGCACATCGTGCCCCGCGCCAACCTCAAACTCTACACCCTGCTCTATGACATGGAACATGCGCGCCCCGCTCTGGCCCTCAAACCCGGCCTCTTCAACCGCTGGATAGAGGGGTATGCCATCCGCATTGGGGCTCTTACACCGCCCGACCAAGTGCGGGATGTGCTGATATATGAATACGCACCAGACGGGAGCCTGCAGCGCACCATCCGGGCTGACAGTGGCCGCATCACCTTGGATAAAACGTGGCTCTTCCTGGTGTTTACCCTGTACGGAGGCTGCCAGTACGAAACCACCCTGGGCCCCCAGCAAGCCCCTGCCTTGACCCAAAGTTGCTTTGACACCCTTCTCTTGCGCCTGGACATCTCAGGGCTGGGGCTGCGGCGCTCCGACGAACGGCTCTTTGCAGGACACCAGTACATGCTGGAAATAGGCGCCTTACGCACCGCCATAGATAGCTTGGCCGCCCTTTATGCCAGCTTCCAGGAAGAACGAAGCCAACTCCTGCGCAGTATATTCCTTCCACCCTGGCCTTCAGACAGCTCCCTGCCCCCTCCTGCTATTCACCGCGCCCTGGTGGAGAACCTCCTGCGCCGAGAAAAAACCCTCGCCGAATACTACACCCAGCGCCATGCCCAATTGCAAGAAACCCTCTGGCGCTACCAGCTGGAGTGGTACTATAAATTCTCTTATCCGCTGGCAACGGTGGTGTTTTTGATCTTAGGCGCCTCGCTGGGAGGGGTAATCCGCAAAGGCGGCCTGGGCATGCCCCTCGTCGTCTCCACCGCCCTCTTTATTGTCTTCTACATCCTGAATGCGCAAGGCAAAAAGCTTGCTCGCGAAGGTCTCCTCCATCCGGCGATTGGGGCTTTTCTGCCTCTTCTGGTGGTGGGCCCCCTCACGCTGTATCTGATCCTGCTTGTGACGACCGAGGCGCGATGGCTTTATTGGGACTGGTGGCGTAAACAATGGACCCGATGGCGCGCCACCTTGTAGTGCAGCCCGCCTTCCTGGGTGATGCCCTGCTGGCTTTGCCTCTCATAGGCCGACTGAAAGCGCACTTTCCTACCGCTGAAGTACACGCGGTGGTAAGGACCGAGGTAGCTCCTCTGCTGGAAGGGCATCCTTGGATAGCCCAGCTCTGGGCCTGGGACAAAACCTGGCGGGGATGGTGGAAACTCCTATCCCAGCTACGGGCCTATCGCTGGGAAGGCGTTTGGGTGGTCCAACGCTTCTTTCGCAGCGGCCTGCTGGGGCGCCTCTTGCCCGCTTCGCTCTATGTGACCTACGACAAAAACCCGCTGAGCTGGCTTTACAGCCGACGGGCCGTACATCGCATAGGAGACGGCACCCACGAGGTGGATCGCGTGCTGGCGCTGGCGGCGGTAGCTGGCCTTGCCCCTGACAGGCCCCCGCTACCGTGGCTCTTCCCTTCTGAGGCCGCCCGGCAGGCGGTGGCCCCTTGGAACGCCCGACAGCCCTACCTTATCCTTTCCCCCACTTCCCGCTGGCCCACCAAAGAAGCGCCTTTTTCCCTCTGGCAGGCCTTCCTTCAGAAGATCCCGCCCTTCTACACCATCTACCTTACTGGCCTTGCTGCCGATAGGCCTCGCCTGGAGGCCCTCACGAAAGCCCACCCCAACGCCCACAACCTGGCTGGAACGCTTTCCCTGCCAGAGCTGGCCGCCCTGGTCCAAGACGCGGCGCGCGTGTACACCGTGGATAGCGCCCTCACCCATCTCGCCTCGGCGTTAGGGCGCCCCGCCACCACCGTCTTCTGCTCCACAGAGCCAGCGTTTGGATTCGGCCCGCTGGCCCCAGGTAGCACGATCGCGCAAACCCACGAAAGCCTCCCTTGCCGACCCTGCGGCCTGCATGGAAGAAAATCCTGCCCCCTCCGCCACTTCGCCTGCGGGCACACGCTCCAGGTCCAGGACCTGCTCGTTCCCCTCCTCAACGCAGCTCCTCCACCAGGAGCTCATACGGCTGGCGACCTACCACCTCCAACCTGAACCTCCCCTTCCCTGTAAGGTAAATCACATCCTCGTCCGGCGCATTCACATTGACCAGAATCTCCGAGTAATCAGGCCTATCCTCGTCGTAAAGAATCACAATCAGCTCCCCAGGGCTTTTATTCTTCCAAGATATTTTCCATTCCTTGCCTGAGACTTTGAAGGCAGGGGTTTTCTGGGGCTTTTTGCTGTTTATTTTGACCAGGGGACGCCATTTTTCTTTTATGCGCACCTCAGACCGGCTTATCGTCCCACTCAGGGGAATAGACTCGGATGCGCTTTCATGCTCTGTGTTAGGCCCGCTACAGCCTATCCAGAGAAAAGGTAAGCCCATCATCCACTTCAGGGAATCTGTCATAAGGCAAAGGTAGCCGGGCTTCCGGAAAACCCCCAAGCTTTCCACCGCCCTCCTAAGCCGAAAAGGCATGTGGAAAAGCCCTTATTTTTCGGCTATGCGGCTCTACGTACTGCCTGCTCCTCTCAGTCGGCAGTCTCCTTACTGGGCCTATCCTGGATGGGCAGAGGTGGCGAAAAGCCTTCAGCATTTTTTTGTGGAAAGGGCTGCGCGGGCCCGTCCTCTCCTGGAAAGGGCTGGCGTGAGTGCTCAGGCCGAGCTATACGAATACGATCCGGCCAGGGGCGACTGGCCGTGGGAAGCCTACACGCAAGTCTTTGGGCAGCGCGCACCGGCGGGCTTGCTGACGGAAGCGGGCTTGCCGGGCGTGGCTGATCCCGGATGGAGTGTGGTGCGGCGCGCCCACGCAGAAGGCTACACGGTGATCCCCCTGGCAGGGCCCAGCAGCATTACCCTGGCGTTGGCCGCCTCAGGATTGTCTGGGCAGCGTTTCACCTTTTGGGGCTACCCCCCTATAGAAAAGAAAGCCCGTAAAGCTTTCCTCCAGCAAGTCTACGCAGCCGCCCGCGAAAGCACCCAGATCCTCATGGAGACCCCAGCCCGGAGCCCTCAACTCCTGGAAGAGATCCTGAGCCAAGCCCCCCGCACCCTCCTCTTATGCGTGGCTCACCGCCTGACAGAAGAAGAGGGGTTCGTACGCACCTATCCGGTCGGGCAGTGGCCTCCCACCCCGCTGACCAAAGGTCCTACCCTCTTCCTCCTGGGCACTTAAGCAGCTCCTAACGCCTGCCTCACTAGTAAAAATTCTGCAATGTTCTCCGCATCTATGTACCCCAGCACTCGTTCCCCTTCTGCCACCAGCAGTAAAGGGGCGTCGTGCTCCTGCAGCAGCTGCAAAGCCTCATGCAAAGGCGTACTCGGAGGCACCCGTATGAGGCTCGGATTCATCACCTCCAATACAGCCGTGTCGCGAGAACGCCCTTCGTGAAGCGCCTCAATAAGACGCTCACGCGACAGGATCCCCACCGGTTTACCTGTAGGCTCTACCACCACGAAGGTGCGCACTTGAGACTGTAAGAGCCGCTCAATCGCATCCTGCAAGGTCTGGTGGACGCTGAGGGTGGGCATATCCCGCATGAGCGCATCCATGACCGTAAAGCCTCGCAGGGCTGTCCGACGCTCCACCTGCTGGCGCTCCTGACTGGCTGCTACATAAACAAAAAAACCAACAAGAACAAGGGTAGGATTGTAGAAGAAGCCCAAAAATATGAAGAGTACCGCAAAACCCTGACCTATCAGCGCAGCGATCTGGGTAGCCCGCACATAGTTCAGCCGGGTGGCCAGCAAAGCTCGCAAGATGCGCCCGCCGTCCATGGGAAAAGCCGGCAAAAGGTTGAAAACCGCAAGCATGGCGTTCATGAAGCTGAGGTTGTAAAGCCAGAAAGACAACGCTGGCCACGTCGGACCGCTATACCGAAAAGCCTCCGGGGAAAATCCGATCGGCTCGTGGAGGATCCACAACACCACCTGGAAAAGCCCAATCAGCAGAAAGTTTACCAAGGGACCCGCTATCGCCACGACGAGTTCCTGGAGGGGCTTATCAGGAATGCGGTGCAAGGAAGCCACGCCGCCAAAGGGGTACATGGTGATGTCCCGGGTAGGGATTCCATAGGCCCGCGCCGCCAGAGCATGGCCGAGTTCATGCAAAATCACGCTCAACACCAGGCCCAAGAGCAGCAAAAGCCGCCAAACAAGAAAGCCAAGGCTGAAACCAGGAGAGAAAAGGCTATCCAGCACCACCCACAGCACCAGCAGCCAGAAGCTCCAGTGTACATAAATGGGGATACCCCCCACCGTACCGAGGTGTAAAGTGAAGCGCGACATCCATGCAAAAGTACCGCTTATTCCCGAGCGGCCGAGGCGTCTAAGGCAGGCCGACGAATCCCCACCACTTCCATCTCAATGCGACGATTCAGCGCCCGACCCTCTTCTGTGGCGTTAGAGGCTACAGGACGTCTCTTACCATAGCCAATGTACTCCATCTGGATGGGATGCACGCCTGCCTTACGAAGCCATTCGTACACCGCTTTGGCCCGCCGCTCAGACAAGCGCTGGTTGTACTTGTCCGAACCCACATTATCGGTGTGCCCTGAGAAACGAATCCGGATATTGGGGTTCTCCTGAAGGAGCCGTTTGAGCCGCTCCAGCTCAGGAAACGACTCAGGCCGCAGCCGATCGCTTCCAAAGTCAAAGTAGATGTTGCGCAGGGCAAAAGTAGCCTCCATCTCAATGGGCACAAGAGCTATTTCTTTAGGGGGGAGTTCTGCGAAGGCCGTCGTGGCCGGCAAACGCACCACCTCCACATGCGTCATGTAGCCTGGCGCTTGGGCATACAAGTAGAAAGTTCCTCCTTCAGCTGGCAGAAAGAGCCGGAATTTTCCTTCCTCCACGGTCCGCATGCCGACCGTTTCCTTACCGGTGAGGGAGTCAACGAGTATGACCTCCCCATCTAAAGCAGAACGATTATCCTGGGCCACGAGGCGCCCGGAAAGGACCCACCGCGGGGTTGGCGGCGGCGCAGAAGGAAGCGATTCACTCACCGCTACAGCGGCCGGCGGCGCAGGAGGAGGCAAAGGCGGCTCGTATTGAACTTGGTACACCAGGAAAACCCCCGTTCTATCGGACGAGAAATAGGTGCGCTCCGGCGAGAAGGGGTAGTAATAAATATCGTGGGCCGGTGAGTTGAGCGGGGCCGGCATGGGTTCAGGCGCGCTCCACTCCCGCAGGCCGACCCGCACACATCGGAAAATATCGTAGCCCCCGACGCTTTGGGGGCCGTTGGAGGCAAAGTACAGCGTATCCCCCACAATAAAGGGCGCATCTTCGTCGTAAGGGGTGTTGATGGGTGCGGGGAGGCGTTCAGGGGGGCCGTAGCGGCCGTTTTCCTGATACACGCACCGGTAGAGGTCCCGGCCCGTCCCTCGCTTGGGTCCAGGCTCCCGGGTGAAGTACACGTCCTGCGTACGGGGGTCTATGTACACACTCACTCGCCCCGAAGGACGAAAAGGCAGCCGCTTCCACCGCACGGGCCGACTCCATCCGGTCGGTCCCAGCGCTGTAAGATAGAGGTTACCCCTACCACGAGACAGATACACGATCAGCGTATCGGGGGCAAGGGCCCCTGCCACGGCCTGATGGTACCGATAGCGCAGGCCCGGAAGGCTCGGCACGATCCTTTCGTAGGGTATACCTGCCCGATCCAAGGGGGCACCGGTCTTAGGCGAGCGGGTAATGGCGTATAGCTCTGCACCGCTCCACCAGGCTCCATATACGGGCGCCCACGGCACAAGCGCTGGTACAGGCTCAATCTTCCAGGCCGTATCTTGACCCAAGCGAGAAAGGTTGCTTAGCTGGAGTAAAGCCAGAGAAACCGCCCCCGGATCAGAGGCCCTCTCCGCATAAAGCTTGTAGTAAGCGGCGGCGCGCTGAACCTCACCCCGTGTGTGCAAGAGCTGCGCATACATCAAAAGATGTCGGGGCTCCGGCGCAAAATCTCCCTGCCGTAGACTCTGATCAAAAAGACGAAAGGCTTCCGTGGGTTTGCTTAGGTGCAGGTAGGCCTCAGCTACGTAAGGGAGCTGTCGCACACTGAAAGCATGCGGCTGCGCCTCGTAGTGCGCCAGGATTTTTTCCCAAAAGCCCAGCTCACTCCACCGCTCCAGCTGCCGCATCCGAGGTACTTTGTTTTGGGCCAGCAGAGAGCCTACTACACACCCCCACCCCATCCAAAAGAACGCACTACGCATCGCACACAAATATACGACAAAGGTGACTAAGTCAAGAGGTAAATGTTCGCTTAAGAGAATGCTCCTACTCCCCTGCCAAGCCCTTGAGTCGGAGCCGATAAGCAGCGGGGAAAACCTCAACCGCTTTGTTTTGAAGCCTCCCCATCAGCTCTTCGGCTGAAAGGGCAAACACCTTTCTTGACCTTTTCCAGATTAGCGTATATTTTGAGGGCCACTGCTTGAAGGCTTCCCACACTTCGGCGGGACATTCCAGGCTGTTGTCTTCTTCCATGGGTTTTGGAGCTACCCAGTAACGCATGATCTCTTCTCCCTCCTCACTGCACGCATACCAGTCAAAGGGGTACCCCTCTACCAGCTCGTTAGCAGCTCTCCCGGTCCCCCAGGACCCGGCGGGCTTCGGGTAGGCCTGCCGGCTGGCCTTCCATGTATAGCTGGCCAGCTTAGTTCCTAAGCCCTTCAACCGAAGGATGCGCCAGTGCCTCCCATCGCATGACCTCGGCCAGCTCTTTCAGCTGAGCGAAAGGCTCGGTCTCCTCCTTCTCCGTGGGCAACCTCCCCAGGTTGGCCGTAGTGGCCCCGGCAGGGGGAAAGCCCATGAGGCCGTACAGGTCCTTTTCGTGGGCAATCAGGACGACGCTGTATTACCCTGCAAGCATTTTTTCCAGCAGCTTCTTGATGTAAGTGGCCCGGTCCTCCCTCTGAAAAAGAACATTTCGTGCCTCAAATGCGTCCTTGCCCTCCCTCCACCATCGGACCTGACTCCAAGGCGTACTGGAAAGGATGAAGGAATTCAGGACAACCTCCGGATCGCCCAACTGCTGCTCCAGATCCTTGATCGTTTGGTGGAACCGGATCTTCGGATCCTCGGGACCTTCCAGATTCCGTAGCCCCTTGGGGTCAATGAAGCTCACATACTGCTTGTCCTGGACCAGCAACCAGAGGATAAAGTCGGGATAAAAACGACCCGCCTCGAAGAAGCCAATGCCGCGTCCGGGACCCAGGTTGCGGAGCAGGTAAAGCTCTTTTCCCTTGAGGAAGTCCTTGCCCTCACTTGATTCGCAGAACTGCTGAAGATCCAGAACAAAATCGCGTTCACCCTCATTTTCTAAGACCACGGGCTTGACCTCGATCAGGCTGTTGCCGACGTAGATGAGCGGCTGATATAGGTGCCTGGCAAAAGCGATAGTCTGAAATGAACCCCGTTGAAAAGCCAACCTAGAGAACTCTGCTTCTTTCAGACTTCCGCGTTCGATTAACTCTTTTATTTCGTTTAGCTTCTGGAGAATGTCCGCGCGCGACTGCTCGATGAGCAGTCGGTACTCGCTCACGAAGTTGGGGTTGTCCTCGGACAGATCCCGGTACTCCAGGTGGATGGCTTCGAACTCCTGCTTCTTGAACCTGTAATAACGGTCCAGGTACTTCTTCAAAAGAGCAGTCGCAATCTCCTGCCAGCGGAGAACTTGCTGGAACGAACGGAACTCCATCTCCTCCTTGGGGATGTACAGCGTGTACCAATCATTCTGCTTCAGGAGAGAGACGACGCTATCACGCGGGATGGTCAGATTGTACCAGCCTCGCTCGTTTTTGAACTGCTGAAGCTCGAAATAGATGGCGTCCAAGTCGAGAAACGCCAGGTGCGATTCTTTGAAGTAGCACCGATCCCGTTCTGCCACCTGTGCGCTGGTCCGACCCGCGCCGCTGTCCATGGCCTGTAGCTTGGGATACCAGTCGAGAACGATCGGGTGCTTGGTCAAAAACTCCGGCGGCTTGCCATCGAGTGCCGGCTTTTGACCATCTTTCTTGAAATCTACGCCTTCCTTGAGCCGAACGATCTTCAGCTTCTTGCTACCCAGGTTCTTGATCACGGGGAGCACGAACTCGAGCCGGTCCTCGTTCGCCGGCAGGCCTTCATCCTCCAGGTACTCCTTGAACTGGCGCATGTAGTCCGCGCGGATGCCGAAGACATACAGCGTTTCTAACTCTTGGATGAAGCTTGGTAGGGTCACTCCTTCCGGAGGAACCGAAACCGCTTGGTCTGGGGGTTGTTCCTGTTGCTTGGTTGTTTTTGAGAAGCTAGCAGTCACCTTTTTTATCAAGGCCTTTGCCCAGCAATCAGAGGGACGCTTGGTTTCCCTACGGCTTGCAGGAACTACACCATCCGTTAAGGCCCGGCTGCGCTTGAGCGAGAAGTCTTTGCCTTTGAGCCGAACGCCGCGACCGAAGAGCTGAATGATCTGCGGACCCTCGTTGCGCCCGATGTTCATCAGGCCCATGGTGCTAACCCGCCAGCTGGACCAGCCCTCGGTGAACTTCTTGGACCCGATCAGGATGTTGACCGAGGACGATTCGTCGTTGAGAGAGCGGAAGAGGGAACCGGAGAAGGCCTTCTCCGTGACGACCAGCTCGTTCCGTTCCTCGCACAGCTTGCAGAGCGCTGAGGCGTCACCCACGTTGATCACGCCGAAGGGTTCGTTGTCGCCCAGCCGAAGGGCGACTTCGCCATCCGTACCCTTCAGGTGCTCAACGTGCAGTTTGGCCGTGCGGGGGGCATTGAAGAGCACGCGCAGGATGTCGTCGAAGATCTCATCGGTCGTGAGACCAAGGGTGTTCAGATACGTAAACGCCCCGGCGAAAATGTCCCGGTTTTCTCGATCAAGCAGGCCTGATTTCCCCCTGAGTAACTGTTCGATTATCTCAACGCTTTTGTTGCGCTCCCGCACGAAGGTAGCCAAGAAGAGTAGGATGTCCACGACGTCGGAAACTTTGCGCCCCTTTTCGGAACGCACCGCGTTGACGCTCCCCCCCACGAAGACCCAGAGCGGGCGCTCGATCAAGAAGGGCCGGAACCCCTTCGGCTTGTCCAGATAGAGTTTGAGCTGTTGATAAAAGGTAAGGAGGCAGGCGGTGAGATACCGGTGGCGGACCGCTCCGTCCGAGTCGTTCTCCAGGTTCAGGATACGATAGTCCTTGCCGTAGCCGTCGGCGTAAAAGTACTTGTAGGAGTAGTCAAAGAGGATGCACTTGGCGTAGGTCTGCTCCAGCGTGGGGCTGCCGCTGGCCTTTATCGCCTGGCCGAAGGTCGCCGAGTACTCAAACGAAAAACCATTCTCGCAAAGCTGATTCCGCTTCTGCATCCAGGCGCCCGTTTCTGCGCCGCTGGTGCCCCGATGGCCTTCGTCCACCAAGACAAGGTTGTTCCCCTCGAAGGCTTCCACGGCCACGGTCTTCTCGCCCACCTCGTCGCGCAGCTTGTGGATGTCGAGGATCTCCACCACGCGGCCCGGTGAAGAGGCCACGGCCTTCCTTGGAGAACAGCTCGGCCGGGATGCCCGAAAGCCGGAACTCCTCCAGGTGCTGGTGGGAGAGGCCCTCGTTGGGCGTGAGCAGGATGATCCGGTTGAGCTCACGCTCACGATGATGCGCGTGCAGGTAGTGCTGGTACTGGAGGATGTTGATGTGCATGAGCAGCGTCTTGCCGCTTCCCGTCGCCATCCAGAAGGCCAGCTTGTTCAGGTCCTCCTTCTCATACAGCGCGAGGCGACTTGCTTCGGGCGCAGCAGCGTTGAAGACTTCTACGTGGCCGTTGAGCTCACCGAGTAGCCCGTCCGGGTTGCGAAAGTACCAGTCAAGGTAAATCTCGGTAAAGAGCAGCGCCAGGTACTGGAAGTACTTCGGGTAGAGAAACGGTCCTCCGTGGTTCCGCCTCTTCGTAATCTGTTTCCAATGGCGCACGATGTTCTGGTCGTAGGCCAGCAGCAGGTCATCCGGCAGATGCGGGCGCTTGTCCGCCGGTATGTGGTGACAAAGCTCGTCGATAGAAGCGGCTAAGGTTGTCCTCCTCGAAGCCCTCCAGCTCCGGGCCCTTCAGGTTAGCGGCCAGGCGCTCCAAGCTCGACACGCCAAAAAGGCCCAGCAGCCACTGATGAAGCACCAGCCGCTGTTCAAACCGCAGGACGGGCTGGCCTGTGGCCCGTGTTCGCTGATTCGCTTGTATGGCTCGTTGTCTTGGCATGGTGGCCAATCCTTACACGTCCTGGCACGTCAAACATGCACCGCTGGAACTCCTCCTCAATCAGCCGGACCTCCCAGGTCTGGTTCTCACCGCGAAGGTTCATCAGGTTGTTGTCGCCGTTGACGTAGATGAGGTCGTATTCCTGGTCTTTGTCTTTGGTGTTGTAGCCGTGCTTGCGGAACCACTCGTCCAGCTTGTCGTTGTCCAGCTCTTTCGTGTTGCGCCAGAGGATGAGCACCCGCTTGCCTTGCGGGCTCGTGCCGGTAACCACGCGCACCCCCTCAATGTGCTTTATGCTTTCCACGCGCAGGCCGATCAGGTAGTTGAAGGTCTCCACCAGGTCCACGACCGTGGGCTTGGTCTCGCCGGCGGTGCCGGTGGCGATATCGAGCTGGTAGTGGAAGGGGTCCTCAAAGCGGTCCAGGTTGAGAAGCGAGGCGCTCCCGCGGCTCTCCACATCCAGCATGTAGCGGAGCATGTAGTCCTCGCGGAAGGCGGGATGCTGATCAAGGAGGGACTGCTGATTCCCGGTCCGCTTCAGCTCCAGGTTGTTCAGCGTGTCCTCGTAGGATTCCAGGCGCAGAATCTTGAGGAGGCGCGGGCTGCGCGCGACTTCCTCCGGCGTCGCCATGCGCTTGGGCTTGCCGTCCTTCCATTCCGGCGTGAAGATGACTTTTTTGATGCGCGGCACGAGCACCGTGTCGAAGTAGTCGCCCATCTCCACCAGGATGAACTTCCGCCGCCCGCCGTCCTCGCGGTTGAGGTTGATGACCGCGTGGCCCGTAGTGCCGGAGCCGGCGAAGTAGTCGAGGATGAGTTCTAGTTCCGATAACTTGCAAGAGCACCTCAACAGATAAACAGGCTTCGGATAGCCAAAGGCAGTTTTCCCGAACAATTGGAGAGTTCTTCGCCGCCACATCGTGCTGATGTCCATAGCAAGTGCAGTTGTCCGAAACTCCCTAACCTTGGTGTAGATTCTACACATCTTCTCCTTAACGAACTCTAGATTGACTTTTCCCTTTGTATCTTCTCTTTTCCCAAGCCAAGCGTGGTATTTGTCAATGCCGTCATTATTCGGCTTTGGTGCGATCTTTACAAATCCATCATACTCAATTGATCGTCAACTTCCGAAAACTAATCTCTCCTGAGGAAGTGTAAGTCGGATCGTTGAAGACACAGATCTCGGTCTTGTCTCCCGTGAATTTTGAATTCGTTTGTAGAGTCATTCCTCGTATATAGAAGCCTGCTCGTCCTCACGTCCCATAGTTGAAACCTTGTAGATACTCGGCTGCATTCGTGAACTTCGCCACAGGGACACAAATGTAACTCGCTACCAGATATGCGAAGCACATATCGTGTGTTCTGGCGGCGCCCGCTCGATATCTCGTCCTTTTAGATTGTTGATCCATACATAAGGTATTGACGATACGTTCCCAGCCAAGTGACGTCAAGCCAGTTCTTTAGGCGGTCAGCTCATTCTCGTCAATGCTCACAAGAGGAGCGCATCGTCACGCATCAACTTGCACTAACGCAAAGCGGTCGGCCATCATTGATAGCCATGTGAGTGTTGGTAGTCTGTCCTTGATAGATGAACCTCATCGTTGCCCGTGTTATACGGCGGATCAATGTAGATACACTTCACCTGGTCCCTGTACCGCTCCAAGAGCAGGTTCAGGGCCTGGAAGTTTTCGCTGTGGATGAGCAGGCCGTCGGTCTCCTCGTCAATATCCGGAATCGCCGCCAGCAGGCGCAGTTTGAAAGCTTCATCGAAGTGGCGGGTGTCCACTACTAGGGAGGGGTGGGCCTGTAAGAACCCCCTCTCCTCCTTGGAGGGAGCAATTTCCGCCTGTGTCTCCCTCTCCCCAATGGGGAGAGGGTTGGGGTGAGGGGCCTCCTCTAGCGCCTGTAGAATCGTCTCTAAGACGGTTTGGGTATCGTTGAGCACTTCGTTATTCCAGAATCGCAATACACGGAACCCTCGTTCTTCAAAAAAGCGCGTTTTGGCGATGTCCTTTTCTTGCTGAAATAGTTCGGCGTGCTGCCCCCCATCGAGTTCTACGATCAAGCGTCCTTCAATACAGGCAAAGTCTGCAATGAAGTTTCCTACAGGGTGTTGGCGACGGAACTTATAACCGCCTAGGCGCCGATCGCGGAGGAAATACCAGAGGCGTTGCTCCGCGTCGGTGGGTGCATGCCGCATCTCGCGAGCGAATTTTTGGATCAGGGCGTTGCGTTCTTCTTTCGTGCGGGATTTGATGAGTTTGTACCCCTCACCCTGGCCCTCTCCCCGTTGGGGAGAGGGGATTGGGTTGCGCCACGGGTAATCGGGTAGCTCATCGATGGCGAAGAGATCGACCCACTCCTTGCGCTGAGCCTCGTTGTTGACGATCTGATCGAGCAGCCAGTCGCGCGTTTCGTCGTCCTCGATAGCGAAGATGCGGTCGAGCGTGATGCAGTATTGGGTCTCCACGACGAACTTCTTCTTGAGCCAGAGCCTTTTCTGGAAGTTCTCGAGCTGCGCCAAAAAGTCTATGATCTTGTGGGCGATGCGGCGGATGGCCTTGATCTTGGCCAGGTACTGCTCCACGCGGGGGGCGGTTTCGTTCTCGATGTCGTCCAGGTGCATGACTTCGTTTTTGATATAGAAGTCCAGCTCGCGCCGCAAAAAGCCGCCCAGGTCCTTGTGGATGAAGTAGTCAAAAGTGTTGCGAGCGGTGTAGGCGGTGAGATGCTTTTCCAGGAGCGTGCGATTCGGGTTTTTCTCGGTGGGCGGGGGGGAGGCAAGCTCCTGCCGCCAGCGGTCAAATCCCGTAGTCTGGTTCAGGATACGGTCTACCGCCGCTGCGTTGAGGTCTGCCTGCTTGCGGTTCTCCGGATCGGGCCGGTACTCAAAGCGGATCACCAGCTCGCCGTTCTCCTCGAGCAGGGGCTGCTCCTGGGAGAGGATGAAGCGGCGTTCGTTGCCTTTCTGAGGGCGGTTGTTGTCCTTCTCGGTGTCCGCCTCGACCAGTTTGAAATGGACGCGCCTTCCGGAGGGGAGCTTGAAGGTATAGTTGCGCAGGTACTCGCTCGTCTTGATGTAGTACTGGTCGTAGTTAGCCCAGTAGAGCTTGACCTCCTCGCCCTTGTAGGGGATGGCGTAGACGCCTTCTTTGTAGCGGCGCTGGGAGATGAAGTCGCCCTCGCTGTAGTAGCGGCGGAAGAAGTTGTAGAGGTGGGAGAAGACTTCCTGCTCGGCTGCCTCCACGTTGAAAGCAGCGTTGTAGAGCGCTTGGAGCTGTTGGACTTTCGGGGCTTGAGCTGGATCGTCAAAGCCGAGGGCTTTTGCCTGTTCCTCGGCCTTCTCCAGTTCCGCTTTAAGGGCCGCACGGCTCTCCCTTTCGTAGGCTTGCAGAACCTCGCGGACCTGCCGCAGGAGCTTCCCAAGGAAGCGGGTGATCTCCGCGCGCTTGGCGTTCATGATGCGGTAGATCCCAAAGTCCAGGTCGGCCTGGTCGAGCTGGAAGAGTTCAGCGAGCAGGGACTGGAGTTTGGCTAAGTTCTGCGACATAGGCTCCTTCGTATCTTCATGCTCCAGCGCTCCAACTGCCCCTTCCACATCTAAGTTCTGCGACGTAGGCTCCTTCATACCTCCTCAATTATACGACCATCCAGTGAATCTGGACCATGCGAACCCGATGTGCGTGCGCTGGCAAAGTGCATGGAAGTGACCACAGCGCCAGCTTTTCCGACCGGCGAGCCTTTCAGCCAAACGCCCGGCTTTATTTCTTCCGGCTTAGCCATAGCTTGTAAAGATATACGCTGGATGGGGCTGTTTGTTGCAGGGCGAGGGCTGTCCGAGGCCCTCATGCCCAGAATCGGCCCTTCCCTGATGGGAGGTTGGGCGCTCCGAAGCAGCTCAGGAGCCTACCTCATCCCCGCCAAGGAGGGACGACCCCCCTCTTGACGCTCCAGGCTCGGCTGAAGCCCCAAGTCTTCCTCTCAGAAGCGAGCCCAGGCCTTAAGCAGGCCCGGCATCCATCCTGGCTGCGTGCGGTGCTAACCCAAGAGCCAGTTTTCGCAAAGCCCTTCTGCCTGCTCCAGCACGGTCTGCGTCGCTTTCTCCTGCTTGTCAGGCGGGTAACCATGCTTGCGCAAGACGCGCTTGACCAACCGCCGCAGGTTAGCACGGACATTTTCCCGCAGCATCCAATCGATCGTGACGTTGTTGCGCACGGTCGCGACCAATTCGCGGGCGATGGTCCGGAGCTTCTCGTCGCCCAGGACCTTGACTGCGCTGTCGTTGGTCTCGAGTGCATCGTAGAAGGCCAGCTCCTCCTCTGACAGGCCCAGCTTCTCACCCCTGCAGTTCGCTTCGCGCATTTCCTTGGCGAGGGCGATCAGTTCCTCAATCACCTGGGCTGCTTCGACGGCGCGGTTCTGGTAGCGGCGGAGGGCCTGCTCTAAGAGCATCGGCAAACGATCGGGCCTGGACGAGGTTCTTCTCGCCGTCGGGTCTTGATCTCCCCCTCCAGGAGCTTGCGCAGGAGCTCCACCGCCAGGTTTTTCTGCGGCATCCCCCGCACCTCGGCCAGGAACTCCTCGGAAAGGATGGAGATGTCGGGCTTCTTGAGGCCGGCCGCTGCGAAGAGGTCCACCACGCCCTCAGGTGCGATAGCCGGGAGACGATCTGGCGGATCGCGTGCTCAAGTTCCTCCTCGGGCTTCGGCCTGGCCGGGCGCGCGGTTAGCGCAGCCCGCTGCACCGCCTGGAAGAAGGCCACGTCGTCGCGGATTGCGAGGGCCTCCTCGTGGGGTACCGCCAGCGCGAAGGCGCGCGAGAGCTCCGAGACCGCTTGCAGGAGGCGGTCCTTGCCGTTTTCCTGGGCCAGGATGTGCTCCTGGGCCGTGCGGGAGCAGCGCAAGGCGCGTCCTCCGGCCTGCCAGTCTTCCACGCCGTCCAGTCGAAGGCCGTGAAAGAGGTCGCAGCAGACCTCGTACTTCTCCTGCATGACGCTCACCGCTTCGCCTGGTCGAGTGCGGTGCGCCCTTGCCGCCGCTCTCGGTGTAGGTTGCCAGCGCCGCCTTGAGTTCGTGGGCAGCCCCAGGTAGTCCACCACCAGGCCGCCGGGCTTGTCGCGAAAGACCCGGTTCACCCGCGCGATGGCCTGCATGAGGCCGTGGGCGCGCATGGGCTTGTCCAGGTACATGGTGTGCAGGCTGGGGCAGTCGAAGCCCGTAAGCCACATGTCGCGCACGATGACGAGCTTGAAGGGGTCTTCGGGTCGCGGAAGCGCTTAGCCAGGAACTCCCGGCGCTGTTTGTTGCGGATGTGCGGCTGCCAGTCGAGGCGGATCCGAAGCCGAGCCGGTCATCACGATCTTGATCTCTCCCTTGTCGTCGTCCTCGCTGGCCCACTCAGGTCGCAGCTTGACGATCTCACGTTGTACAGCTCTACGCAGATGCGCCGGCTCATGCAGACCACCATCGCTTTGCCGTCCAGCAGCCTCGAGCCGCTGCTCGAAGTGCTGGACAATGTCCTGAGCGAGGAGGCGCAGGCGCTGCTCAGCTCCGACAATGACCTCAAGCTGCGCCCACTTGGTCTTGAGCTTTTCCTTGCGCTCGACCTCCTCACCTTCGGTGACTTCCTCAAACTCCTCGTCGATCTTCGGCTTCAGCTCCTCAGGCAGGGCGAGCTTGGCCAGGCGGCTCTCGTAGTAGATGGGGACCGTGGCGCCATCCTCCACTGCGCGCTGGATGTCGTAGATGCTGATGTAGTCGCCGAAGACGGCCCGAGTGTTCGGTCAGTCGAGCTCAATGGGCGTACCGGTGAACCCAATAAAGGAGGCGTCGGGCAGGGCGTCGCGCAGATGACGGGCAAAGCCATCTATGAAGTCGTACTGGCTGCGGTGGGCTTCGTCGGCGATGACCACGATGTTGCGCCGCTCAGACAGCGTCGGGTGCCGGTCGCCTTTCTCTTCGGGCAGGAACTTCTGGATGGTGGTGAAGAGGACACCGCCGGCCTGCCGTTCCTGGAGGAGCTTGCGCAGGTGGGCCCGGCTCTCCACTTGGATCGGGTCTTGCCCCAGGAGCTCCCGACAGCGGGAGAAAACACCGAAGAGCTGGCCGTCCAGGTCGTTGCGGTCGGTGAGCACGACGAGGGTGGGGTTCTTCATCTTGGGGTGGCGGACGAGCCGACCGGCGTAGAAGACCATGGTAAGGCTCTTGCCTGAGCCCTGGGTGTGCCAGACCACGCCTATGCGCCGGTCGCCCTCGGTGCCTGTCCTCCGCTGCCCAGCTGTCCTGACCAAAGGGGGTAACTCCACAGCCCGCAGGGTCTCCTCCACCGCCACATTCACGGCGTGGAATTGGTGGTAGCCCGCCATCTTCTTGGTGAGCTTGCCACCCCCCTCATCCTCAAACACAATGAAATCCCGAACAAGCTGGAGAAACCGACCTCGCTCAAACACGCCCTTGAGGAGCACCTCAAGCTGCGGCATCTCCGGTGGCGCCACATCATCGCCGGCGATCGTGCGCCAGGACATGAACCGATCTCGGTCCGCGGTGAGCGTCCCAATGCGGGCCTCCAACCCGTCGGAGATGACGAGCGCTTCGTTGTAGGCGAAGAGCGAAGGGATCTCCCGCTTGTAGACTTGGAGCTGCTGGTAGGCGGTCCAGAGGGTGGCCTTCTCATCGGTGGGGTTCTTCAGTTCAAGGATGGCAAGCGGAAGGCCATTCACGAAGAGCACGATGTCGGCCCGGCGGGTGTGGCGGTTCTCGCTGACGGTGAACTGGCTTACCGCGAGCCAGTCGTTGTTTGCGTGATCGTCGAAGTCAAGGACCCGGGCCTGCGCCCCGCCGATAGAACCGTCTGAGCGGCGGTACTCTATCGTCACGCCGTCTACCATCCACCGGTGCAACGTGCGGTTGCGCTGGACCAGGTCGGTTTCCGTGGGGCGGGTCAGTTTGCGGAAGGCGTCCTCCTGCGCCTCCGGTGGGAGGTCGGGATTCAGCTGCACCAGGGCATCGCGCAGGCGCCGCTTCAGAATCACCTCGCTGTAATCGGCGCGTTCCTCTGGCCCGATGTCGGGGCCGTGCGCTACGCGCCATCCCAGGCCTTTGAGCCAACCGAGGGCGATGGATTCAAGGGTGGATTCGGTCATAACGCCCATTCGTCTTTCAAACCGCTGGCAGCGGGATTTTCGCGGTCGGATACCCACCGTGCGGGGTTGTCAAGGATGTATTGCCGGATGCGATGCAGCGATTCTTCGTTGCGAATGATATGTTCGTAATAATTACGTTGCCAAATTGGCACCCCAGGCGTACCGCGCAATTCGTTGATGCGGCGTGCAGAAAATGTTTTGAAACCGCGAATGATTTCGGGCAGGCCGTGTTGCGTAGGGGCGGCGGTGGTTGCAGGGGCGGCGGTGGTTATAGGGGCGGGTTTCAAACCCGCCCCTACAATGATAACGATTCCATGCACATGGTTTGGCATCACAACGAACGCGTCCATTGCTATACCTGCATAATGGTTTGGCAAATTATTCCAAACGCTGTGCACAACCTGGCCGAAATCATTCAACCGCATTTCGCCATTTACCACCTCTCCGAACAGACACGCGCGATCCTTTGTGCAAATCGTGATGAAATAGGCCCCAGCCTGCGAATAATCGTATCCCTTCAGGCGGATGCTGCAGCGGTTAGGGCGGGCTTCAAACCTGCCCGTACCATGCTGATCAATCATAGCCCTCTCTCTTTCAAAAACCGTTCCGCCTCCCTGACCCGCAGCTCGCCGGAGATGAGCTTGGGCAGCAGCGCGTCGCGCAGGGCGGCGAGAGTGCGGGATTCGAGAAAAGCAGCCTCGATCCGGTCATCTATCGGCTCGCAAAGCTGCTCAAATGCTTCAACTATTTTTGATGGGACAATGATGCACTGAACTGCGTGAAAGTCCTTCTTGCTGATTGAACCGAACACGGTTCCTTCTGATTCAAAGCGGCTGAACACGTCAGCCAGGCCCTGCATGAAGTAATAGGTGTAGGACTTGGCTCCAGTCTTGCATCTCGCGGCGGCTACACCGCGCCCGATGGCACAGTCCTCAAGTGCCATGTTGATAGCTCCAACTGGTGCGCGGACACTAATTAGTGTGTCTCCTTTCTTAGCGAAGCGTGCTGGAGCCGTGCAATATACTCGACGTTCAGGGAAGCGGAATGTGAAGTCCGCACGGCCTTGATAGAAGGGAATACCTTCTCCAACTTCGTTATAGGTCTCACCTGGCGGTGATTGCCCCATCGTCAGATCGAACACATCATCAACACATCCCACCTCCCACCCCTCCGGGATCTCGCCCAGTTCGGAGTTCACCAGGCGGTCGGGGAAAAGGTCGTAGAGGTAGGCGGGCAGGCCCGGCAGCGATTGGCCGCGCTGCCAGCGGCCCTCCATCTTGGCGCGCACAGGCTCAAAGTCCACGAACCACGCCTTGAAGAGCGAGCGCGCCATCTGCTCCAGCGTCTCGCTCATCCGCCGGTTCAGCTCGATCTTGTCGTCCAACGTGCCGAGGATGTGGGCAATGGCGCGCTGTTCGGGGAGGGGAGGAACACGAACCATCATACGCTGCAGGTCGCGGAGCGTAACATGTCCCATCGTTGTCTTCTTGTCTTCTACGTGTCTTTGAAAAACGGGAAGTTGGGACAAAAGAAGGTAGCGCACGAAGCCCTGGTCAAACCCCTGCTTAGCGATGACCTTAAAGATATGTTGGTTGAGGGCGGCCCTGGGACCCCGGTAGCGATAGATACCGACTGAGCCGGACCAGGCAAACAAGAGATCGTCGTCACGAACCCAGTGCTCGTCGTCCACGAGTACTGCAGGAATGCGATCTGTCTGATCAGTAATGCCACGATTGAGTTCGGCTATCTTGATGACTGGTACGCCTCTTTCGCCGCACAACTCGGACGGCTTGGTAGCCCGCCCGTTAATGTAATCCGCTACATCCCAAAGCGAGACTTCTCGCCACTCACCCGCCATAGGCTTGCTCTTTCGGATCTTGCTCATCCAGCTTGGCCAGTTCTGCTTGCAGGTCCGCCAGGCTCTTCTAGATCGCCGCATCCAGCCACGGGGCTTCGGCAGACACAGGCACCGACAAACGCTGAAGCACGCGCTGCGCGGTGTGATTGGGGCGCGGGGTTTTTGGCGAAGCGCTCATATTTATGAGCGCGCTCATATCTATTTGGTTCGCGCTCATATTTTATGTCCTTTGCTGATAATAGGTGCCCTTCTTCGTTCCCAAGCGCACCAAGTGGCCATCCTTGACCAATCGGTCGAGGAGCCGCGTGGCCTGGTGCGGCCCAAGCCTGCACAGTTCTGCCGCCTCTCTGCGTGTAATCCGCCCGTGCTTTTCCACGTATTGCAGGACCATCTGTTTCTGCTGCAGCGGCTCGAAGCCGCGCTGGTGGACATAGGCGGCGGGTTGCCCGAGGCGGCGGTAGGTTACTGCGGAGAGGTGCCAGGTGCGGCCCTTGCGTTCGCCGCGCGATTCGACCAGCCCCATCTCAACGAGGCGGCTGAGGGTGGCTCGCACTTCAGCCTCCGGCTTCTGGCTCAGACGGGCGGCTTCCTCCGTGGTCAGCCTCCGATCGCGCCAGAGGGCGTTCAGCATCAGGAGATCGTCCAGTCCCAGATCGCGCCCGGCACGCGATTCCTCAACGAGAAGGCGGACGAACTCCAGGTTAGCTTCTCCGCCAGGCAGCACCAGGACAACCCCGGCCTCGTTGCTGCGGTCGTAGGAGGGTGTGGGACGACCGTTGCGCAGTTGCTCGTAGAAGATGGTGTCGATGCCGCGCGCGGTACGCTCAACAATGCCGGCCCGCTTGAAGGCATCGGCCAGAAGCGGGTTGCGTGGCCGCGGCGCTGTGACGAGGAGATTGTCGGGCCGCACACCTTCGGGAAAGCCGCCAGGGTTGGAGATCTCAAGACGGTCGGAGTGCCATTGGATGTGAACCGCCCCAAGGCGGGTGTAGTCACGATGGATGAGCGCGTTGGCCAGGGCCTCGCGGAAGGCGGCCGGCGGATAATCCGGGACGCCTATGCGAAGCATCCCCACCAGGATTTCCCGCTCCCGGTTGCGGGCGGCAAAGCGCTGTTCGCATTCCTCCATGACGCGCAGGAGCGGCCAGCGAAAGAAGTCGTTGACCTCGACCCTGTGGCCGGCCAGCACCTGAAAGGCGACCTCGTGGGTGGGCAGGAGACGCCGCAGCGATTCTTCCTTGCCGAATAGGAGTAGGCCCAGCACGCGGACGTTTCGGACCTGGCCGTTGGCTTCCACGGCGCCCAGCGCCTTGGCCAGTTCTAAGTCCGGCAGGGTAAGCAAGGAGGGGTCGCCACCGCGTCGTTCGCGGATGCTGCGGCGGAAGCGTTCGAACTCTAAGGGATCCAGATCGTCCCAAGTGGCATTCGGCAGGACCAAGGCGGAGTAATCCTCGGCGCCTCGGTCGGCTTGCCGAGCGTGCATTTCGTGGAAAAACATGGGCAAGCAGCAAGGCTTCCCGTCGCCCCCGAGGGCTCGGCGCAGATACTTGCCAGCCGTTGTGCCTACGGGGGTCTGTACCGACGGCACCTCGAGCGTGATGACCTCCTTGCCCTCCAAGGAGACCAGGGCTACCCGCGCAGTTAGGGAGGGCCGGGTGCGATTGGCAATGAGCGCGGCGAGTCGTAAAGGGTCCGTTCGCCCGGATTCATGCCGCGGTCGTGCTCCGGTTACCCTCCCATCATCCTCCACACCGATGAGGAGCCATGCCGAAGCACTCGACGACCGATTGGCTAGGCAGACGACGGTTTCGACGAGTTCGTCGTCCGAGAGCGGCTTTCGTTCTTCGCCTTTGAATTCGACGTCGAGTGATTCGCCGGCGGCGATCAGTTCCTGGAGGCGTTCGGGTGTCATCACAGCGTCCCCCAAAAACCCAGCTCCTTCAGGTTGGTCGCGATGGCGGCGTCGAGCTTGGCGGCCTCGGCCTGCTGCTCGCGCAGCTGCGCCACCAGCCGCTGCATCTTCTTCTCGAACGGCTCGCTGTCGTCTTCTTGCTTTTCTGTGCCCACATAGCGGCCAGGGGTGAGGACATAACCCTGCCGGCGGATCTCGTCAAGGGTAACGCTCTTGCAGAAGCCCGGGATGTCCTGGTATTGAAGGGGGCTGCCGTCCGGCCCTACCTCCCCGCGCCAGGCGTGGTAGGTGCGAGCGATCTTCTGGATTTCCTCGTCGGTTAGCTCGCGGTGGACGCGATCCACCATGCGGCCCATTTTGCGAGCATCCATGAAGAGCACCTCCCCTCGGCGATCGCGCAAGCGGTTTTTTTGTCCTGCGGGCGGGTAGCCGCTTTTGTCCCGCGCCAAAAACCACAGGCAAGCGGGAATCTGCGTAGAGTAAAAAAGCTTGTCGGGGAGGGCTACCATACACTCCACGAGGTCCGCTTCTATGATATTTTTCCGGATCTCGCCTTCACCGGACTGGTTGCTTGTCATGGAGCCGTTGGCCAGGACGAATCCGGCGTAGCCGGCAGGCGCCAGGTGGTGGAGGATGTGCTGGACCCAGGCGAAGTTGGCGTTGTTTGCGGGTGGTACGCCGTACTTCCACCGCTTGTCGTCGCGCAGGCGCTCTCCACCCCAATCTTTCATGTTGAAGGGTGGGTTGGCCAGGATATAGTCGGCCTTGAGGTCTGGGAAGCGGTCTTTCGAGAAGGTGTCACCCTGCTCGATCTGGCCGTCAATGCCCCGGATAGCCAAGTTCATTTTAGCCAGGCGCCAAGTGGTGTAGTTGAGTTCTTGCCCGTAGATGGAGAGGTCGGCTTTGGCTTTTCCGCCGTTGCCATTGCCGTTGGCGTGTGCGCGGATAAACTCCATCGACTGCACGAACATCCCCGCCGAGCCACAGCAGGGGTCATAAACGCGGCCCTGGTAAGGCTCCAACATCTCCACCAGCAGCTTCACCACACAACGCGGGGTGTAAAACTCCCCGGCTTTTTTGCCTTCGGCGCTGGCAAACTGCGAGAGGAAATACTCGTAAACGCGGCCAAGCACGTCTTTAGCTCGTGCCTCCTCGTCGCCAACCTTGATGTTGCTGATGAGGTCAATGAGCTGGCCGAGGCGCTGCTTATCAAGGGCTGGACGGGCGTAATCCTTGAGCAGTACGCCCTTGAGTGTCGGGTTTTCGCGCTCAATGGCCACCATCGCATCATCTACTAATTTACCGAGGGTGGGCTGACGGGCGTTTTGCTGAAGCGTCTCCCAGCGAGCTTCCGGTGGAACCCAGAAGACGTTGAAGGCGCGGTATTCATCGGGGTCTTCGGGGTCTGCATAGGGATCCTGCACAATACGCCTGCGGTGCTCCTCGAAGGCGTCGGAGATGTACTTGAGGAAGATAAGGCCCAGGACGACATGCTTGTACTCGGCGGCGTCCATGCTGCCGCGTAGTTTGTTGGCGGCCGCCCAGAGCTCAGCCTCAAACCCCATAATAGCGCCCCCTGCTTGAGGTGGGTTAGGAGAGCCGCAACGGCCCATACCAGCGCAAAGTTAGGCTGGATGGCCTGGGTCTAGCCCTTTTATTCCATTTCTGGGGGGCGGCCTACAAGCGGCACAAACTCCACCCGCCGGTTGAGGAAGCGGCGGTATGGGGTGTCATTGGGCACTAAGGGACGATCCTCGCTGTAGCCGCGAGGCTTGAGCCGTGCTGGCGAGACCCCCCGCTCAATCAGGTAGTTATATACAGTGTTAGCCCGCCTTTCGGAGAGGCCCTGGTTGTACCGCTGCGTGCCAATGCTGTCGGTGTGCCCTGCCACCTCTATCACGAGGGTAGGATACTGCTGGAGGATGCGCAGAACGGTGTCTAGGGCTGCGGGCGCTTCTGCACGCAGGTCGTACTTGTCAAAGTTGAAGTGCAGGCGGGGCAGGCGGAGTTTTTTGAGCTCTTCGGCAGAGAGCATGGCCACTTCTTCCTGGGCATCGCCGGCATCGGGGATCGTGACGGGCGTGAGGGCGGTGGCGTAGCCATCGGCCCACACCTCAAGGAGGTAAGTACCAGCGGGGGGCTTAGGCTGGGTCAGCTCTCCAGCGGCGCTTGTGCGGCCGGAAAGGACCTCCCCTTCAGGAGGGCGCAGGCGGGCGTAAGCCTGCACAGGTTGGCCCGTGCGCGCATCGTAGGTACGGATCCGCAAGCTGTAGACCCGGGGAGCTGGAGCGGGCCCCTCGGGCGGAGGCGGCGGCAGAGGCTGTCGCACCATCAGGTACAAGTCTACGCGGCCTTTACCTCCGACCCGCGACGAAGAGAGGTACACCGAGTCCGGATTCTGGTAGAAGAGATAGCTATCATGCGCAGGGCTATTGAAAGGCTTCGGCAGGCGTTCGGGCTTGCTCCAGCCGCCGCCGGGCTGGCGCACGCTTCTGTACAGGTCGTACCCACCCAAGCTCCCCGGCCCATCGTGGGCAAAATAGAGCGTATCCCCTACGATGAAGGGGGCATCTTCGTTGTAGGGGCTATTGAGGACCGAGAGGTTTTCTGGCGGGGCGAACTTACCGCTGGGGAGCCGACGAGTGACCCAGAGATCCTTGCCGCCGAGGGTGCCCTTGCGGTCTGAGCTAAAGATAATCTCGCCTGTTTTCGGGTCTTCGCAGAGAGCGTCTTCGCTGCCTTTACGGCTATTGGGGAAGGCTTTCCATTTGACGGGCTGGGTCCAAGCGTCGCCAGAAGGGTAAGCGATATAGAAGTCCCCTCGGCGCCGGGCTGACCGGTACACGATGAGCGTATCACCTACAAAGCCTGCGATCCCCTCGTGCTTGCTTGAGAAAAATCCAACGGGTTTCACAGTGGAATCCCCTACTTTAGCCCAATAGAGGGCTTCGTGGGGGAGGAGGTCTTCGGGGTCCTGCCCCCGCTCTGGGTCGCGGCGAGAAATGAAGTACAGGCGCCCCTTGTGAATAAAGAGCGAGTACTCGTGCGCTGGGGTGTTGAAGGCGCCCAGATTGTAAGCCACCCATCGGTAACCCTGGGGAGGAGGCTCCTGGTAGGACTTGAGTTGATTCGCATAGGCGATGTACCGGCTCAGAAGGTTTTGGGAGTCTGGGGAAGTCGTACGCTGGAGGGCTTCGTTAAAAAGCTGGAGGGCGAGGGTGGGGTTTTCGTACTCCAGACACAAGCGCCCATATTCCGCAAGGAAGTGGGGCTCCACTTCGGTGGGGCTGATTTTCGCGAAAGCCTTCTGGTAGGCCTGGTAAGCGCGTTCCCGCTCCCCAAGCCGGTAGTAAGCGCTGGCGTAATACAGCAGCTGCTTGGGGGGCGCTTGGTCGGGATCCACGCTCTCCTCAGCCAGAGCGAGGTATTCCCCTTTGTAGTAGCGCCGCTCGACCGAGCGGAGGGATGCCTGGGCCCACAGGGCCTCCCCAAACAACACCCCCACCACAAAATACCTAATCAAGGCTCTTGACCGCATCGGCACAAATGTACGCATACCTGCGTTGCGAAAGAGCTTAGTTGAGTTTGCTTTTTTTCCAGATGCCCATGGTGAGGGAGGGCTAAAGGAGAGCGCCAGAAAAATCGCCCCGGATGTGTACCTTTATTGGATGGTAAAGGGGATTTTCGGCCTGCTTATAGGAAGTGTGGTTTGGGGACAAGTAGTGGGAGTCCTCCAGGAAGGCGGGGTGCCCCTGCCGGGTATGCGGGTCTGGTGGAGCGGAGAAGAGGGCGGAACTGTTACAGATAGGGACGGCCGGTTTAGATTGCCGATGCCCGCCCGTTGGCCGGCTTGGCTGCGTTCGGAAGCTACCCCTGAGAGTTTGCAAGTAGAGGGTCCGCCCACGGCCTCCCTCGTATGGGAGGTTCGGCCGGCGCCTCGCTTGCCCACGCAGGTGATTGCCCAGCAGGGCCCAGCCATTGGCCTGAGTCCCCAAGCGCCCCAAGCCTTACAGACCTGGAGCCGACAAGCCCTTACCGCTGCGCCCTGCTGCAACCTCTCCGAAGCCTTTGAAGGAACAGCCCTTGTGGATGCCGCTTACTCGGATGGCGGGCTGGGCGTAAAGCAGCTCCGACTCTTAGGCTTTGAACCGGCGCACAGTCCGCTCAGCTACGAAAACAAGCCCCTTTCCCTCGGCCTTTACCGCCCTTGGTCAGCGGCTTTTCTGCCTGCGCTGTGGGTACAAAACCTGGCCGTGGCCAAAGGCATAGGCAGCGTGGTAAGCGGCTTTGACGGGGCAGCGGGTCAAATTCAGGTTCAGTACCTCAGCTCCGACGAGTCGGCCCGTGCTATAGAGGCTTTTGCTCGCAGCCCAGGGGAGTTTTTCCTGGCTAGCCGCTGGCAGGGCAAATGGAAGCACCGCCAGCCTTACCTGATCCTGACCAACGCAGGCTGGACCCCCTGGCAGTCAGCTTTCCTCCAGGACCACAACGGGGATGGGTTTTTGGATATTCCCCTTTACCGGCATGGACATGGTCTAATCAAAGTGTATCGCAAAGACTCTACAGGCGGCCTGGCGGAAGCAGAAGCCGAAGGGCTATGGGACTACCGCTGGGGGGGACAAGTTGCTTTCCGGGAACCGGGGCAGATCGCCGCCCTCACCGCTTGGGGAACCTACCAAGGGCTACGCATGGGCCAGATTTCGCTGCGTCGGGGCTGGGTAAAGGCCCAGGGCCGGGGCCTGAGCCTGCTCATGCAAGGACGCTTTTACGCAGAGGAGTTGCAGGCGGGCTTCAACCGGTACACCGCTCGGCAGCCTCTGCTGTGGGGCCAGTTCATCTACCGCTTGCCGATAGGGGACACCCGATGGCTTCTACAGACAGGCCTGGAAGGGCGGACCGCTCATTACGCCGAAAGCCTGGCCACCTGGCACGGCTACGACACCAGTTGGACCCGGCCTGAAGCTGTGGGTGGGGCTTTTACAGAGTTCACCCTGACCCCCTCTCCCCAGCTGTCTGTCGTGCTGGGCGGCAGGGCAGACTGGCACTCCTACTGGGGCTGGCAAGCCGCCCCTCGCCTGCACCTGCGCTGGCAGTATCACACCACGGGAGCGGTGCGACTCTCAGGAGGCCGAGCCTGGCGGGTACCCGACCCCATGGCCGAGACCTTCCCCTTCTTGATGTCTAACCGCCTTTGGCGATTTCACTTCCCAGGCTGGCCCGCCGTAGAAGAGAGCTGGAGCTACGGCTTTTTCTGGCAGCAGAGCTTCTCTGTAGGCAGTGGAATCCTACGCCTCTCCGCCGATGGGGTGCAAGCTCACCTGCGCAGGGCGCTGCTATGGAACCTAGAGCAGCCCGGACAAATCCAAGTTTTCTCCGCTGACCGCCCTGCCCTTTACCAGACCCTGTACGGCGAGATCTTGTATGAAGTGCCGGACCGCCTGCGCCTTTTGCTTAGTTACAAGCACCAAGAGGTGTGGTGGCCCCTAGGCTCAGGTAAGGTGTTTCGGCCTTTGCTACCACGGGATCGGGCGGTGCTGTGGGCTTCTTGGCTGACGCTGAGCCGACGCTGGCAAGCCGACGCTATCGTCTCATGGACGGGTGCCCAGCGCCTCCCCGCCACCTGGGAGAACCCCCAACCTACTTACACCCCCGCCTACGCCCTCCTAACCCTCCAACTGACCCACCGGATAGACCAATGGGAAATCCAACTTGCCGGCGAAAACCTGAACAACTTTCGCCAAAGCCTGCCGGTGCGGGGGGCCGAAACCCCTTTCGCTCCCTCTTTTGACGCAGCCCTGGTATGGGGGCCCATTATGGGGCGTATGGGCAGCCTTACCCTCCGCTACACCTGGTGAGCCTGCTTTGGGCAAGAGAACGTACTTTTGCTGAGTGGAGGCGTTTGCACGCCTGCAGGCCATCGTAGCGGAGCTGCGAGAACGGTGCCCCTGGGACCGCGCCCAGACCTTTGAGAGTCTGGCCCCCCTGACGTGGGAAGAAGTAGCCGAACTGCTTGAAGCGATTGAGCAGCGAGACCCCGCCGGCATCACAGAAGAGCTGGGGGATGTGCTCCTGCATGTGGTTTTTTACGCGCGGCTGGCGGAAGAAGCCGGCCTCACTAGCCTTCCCCAAGTTGTAGAGCAGCTCATCCATAAGCTTATTGCTCGTCATCCTCATGTGTATGGCCAAGCGGAGGCCCATGACGCCCAGACCGTCCTCGCCCGATGGGAAGCCCTCAAGCAAGCTGAGAAACAGCGCTCCCCCCTCGCTAGCGTGCCGGAGCGGCTGCCTCCCCTCCTGAAGGCCTATCGTCTCCAGGAAAAAGCCGCTGCGCTCGGCTTTGACTGGGCCAAGCCCCAAGAAATGTGGCCCAAACTCCAAGAAGAGCTGGCCGAGCTTCAAGCAGCTCTCCAAAAAGAGGACTACCCCGCTGCCCAGACCGAACTCGGGGACGTACTCTTTGTGCTGGTGAACCTGGCTCGGCACCTGGGCCTGAACCCCGAACAGGCCCTTGAGCAAACCAACCGTAAGTTTCGCCAGCGCTTTGCCTGGATGGAAGAGGCCCTGCGAAAAGACCATAAAGACCCGCGCCAATGCTCGCTCGAGGAGCTGGACTCTTACTGGCAAGCTTCCAAAGCTTATTACCCCTAAAAAGCCAAAGCTGGGATACCCTCCTAACCCTGCCCGGGTGCGAAACGATCGCGCCCGATGGTTTGTACGCCTGGGTGTTTTCGTACGATCGGCGAGCGTCGTTGCTGGATAGTGTGGCCGAAGGCCATCTCTATTATCTCCGGGCCGTAGAGGAGAACCCCTTTTTGAATGAGGTGACGCCGGCGGGGCGATGGCATCCTTTTGGGCTGGCGTATAGGCCCCCCCACCTGTGGTTCCTTCACGGCCCTCACAAGCAGCCTACCGAAATATGGCGCTACACCTGGGATGGCCTTCGTCTTCATAGCCCTCGCGTGTGGCGCCACCCGGGCTTCGTCTCTCTCCAAGCCATTGAGCCCCTGGATTCGCTGCGCTTCTATGTGGCCAACGACAGGAAAGGCCGACGGCGCTGGCACCTGGTAGCGGGCTTTTTGGTGCGTCGGGTGCGCAGCAGCTTGTTTTACTGCGAAGGCGATTCGTGCCACTTGGCCGCCGATCGCATCCCCTACGCCAGTGGGTTATGCTATCTGCCTGGGCGAGGCCAACTCCTGGTATCGGTCGCTTTTCGGAAGGCCCTTTGGCTTTATGCTCCGCAGGGGCCTACCCTGGCCTGGGTCGGGAAGGTTCGTTTGCCTGGACACCCCGACAACCTCACACGCATAACGGATTCCACCGTATGGGTGGTTTGTCATCGTCGGCTGGGGGGATGGGCCCGCAGCCTGGCCTTAGGGGGCTCGCACAGCAGCTGGTTTATTGTAGAGGTGCGGTTTCCGGAACAGGGGCCTCCCCAAACTCGCCTGTTGTATGCGGCGCCCAAGAAGTACAGCACAGCCAGCCAGGCGGTTCCTATCGGCCCCTACGTGTATGTAGGAAGCGTATTTGAACCGTATCTCCTGCGACTCAAGGCAGCGGAAGCCATCCCAGCCGACGCCCTGCCAGCCAGTACAGGCGAGACTCCTGCAGGACGACCACCTGGGGGCTCGTCGGCAAAGTGATCGGAGAAGCTTCCCCCTGCCAGGGCTGCCAAAGCCCCCTTTGTCCACTCCAGAAAAACAGCCCTCTCTCGCCTACGGCTGCCCCTTCGGCCCAAGAAGGATACGGAAGGGCATCCAGAAAGGTGCCCCACCGATCATAGCGCAGAACCTGCCGGAGCGTGGTATCCACTACCCCTATGAGTTCGCCAGCTCCCGTGAGGGCCCCTGCGGCAACGATGCGTCCGGGTCCGTAGGTTTTGCCGCCAAAGCGCACCAGCACCCGCCCAAAAAAGTCTATTTTGACGATTTCCTGCGTCTGGCGCACAAGCAGGTACAGCTCGCCTGCGGGCCCTGCCGTCAACAGGGCAGGGTATCCTTCCACCACTTCGGGGGGCAGCTGTGAGTAAAGCAGCCGCTGCAAGGGTTGTAGGTTTGTGCCCAGAAGCAGAATTTGCTGCCCCTCAGCATCCAGCACATAGAGCTGTTGGTTTCCCACGGGCGCCAGGGCTGACACGCCGAGGAAGCCTTCTTCGCCGGGTGCGCCGCCAATGCGCGTAAGCGAGTCGTACCGAGGGGCCCACACTTTGTACAAGGACCTTTCGGCCGCCGACCAGACATACAGATGGTGGAGGGGGTCCACGGCCAGCAAGTCGCCTGCGACAGGCAGGGTGATTTCCTGCTGGGCCCACGCCAGCCCCAGCCCTATACCTTTAGCCCACCGCAGCAGGACTCCAGGAGCCCACATAGAGCGGTTCGGTGTGGCTTTCGTGGTACTGGTACAGGCCCCACCCTTCTCTATCTATCCGAAAGAAGGTGTAGCGCTGGATCCAGTCTCCCAAGAGCACCAAGCGAGAACGCCCAATGGTTTCCACCAGCGCCAGGTGCCGATGCCCAAAAATGTACCAGTGGGCCGGGTCAGGGGCTTTTTGGGCCTGCTGAACAAACTGGCGAAGGTATTCGCGGGGGCCCAGGTCTATCTCGTCCAGGGGAGCATGGGCTTGACGGCTACGCCCCGAAAAGAAGCGTCCCAGCCACAGCCCCAGATCCGGATGCAGAAGCCGGTACAGCTGCCCTAAGAGGCGGTTTTCCATGAGCGCATAAGTGAGCCGATCCCACCAGGGAAGGGGCCCCCACCGATGGCCATGGGATAAGAAAAAAGTCAGCCCCTGCCACTGAGCCCACAGCGGATCGGGCAGAAGCTGAAGGCCGACTTCTTCGGTCAGGTAGCCATGTAGCCACAGGTCGTGGTTGCCAGGCTGGAAAAAAACCGGCAGGCCCTCGTCCGTAAGCGCAGCCAGCGCGCCCAGCAGCCGAACGTACCCCCGGGGCACAGCACGCCTGTACTCAAACCAAAAGTCCCACAGGTCCCCCAAGAGATAAAACGCCGCAGCCTGGGGGGCGCAACCTTCCAGCCATCGCACGAATCGTTTTTCCCGGGCGAGGCTTTCAGCCCGGGAAGGGGCCCCCGCATGAAGGTCGCTCGCTATGAAGACCGCCTTATCAGGGGCGCAAGAGGAGGGAAAAAGAGGCGCAAAGGTCCTGCTCATGAAGGGGAAGCCGCTCCCACGCGTTCCACAGACCCCTGGCTATGAGGACGAGGCCCAAGGATCGTCTCTATCTCCTCCTGGTAGAGGACTTCCTTTTCCAGGAGGCGCTCGGCCAGGCTGCGCAGCTGATCGTAATGTTCTCGCAGGACCGAAAGAGCCCGCTCGTAGGCCGTCTTGATGAGACGCTGCACCTCCGCGTCAATCTGGCGGGCGGTCTCTTCAGAATAAGGCCTTTGCCAGAAAGTCTCCTCGCTGGGTTTATACGCGAAGTGCCCCAGCGAGGACATTCCGTACTGCGTGACCATAGCGTAAGCGACCTGGGTAACCCGCTCCAGGTCGTTCTGGGCGCCGGTGGAGACCTGGCCAAAAGTAAGCTCTTCGGAAGCGCGGCCCGCAAGCGTCATCGCCATCATGTCCATGAGCTGGGACTGGGTGTATAAGTACTGCTCTCGGGGCAGGTACTGGGCATAACCCAGCGCAGCGTACCCCCGGGGTATGATGGAGACCTTCAGAAGAGGGTCAGCGTGCTCAAGGAACCAGCCAGCCACCGCATGACCTGCTTCGTGATAGGCGACAATGCGCTTCTCTTCCGGGGAAATGACCCGGCTGCGGCGCTCCAAACCCCCTATGACCTTATCTATGGCTTCCTGGAAGTCGGCCATGGTGATAGCAGGCCGGTCCTTGCGGGCAGCAATCAAAGCCGCTTCATTGCACACATTGGCGATGTCAGCCCCCACAAAGCCCGGCGTCTGCAAGGCCAGCTTGTGCACATCCACATCCGGCGCCAAAATGAGCGAACGCAAATGCACCCGGAAAATAGCTTCCCTTTCTTTGATATCCGGGCGGTCTATGTAAATGACCCGGTCAAACCGCCCTGGCCGCAACAGCGCCGGATCTAAGATATCCGGTCGGTTGGTGGCGGCCATGATGATGATCCCTTCGTCCGTGTTGAAGCCGTCCATCTCCACCAAAAGCTGGTTGAGGGTGTTTTCACGCTCGTCGTTGGAGATGGGCACATTATGGCGGCTGCGGCTGCGCCCCACCGCATCTATCTCGTCTATGAAGATGATGCAAGGGGCCTTTTCTTTGGCTTGACGGAAAAGGTCGCGTACCCGGGCTGCCCCCACCCCCACAAACATCTCCACAAAGTCAGAGCCGCTGATGCTGAAAAACGGAACGCCCGCCTCCCCTGCCACAGCTTTGGCTAAGAGCGTCTTACCGGTGCCTGGCGGCCCTACCAGCAAAACACCCTTCGGAATCTTGCCCCCCAACCGCGTGAACTTCTGGGGGTTTTTTAGAAAATCTACGACTTCTCGTACCTCTTGCTTGGCCTCCTCAAGTCCGGCCACATCTTCAAATGTGACGGAGACACGATTTTCTGCATCAAAGACGGCGGCCCGGCTGCGACCGATGCTGAAGATATTACCGGGGCCAGCGTTGCCCCCCCCTCGCGCGCCTATCCGCCCCAGCAAAAACACCCACACCCCAATGATCAGCACGATAGGCACCACATATTGCAGCAAGATCCCCACGTAGTCGGTTCGTTCGGTCACTTCATACGGGATGCGCCGCTGCTGAAGAAACTCTTCCAGCTTTTCCACAGAAGCCACCCGAAAGCTAAAGGGTAGCCAGCCCCAAAAGCCCTTTTGCACCCGCTGCTGGATGTCCTGCAGTTCATAGGCTTGGGGGGTCAGGTAGACTTCGGCTTCGCCTCGGTTCGCAATCAGCACCACTTTCCGCACGAGGCGCCGCTCCACCCACTGCTCAAAGTCCAAGTACGTGATAGGCGTGGAACTGCGGCGCTCCGGCATAAAGAAGAACGAAACCAAGAGAAGTCCAAAAAGAAGTAGGTAGAGCCAGTACAGGTTGAAACCTGGCTGACGGGGGGGACGAGCGCTCATACAGGCTAAGGGAACAAAAATACGCCAGGCCTGACACATGAGCCACGCATTTGCTTACCTTCGGGCCGGATGCGGATTCTGGTGTGTAACGACGACGGGATCACGGCACCGGGTCTGAAAGCCCTGGTGGAAGTAGCCCAGGAGTTCGGTGAGGTGGTCGTCGTAGCGCCTGATCGCCCCCAAAGTGGAATGGGGCACGCCATCAGCATTGGCGTACCTCTGCGGCTATATCCTTCTCGGGAGTTTGGTTCGCTGCCCGCTTGGGCCTGCAGCGGCACCCCCGCAGATTGTGTGAAGCTGGCCACAGGCGTGTTAGGAGAAAAACCTGACCTGCTCCTCTCCGGCATCAACCACGGCGCCAACTTCTCTATTAGCGTGTTTTACTCCGGCACGCTTTCCGCCGCCATAGAGGGAGCTTTTGAAGGCATCCCCTCCATCGGGTTTTCTCTGCTTGACTACAGCATGGAGGCGGACTTTACAGCGGCTCGCGCTCTCGTGCGCGAAGTGCTGCTCTTGTACCTAAGCCACCCTTTCCCCCCCCACGTGCCCCTCAATGTCAATATCCCCAACCTGCCCCTGTCCGAGATTCGGGGGATCCGCCTGACCCGCCAAGCCAAAGGCCGTTTTGTGGAGCAGTTTGAGAAACGCATGGACCCCTACGGCCAACCCTACTATTGGCTGGTGGGACGCTTTGAGAGCCAGGATACCGAACCCGACACCGACGTGTGGGCGCTGGAAAAGGGCTTCGTCTCCGTGTGTCCCCTGCTGATAGACCTTACCGCCTACTCGTACCTGCAACACTGGCAACCTATCCCTCGCTGACATGGGCCTGTGGGATTGGCTACGGGGAAAAAAGAACGCTCAGGTAGAAGAGGCCGCCCACACCGTTGAAAAAGGCCTCCAAAAATCACGCGAGTCTTTCTGGAGCCGCATCAAAGCCCTTTTTGCCGGCCGTCAAAGCCTGGATCCAGAAACCCGAGAAGAGCTGGAAGAACTTTTGCTGACGGCCGATGTAGGCCCCCAAGCCACCGAAAAAATCCTGGCTGAGCTGGAAAGGAGCCTAAAAGAGCGCCCCCTCTCTCCGAACGAAACGCTTACCGATCGCCTGGCCAGCTTGCTTATAGCTCGTTTGGAGCGGCCCTTCACGCCGGTAGAAGCGCATCCTTATGTGGTGCTCTTCGTAGGTGTGAATGGAGTAGGCAAGACCACCACCGTAGCGCGCTTGGCTTACCGCCTCAAACAAGAGGGCAAGCACGTGCTTTTGGCCGCAGCTGATACCTTCCGGGCCGCAGCCGTTGAACAGCTGGCCCGATGGAGTGAGCGCCTGGAGATCCCCCTGGTAGAAAAAGGCATGGGGGCTGACCCCGGTGCCGTGACCTATGAAGCCATTCAAAAGGCCCTGCGCGAAGGCCACGACGTGGTGCTGGTTGATACAGCGGGGCGCCTCCACACCCGCACGCCCCTGATGCAGGAACTGGGCAAAGTCTACCGAGTAGCCGGCAAAGCCTTACCCGGCGCCCCCCACGAAGTCCTTCTTGTGTTAGACGCCACCACCGGCCAAAACGCCCTCCGCCAAGCCCAGGCCTTCCAAGAGGTCACCCACTGCACAGGCCTCGTCCTGACGAAACTGGACGGCACCGCAAAAGGAGGGATTGCCTTCGCGCTCGTGGAGCAAACCGGCCTGCCGATTCGCTTCGTAGGGGTGGGGGAGGCCGCTGAAGATCTGGTGCCCTTCTCGGCGGAGGCTTTCGTCCGAGGGCTACTCGGGTAAAACCACCGTCACTTCGCTGGAAGAGTCCCCCGGCTCAGGCTGGAGCTTGACCCGATACCGTAGAAGGCGACACACGCTGCTGGAAAGCTTGCCTTCGCAGGCATAGAGGTAAAGGAGTGCCTCGGTGGGCTGGTGAAGAGCAGGTAAAGGCTGGCCAAGCGGATAAAAAGCCTCTCCTAAATACCACCCCGAGGGGGCCCCTTCGGTCAGAAGGTATTTGGGAGGTAGCCGCAGCGAAAGAGAAAAAGACCGCCCTGCCGGCACCGCTACAGGCAAAAGCTCCTGAGCCGGCTCAAAAAGACTCTGGGTGCGCGCACGCCGCATCGTAAGCTTCTCAAGCGGGTAAAGCTCCAAGGTGCGCACCGCTCCCGTAGCTGGATCGTAAACCCGCAAAAGGTGATTGTTGGTGTCGGTGAAATACAGCTGCCCATCCAGCCACACAAGGTCATTGGGTTCATTGAGGAGAGCGGTGAGCGCGGGCCCGTCCTGGTAGCCACGCTGGCCAGTGCCTACGATCGTCTCCACGCGTTTTGCTTCCAGGTCCAGCTTGCGTAACGCATGGTTGTAGGTGTCGGCCACATACAAGGCCCCTTCGTGGTAAGCGATGCCTATCGGGTGCTGAAAGAGCGCCTGCGCAAAAGCTCCATCCCGATAGCCAAAGTCAAAAAGCCCCTGGCCCACCAGCGTACGAACTTGGCCCTTCTCAAGGTACCGTACGGACGAAGTCTCGCTATCTACGAAATACACCCGCCCATCGGAGGCGACCACCAGCCCGGACGGCTGGGCCAAGGCCGCTACGAGAGCAGGCCCGTCCGCCAGGTTTTCGTAGCCCGAACCCGCCACGACCTGCACTTGGAGGTCTTTTAGAGAGAGTGTCCATAGCTGGTGAAAGCCTGCCATAGCGATGTAAAGCGTATCCCCGGCCAGCGCTACATCCCAAGGGGAGTTGAGCGGGGTATTGGGGCCGTGCCCTCCCCGCACAAGACGGCGGGCCTGCTGACCAGTACCGGCTATCGTCTCTACCCGGCGGTCCTGGAGCCTCACACGCCGAATGAGGTGATTCTCGGTGTCGGCTACGTACAACGCATCCTGGGCAGGATGGTAGACCAACCCCTGCGGCCGAAAAAAAGCCGCCTCGGTGAAGCCACCGTCGCGCCACCCCTCTTCCCCCGACCCTATCACTTCCAGCACTTCACCCGCAGGAGAAAGCACCAGAATGCGGTTGTGGTTGGAGTCGGTGAGGAAAAGGCGCTTACGTACAGGATCGACAGCCAGTTTTCCAGGGAAGGCTAACACCCCCGCAGGTCGGCTTTGCTTCTCCAGGCGAAGGGGAAGCGGCTCAAGCCGCAGCTCGCTGCGGTAAGTTTCTATCCAGGTTCTGAGCCGAGGCGCCAGCGCTTCATAGATGCCCTCCCCCGAAGAGCGCCATAGCACGTCACCCCTCGGACCTATCAACACAAAAGTCGGCCAAGCGTGCGCATCATAAAGCTGCCAAACCCGGTACCCTTCGTCCACCAGCACCGGATGCTCAATATCGTAGCGCAGAATCGCTGCGCGGATGTTTTCTATCTCCTGCTCGTTGGCAAACTTGGCTGAGTGCACCCCTACCACCACCAATTCAGGGAACTCGCGCTCCAGGCGCTTGAGCTCCGGCAGCACATGCATGCAGTTTATGCAGCAGTAAGTCCAAAAATCCAACAGCACAAACCGCCCAGCCAGGTCCCGATGCACCGCTAAAGGGCGGCTAACATTGAGCCAGGAAAGCCCGGAAGGAAACTCGGGCGCACGCCGTCCCATCATAGGCTGACAGCGAAGGAAACAAAAAGCAACCATCAGCAAGTATCGCACACTCCCCATACCCTTTTCTCAAAAGTATGTAAGTTTGCTCCATGCGCTACGTAGCCCTTCTCGCAGTCCTGGGCTGGCTAAGTGCCCAGCCCGCTGATGTAGGCGGCGACGCCTGCGGCTACCGATGGTACACCCACCTGGCTAATGTGCTCGACTCCACCCCCACCTTCGCTTGGGTAGATCCCTCGCAGATTACCAACCTCCAATTGGCTACAGGCCTTGGCGATGACAACTACATCGGACCGATCTCCCTGCCCTTCTCGTTCGTGTACTACTGGAACTCCTACGACAAGCTCTATGTAGGTTCCAATGGGTATGTGACTTTCGGGCGAGGGACCACGGTCGCTTCCGGAGCTCCACCTTACTTCAATACCTTCCCCAGCACGGCCGCTCCGAATGAGTGGATTGCGGTTTACCTGGCCGACCTGACCTTTACAGACGACAACGGAGCCCCTGTGCCGAATGCTAAACTCTGGTACGGCACCGACGGGCAAGGGCGCTTTGTGATTACATGGGATAGCGTTCCCTATTGGAATAGCGCCGCATCCGGCCAATGGAGCAACCGAAACTCCTTCCAGCTTATTCTGGACCCGAACGATTCCTCCATCACCCTGCAGTACAAAGAGATCCAACCGGGCTACAATAGTAGCTACAGCAACGGTAACTTCAATGTGGTGGGGATGGAGAACATCACGGGGCAGAGTGGGCTCAACATCGCAGCGGCCTGGCCAGTGCCCTTCTCCAACTACGCCATCAAGATATGGCATCCTCGCACCTTTGCCTGTACAAGTACCGATGTGCAGGCGGACTGGTCGCTCACCGAACGCGGAGAAGCGATTTTCGCTATCAAAAACGGGCCCCCTCCAACCCTCAGAGCCGGTGTCCTAAACACAGGCAATCAGACGGTCTCAAACCAGGTTCGTTCCGTTTTACGCATCCAAGGGCCTGGGACTACCACCACGCTAGTCTACGCAGACACGGTTTTCCACCAGCCGCCCATCGCCTCAGGAGCGGCCTTGGTTTCTACTTACACGAAGCCCTTCAACACCGCTACGCCAGCCACCCCTACCTCCTTGAAGACCGGTAGCTACCGCGCTACCCATATCGTGAATATCATAGGCGGAGGAGACGGCTACGCAGGCAATAACCAATACCAGGCCGAGCTTGTCGTCTGCGATAGCGCTGCCAGCGGCCCTACCCGGGGACGGTATATTCTCCGGTACGACGACGGCACCTGGGACCCGCAGAACGATGGCCTTGGAGGCGTAAGCTTTGCCAGCGGTATGACCTTCGTAGCCCCTCAAGACCTTATCGTGGAAGCCATCTCGGTAGATATGCTCTACGAAGTGAGTGGCGCTAACAATTACAACTTGGCTATCTGGGTCTACGACTACGACCCTGTGAGCGGAGCCGTGGGGAGCCGACGAGACTCAATCGGGCTTGACGTCGTAGACTTCGGCAATGGCGACTCCTTGAATAGCTTTAGTGGCCAGAGCGGCGGCACCTTCATCCTGCGGCGATATACGCTCCCTCTCACCACGCCCATCCCGCTCAATGCAGGAAGCGGCTTGGCTGTGGGATTCCAAACCTTAGCTCCAGCCAACGCCTCAACCATCGGTAACTACGTCGTAAGCGATGCCTCCATCCCCATTTCTCGGCGGGCGCTGGAGGGTATCGCAGGCATCTGGGCCCCTGCCAGGGATTTGGAAAGCGACGACTACGCCATTGGCCTGGTAGCTCGCTTGAATGCTACCACGAGCACGCCGACCCGGCCGGCCCCTGCTTGGGATGTGGTCCTTTTCCCCAATCCTGCCCTAGGCGCTGCTACGCTGCGCTACGAACTCCCCGAAGCCAAGCCCCTCACCGTCCGCCTGGTAGACCTACAAGGAAGGCTCCTCTATGAGACCACTTTCACCCCGAATGCCCTTAGCGGTAAGCTGTCCTTACCGGCCCTCTCCGCAGGTACCTACCTCGTCGCAGTGACATACGACGGCTGGACAAAGACCCAGCGCCTCCTGATTCCGTAATCCCTTTTGGCCTGCTTGAGAGACGGGGAGAGGCTATCCTCTCCCCGTTTTTGTTTGCGAAGTTGCAATAGTGCATACCTTTGTGGCCATGCAAGAGCTTCTGGTGGGGCTACTGATTGGCGGGTTAGCCGGCATTTTGAGTGGGCTGGCGGGCGTGGGCGGAGGGATCGTGATAGTACCGCTTCTTACGCTGGGGGTAGGGTTAGACCAGCATACGGCTCAAGGGACGAGTTTGTTAGCGTTTTCGCTTCCGGTGCTGGCAGGCGCCGCCTGGCAGTATTGGCGCCAGGGTCGCGCTGATGTCAAACTGGCCGCTTGGACTGCCTTAGGGCTTGTTTCTACAGGCCTGCTAAGCAGCTCTATAGCCCAAGGCATCCCCACAAAAGCCCTTACTCGCCTCTTCGCAGCGCTTCTCGCCCTGATAGGGGTATATCTTCTTTGGCGCTCTTACCGGAAGCTCTCAGCCCAAGGAAAAAGCCGACTACCCCGCTGGCTGATTGGGCTTATAGCGGGCGCTGCCGCCGGCACCCTAAGTGGACTCGCCGGTTTAGGCGGTGGTATCGTCATTGTGCCCCTCCTTATCCTTTTAGGCCGGCTGGACCAGCATACCGCCCAGGGCACCAGCCTAGTCACACTCTCCTTTCCAGTGCTCATCTTTGCCCTGTGGCCGTATGCACAAGGAGGAAGGGTAGAATACTTACTGGGCTTAGGGATTGCCGCAGGACTTTTGATTTCAGGCAGTTTCTCCGCCCGCTTAGCCCAACGAGTGCCTACCCGGAGCCTCAGCCGCTTTTTCGCCTTCGTGGTCATAGGAATTGGGCTTTACCAGCTCTTGCGCTGATGGGATGGGGATGGGCCCAAACCGGCACCCTTTCTCTGCGCGTGGTGTCCTCAGAAAATCGGCCCCTTCCCCATGCCCAAGTCGCTTTTCCCCAGCAGGGTCAGACATACTCTACGGATTCGGCAGGCCAGCTGCGGATGGCTTTGCCGGCGGGACGCTATCGGCTCCTTGTTCGGCACCCGGAAGCCGCCCCCTACGAAACCGAAGTATGGATCCAACCCGGTGCCACCACACCCCTGACGGTGGCCCTACCCCTGCGCGAGTGGCAAATAGACTCCATCTTGATTCAAGACAATCGGCCTCCTCCTACAGCGCTTCCCTCTGCACCTTTTCTGCAGCCTATTCCCCTACGCACCGAAGCCCTGCGCTTCATGCCCAGCATCAAGCCCGACATAGAAAGCCGGCTCGCCCTGATGGGCGCCCTCACCAGCAGCGAACTCTCCTCCCAGTATCGCGTGCGCGGCGGCAACTTTGATGAAAACCTCGTATACGCAGGCGAAGTGGAGATTTATCGGCCTTTTTCGGCGCGTAGCGGCCAGCAAGAAGGCCTTGGTTTCACCAACCCGTATTTGCTGGAAAGCGTGTATTTCAGCACGGGGGGGTTTGAAGCCCGCTATGGCGATAAGCTATCCTCGGTGCTCCAGGTGACCTACAAACGCCGAGACAAACCGGAGACCACCGTAGAAACCGGCCTCTTGACACAGAGCCTGGCTACCAGCGGCAAGGTCAAAGGCGTGTATTACACGGTGGGGCTGCGGCGATTCAGCATTGGGTATGTGCTCCGTTCGCTGCCTGTGCGGGGCCAGTACCGGCCCGAGTTTTACGATGCCCAGGGCTACTTCGCTTGGAGCCGGCAAGACTCCTCTGGCCGTGAAGTGTGGCGCCTGGAGGCCCTGACCACCGGCCTCTTCAACCGGTATCGGCTTTTTCCCCAGACAGGAGAAGCCACCTTCGGCCTAATCAACGCCGCCTTACGGGTACAGCTTTACTTTGTCGGGGCAGAAGAGCTGCGCTACCGCACCGCTCAACAAGCCCTTTCGCTGACCTGGCGGCCCACCTCCACCTTACGGGTATCGCATCACGTGAGCTTTTTCGGCAGCCTTGAAGACGAAATCGTGGATGTGGAAGGCGCCTACCTCCTGGGCGAAGTGCAAACCAGCCTCGGCAACAGCCTCTACAACGAAATCACGGTCCTGCGCGGGGCGGGAAGCCAGATCCGCCGCATCCGAAACTACCTGGACCTTTACACCTTTTACGCAGAGCAGCGGGGAGAATGGTTCTGGGATAAGGGCTTGCGCCACCGCTTGGGCTGGGGGCTGCGCTTCCAAAGCGAACGGTTCACCGACCGGGTGTACGAATGGAGCGCACTGGACTCGGCGGACTATGTGAGCTTGTCTGAGCGCTACTTCCATGACCAGGGCCTGAGGAATCGTCGTGTGCTGGGCTTTGTCCAGCAAGGGCTGCGTTGGGGCCCCTGGCGAACCGAAATCGGGGTCCGCTTCCACTACGCACACAACAACCGCCAGTTCCTTGTGAGCCCCCGCCTCCAAGTGCTGTACCAACCCCACGATCGCCTGCAATATCGTCTGGGCATAGGACACTACGCTCAACCCCCTTTCTACCGGGAGCTGCGGGATATTAGCTACGCTCTTGTTCCCACCTTGCGCGCCCAGCAGAGCTGGCAGGTGGTGCTGGGCGCAGACTACACCTTCCAGCTGTGGAAGCGGCCCTTCCGCTATTTTGTGGAAGCGTACTACAAGCACCTGTGGGACCTGATCCCCTATGAGCTGGAAAACGTACGGCTGCGCTATTATGGCGCCAACCTGGCTACCGGTTACGCTTTCGGGTTGGACACCCGACTGAATGGCGAGTTTCTCCCTGGTGTAGACTCGTGGGTCTCGCTGGGGCTGCTTTCTACCCGTGAAAAGCTCCCCGGTATAGGGACCGTACGCCGACCCAGCGACCAGCGGGTGAGTTTCGCGTTTTACTTCCAGGATGAGCTGCCCACAAACCCCCTCTACAAGATGCATGTGCAGTTTGTCTTTGCCAGCGGAGCGCCCTTTGGCCCCCCAAGGATTTTACCCTTGCGCACCCGCTTCCAGATGCCCTTCTACAACCGGGTGGACCTCGGCTTGAGCCGGTATTTCCCTATTGACAGGACATACCTGCGTTCGCTATGGGTGGGCCTGGATGTCTTCAACCTCTTCCAGCGGTACAATGTGGTGTCGTACCAATGGATCGCAGACGTGTATGGGGTGCGTTGGGCCGTGCCGAACTACCTTTCAGCTCGATTAGTGAATGTGCGCTTGATTGGGGAATTCTGAAGGAAAGCGGCCGCCAAGGCAATCGCCACAGCATCCGTGGCGTGGTGATTGTCCGGCAAGGAAACCTCCTGCCCAAAATAGTGTCTAAGCATGGCTGCCACCTGCTCTTTGGGGGCATGGGCCCGGCCTGTGATAGCTTTTTTGACTTGGGCAGGGGCCAAGAGCAAGGGAGCCGGTCTGCCCATCGCAAGCAGCGTACCCCACACCAGGCCTTTGAGGGCGCCGAGAGCCAACGCACTGCGAGGGTTGCGACCTACAAAGGGGTCTTCCATGGCTACAAGCGCAGCAGGCCAGTCCTGAAGCTGTACGCTAAGCCAATGGTAAAGCTTCTCCAGCCTTTCGGGCATGGAAGCCCGCCCAGGCCGGAAGCTCAGACAAGCCCGCAGCACAAAACACCCTTCTCCTGGCTCCACCACCGCCAGGCCCGCTTCCTGCGAACCCAAGTCCAGGCCCATCACCATAGCCGAACCCCCCACATGGTCACATCGTCCACTTGCTCGCGCTCTTGCTGGTAGTCTTTCCATTCCTTCCACCGGATGTTGAAGAGGGCACGACGACGGGGCATAGAGGGCTCGTGCAGCGTCTCTAAGATAAACTCTTTGAGCCGCTTGGTGCCGAATCGTTTGCCCTCTGGACCGCCGTCTTGGTCCACTACGCCATCGGTGAAAAGAAAGAAGGTGTCGCCCGGTTCAAGCGTCACTTCGTGCTGCGTGAAAAAGCGCTCTTCCTCCAGCTGCTCGCCTCCAATGGCCTTTTTATCGGGCTTGATTTCCTTGAGCTCCGTGCCCTGGGTGTAGTACAGCGGTAGATTAGCTCCAGCATACACGAGCTTGTAGCTTTGTGGGAAGTAGCGCACCAGCGCAATATCCATCCCATCCCGCGAGAGGGTCTCCTCCCCTTCTACATCCTGGCGCAGCACCTGCCGAACCCCTATGTGCAGGTCGTGAAGGATCTGAGCCGGCTCCAGAAGGTGGTTTTTGTTGATGAGCTGGTCCAGAAGGATGCTTCCGATGAGGGTGATGAAGGCCCCTGGCACACCATGCCCCGTTCCATCCGCCACGACAATGAAGTACGAATCCTCCATCGCGCTAAACCAGTAAAAGTCACCACCTACGCCGTTGCGGTCGCGCGGTCGCCAGATGATGAAGTAGTTTTCCTTGCCCAAGTAGCGTTCCAGAAGGGCATCCGAGGGCAAGATGTTTTTCTGCATGCGTTTGGCGTAGCGGATGCTCTCCCGAATGTCGCGCATGGCCTCTTCCAGCTCGCGCTTTTGCGTCTCAAGCTGGGCATAAGCTTCCTGGAGGCGGCGGGCATAAGCCTGCTGCTCTTCCTCAATCACAGAGGCGGCCGAAGCGGTGAGCGCCCGTAGGAAATTCACTTCGTCCAGCGTCCACTCCCGCTTGGCGTATCGTTGCTCTACGCTGATGAGGCCTACCGTTTTCGCCCCCACCCGAATGATCCCATCCAGGACGCTGGCGACATGGTTAGGCTTGAAGAGGGGCAGCGCCAGCTCACGCGTGCGCAGATCCGCCAACGCATCCACCACCGCTATCACTTGCTCCCGTTCCAGACTCTGAAAGTAGAGCGGATACAGCGAACGGTTGACGACGGTGCCAGGGGTGTGAGAGTGGGGTTCTTTTTCCGCTACGGCTATGCACTTAGCCAGATCCGGCTCCTCATAGAGCCACAAGCTCACACGATGGGCTTTGAACGTCTGCAAAGCAATGTCGGCTATCACCTGAAAAGCCTTAGGCACATCCCCTTCCCGAAGCGCCGGATGCGCCGCCAAAAGAGAAAGGGCGTTCTGCTGCTCTTTTAGGCGAAACTCCTGCTCTTTTTGCGCCGTGATGTCAAAAAGCACATTGACCGTTTTCAGGAGGGGGCGCCGGTCCGGCCGACCTCGATCCAGAAGGGGCGTACTGGACATGATGGCCCAATAGCTCTGTCCTAAAGCGCCCCGCAGCTCCACTTCGGCCTTCCATACCTGCCCCATCTGCATGCTACGCCAGTGACCTTGGAGAATAGAAAGCGGTTGCCTTTCCGAAAAAAGAACCCCATAATGGGAGCCTATCAGCTTATCAGACTCGTAGCCCAACGCTTCAAATAGACTTTGTGTGGCATAGGTGATATTTCCCTCGGCATCGGTCTCAAAAAGCCATGCTGCATTGTTGAGGGCCTCAAGCTGCGCCGAGAGTTGCATCTGCGAGACGCGGTAGTTCTCGTTGCTGCGGCGAAGCTCTTCGGTGTTTTCGCGCAAAAGCTGCTCTTGCTGCCGAGCCAGGTGCAGAGCCTGCTGGATTTCTGCTTCCTGCTGCTTCTGTACGGTGATATCAAACGCCACCAGGATGTACTTATAAATCTCTCCTTCCGCTTGCCGTACCGGGGTGATCGTTTGCTGGACCCAGACCTCGTCTCCGTAAGCGGTTTTGTAGGAAACGACTTCTTGCCAGGTTTCACCTGCTTGGAGCCGCTGGAAAAGCTTTTCAAGCAGAGGCTCTTCTTCGGCTCGCCGCAATTGGCGGTAGGGCATGCCCAGCAGACGCTCAGCGGGGTAGCCAAAAAGCCGCAAAAACGCCTCATTGGCGTAGATCAAGCGGCCCTCAGGGTTCATTTCGGCCACCAAAGCGGCGGCGTTGAGGGCGGTGATTTGGCCTCGGAGTTCGGCCTGGGTGCGGCGCATCTCTTCAGCCGAGGCCTCCAGCTCTTCAATGTTTTGTCGGAGTTCTTCCTCCAGGGCCTGGGCCTGTTCAAGGTAGGAGAGGAGTTCTTCTTCCACGAGCTTGCGGTGCCCCTCTTGCAGAAGCAGCGAAGCCACTCGCGCCAGCAGGGCCGGATACTGCGTATCCAGGGTGAGGTTTTCCGAGAGGCCTTCCACGAAGAACACCCCGGCCAGCTCTTCGTCCAGATAAACGGGAAACATCCACAGCCGGGCCACGCGGCGCTCGGTCAGGTAGGTTTCAAGCGCCGTTTCCTGCGGGGCATAGGGCCCCGGCGAAGCTTCTTCTTCAAGCCGGTGGCGCACCCACTCGGCCGCTTCCGCTGGCAGGTCCAGGCTATTGGAATGGGCCAGCAGCGTCGGGTCGTACGCCTCCAGGCAGTGCAAGCCTCCCCCTTCCTGCCCGAAAATCCAGAAGCTGTAACGCGCTTCCGGCGTGAGCGTAGCGGCCACCTCACAGATAGCCGCCAGCCCTTCAAAGACTTCCCCCTTCTGGAGGGCCGGCATCTTCAGGAGCGTTTCTAAGCTCTGTCGCTGCCGCAAAAGCCGCTCTATCTCATGGGTGTAGTCGGCTTGCAGGGCGGTGTACTGCTGATACAAGCGCTGATAACCCTCTTCTACTTCCCTGAGCCGCCGCTCCATCGCTGCCAACGCCCCTTCCACCTCTTGGAGTCGCCGGCTCAAATCCGACACCTCCACCAGCGAAAGGAGCCCTTTCTGCTCTTTACCCCGCTTGTACGGCAAAAAGAAGTACAGGTACTGCGCCTCGCCTACCGAAAGCTGCCCCTGCTTAGCGCTGGGGTCAGCCCACAGGGCGGCCGGCTGAGGGAAAAGGTCCGCCAGCGAAGTCCACTCCGAGGCCTTCGGAAGGCGGAGAAACAGGTCATTACGCGCGCTGAAGCTGCCGTCCGGGGCCACCTCCGCTACCGGCAGAAGGTTCTGGAAAGCCCCCAATTCAAGCTGGAGCGCTTCCAGCTGCTGGCTACATTGCTTCTCCAGGGCCTGGAGCTGATCCAGCAGCTTCTGGCGCTCCTGGGAGCAGGTGCGCAGGGCCTGTTTCTGTTGGGCCAGCGCCTCCGCCTGCTGAGCCGACTCCTGCGCTATCTTTTCCAGGTGCAAGGCCGCAGGTCCCAGCGTGCGGCGCAGCTCTTCCCACGGAAGGGCCTGTTTGCGTTCGGCCACAGCTTCAAGCACCCCCAGAAGCGAATGCCACCGTTCCAAGAGCAAGTTGTACTGCTGAACCAGGGGGGTCAAGGGCTTGGCAGAAGGAGGCAGCCTTTCGCCTCTGCCCGCCGCCTCTACAAGCTGGGCAAGGGCCTTTTCTTCGGAGCGCCCCAGCCCTACAAGCCCCAGCAAGCCTACCAGAAAAAGAAGCCCTACCCCCCCTACCCCTGCCCACCGCAGAAGCGCAAGCTGACGAAGGTACGCCTGGCTTTTTTCGCTGTAGGTCTTCTCCAGCTGCTCGCCCAGCCGACGAAGCTGCGCTTCTACCGCAGAAAGGAGTCCTGGGCCATCGGCCAAGTACTGGTCTATGACGGGCTGATAGGCTTCTGGACGGGGGCTCTGGTCAAGGGCCCTTCGCCAGGCTTCATGGCGCCGCTCATACAGGAGGGCGCGCTCCACCAGCTCGCGAAAAAGCGGCGACTGAAGCTGGGCTTCTCGGAGGGCTGTCTCCACCCCCCGCAGCGCCGCCCGCAGTTCCGGCTGCCGAAGCAGGGTAGGCGGCACCGGTTGGCCACTCAGACGCGCCCATATCGCCGAACGAAGGCGCACCTCCTGAAGCCATACCGACAGCTCCACCTTGAGCAGCGCTTGCTCTGCCCGGCGAACCTTCTCTAGCTCGGCGCGCCCCTCCTGAGCCGTCTTAGCGCTCCACACCCCCCACCCCAGGCCTACCCCCGCCACCCCCAAGCAGCCATACAATACCCCAAACCCGTAGTTTCCTCACAGCTTGCATTTTGCCCCTAAGGTACACAAAAACCCCATACCTCAGCCCCTCCCTGCCAATCTCCTCAGGTGCTTACTTTTGACTACTCAGGCGCCCTTACCTACCACTCAGCTGCGCTCTCCTACCGTTGAGCCAAACGGGCTTGCATTAGCCCCGTAATATTACTTAACTTTGCCGTATGCGGAGCACCCTGCTTTCGCTGGCAGTACTCTGCTGGGCCTCAGGGCAGACGCTCTCCTCTGCCCTTTATAAGTACTACAGCCAGGCGGACTTAGCCGAAGTGCGAGAAAAGACCCCTCTCAAGTACGAGGGGCTATTGTACGAGTTCTCCGAGAGCTTTGAGGTGGAAGCCCCTCCTGGCACACCCCCAGAAGCGGTGGCGGCATTCATCCAGGGGCTTGACCCGCGCCTTTTGGAGCGGCACGAAACCGAAGACCGCCTCTACACCATAGGCTCCTACCGCGTGCTGCTCAAGAGCCACGAACGCTGCAGGGCCGAACTCTGCGCCCGTCATCCTGAGGCTTGCCGTACGGCCTCCTCTGCGTCTGAGAAACACCTTCAAAAAGTCAGCCGGCCATGAAACGGATAGGGTTCTTAGCAGCGATCTGGGCTGCCGCCTCCGCCCAGAACTACAACCACCCCACCACCGGCCTGGCAGGCACCTACTCCGGCGGCTGCCAGGTTCACACCTGCTCCGGCACCTACTACGACAACGGCGGCTCAGGGAGTGACTACGCTAACAGCATACCCCTCGTCTACTGGACCTTCTGCCCCAATAACAGCACCCAGTGCCTGCGGGCCACTTTTACAAGCTTTAATGTGGAACAGGGGTGCTTCCTCTGGACATGCTGCGGGTATTGGTTTGGTGGATCATGCCCTGGTGAGCCGTGCTGCTACGACTGGCTTGCGATTGGGAACGGACCAGCTCAGAATAGCCCATTGCTTTTCTGGGGCTGCGGGATGACAGGGCCAGGCACGGTGACTTCGTCCGATGCCAGCGGCTGCCTGACCTTTCGCTTCTGCTCAGATTGGAGCACGACAAGACCTGGGTGGTCGGCTAACCTCTCCTGCGTCAACTGCACGCGCCAGCCGGCCGGCAACTCGGACTGTCAGAACAGTACTCCTGTCTGCTCAAATGCTGGAATCACCGATGTAAGCTACGGGCCTGGAGCCTCAGCGCAGTGCGGCGGCTGCGTCACCAACGAGAACTACACCAACTTCTACATCTTCCAGCCGCAGGGGGCTTCCGGCAACATCCAGCTCTCCGTATGCCCCTCCAACGGCACGGATGATTACGATGTTGCCATCTGGGGGCCTTTCGCCACCAATGACCTTTCGGTGCTCTGTGGCAGCCTGGGAGCGCCTGTACGGTGTACCTATGCTGTATATCCTTGGGATCCAGGGCCTCCTCCTTGTGGGGCGCCTGGCGCCTGCACCGGCCTCCAGAATGGCAACGCCGACAACAGCGAAGACGTTTGCGGCAATGGCTGGGTAGCCCCTCTGTATGCGACGGCCGGCTCGTACTACATCCTCATGATAAACGGCTGGACGGCCGGTGCGCAGGGGTATAACCTCACTTGGACCTTGCCGCCGGGGATGACCCTAAACTGCACGCCGCTGGCTCAGCCGGTGGTGGCCTTTCGGGCAGAGGTCCGCTCCGGTGAGGGGGTCTTCCTCTCCTGGCGCTATGACCTGCAGCGCTTGGAGGCCGGCGCTTCCCTTGCTGGCTGGGCTATAGACCGCTCCGGCGACGGGGGAGTCTCCTGGCAAACGATCGCTCAGCTTCCCGCCGATATCACCACTTATATGGACCGCTCACCTTTCGTGGGGGAAAACCTATACCGCTTGCGCTACGGCTATGAGGACGGCCGCACAGAAGTCTACCTCAAACCCCAGCGGGTAGAATGGTACCCCGCCGCTGGCAGTCCCTTCACGGCCTGGTACGACGCAGCGCAAGAAAGCATCCACCTGCAGATCTTTGATCAGGGGCGCGGAGGCCCAATAGAGCTCTACACCCTGGATGGCCGCCTGATTCGCCGCCTTGAGGTGGAAAGCTCGCCCTTCCTGACGGCTATGGGCTTTGTTGTGAAGGACCCCGGCGTCTACATCGTCCAATACGGCGGCCAGCGCATCGTGGTGCCGGTCATACGATAAGCCTTCATGCCGCTACGCACCCTGGGGAGGCCCTCACGGCCTCCCCAGCTTTTTTGGGCCGGGAACTTTTGTGGAGGTATTTTCGTTTTAGTCAGTGATATGAAAACTCACGTTGCAATAGTGCCGATCCTCTTGGCGCTAACGGGATGGGCCTGCGGACAAGAGCAAGCCCCACGCAAAGCCGCTGAAGCTGCGGTGGCCGAGCCGCTTGTTGTCTCCCCGGCTGAAGCGTACAAAGCTTGGAAGGCCAATCCCCAGGGCGTCGTGATTTTAGATGTGCGCACACCCCAGGAATACCAGAGCGGCCATGTACGAGGCGCCCAAAATCTGGACTTCTACCAAAACTTTGAAGCCGCGGTGGAGAAGCTGCCCAAAGACAAAACCTACTACCTCCACTGCGCTTCGGGCCGTCGCAGCGGCATGGCGACCGAAATCATGCGCAAAAAAGGCTTCAAAGCCTACAACATGGGAGGCTTTGGAGCGGTCGCACAAGCTGGATTTCCAACCGAATAACCCAAACCGTAGATAGCCTATGCGTATCACAGGAACTGAAGCCGCAGAAAAGGTCCGGTCCAATCCAGACAAGTACGTCCTTCTGGACGTGCGTACGCCAGCGGAGTATCGCCAGCTTCGGGTGAAAGGCTCCCTCAACGCCGACTTCTACAATGGCTTTGACCGCCATGTGGAGAAGCTGGACAAGAGCAAGACTTACATTGTCTTTTGCGCTTCGGGCGGGCGCAGCCAAGCCGCAGTGGGCTTTATGCGCCAAAAAGGCTTTGAGGCCTACAACGCCGGGAGCGTAGGAGAGCTTATCCAAGCTGGCCTGGAATATGAACGCGGGTAACCTTTCAAACTCTCATGTGCTATGATAGTCAAGCAGTTTCTTGACGAGCCGCTGGCCCAGTATGGGTATGCGATTATCAGCGAGGGGGAGATGGCGGTGATTGACCCGGGGCGGGATGAGCGCCCCTATTTAGAGCTGGCAGAGGCCACTGGCGCCAAGATTGTAGCCAGCCTCCTGACCCATCCCCACGCTGACTTTGTGAGCAGTTATTGGGCCATCGCCCAAAAAACCGGGGCTACCGTTTATGCCAGCGAGCTAATTGGCCTGCTGATCCCTAAGTGGACCGGCCTGAAAGACGGGGACGAGATCCGGATTGGGAAGGTTCGGCTCAAAGCTTACCTTACGCCGGGGCACTCCCCCGATAGCATGACGTATGTGCTGTACGATGAGCAGGGGCGGGAATATGCGGCGTTTACGGGCGACTGGTTGTTTATCGGGGATGTAGGACGGGCCGATCTGCGTAGCAAAGCCGGCAATGTCCAAAAGCAGCGCGAGGACCAAGCCCGAGACATGTACCATAGCCTCCGCCGCATGTTTGCCCTGCTGCAGGATAGTACGCTGGTGTACCCTGCGCATGGGGCCGGCACTTTGTGCGGCAAAGCCCTCAAACAGTTCAACGCCAGCTCCATCGGGGTAGAACGCCTGGATAACTGGGCGGTTCTGTTAGCCCACCAAGCGGATGAGGCGACCTTCATTGAAGCGCTGGTCACAGGCCAGCCCCATATTCCCAAGTACTTCCCTAACAGCGTAGAGGTAAATCGCCGAGGTCCCAGCGGCTACGAGGAGGCCCTCAAAACCGTGCAGGTGTTGGGTCCGCTTACGGCGGAGAGCGCCCAAAAGCGGGATCCGCAAGCTACTGTCGTAGACGCCCGACCTGCCTACCTTTTCCGCCAAGGCCACCTCAAAGGAGCTATCAACATCCCTCTCGGCAAGTCCTTCAACACCTGGCTGGGGAGCCTGATCGATCCCAAAGAACCTTACTACCTCATTGTCAGCTCGCAAGCCGCTTACGAATCGGCTATAGCGCAAGTGCTGGCAATTGGGTATGAGGAAAACCTGAAGGGCGTCTTCGTAGGGGTCTCGTATACAGAAGAGGCTGGCCCCGAGCTTTTCCCGAATGTGGAGGTGCTACGCAACGACGGGCGCTCCTATACCGTGATTGATGTGCGCGATCCGGACGAAGTAGGGGCCAACCCTCTGGTGCCCCACTCCATCCCTATTCGGCTGGCGGAGCTGCGCGAGCGCTTGCACGAAGTACCTACAGGTAAGCCCATTGCGGTACACTGTGCAGGGGGGTATCGCTCGGCGATAGGAAGCAGCATTTTGTTGGCGGCAGGCAGAAGCCCCGTCTACGATATCAGCGAGGCCATCACTCGTCTCCAGTAAGGCCTCTAAGCCTCCTTTATCCAGGGCCGGAGCGCGGTTCTCCTGCCCTGGATGCTTTTTAGCTGAAAAGCTTCTCCAGGACCTCTTCAGTCAGCAGGTACCGAATCCGGCGGCCAGAAGGGGTATAAGTAGGGTCTGAGCAAGCAAGAAGATCGGACCATATTTTTTCCACCGCTTGAGCCGAGAGGGTGTAAGGGGGACGGGGTGAGCCGTAGCGCGCCACATGTTGGGCCAGGCGGTTTCTCCAGTCGGGGGGCAGTTCCGGCTCCTGGAGGAGAGCCAAAAGCTGGTCCAAGAGCGCCGCAGCGGCCCCTGGCATCACCCCCGCTGGTAGAGCGTGGAGCACCGCTTCTTTGCCTTCTCGCACCTCAAGATGAAAGCCTTCCTCCTGCAAAAGCTCCCTGAGCTCCGCCAGGCGGGCAGCCAGCTGGGGCGAGAGCCGCGCGTGCACCGGAAAAAGGAGCCCTTGCGGCGAGAGGCGAGTTCGGTTCAGGTGCTGCTCGTACAAGATGCGTTCATGCGCGGCGCGCACATCCACAAGCCAAGCCTGTCCTTCCCATTCCAGCACGAGGTAGCGCCCATGCAAGAGCAGGTAAGAAAGCCTGGCGCTCACTTCCGGTAGAGGCAGCGAGTCAGCTGCGCGAGAGGGCTGCGGAAGGGGACGAGAGGAACCGGAAGAGGGTGCTGGCAGCGGTTCTTTCAGCGCTGGCTCCAGGGTTTCGGTCGGCTTTAGGAGCCAGTCTACGGGCAGAGTCAAGTGACTTTGAGCCAAGGCTTTACGCACCATGCTGGTTAGCATGGTGCGCACTTCAAGCTCGTGCAGGAGGCGGGCTTCGGTTTTGGAAGGGGTTACATTGACATCCACATGCTGGGGCGGCACCTCCAGAAAGAGCCAGTACAACGGCCGGGTCTCGCCCAGCAAAAGAGGCCTATATACCTGCAAAAGGCCCTGCTGCAGGAGGGCATGCCGTATGTAGCGCTGGTTGATGAATAGGTACGCTTCGCGATGACCGGCCGGGATTTTTTCCGGCAGCACCAAATAGCCCCTCACCGTAAAGAAAGGCGTCTCACCCTCCACAGGCACAAGGTCCTCGGCCGAAAGCTCGGGATACAAGGCCAGAATCCGCTCCCGCAGAGAAGCAGGAGGCAGGTCATAAAGAAGCGCCTGGTTGTGATAAAAGCGGAAATGCCGCTCAGGATGCGGATACACCAAGCGAAGGAACTCCTCCACATTGTGGCGGTGCTCGGTGGCATCCGAACGGAGCGACTTACGGCGAACCGGCAAGCGCTGGAAAAGGCGCCGCACGATCACCGTAGTTCCAGCGGCACAACGCAAAGGCTCTACCCGCACTTTTTGGCCGAAAGCCATCACCACATGGGTGCCGATCGTGTCTTGGAGCCGGCGCGTGAAGAGCTCCACTTCCGCCACCGCAGCGATGCTGGCCAGCGCCTCCCCCCTGAAGCCCTTCGTGTAGAGGGCGTACAGGTCCTGCGCTGAACGAATTTTAGACGTAGCATGCCGCTCAAAGCACAGCTCGGCATCCAGGGGTGACATACCCACCCCGTCGTCGGTCACTTGGATGAGGCTCTTACCGCCCTGTTCTGTCCAGATGGAAATGTGCTGGGCCTCGGCGTCCACGGCGTTTTCACCCAGCTCTTTGATCACGGAGGCGGGCCGCAGCACCACTTCGCCAGCAGCAATCTGGTTGATGACCGATTCGGGCAAAACCTGGATGCGCTGGTCAGCGGTAGTCATACCGAAAGGAGGCCAGGTTGGGGAAGTAGGGCTTGCGGCGCGTGGTTTCATAGCGATAGAGCACCCAGCCTAACTCCCGCAAAAAGCGCAGCCCTACCTCATAGGGATAGCCCGCCGCAGACGGGTAACCCGCCTGCGACTCCCCCACATACACCACCGCCGACAGGAAAAACTCCACCCCCAAATCAAAGTCCACAATGTACGCCACATCCGAGAGGTACCCGTAAGCCAACCCCACTTTATTGAAGATGCGTATCCGAGACGGAAGGCGCACGCTATCGCTGCCCCCCATCAGGAAAAACTTCCGCACGCCGTCGTGGTACTCGGTCGGCGAAAAATCCGCTTCTCTGGCCTCAGAAGGGTACATGGAAAGGTATTTGCGCAGGAGCAGGTAGTCCTCCACCGAGAGCTGGAAGCGCTGCCGAGGCCGAACCGCCTGCGGAAAAATCAAACTTATGAGGACCGCATGGGCATCCTTGAGGCTTAGGGCATTGGCGTTGGCAAAGAGAAGGTAGGGATGGCCGGCATAAGGGTGCCGCAGGGTATCCGACGAGCACATCGGAGGCAAGGTGTAGGGCGGCTTGCCAGAGCGGTAAAAGGTCACCCCTTCCACGCAGCGATTCTCTGCGGGGCTGCAGCTGCGCCCCAACCGATGCCCTATATACACCGAAGTGTATCCTCTTTCCCGCAAGGCCTTCATCGCATGCGAAGGCCCCACGAGCGCATATAAGTAATCAAAGGTCACATTGTCGCTGTACACCAGCTGGCGCCGAATGCAGTCTTCCACCGAGTACCTTTGTAAGGGGACCTGAGCAAGGCAGCCTGCGCTTCCCTGCTGCAGTGCAAAAGGCGTCTTGACGGTCAGGCCTTGAGCTTTGAGCACGCCAAGCCGTTCCAGCGCCAAGGCTGCTAAGGGTAGCTTGACCAGGCTGGCCGGGTAGAAGTACTCGTTCGTGTCCAGCCGAAACGCGTAATGCTTGAGGATAGGGCGGTTTTGGGCATCCCGATTGACTTGGGTGTAGATAATCTGGATGCGGTATTGCTGGGCGGCCTTTAGGTAGGGTTGGAGGTGAGGGGCTCGCTGCTCCAGCAGCCGCGACAGCCACACGGTATCTGGGGCAGATAGCGAATTGACTTGCCCGCGATAAGCCTGCGGCGGCGGCAAAAAGGCCGCAAGGCTAAAAATACAGCCATACGAGACGAACCTGCGAACGAGCATACACGAGGGCAGGCAAAGGGGTTTTTATAGCTACAAAGATACGCAGGCTCCACCAGGGCCGCCGGAGAAAAAAAGTCCAGTTGGGGTCCACACTCAGGACCCACTTGCGGGCTTCGCGTGCTTGGATCTGGGCTGGGTTTTCGTAGCCATAGCCGCCTAAAAGGCCTTCGGCGGCGTGGCCCAGCGCCAAGCCCACCGGCACCCGCCGATGAAACACGCAGAGCCAATAGGTCTGACCGTTGTAGTCTTTCAGGATCTGGGCTGCGCCTGTGCCCAGCAGATCAGGCCGCTGCCTGGCATAAGGGGTGGGATGGAAAGAAAACCGCAGGCCGACCTGCCAGGGGGTGCTTTCCAGAGCCTCGGACACCCAGAAAAGGCCCATGCCCGCGGTATTCGCCGCCAGGTCCCAGAGCGAAGCTCCCCATTTGGGGAAAAAGCCATCTACCGCTTCTACGGTGGCCTGATAAGCCCAGGCCAGGACGGCGCCCATCATCCGGGCCCGCCCCGCCTCATACCCGCAGCGCAGGCCCCAGTCTTTCAGCAGGTAGGCCAGGTGATAGGTAGTCCAAGCGTGCCCCAGCTTGTCCATTTGCTTCCACTCCAGGCCATCGTCAAAGAAGCGCCACCCCCGAGCCGTACGCCAGTCGTACCAGGCCGCTATCGGTAGTGCATAAGTGCCGCCGTACAGCAAGCCTGCCCCTATCCAGAAGCACCTCGTGGAATCCCCCGCCGCCCACACCACGAGGGCCAGCCAACCCATCAGTAGTCAAAGTTCGTCTCGGCCGCTATCCACCGAAAATACTCCTCCAGCCCCGCTGTAAGGGGCAGCCGCACGATAGCCGGCACTTCGTAGGGATGGTGAGCCCGCACAAGCTTCTCCACCTCCTCGTAGTAGAAATAAGGCGCTTTGAGCAGAAGCAGGCATTCTGTCTCTTCTTGGATCTGGCCTTTCCACCAGTAGAGCGAACGCAGGCGGGGCACGATGTTGGCGCAGGCAGCCAGCCGCCGCTCCAACACCAGCCGGGCTATGCGCACCGCTTCCTCTTCATTCGGGCAGGTGATGTAAATGAGGGCAAAGTCTGGCGTCTCCACGGTAGCTAAATTAGGGGTTTCTCAAAGACGATGGAAAAGTGGGCGGGGGTAGACCTGGCGGCTTCGCCGGCTAAGCCTTCAGCCGTCGCCGTAGGCGAGGGATGGGAGGACCTCACGGTGTTTACCGTCTTCTCAGACGAAGCCCTGCTGAAAGCCATAGAGGCTGTCAAAGCGGTGTGGATAGATGCGCCGCTCACCGCCGCAGAAGGGCCTTTTCGCTCCTGCGACAAGCGCCTGCACGGTTACGGACTCACGCCTCTGCCCCTCAGTTGGCCTGCTATGCGCGCGCTGCACCAGCGGGCTCGTAGGCTGCTTGACCGAGGAAGGGGTCAGGCCTTTCATGAGACTTTCCCCTGGGCGTTGTACGCCTGGCTGGGAGAAAAGGCGGGCTTTCGCCCCCGCCGAAAAGACCTTGCGCTCCTGGCTGCCTGGGCCGAAAAACAAGGCCTTCAGGCTCGCCCGACTTCGGTGCACGAATGGGACGCCGTGGCTTGCTGGGCTATAGGATGGCTCGCTCACCAGGGTTGGGCCCTGGTGCTCTCCGCCGAAGACGGCACGCTCTGGCTACCCCCTCTCACTTCCAAAGGTAATACAGCGTAAACCGCAGCGTGTTCTGAAGGGGGTGGTTCTGCACCAGCGAAGTCAGGTAAGCCGCATCCAGCCCAATCTGCCGAAAGCTTAGCCCAGCTCCCAGCGTGATAAAGCGCCGGTTGCCCTTCATGGGGTCCTCGTAGAAAAACCCGCCCCGCACCCGGAAGATCCGGTTGTAGTCGTACTCTGCCCCTACGCTCCAGTAGATTTCTGAGAGTTCTTCTCGCCACCCCCCTGGCGCATCCCCAAAGCTCTTGAAGATGCCCTCCAAGAGCGCCACAGGAGCCGCTCCTCCCGCCGAAGGGACCAGCAGCTTGTTGTAGTCGTTGGCCAGCGTGAAGCTATTGAACTCATCCAGCTTGAGCGTGAGGGCGTACCCTACCCGCAAATTCCCTGGCAGGAAGTCCTTTTGGCCGGAGGTGGTGTAGGCCATCTTGGCGCCGATGTTGCTGAGGTGCACGCCCCACCGGATCGTAAGGGGAAGGGGTTGAGGTTTGACCTTGAGGGTCACATCTTTCTGGTAGTAGACCCCCATATCCCCTGCAACAGAACGGCCCGGCTGCGTCGTGAGCCCACCCACCGTAGTGGCCCCCGTCAGGTTGCTCTGAATGTACTTGAGCGCCACCCCGGCTGAAAGGTTGCCCGTAATGACATGGCTGTAGCCCGTGGAAAAAGCAAACTCGTTGGCGTCGTATTCGCCGGTCTTGATACCCGCGTTGTCGGTGAACTCAATCTTGCCGAGGCTGAAGAAAGTCAGCGAAGCCCCAATGGCCCCAGCCTTTTCGCTGATATTCCACGCGGCCGGCAGGTAAAAGTGGTTGATGTCGCCAATACCCAAGGCTCGGAGCCAAGGCGTGTAAGAAAAAGCTGCCCCCGCCCGTTCCGGCATAAACGCAAGAGCCCCCACATTCCAATGCATGCTGTACATGGAAGGAGAAAGCGCGACACCCGTTTCGGCCATCCCCCCACTGCGGGCATCGGGACAGATCAACAGAAAAGGCACCGCTGTCGTAATAGCCCGAATCTGACCGGCTGAATTGGAAGGAGCTTGCCCCCATCCCCTGCTCGGAAGGATAGCCGCCCCTACCAGCACGCAAATCACCTGCTTGCGCATACGCAAAGCAACAACCCCTGCGACAAAGGTAAGGCTTTTGGAGTATAAAGCTTCGTATCTTTGTACCGGAGAGATGCCGGAGTGGTCGAACGGGCCTGACTTGAAATCAGGTAGGCGGTGACGAACCGCCTCGGGGGTTCGAATCCCTCTCTCTCCGCATGGTAACATTAGAACAGTTTCTTGTAGATCGCCAGCAAGAGTTTGAAGGAGCGACAGGCGCTTTCTCCAAAATTTTACGAGACCTGAGTTTAGGGGCCAAACTTATCAGCTTCTACCTACGGCGGGCTTCTTTGTCTGGCCTCCTGGGCGAGATAGGGCTGACCAACATCCAAGGCGAAGCGGTACAAAAGCTGGATCACCTGGCCAATACGCTTTTTATCCGGCTCTTCTCGCAGAACCCCCATGTGGCCGGCTTAGCCTCCGAAGAGGAAGAACACATCCTGCCTACAGATCCCCACGGCAAGTATGTAATCCTCTTGGATCCCCTGGACGGCTCTTCCAACATTGATGTGGGGGTGCCTGTGGGCACCATCTTCTCTATTTACCGGCGCATCACTCCTGTGGGCTCCCCCTGCGAAGAGAAGGACTTTCTCCAAGGGGGCCGAGCCCAGGTGGCAGCCGGCTATATCTTGTATGGCACCAGCACGCTGCTCTTCTACACCACGGGCCAAGGTGTACACGGCTTTACGCTGGAGCCCGCCGCGGGGGAATTCCTCCTGACCTACCCCGCCGTGCGGATGCCCGAGAAAAGCCAGTACTACTCCTTCAACGACAACCAGCTCCACGAATGGGAGCCTGGCCTACAGCGCTACATCCAGCACCTCCGCACCCAAAACCAAACCGCAGAAAAGCCGCAATCCCTGCGGTATGTGGGTTCCCTGGTGGCGGATGTGCATCGCAACCTTCTGAAAGGCGGCCTTTTCTTCTACCCTGGCACCGTCAAGAAACCCGAAGGCAAACTTCGCCTTCTCTACGAGGGCTATCCCATGGCTTGGCTGGTGGAAGAGGCCGGAGGCAAAGCCTCCAACGGAAAAATGCCCCTCCTCGACGTGCCCGCCACAAAAATCCATCAGCGTACCCCGCTCTTTTTAGGGCCTGCCGCCGACATGGAAACCCTGCATTCCTTCTTGAACCCTCATGTCGTTGTGGAAAAGACTTAAGCGAGCCCTGCGCGCCCTCCTCGGTAAGGCCGTAGAAACCCTGGAGGACCCCAAGCTCATCCTTGAGCAGAACATCCGCGAGCTGAATGAGCAGGTGCCTAAAATGAACGAAAACATCGCTTCTGTCAAGGCGACGGTGACTCTGCTTGAAAGAGAACTGGAAAAATACCGGAAAGAGTACAACGAGCTCATCAACCGTGTGAAGGCTGCCCTGAATCAGGGCCGGGAAGACCTGGCCCAGGGGTACGCGCTGCGTATAGAGAAGCTCAAAGAAAGCATCGCCCATACCGAAAGTGAACTGGAAGCCGCTCGGCGCGCTTACGAAAAAGCCCTGGAGATCAAGAAGCTTTTCCTGCGAGAGAAAGAACGCAAAATCCAGGAAGCGCGGGCTGCCCTCCAGCAATATGAGCGCGCGAAGTGGCAAGCCAAAATCGCTGATGCGTTTGAGCAGTTTGAAGTGGGGGGCATTGACCAAACCCACGACGAAATGGTACGCCGCCTCCAGGAAAAGTCCGCCCAATACGAAGCTCGCCTTGAAGTTGCCTTGGACAGCATAGACACCTCCAAGCTCAAGCTGGACGAGGAAATGGAAAAAATTCAAGCTCAGGAGGCGCTTGCTCGCCTAAAAGCAGAACTGGGACTGGGAACCTCAGCCCCGAAAAACCCCCAGGAATCCTCTGAAGCGCCCCCTCCACCCGCTGAAAAAGAAGGCAAGGAGCCCCTGATGTAGGTATGCCCTATTCGCCGGAGGAGTACGAGGCCCTCAAGGCCGCTTACAAGAAAGAGCTGCTGGAGCGCAAGGCCTGGCAGGAGAAAATGCGCCTGACAGCGTTACGACGCCGAGCCGAATGGCACCTCCAGCAGGTAAAGCGCTCGCTGGCTAAGCTTGGCCTGGAAGAAAGCCACTCTCCTCTTGCCGCTGCGAACCGGCCCCTCCATGACTCCCACCTTCCTGGGCCTGAGCCTACGCCAAAAGCCTCTCCTTCAGAAGCCCCTACCCCCGAAGAAAAGCCCGACAAAACCCTTTTTTGAGTGCGGCTCCTGCAGCTCTCGCCTAAGCCGCCCTATCCTCCCAAAGACGGCGGCGCAGTGGGAAATGCCTACTTTTTAGAGATGTGGAGCTTGGCGGGGTGGTCGGCTCGCTGCCTTGCCATGAGCACCTACAAACACCCCTACGATCCTCACTATTCCACGCCGGTACCCTTGCAAGCCGTCCCCGTACCTACCCGTCCTACCCCCTGGGGAGCCCTCCTTAACCTCTTCCGCAGAGAGCCCTACCATGTAGCCCGCTTCCGCTCCCCCCTCTACCGAAAAGCCCTTCAAGACCTACTGGCTGACTACCAGCCCGACCTTATCCAGGTGGAGAGCCCCTACCTTACGCCCTACATAGAAGGCCTTTCCGTACCCGCCGTGTACCGCCTCCACAACATTGAGTGGCAGATTTGGGAACGGCACACGACAGAAGCCAAGCCGCTTTTACGCCCTTACCTTCGCTTGCAAACTAAGCGCATTCGTGCCTACGAGGCTAAAAGCCTACATGCGTACGCGGGCCTGCTGCCCATTTCTGAGAAGGAAGCCGACTGGGCCTATCAGGCAGGCTACCGAGGCCCCATGGAAGTTTTCCCCTTCGGTATTGAAGTGGAGAAGTACGCTGCGCCTCCTTTGGGCCAAGCTCACCCTCGCATAGGCTTTATTGGAGGGCTGGACTGGCTGCCCAACCAGCAGGCGGTGGTATGGCTCCTGGAGAAAGTTTGGCCGGCTTTTCGGCGCCGCTTCCCGGAAGCGGAGCTCTCTATCGCCGGTCGCAACTGCCCACGGTGGTTGTACCGCTACGCCGATAGCCACACCCACATCCTTGGCGAAGTGCCCAATGCCCTGGAATTCTTCTATCAGCATGAGATTTTCTTGAGTCCGCTTTTTTCAGGGAGCGGCATCCGGATCAAGCTTATTGAGGCTTTTGCTACGGGCCGGGCCATTGTCGCCACCTCCGTCGCCGCCGAAAGTCTGATTTGCCAAGACGGCCTACACCTGCACCTGGCCGACACCCCAGAAGCTTTTCTGGAAGCCATGAGCGTGCTTTTCACGGACTTGGCCCACCGCCAGCGCATGGGGGCTGCGGCACGCCAGCTGGCCGAAACCCACTACGACCGAAAAGCCCTCCTTCCCCGCCTAAAAGCCTTTTATCTCCGTCTTGTAGGCCAATGACCTGGCGCGTGCTCTCGCTGATGGCCGGCAGTTCGGCCGATGGCGTAACCCTGGCCTTGACCCTCTTCCAAAGGAAGGGAACCACCTGGCGCTACACCCTCCTGGAAGGCACCACAACGGCCTATCCCCCTACGCTGACAGAGACCCTGCGGCGGGCTTACACGCTGCCTGCCCAAGAGCTACTTCACCTAAGCATCGCTTACACCGACTGGACGGCGCAGGTGGTCCGCCAGTGGCGCCTGCACTGCGTGGCCGACGTGCTGGTATGGCATCCCCACACCATCTACCACGACCCACCCCGAGGCCTTACCTGGAGTTTGGGAGACGGCGAACGGCTGCGGGTTCTGACGGGCCTGCCCGTGGTACATCACCTGCGGGCTCGGGACATAGCCAGCGGGGGCACCGGTGCACCGCTCATTCCCTCTGCGGATGAGGCCCTTTTCCAATCGTATGCCACCCTCCTCAATCTTGGCGGGATTGCCAACCTCACCCATGTGCCTACCCGCCTGGCCTATGATGTAACGCCCTGTAACCAGCTTCTGGATGCGCTGGCCCGCAGCGCTGATCCGGCCTTGGCTTACGACCCTGAAGGCCGCCTTGCCCGTCAGGGTCGCTTCGTCCCTGCTTTGGCTGAGCTTTTCCGAAGCCACCCTTTTTTCACTCGGCGTCCCCCACGCGCCTTAGACAACCTCACCGTCCAGCAAGATTTCGTGCAGCCCTTCCTAACCTATCCCGCTTCGCCGGAGGACAAACTCCACACCGCCACCCACCTTATTGCCGAGCAGCTGGCCCATAGCCTCCAAGAGGCAGGGGCGCAGCGCTTCACCTTGACCGGCGGCGGCACCCACAACACCTACCTCGTAGAAACGCTCCTCTCCAAACTTCAAGGCTCGCCTATCGCCTACTTACCCGCCCCGCCTGAGCTGGTCGCCTATCGGGAGGCCATTGGCTTTGGACTTCTTGGCCTTCTGCGGTGGCTGCATCTGCCCAACACGCACAAAACCTGGACCGGCGCAGCCGCCTCCCATAGTAGCGGGTACCTAAGCCTGTAAGTTTACTTCTTCTCCAAAGGAAACGCCAGAAGGGGATACGCCAGGTACTGCGCCGCGTTTTCTGTGATGCTCCCAAACAGAAACTGGGCTAAACCCTTGCGCGCATGCGTGCCCATCACAAGCAGGTCAGCCTTTTCAGCCTCCATGGCTTGGCGCAGACCCTCTTCCACAGAAATGTCGTTGTACACCCGCAGATGAAGCCTTTCCGTAGGCACCTGGCCTTTGAGCTCTTGAAGGAACTTCTCAATAGAAGGCGTGTCGTAAAAAACATACGGAGTATTCACCACAAGAAGGGTGACCTCCACTGAACCCCAAGGCCGTAAAAAAGCTTGGGCTTGCTGAACAAGCTGCGGCGTCTGCTGGTCAAAAATATCTACCGGCAGGAGCACCTTTTTGTAAGGCTGGTAGGTATTGCCGGGGTGAATAGCCAACACAGGTACAGGGCTATGACGAATGAGGCGAGCGGTGTTTGTCCCGAAAAGGCCCCCGTGCCAGAGGCTGGTGGCGCCTCGCGTGCCCATTACAAGGAGCCCTGCGCCCGCAATCTTATCAAGATACTGATCCGGTCGCCATACGGTGAGATCGCCCCAGAGGTGCAGATGAACCCTTACGCCGTCGGCGGGGTGAGAGGTCGCATAGTGCTCAAGGTGTTTGCGCAGCTCGGCCCGGATGCGCTGGTCCAGGGTTTCATCTATGACGGCTGAAAGCCCCCCCTGATAGGCAATACTAGCATAAGGGCGGTCATAGATGTGGACAATGTGGAGTTCAGCGCCAAGCTGACGACTCACAGCCAAGGCGTAAGCATACGCGTTCTGCGCTACGGCAGAAAAATCGGTGAGGTGGACTATCGCTTTCATTTCAGGCAAAAGTAATACTTGGGAAGCCATCATTGCCAAGGGCGTTCTAAGAAGCGCGTGAAGCCCAGGTGCAGAAAAATCCGCAGAGGTTGGGGCTGTCGGTCGTAATAGCTAATGAAAGCCCCCAGAGGTCCCAGAAAAGTCCGATAGAAGATCCCCGCCATGGCGTACCGATAGAGAGGAAGCCAGCTTGCCCCCTGCCAGGGAGCGAGCCATTCACCTGAGGGCTGGGAAGGGGTGGGTGCAGCCAGCCGAATCGCCGGCTGATAAAGCAAAGCTTCCAGGCGCAGGGAAAGCTTCCGCATCAAAGCTATCGTCAGGTGGCCCCCCCCAGCTACGAAGGCCCGATTGTAGAGCTCAGGCAAAAAGAGGGTAGGACTCTCTGGAAAAGGGTAAAAAGCCGGCGAAGCTAAAATGGAAGCCACCGAGTCGGCGTACGGCTTCTGGAGGGAAAGGCCCCCTTCTACCCGCAGACCCAGGCTTAGCCCCTGCAGGACCTGTAGGCTCTGCCGATAACGGAGGACCGCTTGCGGCCAGTAGTGGAGCGCTTCGTCGTAAGGAGCTCCAGAGAAAAGCGGCACTTCACGCATGCGATTGAGGTACAGCCCTGCGTACAGACGGCCTCCTTCCGTGGGATACTGACGGTCATTTTCGGTATCCACCAGCAGGCGTAGATAGGCGCTTTCCCCCGACACGGCTGTCTCACGCTGAAAAGGTTCTTCTCCCCACGTGTCGTTTATCCGCTGGCGCGCAAGACCGACCTGCACTTCAAAGCGCTTGAGGCCCAGCTGAATCCCCCCACCCACTTGATCAAGCCCACTGAATACCCCCGCCTGACGAGGAAGAGGTAGCCAATAGGCCCCCAGGCGTTGGTAAACATAGCGATTGAACTGGGCTTCCCCAAAAAGTCGCACATCCAGCGACAAAGGCGGACGCACCCGAGTCCGAAACTCCACCCCTTGAGCAAAGCTCCCCTGCGTAAGGAAAACTTCGCCTTGCCAGCCTACCCACCAAGTCTTCTCGGCTCGCGCCCCCACTTGAACCGTATAACCCGAGGGAGAAAAGACACTGAGCCCTGCGCGAATAAAGTTTTCCCCCCGAGAACGCGGGTACACCGTCAAAATAGCCGAACCCCGACAAGTCGTATCTGGCACAAACTCCGGAAACAGGCTATAAAACGAAGCGGCCTTACGCAAGCGAAAAAAAGCACGGCGCAGGCCCTCCATCGTCAAGGTGTCACCGGGTCGCACCCCCAAAACCCGCCGGTAGAAGAAAGCTTGGCTGCGTGAAGCTGGGAAAAACTCCACGCGACTCACCGGAATAGGTCGCCCCCAGTAGGCCTGAAGGGTTTTGCGACGAAGGGCCAGCTGGAGAGAGTCCGCCCGATGAGGCCCTAACGCTTCCCGCAACTCTTCAAGGCAGGCCGAGGCGGCTTCATACCCTCGGCGCACCGCAAACGAAAGCGCCGAAGAGGAAAAATCGGTGCTGCTCATCTCGCCTAAATCCGGCTGAATGAAAAAACTCTTCTCCGCCGGCAGCTTTTGCCAGCTCAAGGGGTCCGACAAATGAGAAAAGAGCCGCCAGTAGTAGCCTTTTTGCCGGAACTCCTCTAAGCTCATAGGGGGGCTGCCTACATGCACCCCAATGATGAAGTCTGGGTGAAATTCTCGCTTCATTGGCTCCACGGGAAAGTTATCGTACACCCCCCCGTCTACGAGGTTCGTGTAGCTGCGGGTGGTAATAGGCGAGAAGAATACCGGCACCGAGATCGAGACACGCACCGCCAGCGGTAAGCTCCCCTCGCGAAAAACCACCGCTCGTTTGCGAAAAAGATCGGCTCCAATGGCCCGATACGGCACAAGCAAGCTATCAAAGTTGCCTCCCGTAGCTAAGTTCACGGAAGCGAGCTTTTCTGTGAGCCCCAGGTTGATCTCAAAGTCCGAGAAAAGCTGCTCCGGCAAAGGAGCATCGCCCCGAGAGAGAAACTCCAGGGGTATCTCCCAAGCCGTGATGTCGTGAGGCCTGGGCAGGGCATAGTAGGCGTATTCCCGGTAGAAGGCGCCTGGAGCGAGCCACCGGCGATTTTCTCGCAGTAGGAGAAGGAGCATTTGGGCCGGCGTATAGCCCGCCGCATAGAAGGCGCCGACCATCGCGCCCATGGAAGTGCCCGTGATGTAGTCTATGGGGATGCCGGCTTCTTCAAGGGCTTGGAGCACGCCTACGTGGGCTGCTCCCCGTGCACCGCCCCCTGATAACACCAGGCCTACCCGGGGCCGAGAAACTACTTCCGCTTCTTGACCCCACAGAAAGCTCAACAGCAGCCACGCAAGCCCCAGCCGTGCCATGATCAATCGCCCTGCAAAGCTGCCCTGAAAGATACGCGATACACCTGATATCGTCCATACAGCCATAGTCCCAGCCCCACAAGCCCCAGGAGGAGACCTATCCAGGCGAAATCCACCCACGCCAGCTTCACTGGGAAGTGCTGGAGCAAGAACCCCTCTCCTCCTCGGAGCTTGGCCCAGTGGAAAGTAGCTTGGGACGCTACCAGGGCTGTGCCCAGTAGGATGCCCAGGCCTCCTCCCACGCCAAGGAGCCACACCACGATGCGCCCTATTACGCCCACGACTTGGTCTGGCGTGGCGCCAAGCGCCTGGTAGAGCGCCCAGTCCCTCCGATTGAGCAGAAGCAAGGTAGAAAGCGTACTGAAAGCCGAGCTGGCCGTAAGTAACAGCACAAAAGCCAGGCCTATCCGAGCCAAGGCCTTTTCCTGGGCCAGCACCCGAAAGAACCCCGCATGCTGAGCCCGCATATCCTGGGCAAAGACCCCCGCAGGCAAGCGTCTTTTGAGCGCAGGCAGGAACTTCTCTACCGCCCTACCGGGCCTGAGGCGCAGTTCAATCACATCATACGAGCCTCGTATTTCCGGCCAGTCGCGCTGAGCCGCAATCACCCAGCTCTCGTCGTATTCCCGTTGCACACTGAAGATACCTTGCGGAAAGACCCGCTTATGCGGCAGCGCCTCAGGGTCGTAGTGGGCAAGCCGTTTGCCGGAGGGAATCACATACATCCAGAGAGGAGACTCGGACGGATCAAGCAGGGCCAACCGCACCGCCACCCCAGACCCTATGAGCACGCCCTTCCTATCCAATGGAAAGGATTCCCCCAGCACCAGCTGATGCCCTACCCGGCTGACTTGGGGGTAGGCTTCATCTACGAGGCGCAGACGCACCACCGCTTGACGCTGGCCGTACCGAAGGAGGGCGATGCGTTCGTAGACTCCCGAGGCGGCCTCTACCCCGGACCACCTGCGCAGAACCTGTAGGAGCGAGTCCGACAAGCCTACCCCTTCCAGGCGCACATCCGGATCTACCCGCTGGAAAACCTCTTCTAAGAAAGCTGCAAACCCATTGAAGACCGAGGCTACCCCGATCCAAGCTGCGACGGAGAGCGCCACGACGAGGAAAGTAAGCCGTACCAGCCACCGCACCACCGAACGCGGACTTGCCCAGATGTACCGCCAGGCTAACCACCACATCGCTTAAGGCGCCTCTCCCAAGCCCGTAGACTCGCCCTCTTCTTTGGCGGGGGGAGGAAGGTTGCGCAAAACCTCTTCAATGCGGCGGGCCCGCAGCTCCACCTCATCTGTAAAAAACTGCACGGTGGGCATCACCTTCACCAGATGGCGGATTCGTTGGGCCAGGCGGTATCGGATCACCTTCTGGTGCTGATTCAGCAGCCGCACGATAAAGTCTGTCTTCTCCTGAGGCGAAACCAGCAAGTACACCCGCACCTGCTGTAGGTCAGGTGTGAGCCGCACATCGGTCACGTCCCATAGCCCTTCGCTCAGGGGTGGGAGCTCGTCGGCGGCCTCGCGGAGGATGTCGGCTATGTACTGCTTGATTTCTGCGGCCAAGCGCTGCTGGCGTAGGTTAGGCGGGCGGGCCATAAGCAAAGGTACGGTTTTACTCTCCCTCCCGGCGAATAGAAGCACCCAAGGCCCGCAAACGCTCATCAAGCCGTTCGTAGCCTCGTTCTATCTGGTCGGCCTGTTCAATGAGGCTTGGGCCTTCGGCGGAGAGCGCCGCAATCAGCAGCGCCATGCCAGCCCGAATATCGGGGCTGCTCATCCGGATGCCCCGTAGCGGCGCCCGACGCCCTAACCCAATCACAAGAGCCCGATGCGGATCACACAGCACCACCTGCGCCCCCATCTCAATGAGCCGATCCACGAAAAACAGGCGGCTTTCAAACATCTTTTGGTGGATCAGTACGTGGCCGGCCGCTTGCGTAGCCACGACAAGCAAGACGCTCAGAAGGTCCGGTGGCGTTCCAGGCCAGGTGTGGTCTGAAATCTGGAGCACCTCACCTTCGTAAAGGGTATCGGGCCGGTACACGACAGGCGGCTCTAAGACAAGCGCCTCTCCTTCCAGGGTTGCTGTGATGCCCATTCGGGCGAAGGGATGCAGAATAGGGCCCAGGTGTTCCTCCGGCACCGGCGCAATCCGCAAGGTGCTCTGCGTCATCGCCGCCAGCCCTATCACGCTGCCTATCTCAATGACATCGGGGAGGAGCTGGTGGGTAGCGCCTCTAAGGCTTTTTTGCCCCTGGATATGCAGGCGATTGGTACCCAGGCCTTCTACAGAAGCCCCCATGCGCTGAAGCAAGCGTCCCAACTGCTGGATGTAAGGCTCACAGGCGGCATGGTAAAGGGTGGTTTCTCCTTCAGCCAGGGCTGCAGCCATGAGCAGGTTAGCCGTGCCCGTCACCGAAGCCTCTTCCAGCAAAAGGAAACGCCCCTGAAGCCGCTTCGGAGCAGCTAGGTGGAAAGTTTCGGTCTTGGTGTCGTACGAGAAGGTGGCCCCCAGCTGCATCAGCCCCAAAAGATGGGTATCCAGCCGACGCCGCCCAATCTTATCTCCCCCAGGACGAGGCAGGTAAGCTTCTCCACACCGCGCCAGAAGCGGGCCCGCTATCAGAACCGACCCCCGAATGCTGCGAAAAAGCTCCCGTCCTTCAGGCAAAAGTAGGCGCCGGGGCTCCAGGTCCCTGGCCTGTATACGAACCCGGTGGCTATCCAACCGTTCTACGGAGGCCCCCAGATAGGCCACCAGCTCAAGCTGCCGGGCTACATCCCGAATGTCAGGCAGATTCTGTATCTCCACGGGTTCAGGGGTCAGGAGGGCCGCGGCGATGACCTGAAGCGCTTCGTTTTTAGCGCCCTGAGGCACGTAGGTGCCCTGGAGGCGGGTTCCTCCTTCTATGTAAAACCTCATCGCCGCCTGCGGAAGGAACGCCGGCCCCTGCGCCAACGCCGCCTGTCCCCCCCTTCAGAAGCCCGTTCTACGGAATCCGCCTCAGACGCTCCTTTCTGGCCTGTAGCCAACAGACGCACTTTCTCCCCGCTAAGTAGGTAAAGATGTTCCAGCAGGGTCTCTTCCTCCACAGGCTGATTATGGCTACGCAGCGTTTCCAGGAGGTACCGAGCCAGTTGGGCGCCTACGGCCTGTTGGGTCGTTGGATCCAGGCCGCTCAGCCTTTCTGCCCAGCGAGCGGCCAGAAAGCCATACTGCCGAAAAGGCGTATGGTAATGAGGGTAAGGGGGCCTTTGAGGCTGCCAGGAGGGGAGAGGTTCCGGAGCCGGCCAGGGAAAGTAAGGACGCAATTCCTGCGGCAGACTGGCGTAAAAGCGTTCTCGCCGGCTTTGTATCTCCTCCTCAGAGAGGCGAGCGCCCCCGCTTTCCCGAGCCAGAAGCCACCGAAAAAGGTACGCCAACACCGCAGGACGCTGCTCAGCCGGCACCTCCTGAGTTATGCGATACAAAAAATCTCCCAGCCAAACACCCCATTCCGTGGTGGAAACCCGCGGGGGATACGAGAGCTTACGAGACGAGTCTAAGTTTGGCATAACGCAGGTCAAGCTTTTTGATGCCAGATTTTTCAAATTGCACCTGGACCACCCCCAGGGCGCCGTTTTCCTCCCGAGCCAGCACCACCCCCCGTCCAAAGTGCAAATGCTCTATGGTCATGCCAGGCTTGATTTGAGCAGGGTCCGAAGGGAGAAACCCAGCCGCTTTTTCTGGGCTTGGCGTAGGAAGCGCAGCAGGCCTTGTGAGCCGCACACCTGGGTTCCCTTTCGGCGCCTCAAGAAGGCCTATCTCCCTCAGAAAGCGACTGGGTATAGCCGGCCGGGGTTCGCGAACCGAGCGAGGATCGTACTGGGGCGCCGAAATATACAGATGGCGCCTTGCCCGGGTCAGCGCTACATAAAAGATGCGACGCTCTTCTTCCAGCGCTTGCGGGCCCTCATCCTGCGCATAACTGTGAGGGAAGTAGCCCTCTACGACCCCCACAAGAAACACCGTGTGGAATTCCAAGCCCTTGACCGCATGAACGGTAGACAGCCAAACCCGGTCTTGAGGGCCTTTTTCGGGGTCTTCGGCGGAAGAAGCCAGCGCCACCGACTCCAGGAATCCCCGCAAAGAAGCCTGTTCACCGTGCTGCCGAGCGTATTCCTGGGCTGCGGCCACCAGCTCATGGAGGTTTTCTTTGCGTTCGGCGGCCCGCTCATCCTGGTCGTAATACGAAAGAAGCCCACTTTGCTCCAAAGCCTCTTCCACCTGGTAAGGAAAGAGTAAAGGGCCTACCCTCTCCCGGAAAGCCTGTAAACGCTTATAAAAGCTCTCAAGGGCTCGCTGCACAGGTCCCCGGAGCAGAGCCACTCCTTGGGGAAGCGCCCCCCAAAGCGAACACCCCTCCACCTGCGCCTGTTCCTGCAGTTTAGCCCAGGTAATGTCGCCTACCCCTTCAGCCAGAACCCCCGCAATCCGCAAAAGCGCCGCATCGTCATCGGGATTGACGAGAAAACGGAGAAAAGCCGTGAAGTGTTTGACTTCTTCCCGGCGATAAAACGAAAGCGAACCGACCACCCGGTAAGGGATGCCCAAAAGCCGGAAAGCCTCCTCAAAAGACCGGGAATAGGCGTGGGTGCGATAGAGCACGGCGAAGTCCCCATAACGCAAATGGTGGCGTGCACACTCTTCTCGGATCTTCTGTGCTACGAAAGAGGCCTCTTCCCGGGCATGCCGGCAAGCGGTGTAAAGGTGGGGCGGCGGACCAACAGGGTTACGGGTAAAAAGCCGCTTGGGATGCACTTCCTCGCTGTGCTCCAACAGGGCGTTGGCCACCTCCAGGATCTGCGGCGTAGAACGGTAGTTCTGCTCTAAGCGGATGAGGCGGACCGGCGCAAAGTCGTTTTTCAGGCGGTGAAAGTTGTGCACATCTGCCCCGCGAAAGCTATAGATGCTTTGGGCGTCGTCCCCCACTACGAAGAGGTTGCGGTGACGAGCAGCCAGCAAACGCAAAACGCGATACTGCAGCGGGTTGGTGTCTTGGTATTCATCTACCAGGATGTAGAGGTAGCGGGTCTGATAGCGAGCCAGCACTTCCGGCTCACGCAGGAAAAGCTGTTCTGTCTGCAGCAGGAGGTCATCAAAGTCTAAGGCGTTGGCGGCGCGTAAGCGCTGCTCGTAGAGGCGGAAGTACTCCACGGCCTTGATTTCGTGGGGGTTAGTAGGTTTCACCTGCTGCCACCCCAGGCCGGCGTTTTTCCAGCGGCTGATGGTTCGCCGAAAGGCACTGGCTTGCTTGGCCTCCTGGCCGTGTTCTTTGAGGAGGGTTTTGAGGACGGCGAGGCTATCTTCTTCGTCGTAGATGGTGAAGTCGCTGGAGACGGGGTTGCCCCGCAGCTCCCGGCGCAGCCAGCGGGCAAAGACGCTGTGAAAAGTCCCCATGGTAAGGTTCAAGGCTCGGTCGCCCACCAGAGCCTGCAAGCGTTCCCGCATCGTGTCGGCGGCCTTGTTGGTGAAGGTCAGGGCCAAAATAGCTTCGGGGGCCATGCCTTGCTCAAGGAGGTAAGCAATGCGGTAAGTGAGCACCCGGGTTTTTTCCGCTGCCTGCGCCAGCCAGGACGAGGGTAGGGCCCTCCCCACAAGAGACCGCTTCCCACTGCTGGGGGTCAAGGTCGGCTTGCCAGGAGAAGGTCATTTTTCCGTCAAGAGGGGTTTGTACCGTTCGCGCGTCAGACGACCAGTCTGTTCAAGCTCTTCAGCGGCAGGCAGGAGCCGCAATGCCACTTTGAGCTGTTTGTCTCGCTCCATTTGCACCCGCGTCTGAGCCTCTTCGCCAAAAGCCAATTTCCCTACAAAGGCTCGCAAAAACCACTCCACGTCCCGACGCACGGAATCGGCTTGCCAAGCGCAGTCTAAGCCTTTTTCCTTTGCCAGCTGGATGAAAAGCTCCCACAGATGGGCGTCCACCTGGAATCGTCGGGCAAAGTCCTCAGCCGAAGTGATAGCGGCTCTTGAGGTCAGGATGCTTATCTAAGTAAGCCCGAGCTGCCAGCAGGTAAAGGTTTTTACGCTGGGCGGATTGAGCGCAGGGGGTTATCCGATCGGTCGTATCCAGAGGCAGAAAAATATCCGGAATAATCCCTCCTCCCCCATAGACGACTCGTCCGGAAGCGGTAAGGTACTTCAGCGAGTCCGGCAAAGGAATACGCGCTTCATCCAGAAACTCGCCTCGTTTCATACGCTCTTCAAGTTCTTTTTCGTACTCTTCAGCGGAAAGTCCTTCAAAGGGCTTTTGGATGCAGCGACCGCTGGGCGTGAAGTAACGCGAGAAAGTGATGCGCACCGCTGAGCTATCAGGCAGGTAGCGTTGGGTCTGGACCACCCCTTTGCCAAAGGACCTTTGCCCTACGATCAGTCCCCGATCCCAGTCTTGCACAGCTCCAGCCACAATCTCGCTGGCGGAAGCGCTGCCCGGACCAATCATAATAATAAGCGGTCCCTTCTCATAGGCGTTGTAATAACTGGTGGCGACATAGCTGGTGTTGCTCTCGGGTACACGCCCTTGCGTGTAGACCACCTTTTTTCCTTCGGCGAGGAATTCATCGGCTATGCGCTGGGCCATGTGCAGATAGCCCCCTGGATTGCGCCGCAGGTCCAAAATAATGCCTCGCACCCCCGCCTCTTTGAGCTTACGCAGCGCCGCCCTCACTTCGTCGTGGCTATTCTCAGAGAACCGATTCAGCTGAATGTAGCCCATGTCCCCTATTTTCCCCGCAAAAGCCACCGCATGTATCGGAATCCGATCCCGAGTGATTTCAAAGTCCAGGGGCTGAGGCTCTCCAGGACGCAAGATTTTTACTTTGACTTTGGTGCCTTTTTTGCCGCGCAGGAGCCGTATCACATCTTGGTTGGTGATGCCTTTGCCCGCGACGACTTTATCATCCACCTCAATGATGCGGTCCCCCGATTGGATGCCTAAGAGTTCGCTGGGGCCGCCCGCAATCGGCGCCACCACCTGTATCGTGTCGTCCACAATCTGAAACTCGATCCCGATCCCCTCAAAGCCGCCGGACATTTCGGCCTCTTCCTGCTGCTGGACTTCCTTCGGAATGTAGAAGGAATGCGGGTCCAGCCCTCGGAAAAGCCCTTCTATGGCTTTGCGTACCAGCTCTTCCTGGGTGATGGGACGGTAGTAGTACTTCTCTACGAGCTCAATGATGAGCTGGAGTTTGCGCAGGTCGTCGGCTTGGGTTTCCTGAGGTCCGCTTTCACGCCAGCGGAAGCCTACCAGAAAAGCGCCCAGCCCCACCGCCACACCCAGCCCCATCCAACCTAACCAACGCATAAGTGAAAGTTAACGCTTTTGCAGGATTTTTTGTGTCTGTTCGCCATACGCGACCCGACGCCCTTCCCACCACACCTCGTACGCACAGTGGACGGTCCTGTCGCGCACCCATAGCAGCGTAGCGACAATCTCTACTTGGGCGCCCACGGGCACAGGAGCGACATGATGCACAGAAAGGAAGGTGCCGATGCCTTCTTCGTCTTCTTCCTTCATCTCCAGCACGAAAAGCCGACAGGCCCATTCGGCATCCTGCCCAAGCGCAAAGGTAGCGTAATAGGGTGTACTTCCTGGCCGTGAAAAGCGGCTGTCTTTTCTGGCGTGACGTGGGCCGTGTATCGCTTTTGGTGCCCCGGCAAGAAAGGGTTGCGCATCAGAGAATACGGCTAATCGCCATGGCGATGCCCATATTCCCTTCAACCTTGATCTTGCCAAACATAAAGGCGGTCATGGCCGAGCTTTTCCCGCTCAGGATATCGGCCAGCGTAGAACCCTCGATCCGAATCGTGCAATCGGCCGGCCTGTCTTCGCTGGAGAGGGCAGGCGGCTGCTGCGTCGCATCCACATGCACCACCTTGTCCCCATCTACCACGAACTTGACCGTGCCTCGCAGGTCTTTGACTCGGTCGAGCCGGCTCTGGATGGCCTGAAGCACCTCCTCCTGAGTCATGCGCCAAAGATACAACAGAAGCTCCATCCCCCAACCCGCCTTCCCAGCTTAGGCGCACGGTGGGTCGCTTTTTGTACAAGTAACGGCCCCAAGCTACGCTCCCGCCAATCCCCCCAGAAAGGTGGGAGATTCGTCGCCATCCCACTCATTTAGCCTTTATTCCAGGGTCGCCTCGCCCCGGAGAAAATCCCGATACCAGTAGGCGGACCGCTTAGGCTTACGAGCCAAGGTGGCGCGGTCTACATACACCAGCCCGAACTGCGGCCGATACCCTTCAGCCCATTCAAAGTTATCCAGGAAGGTCCAAATGAAGTACCCCTGTACCGGCAGGCCCTCCTTCTGCGCACGGTAAACCTGTTTGAGCACGGCCTGGAGATACGCTATGCGAGCTGGATCGTCGGTGGTCTCTTTTTCAGCTGCAAAGCCGCTTTCGGTGATTACCAGAGGGAGCGTGGGATCGTACTGCGCAAACTGTTTCAAGGCCAAGTATACGCTTTCGGGGAAGACTTCCCATCCCATAGCTTGGTAAGGCACGGCTCGGCGTTGAGGAGGCACGGGCCGCCCTTTTATCCAGGGTACCAAGGCATGGTACTTTACCACTTCTCGGGAGTAGTTTTGAATGCCAAGAAAGTCTGGGCGCGCTGCCAGCCGCTCCGCATCTCCGGGTTGGGCGTAGCGCCGTGAGATTTCGGCCAGCTCTGGAAACGCATCTACAGGATAGCCTCGCCCCATGAGGGGTTCTACGAAGAGGCGGTTCAGCACGGCATCGTACCGCCGGGCCGCCGCCTGATCGCGAGGATGATCAGGGCGATAAGGAAAGACCGGCGAAGTAGAGAAAGTGGTGCCCACTTGAGCTTTAGGCAGGAGATTTTTGAGGAGACGGATGCCTTCGGCCTGGGCCAGGGCTACGTGATGCACAGCAGGAAAAAAATTCTTCAGCCCTCGCCGACCCGGGGCGTGAATCCCTAAAAGGTACCCTAAGGCCGTAAAAGCCAGCGGCTCATTGAGGACCATCCAGTATTTGACTTTCTGGCCGTACTCCTGCGCACAGAGGCGTACATAAGCCAGAAAGTCGTCTACGATGCGGCGGTTTGTCCAACCGCCATACCCTTCCTCCAGAGCCAGGGGCAGGTCCCAGTGGTAGAGGGTGACCCACGGTTCAATATTGGCCGCCAGGCACGCATCTATGACCTGGTGGTAAAAAGCCAAACCAGCGGGATTGGGTTCGCCCCGCCCTTGGGGTAGGATGCGGGGCCAGGACAAAGAAAACCGAAAAGCCGGTATGCTCAATTCCTTCAGGAGTTGAATGTCCTCCAGGTATTGGTGGTAGAAGTCACAGGCTACATCGCCTGTTTCGCGGCGGTCTATTTTGCCTGGCCGGCGTACGAAGGCATCCCAGATGGAGGGGCCTTTTCCGTCGGCATCCCAGCCGCCTTCTATCTGGTAAGCCGAGACCGCTACCCCCCAATGAAACCCCGGTCCGAAGTCCGCACGCCGAATCCCCTGCATAATCAAGAAAACGGTCCGTACCAGGTGTAGGCGATCCAGTCCACGAGGGTCTGGAGAGCGGCCTTTTCTTCGGGGGTGAGGGGTCGGCTATCCAGCACCTCCGGCCGGAAGTGTTCCTCCACAAAGTGGGTGTGGGTTTGGCCGGCTTGAAAGGCAGGATGATTCAGCACAAAGCGCACGAAGTCCGTGGTGGTGTGCACGCCCACGATAGCGAACTCTAAGAGGGCCTTATCCAATCGTTGGATGGCCGCTTCTCGCGTGGGCCCCCAAGCGATCACTTTGGCCAGCATCGGATCGTAAAAGAGAGGGACGGGCTGACCTTCTTCGTACCCGTTGTCCACCCGCACGCCTTCTCCTGTAGGAGGACGGTACTTGTAGAGGATGCCCGTGCTGGGCAAAAAGCCCGATCGGGGGTCTTCGGCGTAGATGCGAGCTTCTATGGCGTGCCCCTGGCGGGGAATAGCCTCCTGAGAAAAAGAAAGCGCCTGGCCCTGCGCTATCCGGAGCTGCCATTCCACCAGGTCCAGGCCGGTGATGGCCTCCGTTACGGGGTGCTCCACCTGAAGGCGGGTGTTGACTTCAAGAAAGTAAAAGTTCTCGTCGGCATCCACGATAAATTCCACGGTGCCGGCTTGGGTGTAACCTGCGGCCTTGACAAGGCGAAGGGCGGCTTCTCCCATGGCTTGGCGAGTCTTTTCGCTGAGGTGGGGCGCTGGCGCTTCTTCTATGACCTTTTGGTGGCGACGCTGGATAGAGCACTCCCGCTCATAGAGGTATACGGCGTTCCCATGCAAGTCTGCCAGAACTTGAATCTCAATGTGACGGGGCCGGGGTATGTACCGCTCCAGGAAGACGCTGGGGTCTCCGAAGGCGGCTTGGGCTTCGCTACGGGCGCGGGCCAAAGCCTCTAAGAAGGCTTCTTCGGATTCCACTTTGCGCATGCCTTTGCCGCCGCCTCCTGCCGCCGCTTTGATCAGCAGAGGGAAGCCGATTCGTTTTGCTTCTTGGAGGGCCTCTCCGTCGGTGACGGCCTGAGGCGTACCGGGCACCAGGGGCACTCCCACTTGCTGGGCCAGAAGCTTGGCTGCGACTTTGTTGCCCAAGCGCTCCATGGCCTCCGGCGAAGGCCCTATAAAGACGAGCCCTGCTTCCCGAACGGCCCGGGCAAAAGCGGGATTTTCCGACAAAAACCCATACCCGGGATGAATAGCGTCGGCGCCTGTGGCTTGGGCCGCCTCCAGCAGTTTGGGGATGTTCAAGTAGCTCTCGTGCGACGCACTGCCCCCCAAAAAATACCGCACATCCGCCATCTCCACATGCGGCGCGTAGCGGTCCACCTCAGAATACACCGCCACCGTGCGAATACCCATGCGCTGGGCGGTGCGTTGAATCCGACAGGCGATCTCGCCCCGATTGGCCACCAGAAGGGTACGAATGGGCTTCATCCACGACGCCGGAAAAGAGGATGGGCTTGCCGAGGGTCCCGACCTTGGCTCTGGAGCTTGCTAAGGCTCTTGAGCAGCTTACGCATCTGCTCAAACTCCCGCAAAAGCTGATTCACTTGCTGGATAGAAGTGCCGCTTCCCCGAGCTATGCGACGACGGCGAGAACCGTTGATAATGGCAGGATTGCGACGCTCCTCCGGCGTCATGGAGAGAATAATGGCCTCAATGTGCTTGAAGGTCTTCTCGTCAAGGTCAGCATCCTTGAGCTGGGAAAAGCCCGGAATCATCGCGAGCAGTTCTTTGATGTTGCCCATTTTGCGCAGGGTGCGAAGCTGCTCCAGCATGTCTTCCAGGTCAAACTTGTTTTTTCGGAGCTTTTCCTGAAGCTTTTGCGCTTTTTCGGCGTCGTACTGAGCTTGGGCGCGTTCCACAAAGGAGACGATGTCCCCCATGCCCAAGATTCGGCTGGCGATGCGTTCGGGGTAAAAAGGATCCAAATCTTCGGGCTTTTCCCCTGTGCCGATGAACTTGATAGGCAAGCCCGTAGCGGCCCGCAAAGAAAGGGCCGCTCCTCCTCGGGCGTCCCCATCCATTTTGGAGAGGATGAACCCCGACACCGAGACCGCTTCGCGAAAAGCTTGAGCGGTGGCCACCGCATCCTGGCCCGTCATGGCATCCAACACCAAGAGTACTTCTGTAGGACGGACGGCCGCTTGAACCCGCCGAAGCTCCTCCATCAGTTCGGTGTCAGGCGTCTGCCGTCCTGCCGTGTCTACGATAACAACCTCCCGGGCTTGTTCTTTAGCTGCAGCGAGGCCCCGCTGGATAAGGGCTACCACGTCTTGCGTGCCTTCTTCCCGGTAGAAGGGCACCTCCACCGTGTGAGCCAGTACCGCAAGCTGCTCCATAGCGGCGGGGCGATACACATCCGCCGCTATCAGAAAAGGAGCCCGCCCTTGCTTTTTGAGGTAAGAAGCCAGCTTGGCCGAGAAGGTGGTTTTGCCAGCCCCATTGAGTCCCACCACCAAGTACACGGTTGGGGGGATGGGGGCGAAGCGCAACCCCTCCTGCTGTTCTCCAAGGAGCTTCACCAGTTCGTCGTAGAGGATTTTGACAAAGAGCTGGGCCGGCGTAACGGACTTGATGACCTCCTGCCCCAGGGCCTGGGCTTTGACGCGTTCGGTGAAGTCTTTCGCAATGCGGTAGTTCACGTCGGCCTCCAGGAGAGCCCGCCGCACTTCTTTGACGGCGTCGGCGATGTTGGCTTCTGTGAGCCGGGCCCGCCCCGCTAAACTGCGAAAGGTCTGTGTGAGCCGCTCAGCTATGGCCTCAAACATGATGGGCAAAAATACGCAAAGGCGAGCGGCTTGCCTTTCGGTTCGCTACTCTGCAAAGCCCATAGCTTGGCGCGCCCACCCACGAAGGGCCTCCTGAGGCACCCGACTAAGCACTTCTTCCAAAAAGCCTTGCGCCAGAAGGTGCCGGGCTTGCTCTTCCGGAACCCCCCTTGCCCGCAGGTAAAAGAGCATCTCCCCCTCCAGAAAGCCCGTCGTGACCCCATGGGTGCAACGCACGTCGTCCGCAAAAATTTCAAGTTGAGGACGGCTATAGGCTACGGCGCCAGGCTCCCACAACAGAGCCTTATGAGACTGGTAGGCGTTGGTCTTCTGAGCGTGTGGATGGACAAAAATGCGCCCTTGGAAGGCGCTATGGCCTCCCTTATACACCAGCGCTTTGAAGAGCTGGTTACTTGCGGTATGGGGCACCGCGTGCTCCACCCGAATGGCGTGGTCTACGACGGACCCTTGGCCTACGATAGCTGCCCCATGTAAGTGGGCCTGAGCCTGCACGCCCGAAAGGTACACCCGCACTTCGCTGCGCTTCCATCCCACGCTCGCGGTGAGGTCATAAGTCTCTACTTGGGCCTCTTGTGCCAGCCGCGCTGTGACAAGCACATACACAAAAAGGTCGTGCGCCCCACCCCCTGCGGGCAGAAAGAAACGAACCTGAGCCCCTTCGCCGGCATCCAAGTGCAGTCGAACCAGCAAGAAACCCGACCCCGAAGGAGCTACCAGAACCTCTGCCTGGGTGCCTGGGGCCACGCTTAGGGTGGCGGCATGCACACTAAGCTCCCCTGTCCCGTGGGGGGCCAACACAAAGTAACCTTCTTGGGAGAGGGCATAGTGCTGGAGGCTGGCCGCTGGCGTCAGGAGCGCTTCCCATACCGAAGTGGGCGCAGGCAAAGAACGCAGGGCCGGTAGGTCCTCGGAGGGCAAAACGAGCTCAGCAGCCTGCCCTGAAAAGGCAAGGCTGACCGGAGGGCTGGCTTGCACGGGAGGGGCGAGCTTCCAAGGCCGGCGCAGAAACGACAAAGGGGTGTACTTCCAGTCTTCTTTGTGCTTCTGATCCAGGAAGAGGGCCTCCAAGTGGGCTTGGCGAGCGTGAGCCTGCCACGCCTCCCGTAGAGAAGGGGGCAGGCCTTCGGCCGAGGCGTAGCCCCGAAGCACCTCTGTAAGATGGGAAGCCCCCGCCTCCAAAGAAAGAGTTGGCGCTTCTGCCAGCTTCATAGTCAGGCAGGCAAGATGAGAGGCTCGTACCCTTTCTCTTCCAGCTCAAGAGCCAGCTCCGGCCCTCCCGAACGCACAATCCGCCCATCGGCTAAAATATGCACCACGTCGGGCTGAATATGCTGGAGAATCCGATAGTAGTGCGTAATAATCAAAAAGGCGCGGTGAGGAGCTCGGAGGGCGTTCACGGCTTCGGCGACGACTTTGAGGGCATCAATGTCCAGCCCAGAATCGGTTTCGTCCAGGATAGCCAGCTTAGGGTCCAGCACCGCCATCTGGAAGATTTCGGCACGCTTACGCTCTCCGCCCGAAAAGCCTTCGTTGACGGAGCGGGTGAGGAAGGAAGGGTCAAGCTTGAGCAAGGCGGCCTTTTCCCGCAAAAGAGCCATCAGGTCGGCCGTATCCAGCGGCTCCAGCCCCTTTGCGGCCCGATGAGCATTTAAGGCAGCCCGCAGGAATTGAACCATACTCACGCCAGGTATCTCAACCGGATACTGAAAAGCCAGAAACAAGCCTGCGTGGCTGCGCTCTTCGGGTCCGAGGTCAAGAAGGTTCTGGCCCTCAAAGAGGACTTCGCCTTCGGTTACTTCGTAGCCTTCGCGGCCGGCCAGCACCGCTGCAAGGGTGCTTTTACCCGCACCGTTAGGGCCCATGATGGCGTGCACCTGCCCTGCTAACACTTCCAGATTCAGCCCCTTCAGGATGGGGCGTCCTTCTACAGACACATGCAAATTCCGTATCGTGAGCATAGGAATGGATTCGAGGTTATCCGACGCTACCTTCCAGGCTGATGGCTAAGAGCTTGCGCGCCTCCACCGCAAACTCCAGCGGGAGGTGCGCCAGCACTTCCTGGCAATACCCGTTGATGATGAGTTCTACCGCTTCCTGCGTGGGGATGCCCCGCTGGTTGCAGTAAAAGAGGATGTCTTCGCCGATTTTGGAGGTGGTGGCTTCGTGTTCTACGATAGCGGTGGGGTTTTTGACCTCCACATACGGGAAGGTATGAGCGCCGCAAGACTGGCCTATCAAGAGGGAGTCGCACTGCGAAAAGTTACGGGCATTTTCTGCAGAAGGAAGCACCTGCACCAACCCCCGATAGGTGTTTTGGCTGCGGCCAGCCGAAATGCCTTTGGACACGATGCGGCTGCGGGTGTTCTTGCCGATGTGGATCATCTTCGTGCCGGTATCGGCCTGCTGACGATGGTTAGTCACGGCCACAGAATAAAACTCTCCCGTGGCATGGTCGCCCTTCAAGATCACGCTGGGGTATTTCCAAGTGATAGCCGAACCTGTCTCTACTTGCGTCCAAGAGATCTTGGCGTTTTCGTAAGCTATACCTCGTTTTGTGACGAAGTTAAGCACACCACCTCGGCCTTCTCGGTCGCCGGGGGTACCAGTTCTGGACGGTGGAATACTTGATGTAGCTGCTGGGGAGAGCGATGAGTTCCACCACCGCGGCATGCAGCTGGTACTCTGAACGCTTAGGGGCTGTACATCCCTCCAGGTAGCTTACGTAGGCTCCTTCGTCCGCTATGATAAGGGTGCGCTCAAACTGCCCTGTATTGCGGGCATTGATGCGGAAATAGGTAGAGAGCTCAATGGGGCATCGTACCCCCTTCGGCACATACACAAAGCTCCCATCGCTAAACACCGCCGAATTGAGCGCCGCAAAGAAGTTGTCGTTATAAGGTACGACCGTACCCAGGTACTTCTTGACCAAGTCTGGGTAGTTTTCCAAGGCTTCACTCATGGAGCAGAAGATGATGCCCATCTTGGCCAAGCGCTCTTTGTAAGTGGTGGCCACCGAGACGCTGTCTAAGACTGCATCTACGGCGACGCCGGCCAGGATTTCTTGCTCATGGAGGGGTATTCCTAACCGCTCAAAGATGCGCCGGATCTCTGGGTCTACTTCTTCAAGGCTGCGGGGGCGCTTTTCGGCCAGCGCCTTCGGAGCGGCGTAGTAGTAGGCGTTTTGGTAGTCAATGGGGTCGTAATGGCCATTGAGCCAGTGGGGTTCTCGCATCTCTTTCCAGGCCCGATAGGCCCGCATGCGAAAATCCAGCATGAAAGGAGGTTCCTTCTTTTTGGCCCAGATATACTCTATCACCTCCTCGGAAAGGCCTTTAGGGGCCAGCTCTTCTTCTAAAGGTGCCTCGAACCCCCATTCGTATTCGCGGGTAAGGTGCTGAGTAAGGACTTCGTCTTGGGTAGGTTGCATGGCTACTTTGGATTTGGACTAAGTAACAAAAAATCCGCCTATCGGGGTTTGGCTTCAGGCGGGGCAAAGAAACGAACCGCTTCCTCAAGGGCTTGGGCCAAAAGGTCTATTTCCTCGGGCAGGTTGTAGAAGGCGAAAGAAGCTCGGATGGTGGCCGGCACGCCCAGCGCGTCCATGAGCGGCTGCGCGCAGTGGTGGCCTACCCGCACAGCAATGCCCTGCGCATCCAAAAAGGTCCCCACATCATGAGGATGAACGCCTTCCAGCGTGAAAGACCATAAGGCGCCTCGGGGCTGGCCGGTTCCGTAGAGGGTCAGGCCCGGCACGGCGGCCAGGCGCTGCTGAGCATACTCTGAGAGGAACGCCTCATAAGCTTGGATGAACTCCCATCCCACGGTTTCGGTGAGGTAGCGGGCCGCTTCGGCCAGGGCGATAGCCTCGGCGATGGGGGGAGTTCCGGCTTCAAACTTGGCCGGCGGAGGGGCAAACCGACTGCCTTGCCAGGTGACCCGCCGGATCATATCCCCCCCACCTTGGTAAGGAGGCAGTTTCTGAGGCCAAGGGCGACGCATATACACGACCCCTACCCCCGTCGGACCATACAGTTTATGACCCGAAAAGACCAGAAAATCCACGCCCCAGGCTTCTACCGAGAGGGGCCGGTGCACCACCGCCTGACAGGCATCTACCAGGATAGGAATACCCCGTTCCCTCGCGATGTGAGCCACCTCTGCAATGGGCATTTCTGTGCCCAGTACGTTAGACATGGCTGTGAGGGCAATCAGACGAGTGCGCGGCGAAAGGTGAGCTCGCAGCACCTCCACATCCAAGAGCCCTTCAGGAGTGAGCGGCACAGGCTTGAGGTGGATGGGCAGCTCTTCGGCCACCAGATGCCAAGGCACGATGTTGGCGTGGTGTTCCGCTATCGTCAAGACGATCTCATCGCCGGGCTGAAAGTAAACGCGGCGAAGAGTCTGGGCAATCAGGTTGATGCCTTCGGTGGCCCCCCGCACGAAGACTATTTCTTCTTGGCTGGCCGCACCTATGAACTGAGCCAAGTACGCTCGCGCCCCTTCGTAGAGGCGGGTGGCTTCCTGGCTAAGCCAGTGCACCCCTCGGTGGATGTTGGCGTTTCTTTCGCTGTAAAAGCGATCCAGCGTCTCTATCACCGAGCGTGGCTTTTGGGCGGTGGCGGCATTGTCAAGATAGACCAGGGGCCGCCCCGACGGGTGAACCTGCGCTAAAATTGGAAACTCGGCTCGCAGGGCCCGAGCTCGGGCCACCAACGCCTCTTGCGTAAGGGTGGGAAGGTTCATACTCTGCTCAACAAATATACAACCCCCGCTTAGACGGCAGGCCCGCCATTTTCCCTACCTTAGGGCAAGATGGGGTACGACTTGGTGATCATCGGTGGGGGTGCGGCGGGCTTTGCTGGGGCCATGCGCGCCATGGACTTCGGCAAACGCACCCTCCTCATTGAAAAAAACCAAATCGGCGGAGCCGCCCTCTTCAACGGCGCGCTATCCTCCAAAACCTGGTGGGAACTGGCTAAAGACTTTGACAAACTCTTTCTAACCGAGCGAGGTTATCAGGTGCAGAGTTTTACTTTTTCGTTTGAGGAATTCCGGCGCATTGTTCAGCAGGCTGTGCAGGAAAGGCAAGCCCAGATGCTGCGCCAGATTCAGCACTATCAGGCGCAAGGACTCTTGGACCTGGTATACGGCACCGCTCGGTTTGTGGGGCCTCACCGCATCCAAGTGTGCCCCCATGACGCCCCTCCTTACGAAGTGGAGGCGGAATACTTTCTTTTAGCCACAGGCAGTCGGCCCCGCATGCTGCCTAACCTGCCCGTGGACGGTAAGCGCATCTTCACCAGCGATCACATAGACCAGCTGGAAGGCTTCCCCCCTGACCTGCTTATCATCGGCTCCGGCGTGATTGGCTGCGAATTCGCCTCCATTTTTTCCACCTTTCCAGGGGTACGGGTGACCATGATAGAAAAGGCCGAACGCATCCTCCCCGCTGAAGACCCCGACATTTCTAACACCATCATGCAAAACCTCATTGAATGCAATGTACGCTTTTTTACCCATGCTGAGCTAAAAAGCATTCGCCCAAATCCCGAAGGCATTGAATACATCATCCAGACCCAAGACAACAAGATATACCACGAAAAAGCCTCTCACGTGCTGGTAGCGATAGGGCGTGAGCCAAATTCAGAGGGGCTGGGCCTGGAGATCCTGGGGGTGGAAAAGACCCCTTCAGGGCAGCTGGTTACGGAGGATACCCGCACTTCCGTGCCGTATGTGTACGCAGCAGGCGACCTGGACAACCGACAGGCCGGCTTCGTGAATGTAGCCGAACAGGAAGCTCGCTACGCCGTAGAACGGATGTTTGGCCGGGTAAAACGCCCCCTTCAGTACGACCACCTGTCGTGGATCATGTTTTTGCGCCCCGAAGTGGCTGGAGTCGGCCTGAACGAAACCCAAGCCAAAGCCCAAGGCCACAGCTATCGGGTGGTGCGCTATGGGTATCACCTCACGGCTCGGGGTATTGCTATGCGCACTCGCCGCAGCTTTTTCAAGCTCATCACCACCGACGAACCCGACCCCTATATTTTAGGGTGTCGAGCGGTCGGCCCCCAAGCTTCCACCATTATTGGGATGGTGGCCTTGATGATACGCTTCTCTCGCCGAGTGAGCGACCTGTGTAGCATTCTACAGCCGCACCCTGCCCTGACGGAGGGCATCCAGGAGTGCGCCCGCGCCTTGCTGGACGAAGCCATCTTCAAGCCCGAGCTCCATCCCGAATGAGACATTGGACAGACCTCCTCCTCCGTGGGCGCTACCTGTGGCTGGTGCTGGTAGCAGGCCTATCGGCTTACTTCCTGCGTTATGCGACCCAAGTGGAGATCACCCAAGACTTTGTCAAAGTCATTCCCGAAGACGATTCAGACTACGTAGCCTATCGCCGGTTTCAGCGAGACTTTGGCGAAGATGCCAGTGTCATTTTGGTGGGGCTGACCCTTCCGAAAACCTGTTCTACTTCGTTCTGGGAGGGGCTACGACAACTGGCTGACACCCTAAGGCGCCTGCGAGGGATCACGGGCGTTCTGGGCTTGCCTACGGCGCCCGTCCTGCGGTGGAGGGAAGGGAAATTCCAGCTGGAGAACCTCCCCTTACCAGCAAGCTGCGAAGCGTGGGATAGCCTGCGGAAAGCGCTTCCCCTCTACCAAGGCCTGTTATGGGACACTTCTGGGCAGAGCTTGGTCCTCTTTGTGAGGCTGGATTCGCTTACGCTGCACACCCGCGCCAAGCATCCCCTTATTGAGCATATCAAAGCCTTGAGCCAAGGGTGGGCCGCTCACCACGGCGTGGAGGTCCACTTTGCTGGGGTGCCTTACCTCCGCCACTACGTAGCCCAAACCTTGCCCCGCGAGCTGTGGGTTTTCACCCTCGGCTCTCTCCTCCTGACGGTACTGGCGCTGTGGGGGTACTTCCGATCGTGGTATGCGGTGGTATTCCCCGTCGTGCTTTTGGGGCTGGCTTCGTTGTGGACAGTGGGGATTATCGGGCTGTATGGCTTCAAGCTGACTCTCCTTACAGCGCTCCTACCGCCGGTTATCATTATTTTGGGCATTCCGCCGGCTATCTACATGCTGGCTGAGTATCACCGCCTCTACGTGGCCAAGGGGCACAAGCTGGCTGCCATTCGCGAGATGCTGAGACAGCTCGGGCTGGTTACCCTCATGATCCATGCCAACACCGCCTTAGGATTTCTCACCCTTTACCTAACCAATGTCGTCCCTCTCCAGGAATTTGGGATTGTGGCTTTCTGGGGCACGATGGCCACGTATGGGCTGACCATTTTGCTGCTGCCGTCTTTTTTCATGCTTCTTCCCGAACCCCAAGAGCGGCACCTGCGCCACCTTTCCAACCGGTGGGTAGCCCGTCTGGTGCGATGGATAGGGGCCGTCGTAGAAAAACGAAGGGGGTGGGTGTACGGGATAACCGGAGGGCTGTTTGTCCTGGGTGCGGTGGGTGTAGCCCGCCTGAAAGCCGTTTCCTATATGGCGGATGACCTGCCCTCCACCACGCAGGTCATGCAAGACCTGGCTTTCTTTGAGGCGCGGTATGGGGGCACCCTCCCCTTTGAGGTGGTGATTGAAACGGCCCATCCCCAGGGGGTTCGCCGACTCAAGGTGCTAAAGGCCCTTTCTGCCCTGCAGGATAGCCTAAAAACCTACCCTGAGTTCAGTCGGAGTCTAAGCCTGGCGGACTTGGTGAAGGCGGCCCGTCAAGCCTTTTGGGGCGGTGCCCCCCAGACTTATGGCCTGCCCTTGCCGGAAGAGCTGCCCCTTCTCTTGCGAGCCACCCGCGAAGCCCCCCCTTCTCCCTTGCCTCTCGTAGACTCGGCTTACCAACGCACCCGAATCACCACCTTCGTCAAAGACATCGGTTCGGCTGACATGCCAGGCCTTTTGGCTCGGGTTCAGGGGGCCATTCGGGCCACCTTCGGCGAAGAAGCCGGCCGCGTGCACATCACCGGCACCACCCTCATCTTCCTCAAAGCCATTGATTACCTCGTAGAGAACCTCGTCTGGAGCCTCGTGACGACTTTTTTCCTGATTGCGCTTCAGATGTTTTTCCTCTACGGGTCTTTCCGTATCATGCTTATTAGCATGGGGGTAAACCTGCTGCCGCTTTTTTTGGTAGCCGGCCTTATGGGGTATCTGGGCCTGCCTGTCAAGCCTTCTACAGCGCTTATTTACGAAATGGCCTTTGGCATCGTGGTAGATAGCGCGGTGCATTTTTTGAGTTCCTACCAGTGGTACTACCGCCGGCATCCTATTCCCCATCGCGCCGCCGTTGTGAGTGTGCACCACACGGGTGCCCTCATCGCCTACACTTCCTTTGTGCTGCTGATGGGATTTGGCATCTTTGTTTTTTCCTCGTTTGGGGGCACGCGAGCGCTGGGCATCCTCACGGCCCTGTCGCTGGTGATCGGTCTTTTCTCCAATCTCTTTCTCTTGCCTGCGCTGCTGGTTACTTTCCGACAGGCCGATCGGGGTACGGTGGGGCGGATGATCCGACAGGTTCGGGGGCGTGTCCCAGGCTTCTCGGCGCGGCAGGCCCATAGGGAAGGGGATAGGCCTGCAGGTAAGCCTTGATCTCTTCTCTTATCTGTGTGAGGCGCGTTTCGTCGTGCAGAGAAGCCAGCGCCTGGTCTATCCAAAGGGCCACCTGCCGAAAATCCTCTTCAAGAAAGCCCCGGCTGGTAAGGGCCGGCGTGCCTAACCGAATCCCACTGGCTACCAGAGGAGGCTGCGGATCGTAAGGAATCAGGTTCTTATTGACGGTTATACCGGCTTTTTCCAGGCCGCGTTCGGCCTCCCGGCCCGTGATACCCTTGTTACGCAGGTCTACCAGGACGATGTGGTTGTCTGTGCCGCCTGTAAGGACGGTGTACCCCCGTTCAATAAGAGCTTCAGCAAGGGCTTGTGCGTTTCGGATAACCTGCTGCGCATAGGTGCGGAAGGAAGGTTGGAGCGCTTCGCCGAAGGCCACGGCTTTGGCGGCGATGACGTGCATGTGAGGGCCACCCTGCACCCCAGGGAAGAGGGCCCCATCCAACAGCGCACTCATTTTTTTGAGTTCGCCGCGAGGGGTCCGCTCCCCAAAGGGATTCTCAAAGTCCTGACCCATCAGGAGGATCCCTCCTCGGGGACCTCGCAAGGTCTTATGGGTGGTGCTGGTGACCACATGACAGTAAGGCAAGGGATTGTTCAAAAGGCCGGCTGCAATCAAGCCAGCGGGATGGGCTATATCCGCTACGAGGAAGGCGCCTACTTCGTCAGCGATTTCCCGAAGGGCCTTCCAGTCCCAGTCGCGAGGATAGCTGCTGGCCCCTGCCAGGAGGACTTTCGGGCGAAAGCTGCGGGCTTTGTCTCGGACCTGGTCGTAATCAAGCCGGTAGGTGTCTGGCCGTACGCCGTAATGTTGGACGGTGTAGAGTTTACCAGAGGAGTTGAGAGGGCTGCCATGGGTAAGGTGGCCGCCATGCGCCAGCTCAAAGCTCAAAAGCTTTTCTCCGGGTTTGAGCAAGGCCAGAAGCACGGCTTCGTTGGCTTGGGCACCCGAATGAGGCTGGACATTGGCCCAGACCGCTCCAAAAAGGGCCTTCACCCGCTCTTGGGCCAGCTTTTCCACCTCATCTACGTACTGACACCCTCCATAGTACCGCCGCCCTGGGAGGCCCTCAGCGTACTTGTTGGTGAGGACCGAACCCAAAGCCGCAAGCACCGCAGGGCTGGCGTAATTTTCCGAAGCGATGAGTTCAAGGCCCTCTTCCTGGCGGCGGCGCTCCGCTTCTATCCAGCCGAAAACGGCATCTTGCATATAACAAAGATACGCCCTTACGCCTGGCCAAAACTAAGGCACCCGGTTCACATCCCAGGCTTCCAGTAGGTCGGCCACCCGCCGCACAAAGGCGCCTCCCAACGCCCCGTCTATCACCCGATGGTCGTAGGAGTGGGAAAGAAACATCATGTACCGCACCCCGATCATATCGCCGGCTGGGGTTTCAATGATGGCGGGTTTCTTGCGGATGGCCCCCGTGGCCAGGATCGCCACCTGGGGCTGGAGAATCACCGGCGTGCCCATCACATTCCCAAAAGTGCCCACATTAGAGAGGGTGTAGGTACCCCCCACAATCTCGTCGGGCTTGAGCTGGCCGGCCCGAGCCCGTCGCGAAAGGTCATTCACCGCCGTCGCAATCCCCGCCAAGTTAAGCCGATCGGCATGCCGCACCACCGGCACAATCAAGTTGTTGGTAGGCAGCGCTACCGCTACCCCAATGTGAATCTCCTTCTTGAGAAGGATTCGGTCCCCTTCTACTGAAGCGTTGAGCTGAGGAAACTCTCGCAAAACCTTCGCCAGCACCTCCACAAAGAGGTGGGTGAAAGTCAGCTTTTCGCCGTACTTGCGTTCAAACTCCTCTTTGACCTTTTCTCGCCACAAAACCACCGGGGTGACATCCGCCTCTACGAAGCTGGTTACATGAGGGGAGACATGCTTGGAATAGACCATATTTTCCGCAATCAGGCGCCGCATGCGGTCCATTTCTATGATTTCAGCCGCTTCACCGTGGGTGAACTTCTTTTTGGGCACCAGGATAAAATGCTCTTGCAGGTAAGCGATAATCTCCTGGATGGAAGCCGGGACCGCAGTCGGAACTGGCGTTGCCGGTGTAGGTGTGGGAGCAGAAGGCGCAAGTGGGGCGGCCTTTCGGGTTTCCAGGTAAGCCAAGAGGTCGTTTTTGGTGACGCGTCCTCCAGCGCCGGTGCCGGGGATTTTTTCTAGTTCAGCGAGGGAAATGCCCTCCTGCTGGGCGATGGTTCGCACGAGGGGAGAATAAAAGCGGTCGCCATGCCGGGCGGGGATCCGCTCAGGCATGGAATGCCCGTTGCCAGCGGTGGGGGAGCTGGTGGGGCTCTCTACCTCTTGCAAGAGGGCAGGTTCTGGCTTAGCCTGGGTCGCAGAAGGGGGAGTCGCCTCGCCAGCCTGGGCAATAAGGGCTAAAACCGTGCCTACCGGCACCGTAGCCCCCTCCTGGACGCGAATCTCCTGCAGGATCCCCGAAACCGGAGCAGGCACTTCAGAATCCACCTTGTCTGTGGCGATTTCTAAAATCGGTTCATCCGCCTCGACCGGGTCGCCGGGCTTCTTGAGCCAGCGGATGATGCGGGCTTCCATGACGCTCTCGCCCATCTTGGGCAGGAGGACCTCCACCATAGCACAAAGGTACCATTCTTAAGCTTCGCAGGCAGCCAAGGCTCGATAAAAAATCTCTCGGAAGCGCTGGATAGCCTGGCCGGCGGTGTATTGGGCCTGTACCAAAGCACGGCCTTGCTCACCGATGGCCCTCCTCTCGGCCATGGGCAAAGCAAAGTACGCTAGGATGGCTTGGGTCATAGCTTCCACGGAAAGGGGTAGGACGCCTTCTGGCCAAACCTGAGCGACTACTTCTTGGGCGCCGGTCCATTCCGAGACCATAGCGGGGACGCCGGCAGCCATGGCCTCCAGCACCGCAATGCCATACGCTTCGCCTCGCCCTGGATGGAAATACAGCGCGGCTTGGCTTAGCACAGACTCAATCGCCTGGACAGGTCCAAGGAAACGCACAGACGCTCCAGGGTGCCGACGAAGGAGAGCCTCTTGTTCGCTTGCTGCCCAACGGCCTACCACCCACCCCTCTACACCAGGCAAGTGAGCCCGCAGATGAGCTACCACCTCCACAAAGAGATCCAGCCCTTTGTAAAAAGTTCGCCAGCCGCCCTCTCCGTGACCGATAAAAAGAAGCACGGGCTTCTCCAGCTGAGGCGCCACCGCTGCCAGTCGGCGCAGACGCTCCTCTTCCACGCCATTGAAGCCCACATACACCGGTGGGCAGTGCGCCCCCAAAAGCAACCGAGCGAGCTTAGCCTGCATCTGTCCAATCACCAGCAGCGCATCGTACCGGCGAATCGCTTGCAGAAGGCCCCACTCTGCATGAGACCTATAAAATCCTGTGTGCAAAAAGTAGAGAGTCTCGTTGTCTACAAGACTTAAGGTAGGCACATCCCGCCATCGTCCTGCAAAAGAGGGCCATACATGCGGTCCTTCTACCAGGATGGCTCTATAGCGCTTAGCTGGGAAGCGCAGGGCATTCCAGCCCCAGCGTAGGTACCGAATCGGCGCTGAAAGGGGGATATCATGCCAACGAGCGTAAGCATCTATGTAATAAGGCTCTGCCCTTACGGCTTGGGCAAAAGCCTGATGCATCGGATGCGGACCCGGTCGGCCACGGAGAAAGGCTATAGGCCTGCTTTCACAGCTCATACTCGGCAAGGTAGGCAGCTATCCGCTCTGCGTAATGGGTCAGCGTCCAGGCTGATTCCACCTTTTGACGGGCGGCGTAGCCCATGGCCAGGCGCTCCTCCAGAGGCATCCGGTATAGCTTTTCCATGGCCTCCATGAGGGCCTCTACCGAAAAAGGCGGAACCACATACCCATCCTTTCCCTCTGTAACGAGATCCGGTGCAGCGGAATGGCTTGTGGCTATCACAGGTAGGCCGCAGGCCATCGCCTCTAAGAGCACCAACCCAAACGAATCCAGCAGGGTAGGAAAAACGAAAGCATGCGCTTGGCGGTACAGCTCAGGCAGGTAAGCCCGCTCCCAGGTGCCTTTGTAGACAAAATGGTCAGCATAGCGACGCAGTACCGGCTCCATCTCTTCTACTATGGGTCCAGCCAGCCAAAGTTCTGCCGATTCCTTCGGCCATCGCAGCCGGTGAAAGGCTTCCAGCAGGAGATGGACCCCTTTGAGCGGCTCCAGACGCCCTACATAAAGAAACCGAAAAGGCCGAGAAGGGGGCGGCTCAGCGGGCGGAGAAAAATGCCTCGCGTCCACTCCTAAGGGTAAAAGGCGCACTTTTTCCGCAGGAATGCCCTGCCGCAGAAGCTGTAGCTGCACAAAGGAAGAAAGCACGTGGATGCGATCGGCCACTTCCAATTCCTCTTCTATGCGACGACGGTGAGCTGGCAAATAGAAAGCGTATCCTGTACGAGCCGACGCAAAAGCTGCGTAGGCCTTTTGCACAGTCTCTTCCCATACGGTGGGATGAGAGGCAGGCAGCTCCAAGAGTACCTTCATCCCACGCTTACGAGCTTCCTTCATAGTGTACAGGCTGGTCTGACTCCAGGCCCACAAAATAGGCACACCCTTAGGCAAATGCAGCCGGCACACAAAGTCATAAAGTTGGTATTCCCAGTAGCGGTGAGGGTTGTACCGGCGATAGTAGGGAAGCCGGCGTCCTACTGCCCAGAGGGCTTTGATGAACGATTTATACCCCCACAAGCCGTACTTCCTGCCTGTGAGAGGCTGGACAAGCGCCCAAGAAGGGTAGTACTCAAAAACGGTATGGAGTCGCTTCTGCTGGGCAAGGATGGCCTGGAGGAGGTGTACATAGCTGCCGGGGCCGGTGAGAAGGACTACCTGTACCACCTCTCAAAGGTAACCCATGGAGGTTTTCCGTAATATTGCCCACCATGAAGCTGCACGAATACCAAGCGAAGGAGCTGCTGGCTCGGTATGGGCTGCCGGTGGCAGGGGGTTATGTGGCTACCACGCCTGAGGAAGCGGTACAAGCCGCTCAAAAGATAGACCCCACCGACCAAGGTCCCTGGGTACTCAAAGCCCAGGTGCACGCCGGCGGAAGGGGCAAAGCCGGCGGCGTCAAACTGGCCAAGTCTTTAGAGGAAGTGCGGCAGCTTGCCTCCCACATGATCGGCATGAAGCTGGTAACGCCCCAGACCGGACCCCAGGGCAAAATCGTGCATAAAATCTACGTCACGGGGGACGCCTTTTATCCGGGGCCTTCGGCGATTCGGGAATTCTATGTGAGCCTTACGCTGGATCGGGCGACAGGACGCGATGTGCTAATTGCCAGCGCTGAAGGCGGGGTGGATATTGAAGAGGTAGCCGCTACCCGTCCCGAAGCCATCCTCAAGCTCTACCTCAACCCCGCTGTGGGCCTAATGCCCTTCCAAGCCCGCCAGGTGGCCTACAAGTTAGGCCTCTCCGGCGAAGCCTTCAAAAACGCCGTACAGTTTCTCCTCACGCTGTACCGGGCTTACGACGCCTTGGATGCTAGCCTCCTGGAAATCAACCCCATGCTCAAGACTTCTGATGATAAAATCCTCGCCCTGGACGCTAAGCTGGACATAGAAGACAACGCGCTGGCGGTGCGGCACCGGGAGCTGGAAAGCTGGCGAGATACCTTAGAAGAGGACCCCCTTGAAACCGAAGCCCGGGAAGCAAGCCTCAGCTACGTCAAACTGGACGGCAACGTAGGCTGCATGGTCAACGGCGCCGGCCTGGCCATGGCGACCATGGACATCATCAAGCTGGCGGGCGGCTGGCCGGCTAACTTCCTGGATGTGGGCGGCGGCGCCAACGTAGAACGCATCGCTAAAGCCTTCCAGATTCTGCTCAAAGACCCCAACGTGCGCGTCATCCTAATCAACATCTTCGGGGGTATCGTGCAATGCGACCGGGTGGCCAACGGGATTCTCCAGGCTTACAAACAGATCGGTCACATACCTGTGCCTATGGTGGTGCGGCTGCAAGGCACGAACGCTGACTTAGCGGCCCAGATCCTGCGCGAGTCAGGTCTGCCCCTCATCCCCGCCGTAGAACTCTGGGAAGCCGCCCAGAAAGTCCAGCAAGCGCTCAACCAGGCTTCCACGGCGCGGTGAAGCTGCCCCCTGTCCTAACCATCGCCGGTTCGGATAGCAGTGGCGGCGCCGGCCTGCAAGCCGACCTGAAGACCTTTACGGTGCTGGGGGCTTATGGCATGAGCGTCGTCACGGCCCTCACGGCCCAGAACACCCGGGCCGTCACGAAGATTTTGCCTGTGCCCCCTGACTTTGTCCAGGCTCAACTGGAAGCGGTATGGGCCGACATCCCCCCCCAAGCCATCAAAACCGGCATGCTTGCCCATGCGGGCATCATCCAAGTGGTGCGAGGCTTTCTTCTCCAGCGGGCCTATGGGGTGCCCCTGGTTGTCGATCCGGTTCTGGTGGCGGCCTCAGGGGCTCGCTTGCTGGATGCCGAAGCAGAAGCGGCCCTGCTGGAGCTGTGCGCCCACGCCACGGTGGTAACCCCAAACCTGCCCGAAGCCGCAGCGCTGGCGGGCTTGCCCGAACCCCAGTCCGAAGCCGAAGCCCTTCAGCTGGGCAAGCACCTCGCTCATGCCTATCCTCAGCCTTACTGGGTAATCAAGGGCGGCCATGCTTCCTGGGAAAAACACACCGTGACCTCTTGGGTTTTCCGAGCCGGCAAGCTCGTACAACGCCATGTACAAGCTCGCCTATCTTTATCTAAGCCGCCGCATGGTACAGGCTGCACCTTGGCCTCGGCGGTGGCAGCCCTCCTGGCCCAAGGCGCTTCTGTCTCCATAGCCATAGAGGAAGGGCTTGATTTCGTCCACCGGGCCCTTCAGGCGGCCGACCCCAGCCTCGGACAGGCCGCTACCGTCCTGAACCCCCTCGGTGCCCGGCCTTGCCTGCAACCATGAGAAGGAGCCTCCGCTGGCTGTGGCTTTCTCTGGGCGGCGCCCTCTCGCTCAGTGCCCAAATTCAACTCAGCCAGAATCCCATCTCCGGAAACTGTCGCCTTTCGCCAGACTCCCTTAGGCCCCTCACGCCCCCCGCCTTTCCTTACCTTTACCAGTACGAATGGGACCCTGTCCGTAAACTTGAAACCCTCTGGCTTTCTCCTACCGTTCGCTTACGCATAGAACAGCGGGCTTGCGTGCGCCATCACATCACCTACGAACTGCGCCTGAACCCTCGTGGGCCCTTACCCCAAGGGCTGACCCGAGGTCTTCTCGCCCGGCTTGATACGGTGCTATCGCTCCTGTACCGAGAGAACCCCCGTTTTTTAGCGATCAAGGACGCTATCTGGCCTCGGCTCCTCCAGCAGGCCGCCCTGCGGAGCTTAGGCGAAGTGATTATGCTGCCCTACCAAGAGTGGAGCTTCCTTTTGCAGGTTGATCAAGACCGGGAAGGGCCTGTAGTCCGGCTTGAGACCATTGAGTACCTGCCCAGCCAAGCTATTCAGCGACCCGGGGTGCCCGATTATATGGATGATGGCTGGGGACCTTGAGCCGAGCCTTCGCCGGCCGCCCTCCACGCATGGCGCTCTCGATCCCGCTGCGTTTTGTAGGCCAGCTTTCGGATAAAGGCCTCCTCCAGAGACACGCCCACTTGATTGGCCAAGCACGCCAAGACAAAGAGAATATCCGCCATTTCCTCCGCTATGGCTTCAGGGGAGGGATCTTCCCCGGCCTTGAAGCGCTGGTCTCCATAATGCCGCGCCAGGAGACGAGCCAGTTCTCCCACCTCTTCCATCAAGAGAGCGGTGTTGGTCAGCACAGAAAAGTAGCCGTGCCCCACCTCTTGGATCCACCGATCTACTTCGGCTTGCAGGGCCTCCAGCGTCAAGGGGTCGTTATTATTCCCGGAGGGAGTCATCGTACCAGTAAGCCAGCGTCATGAGGACGCCATAGTTGTTCCATCGCTGAAAGAGACCACCAGCAGCCAGGTTGTTCAGTCCATGCCAGACGCGCAGCCCAAAAGTCAAATAGCCTGGCCCTGCGAGGTACCCAGCCCCGACACCGGCATTCCAAGCGATCTCACCTCGTCGCACATCGCGGCCGGCGCCTCGCCCAAATTGTACGGTGCGGGTTTGAACTTCATCTGTGAGGTTAGAACGCTCCCAGTACTTGCCGTATATCAGCAGGCTGGAGGAGGGGCCTGCCTCCACGAAAAAGGCCTCAAATTTTCTGACCCATCGCCATACCCCCAGCACAGCCAGATCGGCACTCCAGAGGTTGTACCGCCAGTCAGTCAAGAGATTGCGGTCGGTAGAGCGGCGCTGCGTCACACCCAGCTCGCCTTGCACGGCCCACCTTCCCTTCAGGTCCAGCGCCTGCTGCAGAGCCAGCCCCCCATAAAAACCCCCACCCCAGTACGAGCGCGACGAGATGTCTTCTATATCGCGGGTGCGATACTGCCCCCAGTTCAGCCCAAACTTAGGCGCATACCAGGTAGACTTAGCCTCTTGCGCATGTAGAAGCAAAACACCCACACTAAGTAGCAAGGGTCGCATGCACAAAGGTAAGCAAATCTCTTTACGCTTTCGGCAGCAAGAGGGCTATGAGGAGGATATCGTCTGTTTGAGGCGTCTCCTCTCCTTTCCATGCGTGCCAGCGCTGAAGGAGGAAGCGCATTTTATCCCGAGGATCTGGCCCTGCAGAAGAGGCCTGAGCTAACCACGCCAAGAAGGCCTTGCGACCGAGCCGTTTGCCTTCAGGATTGAGCTGATCGGTGATGCCGTCTGTGAAAAGAAACACGGTCGCTCCAGCCTGGTAGGGGATAGCTTCGGTGGAGTAGGGTTCTGGGGCCTGTCCTGGAACCGACCAGCCTAATCCCCGTCGTCCCTGGTGGTATTCTGTGAGGTGCCCTTCGGGAGAAAGGAGGTACACGGGGCGGCCCGCCGTGGCGATATACACTTGGCCCTCCCGACGCAGCGGCAAAGCCACCAGCGCCACTTCTGCGCCATCGCTAGATAGGTGCTCTCCCGGCTTTACTTCAAGCACTTCGTACAGTTCTGTGCGGGCTTCTTCCAGCGCCTGGTGAAGTTGACCCGGCTCTTTTAGCCCCAAAAGCGCCTGGTGGAGAAAGCCTTGCACCGTCACCGCAAGCAAGGCCCCACTGCTCCCGTGCCCTGTCGCATCCCCTACGCCTACGTAGAGGTAGTCTTCCTTTTGGCGTACTACCACGAAATCGCCGCCCACATAGGTGTGCGCCCGAGCCACCACCGCCGCATAATCATAGCCCCAGGCTTCATACAGCGCGTGCGTGCGAAAAAGAAGCGTACGCTGGTACCGCTGCGCCGCAATGAGGGAGTCCTCCAGCTCTTTACGGCGGCTTTCAGCTTCTTCCTTCGCTTTCTCAAGGGCCTCGTACGCCGACTGCAGCGTCTCCTGACTCTGGCGAAGCTCCTCGGCCTGCACCTGGAGTTCCTGATACGCTTCCACGAGCCGCTCCTCCTGCTCTTTTTCTTTGGTGATGTCCACTAGGCCTACCATCACCCCCCTCAGATGAGTCGCCTGAAAAGGAAAAGCCCGCACGATCCACCACTGCGCCCGATCGGGGAAGGGACGCTCCAGGATTTCTTGGGCTGGTTTGCGTTCGCGTTCAGCTTGCTCAAGCAGGGCCTTAGCCTTCTCTACGACAGGCCCAAATACATCCGCCAGCGAAAGCCCCTCATAAAGCCGCTTGAGCGGCAGACGCAAGAGTTCTAAGAGGAGACCGTTGGCAAAAACCAGCCGGTCCTGGCCTGGCTCCACCACGAAAAGCGGAAGGGGTACATTCTGCACGAAGGCATGAAGCTGATCCCGGAGGAATTTCACCTCGGCCTCAAGACGCTCCAGCCGCTGCAGCGCTTCGGCATACCCCTCCGCCGGAAGGAGGAAAAATGTCTCAACTTCCCCTTCCTGCTGGACCACGTGCTTGGCCCAGACCTGGCCGTTTTCGGCTAAAAAAGTCCCAGGTAGGCATGGTAAGGGCCTTTTCCTGGAGGGCGGGTGGCAGGGCCTCCCATGCCTCGGTGCGAGCAAGGATTTTGCCTGTCGTAGGATTCCATCGCACCCCCGGGAAAGGCGCCTTGAGGGTCGCTACACCGCTAAAGAGCGCCATACCCTCTTAAGCGGTGGCCCCCATCTGCCTGCAGAAAGTCTCGGAAGAGCCGCCATACCCTCCGGGCGTAGCGATTTCCGCCTCGATATCGAGCGTGACGAGGTTGTCCACCACCACCGAGCCGTCGGCCGTTTCGGCCTGCCAGAGGAGCCCCCACGCCCGCCGATCAATCTGCGCCGTGAGGGCAAAGCTGGCCCGAGGCTGGCCCACCAGGTCTTTGAGCACCAAGCCCTTAAGCTCTCCATCCAGCGAGATGCGATGGGTGATCCCCTTGATGGTTAAGTCCCCCGTCAGGACGAATCGTTTGAGAGGCCGCCACTGCACCCCCGTGCTCCGGAAAGTGATATAGGGATGCTGCGCCGCATCAAAGAAATCCGGGCCTTTCAGATGCGCGTCGCGAGCGGGCATGTCCGTCTCCACGCTGTCCACCTCTATTTGAACCTCTACCGCCAGATCATTGAAATCCACCGAAGTGCCCCGCACTTGCCCGGAAAAGCGCCGAAAGCGCCCCACCACCTCCACCAAACCCATGTGCATCACCCGAAAGCGAATCTGGGTGTGGTAAGGGTCCAGCTCCCACGAGGAAATCGTAGGGAAATCCCGAGCTTTCTTCAGAACAGCTTCACGCTGTTTCGTTGACCCATTGCTTAGGCCCAGCCAGCTTAGCAGTCGTCGCAGCATATCCTTATAAAGGTTGGTTTTTGCGCATCCCAGAAACAAAAAGCCTCCCCGCAACCTCTCTTCCTCCGAGTACTACGCAGAAACAGGTAAGCCAAAGAAGGGGGGGTAGATTGCATTTTCGCAAAGGTAAGAAAAAAGGCTGAGAGTTTACATCCAGGTCCAGGTTTCCCCACCGAAGGAGGCTTCTATGCGGGTGGGGCCGTCGTAGGGGCGAGCGAAGCCAACGACCTGGGCAGGTAGGTGGTACGTAGCGGCCAGAGCCAGGACTTCTTCTACGGCTTGGGGGAGGAGGTACAGTTCCATGCGATGGCCCATGTTGAGCACCTCAAAGAGTTCCGACCAAGGGCGCACCCCTTCCAAACAGGCGAAGAGGGGCGGCAGAGGGAAGAAGTTTTCTTTCCGGATGTAGGTTTGGGGGAAGTACTTGAGGGCTTTGCGTTGGCCGCCGCCAGTGCAGTGGATCACGCCATAGAGAGCTTGCCGGTGGTGGCGGTAGAGGGTTCGCAAGAAAGGCAAATAAGTGCGGGTAGGGCTGGTGAGGAGATAGCCAAGCGGATAGCCTGCTACAGCGTCCGTAAGTCTCCATCGTCCTTGGTAAGGGGTAGGAAGGTGAGGGTCCAAGGTTTCGGGGTATTGGTCTGCGTACTCGGCCGCCAGGAGGAGGTGACGAAGGGCGGTAAGGCCATTGGCGCCTACGCCGCTGTTGTAGGTGGCTTCGTAGGTGGTTTGGCCGAAGCTGGCCAGCCCCACGATAGCCAGCTCTCGGTCGGGCCGCCGCAGGGGCAGCAATTGCGCTTCAGGTGCTCGGGCCGCCGCCACCGCTTCTAATCCTATGGTGCGCACCACATCGGGCATATCCGCCGTCTCGCCCCCCGCCACGTGCGCGCCTATCCCCCACGCTTCCAGCGTCTGCGCAAACGCATAAACCCCCTGAATGATCTTTTGCACCACCGAGTCCGGAATCCGAAAAGGGTTGCGCACAAGCGTGGTAGAGAAGACAAAGGACTCGGTGAACCCTGCGCAGGCCAGGTCATCGGTGTTCATCACGAGGGCATCTTGAGCCAGGTGGGCCCAAACCGACTCATCACCGCTTTCCCGCCACCATAGGTAAGCCAAGATACCTTTTGTGCCCACGCCATCGGCGTGGAGGGCGAAACGATACTGAGGGTCGCCCGCTATGTCAGGTCCTACTGGCACGAAGTACGCCTCCGTCCCTTGGACGACCCCTTCAAGGTACCTCTTATGGGCAGAGACCCCCAGCTGTCGGTACCAGTCACTCATCGGCTTGCGAACGGGGACGACGCCCAAAAATAGAGAAGTGTACGAACCGTTCGGGTCGCAAGCGCAGCTCATCCAAAAGCAAGCGCAAGCTCACGGTCGTTTTGTCCAGGTCGCGATAGAGGGAGGAATCGCGCAGGAGGAGGCCCAGGGACCCTTGGCCTTCGTTGAGGGCGGCGAGGGTGGTGTGAAGCTGCGCCGCGGACGAGTCCAGTCGCGCTACCAGGCCGGGAAGCCGCTGCCCCGTGGAATCTGTGAGCCGTTCCACGCTCTGCAGGGTCTGGCTGAGGCGAGGGCGGAGTTCGGTCAAGGTTTGGTCCAGTTCGGCCAGCGTGTGACGAAGGTGGGCGGCGGTGGGGGCTAATTCGGCGCCGGTTCGGTCGGCCAGGGTCCGCACCGAACCCAGCGTCTGAGGGATAGCCCCGCTGCGCGCATCCAGGAGGGCATTCAGATGGGTAGCCGTCTGGTTGAGCTGGGTCAGAAGCTGCTCCAGCTTCTCTTTGACAGGGCGCACTTCCTGAAGGACCTTATCAAAGGTGCCCGTAGCCAAGCTATCAAGAAGGGTATCGCCATCGGTCGCCAGCCGAGAAGCCGTCCCCGGCACCAGCCAGAGCCCCTTAGTGCCCAAGAGGTCTAGGTTGGTGATGGTAGCCCGGCTGTCTATGGGAAGGGGTATCTCCCGCAGCACCTCAAACCCAATGAGCACCTGGCCTGTGCGGGGATTGAAGCGGAGTTCCTGAACCTGCCCCACCTTATAGCCTCGGTACAAGACTTTGTCACTGGTGGAGAGGTTGTCGGCGTTTTCAAAGACGGCATAGTAGGTGTTGTACCGCTGAAAGACGGAGTGCCCCTTGAGGTAGTTCAGGCCGAAAAAGAGGCCTACAGCCGCTCCTGCGGCGATTAGGCCCAGTTGAGCTTCTCGGGAGAGGCGCAGCTTCATTAGGTACAAAAATACGCCGCCTCCTTGGGGGAGGCGGCGAGAGCGGACGACTTACCTTCCAGCTTACTTGAGGAAAATAACGAGAATGGCGACCACCTCGGCAATCAGGGCAACCCCTTCAATGAGGGCCGCCGTGAGGATCATGTTGTTGCGAATTTCGCCGGCGGCCGAGGGTTGCCGTGCAATGCCTTGCAACGCTGCAGAGGCAAGTGTACCAATCCCTATACCTGCTCCAATGGCAGCGATACCCGCGCCCAGAGCAGCGCCCAAGTACTGAACTGTGCTACCTGCTTCTAACCACATATCGGGGGCAAAGGTAAAGACTTTCAATGAGACTCTTCCATCGCCATACCCAAGAAGACAGCCGTGAGCAAGGTGAAGATGTACGCTTGCAAGGCCGCCACCAGCGTCTCCAGCGCCATCACGAAAAGCCCCAGCAAAAGCGAAAAAACCGCCACCCCAAAACCCGCAGCGACCGACTTCAATATAGCTGCCAAAATGAATATCAGCCCGATAATAGATAGCATCATCAGGTGACCTGCCAAAATATTAGCAAAAAGCCGCATCATGAGTGCGAAGGGCTTAGAGAAAAGACCTATAATTTCAATGGGCATCATGAAGATTTTGAGCCACACAGGCACCCCCGGATACCAAAAGATGTGCTGCCAGTAAGCCCGGGAGCCATTGACTTGAATGAGGATGAAGCTCAAGAGGGCCAGCAGAAAGGTAAGCGTGATATTGCCCATGATGTTGGAGTTGAGGGGGGTCAGGCCGAAGAGGTTGCTTAGCCAAATGAAGAAGAACACGGAAAGCAGGTAGGGCAGAAACCGGTCGGCGTGATGGTGAAGGGCTGGCCGGGCTACTTCGTCCCGAATGAAGAGGATAACGGGTTCCAGCCAGCGGGCAATGCCGCGGGGCACGCCTTGCAAGGCCGAAGCATAAGCACGCGCCGCAGCCCGACCTATCCATACCAGCACCAGGCCCACAAGCAAAAGCTGAAAAGCCGTTCGCGTAAGCGAGAGGTCCAACAGGGGCTGGCAATCCAGCGAGGCGATTTTTCCTTCTGGTGTCAAGGTAAAGCCCCGCTTTTCCAGCTCAGCTTGGATTTCAGCGCGGGTGTGGCCCTTCACGAAAAACACGGAAAGGCCCCGCTGGGGATGGTACAAAATGCGCGGCAAAGGCACCACCACAGGTAGGTAGTGGGTCGTACCATCGGGATTTTTGCCCCATGGAATGTCGGTGATGTGCCAGTCGTAACTGTCCTTGACGTGCTCAAGGATGAAGTCGGCAGGCCCTTCTCCGCCGCCAGCCCACGCAAGCGAGAGGCTCGCCACAGCAAGGAGTAGGTTTCTCATACGCGGCGGCGCAAGTTACGAAGAGTGACCAGCACCTCTACCCCTAAGAAGAGCACCATGCTCACCAATGCCCCTATCGCATAAGGCTTTACCGCCGGCCGAAAGCCCACTGCTACGGCGGCTATCCACAGGGGCCATCCTACCAGGCGAACCCCCATGGGCCACAGCACACCGGCGGCCCCAGACCCCACCGATCGCAGCCGATGCGCGACAAGGCTGAGCAGGCCCAGGCCCACCCATAGGATCACGAGCGCCCAGCGGGTGGTCTGGCCCCAAATTCCTCCTATCCATGCCCATAGTAGCACGCCCCCGATCCAGAGGCCTATCAGCGCCCCCATCCCCCTCCAGCCCTCAAAAGACGCCATAAAGCGTGAAAGACGCCTATCAAGCTCCCGACCAGCAGTCCATAAGGCCGCCACCCTACATACCTATCTACCAGGTACCCTATCCCTACCCAAATCAAAACCAAAGCCCCTATTTCTGTGCCCAGCCCTAAGAGCGCCAGCCACTCATTGGACGGTCTGGGCTTCGGCATAGAGGGCCTCTATGGCGTCCTTATACTGGCTCAGCAGCACCCGCCGCTTCAGCTTGAGCGTAGGAGTCAGCTCACCCCCCTCAATCGTCCACTCCTTCGTCAGCAAGATAAATTTCTTGATCCGCTCGTACTGAGAGAACTGCTGATTGATCCGGTCTACTTCAGCCTGGATGAGCTCAAGGACTTTGGGATGGCGCACCAGGTCTTCTCGCCCCTGGAAGGAAATACCCTGCTCATGAGCCCATTTCTCCAGGTTGGCAAAAGATGGCACCAGCAAAGCCGCAGGAAACTTACGAAACTCCCCTATCACCATCGCCTGCTCAATGTAAGGCGAGCTTTTGAGGGCGGACTCAAGGGGCTGCGGAGCGATGTACTTGCCCCCTGCCGTCTTGAAGAGTTCTTTCTTGCGGTCCGTGATGTACAGAAACCCGTCTTGGTCAAGCTTGCCCACATCGCCGGTGTAAAACCAGCCCTCTTTGAGCACTTCGGCGGTGGCCTCGGGGTTTTTGTAATAACCTACCATCACGTTAGGGCCTTTGACGACGATCTCGCCTTCGCCTTCGGTATAACCCTCCAGGGGTTCAATACGCACCTCTACGCCTGGGATAGGCCGTCCCACCGAGCCTATGCGATGCGCATCAAAGGTGTTGACGCTGATGACCGGCGAAGTCTCGGTAAGGCCGTATCCTTCCATAATAGGGATGCCTGCCCCCCAGAAAATACGCGCCAGATGCCGGGGCAGGGCCGCTGCCCCCGTCACAATGAGCGAGACCTGCCCCCCCAGCGCTTCTTTCCATTTCTTAAAGACCAGGGCCCGCGCCAAACCTAATTGAAGCCGATAGCCCAGCGGATAAGTCTTTTCGGGATCGTAGTCTTGCACCAGGCTCATAGCCCAGAAAAAGAGCGTGCGCTTGAGACCCGTGAGGGTTTGCCCCGTGGCCATGATGCGCTCATACACCTTTTCCAGCAGGCGGGGCACCGAAGTAAAAACATGCGGCTTGACTTCCTTGAGGTTCTGGGCGATGGTGTCCAAACTCTCCGCATAATAAACCCCAATGTCCATAGCGAGGTAGGTGTAAAACACCATCCGTTCAAAGCTGTGGTTGAGGGGAAGGAAGCTCAGCGCACGGAGCCTTTCGGTGGTGCTGCGCGGAATGAGGTTGAGCGAACGCACCGTCAGCACATTGGAGACGATGTTGTGGTGGGTAAGGATCACGCCCTTGGGGGTGCCGGTGGTGCCCGAGGTGTACAGGAAAGTCGCCCAATCTTCGGGCTTCACCGCTTCACGATACGGGCGAAGGTCCGTCGTATCCCCCTCAGCCAAGCGCAGAAAGTCTTCCCAGCTCGGCGCGCCCGGCTCAGGGTCAAACACATACACCTTCTCCAGCTTAGGACAGTTAGGCAAGATAGACTGCACTTTCTGCCAGATTTCGCCTCCCGAGCAGAAGAGCACCCGGCTTTCCGAGTGGTTGAGGATGTACTCGTAATCTGAAGCGATGGAGTTGGCGTACATGGGCACCACCACAAGGCCCAGTTGGATAGCGCCTAAATCTACGAAGTTCCATTCGGGGCGGTTAGGCGACACCAGCGCTACACGGTCCCCCTTTTGAAGGCCTATTTTGAGCAGAGCCCGGCTGACGATATCGGCTATCTGGGCCACCTCTTGGGTGCTGTAAGTGTGCCATTGCCCTCCTTTTTTGCCTGCGATAGCATCGGGCCGGGGATGGGCCAGTTGGGCTTGGAGGATATCTGGAAGCTTGCGTATCTGCATGCTGCAAATATAGAAAAGAGCGGGGATAGGTGGTAAGCCGGGTTCTGTGTCTACTCCTGCATCTCTCTAAGCGGCCTACCCGCCGGCTGTGGGAGCGGTCATCGCCGGCTGCTTGGCCTTGCGCCGGCCTGGGGTTGCCCGTGGGGACGCTCTTACCGTCCCTTTTCACCCTTACCCCCAACGGGGCGGTGTCTTTTCTGTGGCCCTATCCGTCAGCGGCCCTTGCGGTACCGCCGCCCCTCCTTGCGGAGGGAGGCCTGCTCCCTGGCGCCCGGACTTTCCTCTGAGGGGATGCCCACCCCCTCAGCGCAGGAGCCCCTATCCCCTACTTCTCGGCAAAATCCAGACCTAAGATACGAAACTCCGCCCGACGATTGGCCTGCTCGTCCGCATCCGAAAGCTCCGGATAAATCAGCGGCTGCGACTCCCCATACCCTATCCACGAAAGCCGCTTAGCTTGAATCCCCTTCTGGGTGAGGTACTCCACCACGGCTTTCGCCCGGTTGTTGGAGAGCTTGAGGTTGTAGGCCTCGCTGCCGTTGGTGTCGGTATGGGCCCCAATCAAGATGCGCAAAGTTGGATTCTGCTGCAGGATCGTCGCCAACCGATCCAGCTCGGCCGCCGCATCCGGCCGAATGTCGTACTTATCAAAGTCAAAGTAAATGTTCTGCAGGACAATAGGCCGCGCAATCTCAATCCGGTCAAGGAAAATATCTATGTCCGCTTCCAAGTCCATGGATTTGGTGGCGTCCTTGGTAGAGACAGCCACTTCGTTGGCCAGGTATTCAGGCGCGTTGCCTACGAGGCGATAGTCCTTGCCCGGTTCAAGCGTAAAACGATAGGCCGCACTCTGATCAGTATTAAAGGTATCGCGGGGCAAGAGCTTTTCGCCCTGCACTTCATACAAGGTCACGGTAGCGAAGGGGATAGGCAGTTTGGTAGAGGCATCTCGGACGGTGCCATGCACGGCCAGTTCAACCTTAGGTCGGAATATGCGCTTCACGATATAGATGTCGTCTCGCCCGCGCCCTCCTGGCCGGTTAGAGGCAATGAGGCCCACGGTGTCCTGCTTGAGCCAGTAAAGCGAGAAATCATCGTAAGAAGAGTTGATCGGCGCGCCTAAGTTCTGGGGCTGCTGCCAGGTTCCCAAGCGGCCTTCTGCTTTGAAGACATCGTAGCCTCCCAGGCCCGGATGCCCATCCGAAGCAAAATAGAGCGTTTTCCCGTCGCGTCCTACGTGGGGGTAGATTTCGTTGAAGGGGGTATTGATAACCTTGCCGGCGTGCACCGGTGCGCCCCATTCCTTACCCACGCGCTGCGCATACCATATATCTGTGCCTCCCAGCCCTCCATCGCGGTCCGACACAAAGTACATCAGGTTGCCATCCGGCGAAAGCGTGGGCTGCGCATCGTAGGTAGGAACCAGCTTCTTTTTCCCCCGGGAGTTGACCACGACTTCCCGCTTGCCGGCCAGCGCCTCGATCTTTTCAAAGGGCCCCCACTCTTTCTTTTGCGGATCAAAGGTGCTTTGGTAGATGCCACAGCCCCAGAACTTGCGGTACTTGCCCTGGCCGCAGATGCTGTAGTACATCGTCAGGCCATCGGGAGAAATGACCGCGCTGCCGTCATTAGCGGGGGTATTGACTCGCTTGCCGAGGTTCTGAACTTTGCCAACGACCTTGCCCAAGGGCACGGTGTCACTTTTCAGCTGGAGCACCCACAGGTCCGAGTAAGTAGGTTCTCCGTACTCAGGGAATCGCTCTTTGCTCTGGCCTCCCGTCCGGTGGCTGGTGAAAATCAAGAAAGTATCCCCCTTCACCACGAAGAGGGTAGGAGCGTAGTCGCTGGCCTGGCTATTGACGGCGGTGAGGGCCCTTAGTTCGTAGTCGGGCTGTTGAGCTAGGAGCTTTTGGGCCAGCTCGCAGCCCTGAAGCTCGAGCTCGGCTTGCTTGCGCAGGATATCCTGCGCCTTGTGCCTGCGCAGAAACTCCTGAAAACTCTGTATGGCCTCCGGATACCGCCCGAGCTTTTTCTGGGCCAGCCCCAGGTCTAAGTAAATCGTGTCGTTGGTCTCGGCGTTGATAGAGAGCGCTTTTTGGTAGGCTTCTACGGCTTGCTCGGTGTTGTTGGTGTACCAGTAACAGCGCGCCAGCCGATAAGCCGCATACTGGTTGTTGGGGTCCTGAGACAAGACCTGCTTGTACAGCTCAGCCGCCTTCTCAGGATTGCGGAAGGCGTAGTACTCTTTATCCGCTTCTTCGAGCAGCTTGCGGACCTTACGCGGCTGCGCCCAGAGAGAAGCCGTGCCCACTACCAGAAGCGAAAGGAAAGGGAGCCATCGCATGCCACCGCAAATATAGAGAAAACCTACCTGAGCCTGGCAAGAGAGGTCGTATTTTTGCCTCATGTGGAGCACAGCTCGGGTTCGCCAGGCCTTTCTGGATTTTTTTGCGGCGCGTGACCACCTTATCGTGCCCTCCGCCCCCCTTGTAAACAAGAACGATCCCACCCTCTTTTTCGTGAACGCCGGCATGAACCCGTTCAAGGATGTGTTTATGGGGTTCAAGGAAGCGCCAGCGCCTCGCGTGGCCGACACGCAGAAGTGCCTACGGGTGTCCGGCAAACACAACGACTTGGAGGAAGTCGGCCACGACACCTACCACCACACCTTTTTTGAGATGCTGGGCAACTGGTCTTTCGGCGACTACTTCAAGGCCGAAGCCATCGCTTGGGCTTGGGAGCTCTTGACCCAGGTGTATCAACTCCCGCCCCACCGGCTGTATGTGACGGTGTTCGGAGGCGACGAAGAGTGGGGCCTACCCCCCGACGAAGAAACTTACCAGCTGTGGAAGCGCTTTGTGCCGGCCGAACGGATCCGCTTTTTTGGCAGGAAAGACAACTTTTGGGAAATGGGCGACACCGGCCCCTGCGGCCCCTGCACCGAGATTCACATAGACTTGAGGCCGGAAGGGGAAACCGACTCCGCAGCCCCCCTCCTAAACACCGGCAACCCCTTAGTCATTGAGCTGTGGAATCTTGTTTTCATTCAATACAACCGACGCAGCGATGGAAGCCTGGAGCTTCTCCCCCTCAAAAGCGTAGACACCGGCATGGGCTTGGAGCGGTTGGCCATGGTTCTGCAAGGCAAAACATCCACCTACGATATTGACCTCTTTCAAGCTTTGCGTGAGGGGGTGCATCGTCTCACAGGTGTGGCCTACGGAAAAGGGGGCCTTCAGGACGTGGCTATTCGCGTGGTGTGCGATCACATTCGGGCGATCACTTTTGCGATCGCCGATGGCCAGCTGCCCAGCAACACCGGCGCGGGCTATATCCTGCGCCGGCTCCTACGGAGGGCGGTACGATACGCTTACCAATACCTTGGCCAGCAGAAACCTTTTCTATACCAGCTCGTACCCACGGTGGCTCAGCTGTATCAGGAGACCTTCCCCGAAGTAGCCCAGCAAACCGAAACCCTTCAGCGCATCATCCAAGGCGAGGAAGAAAGTTTCCTACACACCTTAGGTCGGGGTCTGGCGCGTTTAGAAGCCTTCTTAGAGCAGCATAAGGGCCCTGTCATTCCTGGCAAAGTGGCCTTTGAGCTGTACGATACCTACGGCTTTCCACTGGACCTTACCCAGCTTCTGGCCCGCGAACGGGGCCTCACAGTAGACATCCAGGGGTTTGAAGCCGAACTGGCTGCCCAGAAAGCCCGAAGCCGCCAAGCCACCCAGCGCACCGAAGGCGATTGGATAGAAATGGAGGAAGGCGACCATTCCCACTTTGTGGGGTATGACCTGTACGAAACCCGATCCCGCATTATCCGCATGCGCGAGGTGAAGGACAGCCGGGGCACTTTCTACCATGTGGTGCTGGACCAGACGCCTTTTTACCCCGAAGGAGGCGGGCAGCTCAGCGATACCGGCCTGCTGCGGCGAGGCCGGCAAACCTTGCCTGTAATCCACGTCTACCGGGAGCAAGACACCATCATCCACGTGGTTTCGGAGCTGCCCCGCGACCCGGAAGGGGAATGGCTCGCTTCCATTGATGTGCCTCGCCGAGAGGAATTGTCTCGCCACCACACCGCTACGCACCTGCTTCATGCGGCGCTGCGAACCATCCTGGGGCCTCATGTGCGACAGAGTGGGTCCCTGGTGGCGCCAGACCGCCTTCGCTTTGACTTTACGCATCCCCAGCGGCTCTCACCCGAAGAGCTGGCCGACATAGAAGCCCTCATCAACAGCAAAATCAGCGCCGCCCTGCCCCGCAAAGAGTACAGGGACATCCCCTACGAAGAAGCTATCAAAAAGGGTGCGCTGGCCTTCTTTGGGGAAAAGTACGGAGAGCGGGTTCGCATGATAGAGTTTGGGGGCAAGTTTTCTCGGGAACTGTGTGGGGGCACCCATGCAGCCAATACGTTAGAGCTGCGGTACTTCAAAATCCTGCATGAGTCTGCCAGTGCAGCGGGCGTACGACGGATTGAGGCGGTCACAGGCCAGGCTTACTTTCATTGGGTAAACAGCCAGCTTGAACAGCTACAGGCCGTGCGCACCCTTCTCAAGAATCCTCCTCATCTTTTGCGCTCGCTGGAAAAGCTGCTGCAGGAAGAAGCCCAGCTCAAAAAGCACCTATCCCGTTGGCAAGCCCTGTATGCCCACCAGCTGGTGGAGAAGTGGGAAGCAGCCGGCCTTTTCTCTGACGACAAGCCGGTGATCGTAGAGCAGACGCAGCTTCCCGAGGGGGCCTCTCTGAGAGAATTCCTGGAGGCGCTACGCAAGCTGCGACCAAAAGCCACGTTCGTGGTAGCGGTGCCCCAAAACGGCGAAGTGAGTCTGGGTATCGCCGCTCCTGAAGGAGCTCACGCCCTTTTCCAGCGGCTAAGCCAGCTTCTGGGAGCCAAAGGCGGTGGAAACGCCCATGTCGCCACCGGACGCGTGGCCGCCTCGCCAGGCCTACTTGCTACCCTGCGCGAAGCCGTATCTACCCAAACTCCCCAGACTTGAAACTTTCCCTTACCTTTGCACCATGCGTTACGCACTTCTGATACCGGTGGTGCTCCTTGTGTGGAGCTGCCGAGGCAAAGAAGGCCCTCAAGGCCCCCAAGGCCCCCAAGGCCCACCTGGACAGGACCTGGTACGACCTCGCCAGGGGTTTATCCAAGGCGTAGCCCGAGGCAAAGACAATGGAGGCAATTCCTTCAATATCCGTTTCTCCTACAGTTTTTACCCGACCTCACCAGGCACTTGGCAGGCCTCCGGCCAGAATGTCCGAACCTTTGATTTTACTCGAGAGGATAGCCTGGGCATCGGCTACCTAAGCCTTAATTTTCGCTATGACGCTTCTACCCAGCAGGTGTCCAACATCACGATAGACGGCGTGGCGGCCGACATCTCCCGCAGCCCCACCCCTACCTACCCAATCCAGCAGCTGCCTGCCGTGCCAAACTTTTTCCCGGGTACCACCCAAGAAATCACCAATGTCACGATAAATGGAGATAGCGTCACGGGAAGCTTCCGATACATCCGCCCTTCCTACAACAATGTGCCCGGGATCGGTACCAACACCCATCCGGATACCGTAGAAGGCAGCTTTTCCGTAAAACTCGTGCCCGTCACCTCTTTTGGGCGCACAGCTGGACGCTAACGCATTAGCGTTGGCGCAGGAAAGCCAGCACCTCGCGGGGGCTGGTGTCGGGGGAGACCCCCTGTCGGAAAAGGGCGATCTTCCCTTCTGGGTCTATCACCACCACATCCCGACTGCACATACCCATGAAGCGCTTTACACCGAAAAAGTCGGCAAGCTTTCCCTCCTGATCCACCAAAAGAGGTATTTGTAAGCCGTGTTTCTTTTTGAAGGCGCGATGACTCTCAGCGCTTTGCGTGCTGATGCCATACACGACTGCTCCAGCTTTTTTGAAATCGGGTAAAAGCCGGCTGAATTCCTTAGCCTGCCGCGTGCAGCCTGGGGTGTCGTCGTGCGGGTAAAAGAAAAGCACCACCCACTGACCACGCAGCGCCCCAAAGGAAACTTTTTGTCCCATCTCATCGAAGGCTTCCAGGTGGGGCGGTACGATAGCTCCAACCTGCACCTGGGCCAGAGCAAGGCCCAGCAAAGGCCACCCAAACTTGTGCATGACCGAAAAAACAAAATATCTTTGCCAGATGCGCATCGCAGACTGGTGCCTGGTGGTAGGGCTTCTGGTGATAGGGTGCAGGCGAGAAGCGGCCCCGCCCGTAGCTTCGGCCAGCGGCTACCCCGAGCCGGTGGCTCGGATCCTGGTGCAGCGCTGCGCAGGGTGCCACAATAGCGCCTCTACAGCTACAGGAGGGGCGCATAGCCACGGGAGACTGCTGGGGAACCCAGCTCCTTCCACCCGGCTGAACCTTGCGCGATGGGATAGTCTCTTTTACGGGTACCAGGGTGAAGTAGCGCCCGTCGTGCCTTTCTCTCCCGAATGGTCTCACCTTCTCTGGCAGGTGAATCCAGACCCCACTCGCGGGCCTGTGGCCTCCCCTCTCATGCCCCCCCCTCTGCCCGACAGCAGCAATTTGCTGACCCCCGCAGAAATAGACCTTTTACGGACCTGGATAGCCCAGGGCGCCCCCAATGCGCAAGGCGAACTGCCTTGGAGCTCTCGCCGTACAACGGGCCGACGCAAAGCCTTCGTATGTGCGGCCGGCAGCGATATCGTCGCTGTGCTGGACTTAGATACTTACCAAATCATGCACTACATTCCCGTGGGCATTTACCCCACCGTAACAGAAAGCCCCCATTATATTCAGGTTTCACCGGATGGACGGTACTTTTACGTCACGCTCATCGCTGGAGCCGCCGTAGAAAAGTACCGCACCGACACTTATGAAAAAGTCGGCCGTGTGGAAGTAGGTCCTGACCCAGCCCACATTGAACTGAGCCAAGATGGCCACCTCGCTGTCGTGACCCACTTCACCACCACCAGCCCGGTCAAGCTGACTCTGCTCAACGCAGAGCGCATGCAGGTGCTGGATGAGCTGCGCGACCCCGCAGGCCAGATCATCGCCCGTCCTCATGGGCTCTGGCTCACGCAGGACTTTCACTACGCTTATGTGACCGCTAACGCCGGCAATTATATTACCCGAGTCCAGATAGACCCCGCCTCAGGTAGGTTTGTAGATTTTACCCAACTGCCCCTTCAGCCAGGCGACATCCCTCAGCCAGATACCCGCTGGGGGCCCTATCAGATTCTGGCAGAACCCACCGGTTCTTACTATTTCGTGAGCTGCGATGCAGCCAATCAAGTACGGGTTTATCGGCAGAGCGACGATAGGCTGGTGGCGGTGATTCCGACTGCGGCGGCTCCCAAACTGATGGCTTACCACGATGGGCTGGTGTATGTGGCTTGCCTCAAGGCCAGCGCACCCGCCCTGCAAGGCGATAAGCTGGGAGCCATCGCTGTCATAGAGGCCCAGACGCCCCGGCTTCTCACCCATCTCTATGGATTAGGGCACCTGCCGCGAGGCATAGGCGTAGACCCCGAAAAACGATCCCTGGTGGTGTCTTTTGAGAATGTCGCCGGAACCGACCCGCCCCATCATCCCCAGGCCGGTCTCTCCGGCGCTCCAGGTAAGGTATACTTTGTCCAAATCCCCTCCTTCCAGACTCAGGCCGTGCGAGAAATTCCCCTCAATGGATATGGCCTGGCCCTCGTACCCTAACTCCTTTTTGCTTACCTTTGCCCTATAGCGGTCCTACCCATGGCAGTGTCTTATGAACATCGGCTCCTTTTCCGACACGAGGGCCCCTTGGATATGGAGGTGCTCCCCATCATGGTGCGAAATTTAGAAAAGCTGCTGGGAGAAGAAGGAATACGCCCCCCCCTGCGACGAAAAGTGGTCTCCAGCCTTATAGAATTGGCCCAAAATATCATTCACTATGCGGTGCCACACGAAAAGTACCCTCCTCTCATCAGCGTGGTCCGCACAGAAGAAGGTATCCTTCTGACCACCCGGAACCTGGTTTATTATAGCCAGGAAATTTTTCTTCAGTCGTACCTACAAAACCTCCTTGCTATGAGCCGAGAAGAGCTGGAACAGTTTCACCGTGCAACCCTCACCAGCGGCTCCTACTCCGACAGCGGTGGCGCTAACCTGGGCCTAATGCAAGTCATTCTCAAAGCAGACCGGGTAGAATACGAGCTCACCTCAGCCGAAGCAGAATACGCCTGGTTTACCCTAAAAGCCTTTTTTTCCCTTGAGAAGCCATGAGCGACCTGAAGACTTCAGAGAAGCTTATCATAGAACCCACCTTCACCACACCTGAAATTATTTTTGACCCCTCAGCCAATCGCTTTTTTATCGGCGGAAACTCATACCCAGAGAATTCCATCAAGTTTTATAGCCCTGTGCTAGCCTGGTTGGAGCAGTTCGTACAGCGGCATACCCCCCGACCTGAGCCCCTGGTGCTTGAGGTCAAGCTGGAATACTTCAATACCAGCACGGCCAAAGTGCTGCTGGATCTTTTCCGGCATTTTGAAGCCCTGTACGAGAAAGGGCAGCCCGTACAAATCCGCTGGGTTTTCCTGGAAGAGGACACCGAAATGGAAGATGCCGGACTGGATTACCAGGCTGCCGTCAAGGTGCCTTTTGAGCTTGTTCCGGTGAATGAACCCGAAGCGTGAAACCCGGACCGTAACCACCGCCAGCGTAAGCTTTCAGCGCGAAGAGGAAGGCGCCGAGAAGCTTCAAAAGTGGATTGCCGAGCTTTCCCCCGAAGCGCCTGAACGAAAACGGCTGGAAGAGATCCAAGCTCACTACGCCAGCCTTCTGCATACCGCCCAGCTTGTTACCCGGATGGGTGACCGCCTCCAAGCCAAACTCCGCGCCGCCAACGAAGAACTGGCCCAGAAAAACGCCGAAATCGCCCGCTACAACGAAGCCCTCCAGAAAAAAAACCAAGAGCTGCAAGAGACCCTCAACGCCCTCCAGGAAAGCCAGCGCCGTCGCAAGGCCCTCACCGTCCTGGGCCTGAGCACCATCGTCATCTTTATGGTGACCGAACTCATTGAGTATTACATTGAGCAGACCGCCTCTAAGGCCACCAGCCAATGGGCCAACTTCTTTTCTTTTGGCTTCAAGGCGATTGTGGCGCTGGCCTTCAAACCGCTTGAGGAGCTGGTAGAAAGCCTTTTAGCCCGTTCGGTGCGAAAATGAGCCAGCCTGTCTACTTAGACTACAACGCCACCACGCCTCTCCTGCCCGAAGTGTGGGAAGCCATGAGGCCTTACTTTTTGGAGCGCTTTGGGAACCCTGCCAGCCCGCACCTGTACGGTAAAGAAGCCGAAACCGCCGTAGAAGAAAGCCGCGCCGCCATCGCCGAGCTTCTTGGTGCTTCGCCGCAAGAAATCATCTTCACAAGCGGGGCCACCGAAGCCCTCAACCTCGCCATCCAGGGCCTGGCCCGCACGTATGCCCATCAAGCCAGAAAGCACCTTCTCATCGCCGCCACAGAACACAAGGCCGTCCTGGACCCAGCCGCCTACCTCGCTACCCAAGGCTGGGAAGTGGAGTACCTCCCCGTGACCGCCCAGGGGATAGTGGAACCTGCCGCGTTAGCCAGGGCGCTGCGGCCCACCACCCTCCTCGTGGCTATCATGCTGGCCAACAACGAAACCGGCGTGATCCAGCCTATCCCCGAATTGGTGGAGTTGGCGCATAGCGCAGGGGCCTTCTTCCTCTGCGATACGACCCAAGCGATCGGGAAGATCCCCCTTTCCTTCAGCGAGCTGAAGGTGGATCTGGCCGTCCTGTCTGCCCATAAATGCTATGGCCCGAAGGGCATAGGGGCCCTCTATGTGCGTCGCCGGCAGCCCCGCGTGGCGCTTTCACCGCTGCTTTGGGGGGGAGGTCACGAACGAGGCCTGCGCAGCGGCACCCTGCCCACCCCGCTTATCGTCGGCCTGCGCAAAGCTCTGGAAATCACGCTGGCGCGCTTGCCCGAAACCACCCCTCGGATCTTAGCCTTGCGGGATAAGCTATGGGAGGGCATCCAACGAATGTACCCCCTCGCCTATCAAAATGGCGCCCAAGCCCCTCGCTTGCCGAACACGCTAAGTGTAACCTTTCCGGGGATAAAAGCCCGCGACCTGATGGCTCGCGCTCCTCTGCTGGCTGTGGCTACGGGTTCCGCCTGCACTTCGGCCCGACCGGAACCCTCACATGTGCTGCGCGCTATGGGTCTCTCTGAAGCCGATGCCAGCTCCACTCTCCGCTTCTCTTTGGGAATGCCCACCACCGAGGCCGAGATAGACCAGGCCCTGGCCTACTTAGCCAAGGCTCTCCAAAGCCTTCAGCCCCAGAAGGCCTAAGCCGAAAAGCCCAATCGCCCCTATGGCGTACCCCACCCGCCGTCTTGCTGGAGGAGGGGGGCTGGCCGTGTGCCAAATTTGCCACAGCACTTTGCCATAAACCGCAAAGCCGCCTATCGTCGCCAAGGCCGCCGCCCCTATCAACAGGATCCGTGCCCACCCCGCAAGGTGCTGCAAGCCCTCCCAAAAAAGGGCCATCTTCACCCAAAAGCCCAGCACCGGAGGCAGCGCCGCCAGATTGGCCAGCAGAAGCAAACCTACGGCGTTCCCCATCCGTCCGCGCCACGGCCGCTCTACATACCAGAAGCTAACCAAACTGGCCGGCCCGTACACCAGCCAGAACTGCCAGCCGCTTGCCTGCCCTCCTCCGACCATCGCCAGCACCATGTAGCCAGCCTGCGCAAAGCTCCCCCAGAAAAGCTGCTCGGTCAGACGAGGGGCACGCCACGCCAGCGCGTACGCCCCCACCAGCGACAAAGCCCCTAAACCATACAAAAAACCAGGAAAAATCCCCGACGAGCTGTCAGAAGGGAGAACCGCAAGAAAATTCAGCAGGAGGGCCCCCTTCGGTACGAGGGAATACCATACCCCCCATCCCAGAGGTAGCGTACGATACAGGCCCATGAGCCATCCATGCCAGGGCAAGAACCCCGCCTTGATCGCCCATCCCCAGCTCAGCAAAAGGTCGCTCAGCATACTCCCACTTGAGAGCGGATACAGCAAGGGCTGCTTAGCCATCAAGCGAACCGCCAAGCTCATCAGAATCAGCGCCGATCCGATCACACTCCAGAAGAAATACCGCAAGGCAGCCTCCCAGCGAGACGGGGTCTTTTCCGAAGCCGCTATGACGAAAAAGTACCCACTCAGGGCCGCAGCCTCCATAAGGGCCCAGCTAAAAGCCAAATGGCGGCTTCGCAGGAGGAGGCCGTACGAGGCAAGCTGAAGAAGAAGGGCCCACACCGCTTCTCGCCGTAGGGGAGCCCATGCAAGCGTGAAAAGGGTCACCCCCACGAAAAAGGCTATCCCCGCAACGGAGCGTTCGTCTATGGCGTAGAGCAGAAATAGCCGTTCTTGTTGCCACGCAACGCCCCCCAAATACAATAACAGGCCTGTGCTCAAGGCCCATCGGCGTGGGGCCAGCAGAGCGGCTCCAGCCAGAAACAGCTCCGGCCATAGCCCTTCAAGACCCCACATGCCCCAGCAGCGATAACCACGGCTGGGGGTATACCCCCACCAACACCGACATAAACACAAGGAGCCAGATGACGGCCTCAAGCGGCAAATAGTCCATCGCTGGCGCCAGCTGAACCCCCGCCTCGCGTCCTGTCAGCTCCCGATAAGCCCGTAAGAAGTACCACCCCGTAAAGGGAAGGCTAAGCGCGGGCACGAGGGCCCACGTCCATCCGGAGCCCCTTCCCACGCCGCCTATCACCAGCACTTCCGACACAAAGAGGGCTAACCCCGGCACCCCTATAGCGCCGAAAAAAAGCAGCGCCGCTTGAAGCTGCTCTTTTGCCTGGGCATGGAAAACGCCCCCCAGGTAGCTTAGGGACCGGCTGCCCGTCCGCTTTTCTACCCACCCCACCCAGGCAAAGAGGGCCGCACTTACTATCCCGTGGGTGAAAAGCTGATGGTAAGCCCCCTGCAGCCCTACAGACGAGCGGGCCCCCGCCCCCAGCGCCACAAAAGCCATGTGCGCAATAGACGTAAAAGCCACAAGCCGTTTGAGATCGCGCTGGCCCGTGGCCACAGCTATAGCGTACCCCAACGACACCGCCCCCACCCCCCGCAGGATAAGGGCCCTCGCCGGCGAAGGGTCGTACCACACCCATTCCAGCAGTCCGAAGCCACCCAGCTTCAGCAAGAGTCCGGCCAAAACCATGGAGACAGCGCTATCGGCTTCCACGTGCGCTTCGCCCAGCCAGCTATGAAGGGGGACAAGCGGGAGCTTGACCGCCAGGCCTACCGTCATCAGCAGCCAAGGCCCCCAGTTCAAGGGATGCTGCCGCCATCCGGTCACAAAAGCAGGGTGTCCCTCCAGCAGCGCCCACAAAAGCCCTACCAGCAGAAACACCGACCCAGCCAGCGTAAAGAGCGCAAAACGCACCGCAGCCAACCCTCGCCCCCTACCGCCCCACCCCAGAATCAGCAGAAAAGCGGGAATAAGTGAAGCCTCATAAAAAACGAAAAAAAGCAACGGATCCCCCGCCAAAAAAACACCCTGCGCAAAAGCCAGCGTAAAGAACAAAAGCGCCGAAAAAGCCCTCGGCCTCGGAATGTAGAGGTAACCGTAAAAAAAGGCGGCATGTATAACCAAAAGCGCCAGCAAGACCAAGGAGAAGTTCGTAGGACGCAGAGCAAGCGAATACGAAAAAGAAAAGCCATCCAGCGAGAACCAGGGTTTTTCGTAGGAAAGGCCTTCGCCTCTATGCTCCACATACAGGTAGGCCCATAAAAGGCTGAGGAGGAACCCCTGCACGAGGCCCCAGGCAAAAAGCAGGCGACGACCCAGGAAGAGAGAAATAAGCCCCCCTACGAGAGGACCTATCCACAGGGCATTTAGCGCAAGAGCTTCCATACAAAGCCTATAAGCAGCGTCACCAGAAAGGCCCAGCGCAAACCGGCCTGACTGGTAGGGAAGTCAGAGAAAAACTGAACCGCGCCCCGCTGGAGTCGGCGGACAAGGCCTTCCCACCCCTGAACAAGCAGGGCGATTTCCCCTTGGGCTGTGCGAAAAGCGCTACGCATATGCAGGTGTGCCAGGAAGTTCGTAGTGCGCACGAGGCGCCATTCCAGGAGGGCAAAGAGAAGGCCTAGCCTTTCCCAAGCCTTCCCAGCCCCCTCTACAGCCAGCAAAAAAGGCCTATCTATCCGAAGCCGAACAGAGAGAGGGATCATCCGGCCTGCGAAGATCGCACTTACCGGCAGTAACGCAGCGACATGCCAAGAAAAGCCAGCTAAGAGTCCTCCGAATCCCAACCCAAGTATGGGTAGGCTCATCCAGCCAGGAAGGGAGTAACGCCCCTGCGTAATAGCCTTTCCCGCACGGCCTATAGCTAAGCCCAGCAGCGTTTCCACGGCTAAGGGTACAGGCTCAGGCGGCGTAGAGGCCGCAAGCAATACCGCTGGGCCATACCAGAGCGCTGCCACTTTCCAGCCCCCATAACCCTTTTGCGCAAGGCCCAGGGTGAGAAACAGAGCCGCCTTGAGGAAGCTATGCACCAGGAGCGGCTTCTCAATAAGGGTGACAGTGGGCCACTCGGCCAGCAAAAGCGCCAGATGGGCTGCGGTGCTCCACGCAAGCATGACCTTGGGCGAGCGGCTGAAAAAAGCCCCCAGCGCCGAAACGGTCGCACTTCCCCAGCCCAGCGCTTGAAGCCAGGCTCTCGGCAGGCCCAACACCCCTTCAAGAGGCGGCTCCCGGAGGGGAAGGTACACCCCCAGCGCCACCAGCAGCGCCGAGTGAAGGAGCGCTGACACCGCAGCCGGCGCATACATGGCCTGCACCAGCCAGAAAGTAAAGGGAAACATCCCCGCTTTGACCATGGCGGCCACCACCCACCCCGCTGAGCCTTTCCCCCCAGCATAGGCGCTGGCAAGCCAGGCGACATCACCCAGCCGATTTACCAGGAAAGCAAGCACCGCTACGCGCAAACTGCGGCTTGACACTCCACGCCCCCACCCTATCAGACCCCAGGCAGCTACGCTTACAAGCTCCCACCCAGCAAAGATCCCCATCACAGTCGGCGCAAGGCAAAAAAGCGCTACCCCCACCAACGCCAGGCTATACAACCCCGCCAAAAGCCCGTATCGCTGCGAAAAGTAAAACGCCGAGTAGCCTGCTATAGCCGCCGTAATCAAGCCTGCAGCCCGCAATAGCCCAGGACCTGGCCAGGCCCACGCCACCAAGCCAGCTAAGAACGGCAAAAGCAAAACCCACCTTGGGCGCACCGTCAGGCTGAAAGGTACCGAACGATCCCCCGCAAAAGGTCCAGCCCATCGGCCTGACCTTGATACGGATCACAGGCCCTCTCTGGATGGGGCATCAGGCCAAACACTGTTCCCTCCCGATTACCAAAGCCTGCGATAGCTCCAAAGCTCCCATTGGGAGCAGGAGCCGGCACGTAGCGCAGCCCCCACTCCGGCCAAAAGTCCGCCGGTGGTACATAACGGCCTTCCCCATGCGCCACAGGCAACCGGTACGTTCCCTTGAGGTAAGGGGTCAAAGGCCCCTCCCCAAAGAAGGTCACCGTAGCCACATCGCACCAAAAGCGCCCATGTGCATTGCGACGGAGAGCCCCGGGTAGCCACCCCGCCTCCACCAGCACCTGAAACCCGTTACAAATGCCCATCACAAACCCTCCTTTACGCCAGAACTCTTCTATGGCCTTCATGATGGGAGCAAAACGAGCAATCGCGCCGGCCCTCAGGTAGTCCCCATAAGAGAACCCTCCAGGCAAGAAAACCGCTTCCAAGGCTGGGAGGCGAGACTCTGCATGCCAGAGAAAACGAGGCACCATACCCGCTCGCTCCAGCGCGTAGTACAGGTCCCGATCGCAATTGCTGCCGGGAAACACGACAATACCTGCTCTTAGGCGCATGGGCTGGCAAAAATAGGGCGGGGCGTTCCCACCGCTACGGTCAAGAGAGCCGTAGAGGGAAGCGGAGGCTGTGGCCAGTCCGTCCACCGATACGAAGCGATGGCCTGCCTTTGCGCCAGGTACGCTTCCGCCGAGAGACCCCGGGCCAAGAGATGCGCCAGCCGAGAAACCCATTCCGAGAGCCCCTCCACTTCAAGCCGAAGGAGCAAGGACCTCTGTACTTCTTGGAACGCCTCTTCGGTGGGGAAAGGGTTTTCACGCCAGGCTTGCACTTCGGCCTCTATGCGCTGGATAGCTTCTTCCACGCGCTGGCGGTCTACTTCGCTGGCTACGACGAAGTAACCCCCCGCTTGGGCAGCGAGCGCCCGGGCCTGCACCCCATACGTAAGCCCAGCTTCCTCCCGAAGGCTTTGCATGAGCTGCGAGCCAAAATACCCCCCCAGCCTGAAAAGGGCAAGTTGATACGCTCCGTAGTGGGCCACCTGCGGACGCACCCAGGGGTAAGCCACACGCAAGGACACCTGCTGAGCCGGCGCCGTCTCCTCCACGTGCTCAGAGGACCGGGACTCGGCAGGCAAAAGGAGCTCATACGCAAGCGAACCTGATAGCGAAGCCCACCGCACCACTGAGGGGGGTAGCTTAGGGGCAGCTATCACCAGGTGACGCAGCCCCTTCCCTATAAAAGCTTCCCAGTAGGACCTTACCAAGGCCGTATTTAGCCCCCTTATTTCCTCTGGAGAAGTACCTTCAAAGACCGCATAAGAGAGGCGCCAGAGCCGTTGAGCCAGGTAAGCGTCCGCCCGGTACGGTAGGTTAGCCCAGGCTCGCCGCTGCGTCTCTATAAGCCGATCCAGCTGAAGCGCCACAGGAGGCCCTTCCAGGACCGGCTCCGCCACCGCTCTATAGAGCAGCTCAAGAGCTTGGGGAAAGCCTTCGGAGAGCCCCTGCGCTACTAAGACAAGGCTATCCAGGCTGACATCCCAGCGCCATTCCCACCCCAGCTCCAGAAGGGCCTCATGCACGCCGCCTGAACCGTAGCGAAGGTTCTCTTCCGTCAGAAGCCGCACCAGAAGAGGACGAACAGCCGCCGGATAAGTACGCAAAGCCGGCGCCTCCCACACCGCAGCTAAGTAAACCAAAGGCCCTTGGTGCGAGATATAGTGCAGCGTGAGGTGACTATTCAGCTGCTCTTTCCGTGGTAAAGGAAGCGTCCCAAACTCGCGCTTCATCCTCACAACTCATGGAAAATTTTTTGCTTGAGCTTGTCGTACTCCTCAGCAGAAAGCACGCCGGCCTGATAGAGTTCATGCAGTTTACGAGGCGCTCGTAAGGGTCTTGACTAGGTTGGTTCCGAGTGCTTTCTGCCACAGCCTGCCCCTCCCGAAAAGCGCTCTCGTAGGCCTTGCGAGCGGCCTGCACATCAAAGTTTTGGAGGGTACCCCCTGCCTCAAAATGTCGCTGGAAGACTTTGCCTACAGCGTAGGTCATGGCTGCCGCCAGCACAGAAGCCGTAAGCCCTCCTACCATCCATCCTACCCCTGGCAGTAGCTTGATCAGCGTTGTGGCGCCCCGCACCGACGTAGCCCCTACCAGGCTAACAATCAGCCCCTTCGCTGCGCCAGCCAAGAAAGGAACCCCATAGAGTTTTGCCAGTTCGCGCACGAGATGGAGCTGGACAGCCAGGGTAGTAGCCCAGTCACCCAAGGGGAGGGGCACCAGCCCCGCCCCCATGGCCGCCACCATGTGCTCCCGAATAAGTTTCTCAGCTTGAAAACGCCGCGTGTCCATCAGACAAAGATACCTGCTCTCCGTCCTACCGCTTGACAAGGCGATAGCTCTGGCTTTGGCCGCCGGAGCCTTGGATAGTCAGCAAGAAGACGCCCTTCCCCACCTCGTCCAAAGGCACCTGATAATAATGCGTCCCAGCCGAAGGCGTGACCACGGTATACGAAGCCACCCTTTGCCCCACCGCGCTATACAAATCCAGGGTAAGCGTCTCAGCTGTCGGCGTATAAAGTTGCAGCGTGACGAAGTCCTGGGCGGGATTGGGATAGACCCCAACCAGCACAGGGCTAAGAGAGGTAAGCGAAGTGGTAGTTTGCCCTCGCGATACGAGCGGCGGGTTATAACCAGGTGGCGCACTCGTAGGGCTGGTGGCTTTACGCAAAAAGCGCTCGCCGCTGTTGACATACCAGCTTTCCCCGGCGGTTTCACCGGGCTGCGGCTGCGAAACGGTATTGGCAAAGTACCAGTCCCCCTGGACTTTCTGGGGCGTTACATCTATCACCACATACCCATGCTTCGTGACATCCACGTACTTCACATGAGGGTTCTGCGACTTGATCAAAGAAGTGTTAGAGAAGTTGCTCAGAAAAGAGGCATTGGCCGAAGTAATGCTCGGTGTCACAAACTCCACAGCGGTAGACCCCGCCCCAGAAGTAGGATTGTAACTACCCGGCCCAAAAGGCAGATCATTCCCCCATGAGGTGTGGATATCCCCTGTAAGCACCACGACATTGCCGATGTTGTTTTGGATAAGGCTGTCCATGAGCCGACGCCGGTCTGCAGGGTAGCCATCCCACTGATCGGGGTTGACTACGTACGTGGTGCTCAGGACCGTCGCGGTGAGAGGCGCCACCATCACCTGCTGACCTATAATGCGCCAGGTAGCCGTTGAATTTTTGAGCTGATTCACCAGCCAGGTCCGCTGCACGGGCCCCAAAATGGAACGGTTAGGGTCGTTGAGGGTAGCGTCATTAGCTGAAACCCCTAAAAAGCTACTGCTTGTGACCTGCTGATCCCGATCGTAGTGCCGTGTATCCAGCATGATAAGGTCCACAAACCCTCCTATGGAAAACGACCGCCAGATCCGCAAAGAGTCATTGGGATCGGGCATACGGAAGGGCATCCATTCATGATAGGCCCGCAGCATAGCTTTTTTTCGGTCGCTGAAGGGGCCTTCTGATGCGGCGTTGTGGTTTTGTGCACCAGCTTTCCAAGCGTCGTTGGCAAGCTCGTGATCATCCCAGACGGCTATCACAGGGTAGTTCTGATGAAGCCACTGCAGCATCGTGTCCAGCCGGTAGTGGGAATATCGTATGCGATAGTCCTCCAGGGTAATCGTCTCTCGGGGAGGCTCCGATTGACGAACGCTATTCTGCTGGGGGCCGTACTCGTAGATATAGTCGCCCAAATGCACCACAAAGTCTATGTCGTTGCGCAGGCAAATGTTTTCATAGGCGGTGTAAAAGCCGTTTTGATAGTCGGCACACGACACCACGGCCAACCGGAGGCGGTTCACACCGCTGGCTGGAAGCGTGCGCGTGCGGCCTACCGGCGAATAGGCATTCAAGGCCTGGAACCGATACCAGTACCACTGTCCTGGCTGGAGGCCAATAGCGTCCACCTTGACCGTGTAATCTCTATCAGCATCTGTGCTGGCCGTGCCCGAAGCCACAATCGTCGCAAACTGCGAATCAGAGGCCACCTCCCAGCTGACGGACACAGGCCCTGTCCAGTTCTGGGGCGGAGTAATCCGAGTCCATAAAATCACCCTATCCGTAAGAGGGTCTCCCGAGGCCACTCCATGCAGAAAAGGCGCTTGACTGACCCTTACATAAGCTCGGTTCGGATGGGTGGGCTGGGCCGCTACCCAGGCGACAAGGACTACGCTTAGCAGGTATCGCATGACCCAAAGATATGCACAGGCAACCACACAACCATGTCCCCTTCTGCTGTAACTTTGCCGCATGGCCAGCCAAGTGTACAAGGGAGTCCTCAAAAAACCCCAAACCCTGCGAGAGAAAATGCTCCAATCTCTCGTGGACTTTGTGGAAGAAGTGAACGCCCGCTTCTCCGTACATGGCAACCCCCCTGTATATGACACGCGACTTTTCCCCTGGGCAAAAGAGCTGGAAGACAACTGGCGCGTGATTCGGGCCGAACTTGATCAGGTGCTGCAGCGAAAAGACGACCTGCCGGCCTTTCACGAAATCACCCCCGAAGTGGCCACCATCACGCAAGACAAAAACTGGAAGACCTTCATGTTCTGCGGCTACGGGCGCTGGAGCGAGAAAAACACGCGCCTCTGTCCCGAAACTACTCGCCTACTGCGCCGAATCCCAGGCATCAAGACCGCTTTCTTCTCCATCCTGGAGCCAGGCAAGTACATCCCCCCTCACCGCGGCCCGTACAACGGGGTGCTACGCCTGCATCTGGGCTTGATCGTGCCTGAACCCCGTGAGCAATGCTGGATACGGGTGCATGATCAAAAACTCCTCTGGGAAGAGGGCAAGGTCCTCATTTTTGACGACTGCTTTGACCACGAGGTGCACAACAACACTTCAGGCTTGCGAGCGGTGCTTTTTGTGGACTTTGTGCGGCCGACCTACTTCCCGGCCAATGTACTCAACTGGCTCCTGCTAAATATAGCGTACTTTACGCCGTACATCACCGAAGCAGCCGAACGCGAAAAAGCTTGGGAGCAGCTCTTTTACCAAGAGGGCCATAAGTAATTACCACTCTGCAGGAGTAGAAGGTAAAGGCGCTGGTTCCAGCGCTATCGCCTCCCCCCAGAAAGCCGAAGCCACCCGCACGAAACGCTCGCTCCAGTCAGAGACCCAGAACTGGCTTGTTCCTTGCCCGGAGGGAGGGAGGTCTCGAGCTACCTTCTGTGCCAGCAAAGCCGCCGTGCTGAGGATACGAACGGAAGCTCCCCTTCGCTGGTAATAGCGCCGCACAGCCCCTTCAATAACGGGATAGTGGGTACAGGCCAGCAGCAGCGTACCCACCTCCCCCAGCTCGGAAAGGTACGTCTCCAGGGCCGCTTCCATGGCAGGATGGTCAACCCAACCCTCTTCAATAAGGGGCACCAGCAGAGGCGTAGCCAGCTCCTTGACGGCATAGCCCATCCGCCGGAGCGCAGACCCATAGACCCCCGACCGAATGGTGGTGTACGTGCCTATAACGCCCACCGGCTCGGCGTACCTGTGATGGGTAAACGCCTCCAGCGCCGGCGTAATAGCGTCGTAAATGGGGAGATGGGGCCATTCCGCACGCAGACCTTCTAAACCCACCGCTGAAGCGGTATTGCAGGCCACCACCAGCACCTGCGCCCCCACACCATACAGGAACCGCCCAATGTCCCGCACGTACCCTTTTATTTGCTGCGGAGACTTATCCCCATAAGGCAAATGAACCGTATCGCCGTAATACAACAGGTCAGCTTGCGGGTGCAGAGAACGCAAGAGGCGGGCTGTGAGCAGCCCTCCTACCCCCGAGTCAAAAACCCCTGCCTTCACTTTTTCGGGGCGGAAGGCGACGCCGGTGCTGCCTTAGGCCCACCCGTGGTATCCGGGCGCTGGATTTTGCTGGTGTCTACCCCCAAGCGCTTTAGGAGCCGCTCCGTCACATCGTCCCCTTTCGGCCCGTGCAAAATAAACGCCACACCCGTTGAATTGGAATTATTCAAGATGTAGTCGTACCCCTCGGCCGCTGCCAGCTCGTCTATAGCCTTTTGAAGCCTTTCCACGATAGGCTGCAGGAGTTCGGCCTTCTTCTTCAAGTAGTTCTGCTCCGACTCCTCTTGGAAACGCTTGATTTCCTCATCCAGACGCATGATTTCTTTCCTTCGCTCTTCTTCCTGTGCGGGGGTGAGCTTGCCAGATTGTTTGAGTTCGGTGTACTCTTCTATTTTCGTCTGGAGGTAGCTTTGCTTGATATTGAGCTGCTCAATCACCTTCTTTTCGTATGTGCGCAGCTGCTGCTCAACCTGTTGGGCTTCTGGCAGGTAACTTAAGACCAGCTCCAAGTTCGTGTAACCGATCCGCAAGGTCTTTGGGGTAGACTGGGCTGGAGACACGGCGGGCTTCGTGCAGGACAAAAGCACGAGCAGCCCCGTTACTCGCATGTAGTGCGGCATTGGGCAAAGGTAGGGCTTTTACCTCAGCCCCAGCTTGGCCGCTACAGCTTCGGTCAGATCGTACGCCGGCTCCCCGTAAAGCACCCCTCCCCCTGCACTTCGATCCAACACAATCGCAAACTTTTTCTCCTGAGCGACAGCCTGGATAGCTTGCTGGAGCTTATCTAAGACAGGCTTCATTTTTTCTTCCCGCTGCTTAAAGAGGTCTCCATTGGGACCGAAGCGCTTGCGCTGCAGCTCGCGGGCTTTCCGCTCTTCAGCCTCGATCTCATCCTGCTTACGGCGCTTCATTTCGGGAGACATGAGGGGTTCCTGCTCGCGGTACTGCTGGAAAAGCTGTTCCACCCGAGCGTAGAGGTCATCAATTTCTTTTTGCCACTGTTGGGTGAGGCGTTCAATTTCCTGTTCGGCGGCCTTGTACTCGGGCATCCGATCTAAGAGCGCTTGGGAGTCTACAAAACCGACCTTTTGCGCTAAGCTCACCCCCATGGCTACCATCGCTATCGCCAGTGCGCGCATCATAGTTGCTGACCAATCATGAAGTGAAACCGGCTCCCGCCGAGCGGCAAGCCGTTAGGGTCTCGGGCATCGTCTATGCCATACCCGTAGTCTACCCCCAGCAGACCAAACATAGGCAAGAAAATCCTTACCCCTACGCCAAAAGACCGGCGCAGCAGCAAGGGATTGAAGGCTTTCAGGGAACCCCAGGCGTTTCCTCCTTCTGCGAAGGCATGCACCCACAGCGTAGCGGCGGGGTTGAGCGAGATGGGCTGGCGCAGCTCCAGCGTGAACTTGCTGAAAGCCAGCGAGCCATTGGCCGGGCCGATGAATGGCGAGGCATACCCCCGCAGCGCAATGATCTCCCGGCCGTCTATGTTGAAGCCCTGAATCCCATCTCCCCCAAGGAAAAACCGCTCAAACGGCGAGAAAGGCACCTGAGGGTTGTACCGGCCCAAGAGCCCCAGCCGAAAGCGCGGGGCAAAAACCATGTTACCTGCCACCCGCACATAAAACTGCGCATCCATGCGCCACTTGTGAAACTCCAAGAGGCGCAAGGCATCCCGCCCTACCTCGTAGCGGTCGCGCAAAAGATACGACCAAGGAGGCGTCGCTTCCACAGAGAGCAAAACCGACGAACCCGACCGGGGATAAATGGGAGCATCTATGCTTGAACGCTCAAAAGCCTGCTTGAGAGAAAGAATATTGACGAAAGCGGAAGCCCGATCGCCAAGCAGACTGAAGGCATTTTTGGCCGTGTAATAGCGATACGAAATGGAGGTGTACGATCGGAAGAAGTCATCCGGGAAACGCAAGCGCCGCCCTAAATCCAACGAAGTGCCTAAAATGGAGAGGTAGTAGTCCGAGAAGAGCGCCCTTTGGACCGAGTAGTAGCCCGAGAACCCCAGCGAATGAGGTTTTCTGCCGCCAAACCACGGGTCCAGAAAGTTGATGGCGTAGTTCTGGAAACCGCGGCCATTGAGCTGCACTTGAAGGCCAAGCTGTTGCCCATCCCCCGTAGGCAGCGGCCGCCAGGCACGCCGGTTTGCGAGCCGGCTAAAGGAGAAGTTATTGAACCGGAGGCCCGCGCTCAAGATGAGCCCACCTCCAATGGGATTGCCGTAGGCGTCTCGGATGCGGCCGCCCCACCCCCCTTGCAGAAAGACCTGGTCTGAAGGGCGCTCCTCCATCACGTACTTCATATCCACTACGCCTTCGGTAGGCTCGGGCAGCGGCACAATCGTGGTCTTCTCCTGGTCAAAGTACCCCAGCGCCAGCAGCTCCCGCTGAGAACGAACCAAGGCGCTTCGGCTGAACTTATCTCCGGGCAAAGTGCGAATTTCCCGAAGAATCACCCTATCTCGCGTGCGATCGTTGCCCTCTATGAGAATGCGTCGAACCGTCGCTTGAGGCCCCTCAAAAATACGAATCTCCAGGTCTATGGAGTCCTCCCCCACGATGTGCTCTACAGGTTCGGCCCGAAAGAAAAGATACCCATCATCCAGGTAGAGCGAGGCCACATCATTTCCGTTGGGGTCCATCTGCAGACGCTTCTCAAGCAGCGAGGGATTGTACAAATCGCCGCGCTTGATGCCCAAAATGCGGCTCAAGGTTAGCGAATCGTGGAGGCTATTGCCTTCCCAGCGGATGTGACGGTAATAGTAGCGCTTGCCTTCGTACAGCTCAACATGCACCCGCAACCGGGTGGGAGAGGCTTGCCAGACCGAATCGGTCAGGATGCGGGCATCGCGATAGCCGCGGCCGCGCAGGGCCGTCACCAGCTTCTCCAGGTCTTTCTCAAACTCGGTTCGCTGGAAGCGGGACCGCTTCCAAAAGCGGTAAAAGCGCTTTTCTTTTGTCTCTTTGAACTGGCGCTTGGCCCACTGGGGGGTGTTTTCTACAAGGCCTCCGAAGGTAATCCGCTCTATCCTTACCCGACGGCCCCGCTTGACAAGGAAAAGGACTCTGATGGTGTTGGGAGCGCTGTCAGGCTCCACCTGCGTAGATACAGAAGCCTGGTAATAGCCCTTGCTTTGGAGGTAGTTCCGGATAACCCGCTGGGCCTGTAAGCGCTGCGACTCAGTGAAGATGGTGCCCTTCACCAAGCCGACCTTCTCAGAGATTTCTTTGGACTGGGTTTTGTTGACGCCTCGGATCGTGAATCGGTTGAGGCGAGGACGCTCTTCCACGCGAATAGTAAGCCAGACCTGATTTTCCGTCAGGCTATCGGCCAGAATCTGTACATCCCCGAAAAGGCCTTGTTTCCAGAGCTTTCGCACAGCCTGGGCGAGTTCATCGCCAGGGATGCGCACTTTCTGGCTCAAGTAAAGCCCGCTGGCTATGAGGATAGCCTGCGGGTCCAGGTAGCGAGCCCCTTCTACCCGTAAGCCGGCCACTTCCACGAGGCGTGCCTGAGCCGGAGAAGGTTCCTGGGCGCAGAGGAGTCCTATGACAACACCCGCCCAAACCGCCGCTCGCGCTGCTGATATTCCCATACGGCCTGGTAGAGATGGTGACGCCGAAATTCCGGCCAGAATAGCGGCAGAAATACAAATTCCGTATAGGCGCTTTCCCACAGGAGGAAATTGCTTATACGCAGCTCGCCGCTGGTACGGATGAGAAGTTCGGGGTCAGGGAGGTTTCGCGTCCAGAGGTACGAACGGAAAAGCGCTTCGTCTATCTCGTCAGGATGAATCGTACCCTGTTGGACTGCTTGGGCGATGCTACGCACCGCTTGGAGGATGTCTTGGCGCCCCCCGTAGCTCAACGCCAGGGTTAGCGTCAATCGGTCCCCGTGCTGAGTGTGCAGGATGGCTTCCTGGAGCCGCCTTTGCAGAGGAGCGGGGAGGTCTTCTATCCGGCCAATCACTTGCAGCCGCACGCCTTTCTGGAGAAGCTGGGCCTCCTCTTGGTCCAGCACGTGCCTGAGCAAAAGCATCAGGCCCTCAACTTCTTCAGCTGGCCGCGCCCAATTCTCCGTGGAGAAAGCGTACAGGGTCAAGTAGGAAAGGCCGACTTCTGCGGCCCCCTCTACGGCTTCCCTTACGGCGCGGATGGCAGCTCGGTGCCCTTCTATGCGAGATTTGCCCTGCTGCCGAGCCCATCGGCCATTGCCGTCCATGATGATCGCCACATGGCGGGGGAGCCTCGCCGGATCCAGCCGCCTAAGCCACTCCTCCATCAGCGAAACTTCGGACAGCGCTCACCTGGATCAATGATGTACGTCACGCCTATACCCGTGTAAACATACCAATCTTTCTGGTTCACAAAGCCCCGTACATCGTTGGCGTCATACCCGCTACTACCTTGTGCCCGGTAGCCGCTTCTGTCTGAAAGCTCAGCTGCAATAGGGCCCATCTGGGCCAGCATCAAGCTGGGAGGCGGATAGCGATCGCTCACATCGTCCAGGTAATCGGTAAAAGTCTTGCGCAGCCCCAGCTCAAACCACAGGTCCCATCGCGTACTTAGCGTCCATCGGGCGCCTATGCCCATCGGGATAGAAATCTGAGTAAGCGCATAAGGCTTCGGATAGGTACGGGTGGGGTCATTGAGGAATTGCCCCTCGGTGCCCAGCGGCTGGAGCCGGTACCAGTTTCCATCGCTGGCTTTCGCTTTAGGGTCATAGTTGAAGACAGCCACCCCAGCAAAAATAAGAGGGGAGAATTTAGGACGAAAACGATACAAGCGCGGAGAGGCAAAAAATTCGTAGATAAACTGCAAACTAAACTCAGTAATGTGGGAGCGGAAGGAGAGATTACGCCACTTGCGGAAGCGGTCTACGCTTACCGAATCCGCTGCGCCCATCCACCCCTGGAAAAACCCCAGGCGAGCTCGCAGGTGAGGATGAAAGTTGTAAATCAAGTTGAAGCCCAAGCCTGGCTTGGTGAACTTGATGGTGAAGTCATCGTCTAAGTCCCCTTTGTAATTGGTAATACCTACAGAAGGGCCCAGCGCCAGATAACTCTTGTACGCACCACGCTGCCCATACAAGAGCGTGCCCATGAGCAGGACCCCTGCATATACTCTAAGGGTACGCATGCGACAAAGTAAAGAAGTTTCTTGCGGATCTCGTATACGCTCTCCTCAGATGGGCAAAGGGAAGGCGGAGGGCACCCACGCAGCCCCCCAGAATACATGCGCGTCATACCGCCAGCGCCGCACCACAGGAAACCGCTGCGACAAAAGCTGACCTACCCTCTGAGCCTCCGCAGGACGGAGCACATTCCAGAAAAGCAGACCCGCCGTCTCAAGCGCACCCCCCAACGCCTCTATAAAAGAAGGCGTCTGCAAGTGGAGGGGCACGGTGTCTTCCACAAAAGCGTCGACAAATACGGCGGAAAACTTCCCCTCCAGGAGCGGAAGGACATCGGCCGCATCGCCAAGGTGCACTCGGTAAGGGAGCGGAAGAGAAAAATAAGCCTCCTGGAGAGCCACCATTTCAGGATCTATTTCAATGATTTCTACCCGGGGTGGGCAGCGCGCAGCGGTCCGATGGAGAAGGTCCATGAGGCTGGCCCCCATGCCAATGAGCAGGACAGGGCCCCATTCGCGTCCTATTAGGCCAGCCGCAGAAAAAAGCCCTTCCCACGCTTCGGCTAAAAGTCCTCCGGCATAATGGACCCGTTCTCCTTCTATGATCCAGCCGCTGCGAGCCCTGGTAAGGCGATACTTCATGCCGCCGAGACCGCCGCGCTGGAAGGCTCCATCTCCACCGCCACCACCACACTCACGCCAGGCTCAGGCATGGTGACCCCATACAAAACCTCGCAGTAGGACATTGTAGTCTTGTTATGCGTAATCACCAGTAGCGGCGTTTCGGCAGAGAAACGCCTAAGCAGTTCTCCAAACTTGTGACTATTGTACTCATCAAGCGGGGCGTCTACCTCATCCAGTACGCATAGGGCCGAAGGCCGCACAGCAAACGTAGCAAAAACCAGGGCCAGGGCCGTCAGGGCTTTCTCGCCCCCCGAGAGCTGATGCAAAGAAAGCGGCCGCTTACCTTTAGGCTGAGCCAGAATCTCTATTTCGCTGGTAAGAGGTTTATCCGGCTCCACCAGAACCAGATCACAGGTGTCCCCTTCGGCAAAAAGCCCCTGAAAAAGTTCTACAAACCGACTGCGCACTTGCTCAAACGTACGCTGAAATCGCTCTTGCGCTTCCCGGTCCAGGGAGAAAAGCCAGGCCTGTAGCTGAAGGAGGGTGCTTTCTACATCGTTTTTTTCCCGCAGAAGGGTCTCTTCTCGCTCGCGCAGAGCTTGCAGGGTCGTCACGGCCTCAAAGTTGAGTTCGCCCAGCGCTGCTATGCGCTCTTTGATGTGCAGTAGACGCCTCTCTACCTCTTCGTCCTTCAGGGCTAATGAGGGGGGAGGGGGTAAATCCTGTATCCGCATTTCTGCTTCTACGGCCAGGCGCTGCTGGAGCGCTGCCCGTTTTTGGCGCACTTCGGTCTGGCGGGCCTCCAGACGCGCCAAGGCCAGCTCATGCTCCTGATACCGCTTCCTTTTTTGCGCCATCTCCGTGCGAAGGGGGTCCAGCTGCTCCTCCAGCTGCTTCTTGCGTTCTCTCTCTTTGTGCAGACGGGCTTCTACCTCTTCAAGCTGGGAAGCAAGCTGCGCCCTTTCGGCCGCGATCGTTTCAAGCCGTTGGGTCACCTCCCCGATCTGCCCTTCCAGGCTTTCCTTTCTATGGGCAAGCCAAGCCAGCCGTTTGCGCACCTCCTCGTGCTGCTGGGAGATAAGCCTAGTGGTTTTTTGCAAAGCTTTCAAGTCGTTTTCAGCCCGGGCTACCTGCACCCGAGCCTCCGTAAGCTGAGGATGAAGGGCCTCCCGCTGCTGAGTGAGCGTCGCTACCTCCGCCTCCAGGGCATGAAGGGCCTGCGTCCACGTCGTGTGCTGGGTGCGAGCTTCTTCTATTTGGGGCGCAAGCGCCGTGATTTTTTCCTCCAGCTCCCTTATTTGACCAAGCGTACTTTCAACACGGGCAGAAAAAAGATCCTTCTGGCGATTCAGTTCCTCTCGCTTGACTTCAAGGGCCATGAGGGCTTTTTCTACTTCGCTTAGGAGGGGAGCCAGCGTTTGGAGGCGGCTTTGCCACGGAGCCAGCGGAAGCCGTTCCAGCCTCCTCTCTACAGCGGCCAACGAAGCTCGCAGATAATCCACCTTAAGTTGGCAGGCGCGCTGCTGCAGGCTTAGGCGCTCCAGGCGATGGGGCAAACCGATATGGGTCGTCTGCACCGGGGAGAGGTGATAAATGCACCCATCGCTCAAGTACACCCGGCGCCCATCGGGGGTCACAACTCGTTTGTTTGGTTGGGGGGCTTCTCCTACTTCCACATCGTGCCAGAGGTGGAACGCCAGCCCTGAAAACCCCGGCAAAGCCTGCACCCTTTTCAGCCAGCCCTGCGGGGAAGGAGCCGACGAATCGGCCCACACCCGCACGCCCAAGAAACCCTCGTGCTTCCCAGAGAGAAAGGCATCAAGTCGCTGGGCCGCTTCTTGCGATCGCACCCAGAGGGTAGGCGGCTCCAGCCGTAAAAGCGTGCCCAGCACAGGCATATCCGCTTCCTCAGCCCAGAAGAGGTCCTCGGTCCGCCAGAACTCTATTCCCTGGCGCCGTAGCTCAGCCAAATAAGCGGGCCACCCCTCCGCCCGAGCCAGAATGTCTTCTGTAGCTTCCTTCTCAAGCCGGATCCGCTCCAGCTTGCTTTGGAGGCCCTGCAGGACCTCCCCAAGGCGACGCTTTTCCGAAGCCAAGGCTTGCTGCTCCTTCAAGAGCTTTTCCCGCATGCGCTGCGCTTCGGTGTACTGCGCCTGGAGGGCAGCTTGCCGCTGCTGTAAGCTGACCACCTCGCCCTCCAGGGCCTGCAGACGGGCTACGACGGCCGCTGCTTCGTCCTGAAGGTGCCGAACCTGGGCCATCATAGCTTCCTTCTGGGAGGAGAGGCCTTGCTGCTGCCGCTCTAACTGGGCCAGGGTCTGCGCAGCCTGTTTGAGTTGGGTTTCGTACTCTGCTTGAAGCGTTTGTCGCTGCTTCAGCTGAGCCAAGAGGGCCTCAGACCGCTGCTGAAGCGCGGAAAGGGCCTGTAAGCTTGCTTCGTAGGCCTTCTCTCGCTGCAGCCGCTGCTCCAGCAGGGTCGCTTCTTCCGAGGAAAGTTCGGTCTGCTGCTGCCGCCGATGGGTCGTTTCCTCCTCCAGCTGGCTCAGCTGAAGGGCCAGCTGGGCTTGCCGCTCCTTGAGGGTGCTCTCCTCCTGACGAAGGGCCTGATAGCGATCTTGCAGAGCCCGCCAAGTGGCCTCAAGAAGAGTAGGATCCAAAGCCTGTTCCTGGGCGTGAAGGTCTTTTATCTGCTTTTCCAGAAGCTGAATTTCGTCTTGTAGCGCGGCGAGGGCTGCCTCATGGGCTTGCTGCTGCTCTGCATAACGCCGCTCAAGCTTTTCAAGCTCGGCCAGCTCCTGCGCTATCCAGCTTGCCAGAAGCGAGCGATACGCCTCTTTGAGGGATTTGTAGGTTTCTACTTTCTGAGCCTGCCGAGTTAGCTCTTGGGTCTGCTCCTTGAGCTGGGCCAGAAGAGCTTCCACCTGCGAAAGCGCCTGCCGCGTTTTTTCCAGCTCAGCTAAAGCTTCTTTCTTGTGATGATGGTAGCGTTCAATGCCTGCCAGGGATTCCAGGAGGGCCCGTCGGGCTCCTCCCCGATCGTGGATAAGCGCTTCCACCCAGCCACCATCCAGGATGCCATGGGCACTCAGCCCCATCTGCCAGAAATAAGCGAGAAAATCCCGCAGCCGTACTGCACCGCCGTTGAGGAAGTACTCCACCTCTCCTCCCCGGTAGACACGACGGGTAAAAACCAGATGGGGCAGTTCGGGCGAAAAATCCTCCACTTCCAAGGAAACCTCAGCGAAGGGCAAGGGCTTTCGGCGGGCGCTGCCGTTGAAGATAAGGTTATCGGCCTTCTCAATGCGGAGGAGGCGGCTTTTCTGTTCGCCTACAATCCAGCGCAGGGCGTCGGCGATGTTGGATTTGCCGCAGCCATTGGGGCCTACGATCCCGATAAGCCGGGCGGAAAAGGGCAGCCGAACCGGTTCAGCAAAACTCTTGAAGCCCCGCAGCTCCAGGCTACGCAGCCGCACAGGTCAAAGATACCCCTCCCTCGGCAGGGGAGGGTGTGGAAAAAGGTTGGGTTACCCCGCTTGTAAGGCGCTGACGATATGGTCGGCGGCGGTTTCGCTGGCTGAGCCGCTGCCTAAGCGCTCTTGCAGCTGGGCCAGCGCGGCCCGAATCTCTTCAGCCTGCTGGAGCACTTCCTCAAGGGCTTGGTGGAGGGCGGCCGGCGTGCACTCGCCTTGTATCCGCTCCGGAAAAACCCGCTTTCCCAAGATGAGGTTAGGCAGCCCGATGTAGGGCACCTGCACAAGCTGGCGGGCAATCCAGTACGAGATCCAGCTGCCTCGGTAGGCAATCACCGAAGGGCAACCCAGCAAAGCCGCTTCCAGCGTGGCCGTGCCTGAAGCCACGATAGCCGCCGAGGCCCCTTTGAGCAAAGCAGGGGCGGGCCCACGAAAACGAGGAAGGCTCGGAGCAAGCTCCTCATATAGGGCCTCAGGTAAGTGGGGGGCTTGCGATACATAAAAGCGCCAATCCGGCATGCGGACAGCGACTTCGGCCATACGAGGGAGAAGCTGACGAACTTCAGCCAACCGGCTCCCCGGCAAAAGCGCAATAAAAGGGCGCTCATCCTGAAAAGGCACAACGCCCGCCAGCTGCTCCACCAGCGGATGCCCCACATAAAACGCCTGTACCCCGTGCCGGGCGTAAAAATCCACCTCAAAGGGCAAGATGACCAAAACCTGGATGAGGGGGTGCTGAAGGTGCCGGACCCTTCGGGTATGCCAGGCCCACACTTGGGGAGGGATGAAGTAGGTCACAGGCAAGCCCTGCTGCACAAGCCAGCGAGCCAACCGCAGGTTGAGGCCGGGATAGTCCACCAGGATAACCCGATGAGGACGCCACCGCGCAATGTCCTCTACCAGGAGGCGGTACAGCCGCACGAAGCGGCCCAGATGCCGCACCACTTCTACAAAGCCGACGACTGCGTAAGCCTCCCAGTTGGCCACGAGGTGGAGGCCTAACTCAGCCATGCGAGGGCCGCCCATGCCGCGGTGCTCCGCCTGAGGAAGGCGAGCCCGAAGGGCCCGTAAAAGACCCAGAGCGTGGTTTTCGCCCGAGAGCTCCCCCACTACCCAGTAGAGGCGCAGCTTTTCTGCGTGCATAGGGACACGGTCAGGCCGACTTCGGCGTAGAGAAGAGGGCCTTCTTTACCCGCCCCGGCAGGAAAAGCAGGGCAAGAAACACGACGAAAGGCGTCCAGCTGCCCACCTGCGCAAAGCTGTCCGCATGCAAGCTGGCCACACGCAGGTCGGTAAGGACCTCTTCAGCGGCTACGAGCAGAAAAGTCAGCTGCATCGCAAGGAAGAAAGCGGCCCAGTTGAGCCAAGCGATGGCAGCTCTTTGGCCTTTTTTCAGGAGCCAGGCCGCCCGCATCAGACCCCCTACGCCGGCGATAGCCCATAAGGCCGCTATCCCGTAGACCCATCCTGACACGGTAGCCCGAAACTTCTCATGGCCCCCCCAGAAGTAGAGGTAGCCGCTTTGGCTGGTATCCCAGACCTGGATGCGAAACTGAGGCAAAAACAACGAAAGGGCGCACAGGCTTCCCAGCAAAGCCACCGCGGCCGCCCAGAACGTAGCCCGCTTCACGGTGCGAAGGTACTCACCACGACTGGGACAAAACCTCTTCAGGAAGGGCTGGACTCACCAGCCAAGAAGGCCGCTGCACCCTCTCATGAAGCAGTAGCGCATACCGGGTGGTCTCAGTAGATACTTCTTCTAGGAGGGCAGAGAGGGGCTTGGGCTGGCAGGCGGCGTTCTTGAGCGCCCGCAAAAGGAAGTAAGTAAAAAGCCCATGCTGGGCCTGGTGGTAAGGAAGGGCTTCTTCGTCGGCGGCGCTGGCCGCTATAAGCACCACCGGGCCCACCAGCGTGACCGGCTTAGGACGAAGCCGGATGCCCCGGCTGGCTAAAGGGCTCTCGGCTCGCGCACCCCCACTAAAACAAGCATCCAGGATCATCCATACCCGAGCTGCACCGCTTTGCCCCAGCCGCCCAGCCACATCACTGAGCCGAAAAGCCCCATCTTCCAGCGCATTCGGAGACACATCCACCGGCAATAGGTAACTCTCCTGGGTCTGCGGATGCGGAACCCCGTGCCCCGCATAGTAAAAGAACACCTCCGCTTTGCCTCTCGTAGGCTCAAGGAGCAGAAGGAGCTTGTCCAGTTCGCGCCTCATCTGGGCGCTGGTGGCGTTCTGGAGGAAGACTATGTTGCGCGAAGGAACGCCCAGCACCTGTTCAGCGTACATCTTGAAGGCATAAGCATCCCGTACAGCGTAAGGCACATTCATGGCTGGGGTAAAAGCGGGCTGGTAACTCTTGTAGTCTTCGTTCCCCACGATGAAAGCATACCGGTAAGGCTTGGGTGTCCGACACTGGGGCACGTTGTTTTCTACATCGGTGGGGGGAAGGTAAAGGGAGTCTGTTTCGGCGATGAGCTGGACTGGGCGGACGCCGAGCTGATCGATGCGCCACATGCGGAGGAGACCGCCTTGGCCACCGGCGACGAGGTACTGCCCGTTGGGGCTGAAAGCCACGCTCCAGAGGGGCGCCTCCAGGGAGAGGGTTTTTTCCAGGCGGCCAGAAGCGACGTTCCACAGGCAGAGAAGTCCAGCCTTGTCCACACTGGCCAGGAAGCGCCCGTCTGGGCTGAAAGCCACAGCCCGCACCACGTCGGTGTGTTTTTCCAGGGTGCTGAGGCGGAGTCCTTCGGGCACTCTCCATAGCATGACTCGCCCATCCAAGCCGCCGCTGGCCAGCGTGCGCTGATCAGGGCTAAGGGCCAGGGCTTTTACGCCTTTCGTGTGGCCTCGCAGCACCCGCAGCGTCCGCAAGTCAGAGGGGTCCAGCGCCAAGATAGCGCCGCTTCCACTGGCCAGGTATACCACTTTCCCATGAGGGGGGATCAGAACGGCATAAGCAACACCGGCTGTGTCCTGAAAGGTCTGAAGCCAGTCTTCTTGGTGGTCCCAGCCCACCAGAAGCCCTGTACGGCCCACGGCATACAGGAGGGGCTTGGTGGGGTGAAGGGCCAGACCTTCCCAGATAGGCGGAGGGCCATATTTGACGGCGCGACGCCCCAGGGGTTCGCTCCGCTCCGGCCGCAAAATAGGAGGAGTAGCGCTCTTACTGGCCTTGTACTGGGCGATAGACCACAGGTAGAGTTTTCCATCACTGGAGGCTGCCCAGAAATGCCCTTGCTCATCCCCTGTAAGCTGAAGGGCATTTACGCTGGCTACAGGACCCGTATAACGGGCCAGAGGGGTTCCCAGGGGTACGGCCCACAGCCGTACCGTGCGGTCGCTGCTGGCGGTGAGGAGATACCGGCTATCTGCAGAGAAGGCCACGGCATTGACGGCCCCCGTGTGACCTTCCAGCTCTTTGTAGGGCTGGGCAAAAAGCCCCCCCACCAGCGCGACACTAAGCAGTTTTTTCATCGCTGTCTGACGCTAAGGTCCAAAAAGCGCACATTCAGCTCTGGCAGGCGCAGCCGCTCGCTCAGCAGCCACTCCTGAAAGGCCGCCAGATCAATCGTATGAAAGCCTGAGGTGGGGTCAAATCGTTCCGGCGGAGCCCCCAGCGGCTGAGAAGAAAAAAGCACATACACCCGGTGGAGGACTTCGGGCTTTTCAGCTGTGAGGATAAGCTCATCCACAGCGAAGGCCTCGGACCGGCGCCGTGCGTCCGGCGCAAAAAACAGGTAGGCGGTATCCGGTCGTATCGGCCAGGCCATCAGCCGCTGTTGCTGGTAAGGAAGCAGTCGGTAGATCCGGCCCGAATCTTCCCAGAAAACCTGCAGGTACCCTGCGACCGGCGCCCGAAAGTACAGATAAAAAGGATCCCCAGCCCAGAAGTCCGTGGTGGTACAGCTTGTGTCCCGACACCGCAAGGGACGCACTTCCAGGGGCAGAGGGGGGACCGTCCGGCGTCGGGCCCGACCCTTCACCTTGCAGGAAACCCAGACTTGCCCCTTACGAACCTGCCTGTCAAATCGGACATCCAGCGTTTCCAGCCATTCGGCGGTGAGGTACTGGTCAGCCGTCAGGTAAAAATAGGTGGTTGTGCGAGCTTCCTTTCCTTCGGTGCGGTTGGAAAGGAGGTATTTGCTGGCCTGCCCCACCTCACTGGGAAAAGCGCTCTGAAGGGCCTGGAGGATGGCCAAGTTCTGGGCTTGGCGCTGGGCCCGCTCCAGAGACCACCCTGGCAGCAGTTCCACTTCAGCAAAGCCAGACACCACCTTCACCTGGGCCGCCAGGAACCCCGAGACCCCCCAAAGCGCCGCCCAGAGGCTCCTCATTGCAGCGGTAGGAGCTTATCCACTTTGTGCTGGAGCCCCTTAAGCCGCTCTCTCAGCTCATCTCGGACTTGCTTCTTGGCCTGGAGAAGCACCTGATCGCGATTCACCAGCAGCTTGACATTGACCTCCACATTCTTGTTGGGGAGGTTTCGGTAAATCTTGAAGGCGGGCTCCACCTGGCCCAGCGTGGTTACAATGACATTTTTAGCCCCGGCCAGGAACTCGGTGACGGAAGTCGCTTCTTCGGTGTTGAGCTGGGCGTTGGCGATGTTGGCTTCAATGATGGCCCGGATGAAGGTCTCAAGCTGCCCAGCCAGGTTGAGTTTGGCGGCCTCAATAGCCTGGAGTTCGGCGGCGGTGCGGGTCTCAGCCACGGCGTTCCCGTCAGCGCTGAGGTACACCGACTGCCCTTGCTCATCCCGCTGGTAAAGCCGTATCCAGGTGTACTCCAGCTGCTTTTCCATGGGCAGCGACCCGGGCGTTACATCAAAGCCCTGCTTCTTGAAGCGCTTGGCCTCCTTTCGGGCTTCTTTGATGGCTTTGCGCTGAATTTCGCGCTTGATTTCCTTATCGGGGGCCTGGGCCAGCACAAAGCTGAGTAGCCCTGCCACCCACATACTACGAGTGAGCATAGCTTTAGCAAAGGTAGCAAAATACGTGCCAACCAAGGTCAGGCTTGAGCGACCCCATGGAACCCTATTTTTGTGGTGTGGAAGCGCCAGAAAGTCCCTATGACACTTTCCCGCCCGGTTCTCGGGCCCGTTGGGAGGCCCTCATAGCGCAAGAACTCAAAGCTCCCCCTCCTGCAGGAAGGCCTCTTCCCTTCTACCGGAGGGAGGACCTGGCAAGGTGGGAATCGTCGCCCGCCTTTCCCCGTAGAGAGCCCTGGCTTGTGATAGCCGAGCGGTTTGTGCCCGGCGAGGTGGATCTGTGGCTTTATGATGCGCGCTTTTTATCAGAAGGCCTGCAAGCCCAGAAATGGTTTTTCCTCTCGGCCGAAGAGGGGCTATCCGACCTGCCCGCTACGGCCGAAGCGTATGTATGCCTACGCACGACGCACCCCCTTCCCCCTCAGGCGCGCCCCGTGTGGGTGCTTCCGGTAGCCTTATCTGACGATCTGGAGCTAGAGTTCACGGGGCCCTGGCCTCCCGTCTCGCCACAACAAGGGACAGACGTAGCCCTTTTTCTGGACCAGCGGGTGCTCGTGAACGCTATCTTGCTGAGGGCCGTTTGGCTTGCCGCAGAAAATCCTGCTTTGCGTATATGGGCCTTACCCACGCCAGACCTCTATACCCCTCGCGGCACCCTCCCTGCTGAAGGACCAGAAGAAAACCTCATTCGGGCTACGCTGTATGCCCTGGGAGCTATCGCTGGCGGAGCACATGCGATTTACATTCCCCCTATTGGCGACCCATCCCGTGACGAATACCCTCGCTGGAGCCGCAACATCAGCCATCTCCTCCGGTATGAAGTGCTTTACTTCACCGAGGGAGACCCGCTGCAGGGCAGCTTCTACATAGAAGCAGAAGTGCAGCGCCTCGCTGCAGAAATTCAGCACCGCTGGCCTTGATAGAGTCCCTGTACAGAGCGGACCAAGCCCTCCTCTTGGCGATAAACCACGCTGGTACGGAAGGGTGGGACCTCGTGGTATGGTACGCAACCCAGAGTTGGGTGTGGGCGCCGCTGTTTCTGGCGGCGCTTGTGGCGCTGCTGCGTCGGTTCAAGAAGGCCTCCTGGCAGCCCGTTTTGGCAGCGCTCGTCTCGGTAGCGCTGTCCGACCTTTTGTGCGGCGCCGTGCTCAAGCCCACCTTTCGGCGCCTCCGCCCTACGCATGACCCCCGTATGCAACCTACCCTCCGCACCGTACGAGGCTACCGAGGAGGACCATTCGGGTTCCCTTCCAACCACGCTGCCAACAGCATGGCTCTTACGGTGGTTGTGGCTGGTTACCTTCGCCATCCCGCAGTATGGGCGATCGGCCTAAGTTGGGTCTTCTTACACAGCCTGACGCGCGTGTATCTGGGGGTGCATTACCCCAGCGATCTCTTAGGAGGGTGGATAATCGGGGGCCTCATCGGTATGATCGTTTTGGCTTTACTTCGCTCCCCAGATGGCTAAGCATCTGATTCTGTGGGGCTTTGTCGGGGTAGTAGCGTTCTATCTCATGCTTGATCTGGGGCTTTTGCACAAACAAGCTCGGTCTATAACCCTTCGCCAAGCTGCGTGGCAATCCCTCCTGATCGTGCTGATTGCGTTGGGGTTTGGGGCTTTCATCGCTTACGAGAAAGGCCCCAACGCAGCCATTGAGTACTACTCCGCCTACACCATGGAATACGCCCTTTCCATGGACAACATCTTCGTTATCCTGCTCATCTTGCGGTACTTCTCCATAGAGCCGCAGTACTACCACCGGGTCCTTTTTTGGGGCGTGGTCGGGGCTATGGTGATGCGCGGCATTTTCATATTTGCTGGGGTCTTGCTGGTCAAAAAGTTTCACTGGGTACTGTATGTTTTTGGGGCTTTTTTGGTGTGGGCTGGCATTCGGAACCTCTTCAAAAAAGAAGGCCCCCCCGATCTCAGTCAAAATGTCTTTTTGCGCTTCCTTACTCGGTACTTACGCATCACCACCGCCCCTCACCAAGGCAAGTTTATCCTTAGGCGGCAAGGACGCCGTTTTTTCACCCTCTTAGCTCTGGCCCTGCTCATGATAGAATTGACCGACTTGATTTTTGCTGTGGATTCCATTCCCGCTGCGTTCGCCATCACCCAAGACGAAGATGTGCTCTTCAGCTCCAACATTTTCGCCGTCATGGGACTGCGTTCCATGTTCTTTCTGCTTGCCGCCGTTATAGAACGGTTCTGGGCCCTTGAATACGGTATCTCCATCGTCCTTATCGGAATCGGTCTCAAAATGTTTCAGGACCTGGTAGGGCTCCACATTGAGCCGATTGTCTCGCTACTCTTTATTTTAGGAACGCTGAGCGCCAGCATCGCTGTATCGCTGATGATTCGCCGAGGATGAGTATGAAAGACCCATTGCTGCCCCATAAACGGTTAGGCGTTCGTGGGCCTTGGCTTGTGCTTGTGCATGGGTACATGGTGGATGGGGGGATGTTCATGCCCGTAGAGGGGGGGCTTGCCTCGCATTATCGGCTCCTTATCCCCGACCTGCGGGGGTATGGCGCCGCCTGGAACTGGCCCGGACCTTATACCTTGCACCAGAGGGCCGCCGACGTGGCCCTGCTGATAGAGCATTTTGCCGGCGGAGAACCCGTGTGGGTCTTAGGCTATTCCATGGGAGGGGTTGTAGCTCAGCTCTTGTACAGAGAAAGGCCCGACTTGGTGGCAGGGCTTATTTTGAGTTGCACCTTCGCCTACAAGCCTCTCACCACCCTTGAGCAGTGGCAAGGACGACTTCTGCCTCGTCTACTCAAGCTTTTGCCCCCTTCTTCCCTCGCTAATCTCCTTTATCCCCAGGCTTTCGGCAGTGAGACTTTCCCCCCCGAAGTGATTGAGTGGTACAAAAAAGCGCTCCAGCACACCCGCTTGCCTGTACTGCTGGCTGATGCGGAAAACATCTTTCGGTTTGATGGGCGACCTTTCCTGGATAAAATCCGGGTGCCTACTTTGGTCATCGGAGGCACGGCCGACCTGATCGTACCTGTGCATCATAGCCGCCTTTTGGCGGAAAAAATACCTGGTTCCCAGCTGGTGCTGTATCCCGGCGCAAGCCACGCGCTGATTTTTACGCATCGGCGGCCTTTTGTGCGCGATGTACATCGTTTCATTCTATCGGCACTTCATACACATCCAGCACCCAATCCGCACTCTTCCCCGTCTCAATCTCCTCAATAATGGCCTCTATAAGGGGCTCGTGGGCAGGGTCATAAGTCAGCTTGAGGTCTGAACCATACAACCGGGCTACACCTTGCCAGAAAGCTGCCTGCAAGCCTCCTAAGTAATCTTTGATCAGGCTATAGGCATCTACCCCAGTCTCGCGGTGGATGAGCTTGATTAGAAGGATACCTTGCGTAACTGTCATCTCCCGCAGAATGGGCTCGTATTTGTCAAAGAGTTCCTTTTTGAGGCGGCGGCTATAAGCCTTGTAGTCGCGGCTCTTTTTGCCGAGGCGGGCTCTTTCGTTGTCTACTTCTCGCACGATGCGCGCAGCTTCTTTAGCCAAGGGATAAACCAGGTGGACGTTGCGGCGCAGGCGCTGAAAGGCCGCCCACTGCTTGCGCACTTCGGCGATTCGTTCTGGCGGCGGGGCTTCGGCTACGATCTCCACAGGGGGCAGTAGGTAAATCGGAATGCTGTCCGGCCCCAGAAGGAGCTTTTTAGGAGATTGGGCCGCCAAAAGCCCCCCCAGAAGGATGAAAGTTTTTCCTACCTTTGTGAAAATATGGCACTGGCCCACGCCCGGGTTTTTGGGCAGCCTGCCCTCCAAGAGGCTACCCCTTCTCCGTACAAGGCCTACATAGAGACGTACGGCTGCCAGATGAACTTTGCCGACAGCGAGCTGGTGGCGGGCATTCTGCAAGCAGAGGGTTATGGCTTCACGACAGACCCGCAAGAAGCTGACCTGGTGCTGTTGAATACCTGTGCTATTCGGGAGCACGCGGAGGAAAAAATCTGGCAGCGGCTAAAATACTTCCAATCCCTGAAAGTACGGCGCCCCCACCTGCTGGTAGGGGTGTTGGGTTGCATGGCTGAGCGGCTACGCAAAAAGCTCCTGGAGGAAGCCCCTGTTGTAGACTTGGTCGCCGGCCCCGATTCGTATCGGCACCTGCCCCAGCTCATCCGCCAGGTAGAAAGCGGAGCCAAGGCTATTCATGTGCTGCTGTCACGGGAGGAAACTTATGCAGACATCGCGCCCCTTCGGCTCTCTCCGCATCGGGTCTCTGCCTACATCTCTATCATGCGAGGCTGCAACAACATGTGCAGCTTCTGTATTGTGCCCTTCACGCGGGGGCGAGAAAGAAGCCGAAACTGGGAAAGCATCCTCCAAGAAGCCCAGGACCTGGCGGCAAAGGGATACAAAGAAATCACCCTGCTGGGCCAGAATGTGGATTCATACCACGATCGGGGGGTGCGTTTTGCTCAGCTGCTGGCCCGGCTGGCCGAAGCGGTGCCCCAGGTCTGGATTCGCTTCGCCACCTCCCACCCCAAAGACATGCAGGATGAAGTGCTGGAAACCATAGCCTCTTACCCCAACCTCACCCCTTACATCCACCTTCCTGTGCAATCTGGGAGCGACACCGTGCTGCAGCGCATGAACCGCGGCTACACAGCGGCTTGGTATCTCCAGCGGGTGGAAGCCATTCGCCGGTACTTACCGCAGGCGGTGCTCTCCACAGACATTATTGTGGGCTTTTGCGGCGAGACAGAGGCAGAATACCAAGAAACCCTTGCGCTGATGCGGGCGGCGGCTTTTGATTCGGTCTACCACTTCATGTATTCGGAACGGCCTGGGACCCTGGCTGCCCGCCGCTACAAAGACGATGTTCCCCTTGAGGTCAAAAAAGCGCGTCTGGAAGGCGTGATTGCCCTGGCGCAAGAGCTGAATCTGGAGAGCCATCGGCGGCAAGTGGGCACGGTGCACCTGGCGCTTCTGGAGAAGCCCGCTCGCAAGGACCCCCGCGATATGGCCGGGCGCACTTTCAGTGGGCAAGCCGTAGTGGTGCGCCAAGCGGCTGACCGCTACCCCCCCAGCACCATCTTAAAAGTGCGCATTGTGGAAGCCACTTCTGCTACGCTCATAGGCGATGTTGCGGACCCTTCCCCAGTCTCCCCGTGAAGTAGCTCGCCGGTTTCGGCTCATAGGGGAGGACCCCTCGCTCCTCAAAGCGGTGGAACTGGCTATGCGCGTGGCCCCCACAGATGTACCGGTGCTTGTCCTGGGTGAGAATGGCACAGGCAAGGAAGCTTTTGCGCATATCATTCACCAGCTTAGCCGACGAAAGGACCGCGCCTTTCTGGCTATCAACTGCGGGGCGATCCCCGAGGGCACCATGGATTCGGAGCTGTTTGGCCATGAGAAGGGCGCCTTCACTTCGGCCTATGAGAGCCGGAAAGGCTACTTTGAGGTGGCCAACGGCGGAACCCTCTTCCTGGACGAGATTGGCGAAATGCCCTTAGGCACGCAAGCGCGCCTCTTGCGGGTGCTGGAGACCGGCGAATTCCTCCGGGTGGGCAGCAGCAAGGTGCAGCGTACCGACGTGCGCCTCGTAGCCGCCACCAACCGAAACCTCCTCCAGCTGATTCAGCAAGGCAAATTCCGAGAGGACCTCTACCACCGCCTCAACGCTATCACGATTCAGGTGCCTCCGCTCCGGGAACGCGGCAAAGACATAGAGCTTCTGTTTGACTTCTTTGCCGATGAATTCGCCCATCACTACGGCGTGCCGCCTGTGGAGCTGACCCCTTCTGGGGCCCAGGCCCTTTACGACTACCCCTGGCCAGGCAATGTGCGAGAATTGCGGCATTTCGTAGAGAAGCTGACCATCCTCCATGCCGGGGAAAAAATAGAAGATTCGCTTATACGACAGTACCTGCCTCCTCGGGAGCATCGGCTGCCGGTTTTGTATGCAGGGCGTACAGGCCCTTCAGAGGCTGCTCCGCCTCCTCAAGGTCCGCTAAGCTGGGAGATGGAAGAGATTCGGCAGCGACTTGCCCGCTTGGAAGCCCTGCAAGAAGCCATCCAGCAGGCCCTTCTGGAAATCAAACAACTCCTGCGCACCCATGGAACGGCTGTTCCCCTTTTGCCGGCGCCAACCTCCGCCAGTGCCAGCGACGACCTCTCCTTAGACAAACAGGAAAGGCGCCTGATTGAGGAAGCCCTCCGCCGGTTCGGGGGCAACCGCAAAAAAGCCGCGCAAGCTTTAGGTATCTCTGAGCGAACCCTCTACCGAAAAATAGATGAATATGGCCTTCAGGGGTTATAGGGGCCTGGGCCAGTTGGCGGGGGCTCTTTTGCTGGTGGTGGGAGGGTGTGCCTACTCTTTTCGGGGTGGGGCGATCCCTTCGGATGTACGCACAGTCAGCCTGGCCCCCCTCACCAACGAAGCGTCGGTTGTCGTGCCCACCCTTGCCCAGACCCTGGCCGAAGCCCTGCGACAAAAATTTATCTCGCAGTCGCCTTTTACGCTGGTGCAGACAGAAGGGGACCTGGCCTTGTATGCCCGCATCACCGACTACAAAGTGGCCCCTGTGGCCATCCAGGGGTCCCAGCAGGCGGCCCAAAATCGCCTCTCCATCACCCTCATCGTGAAATGTGTAAGTAAAAAGCACCCTGAGCTAAACTGGGAGCAAAGCTTTATGAATTTTGCGGACTTTCCGGCAAGCCAACCTTTGCCGGCGGTTCAGGAGGCGCTGATTAGCGATATTTGCGATCGTTTAGCCCAAGATGTGGTCAACAAAACCCTATCAACGTGGTAGATATGAACTGGCCTGAAGTATTTCTGCACATGAAGGCGGGCTCGTCCCTGGACGAGGCTCACAAGAAAGCTATTGAGGCAGCTCTGGAGAAGTATCCTTTTTTTGCCCTGGGGCGCATGATGGCCGCTAAGATCGCCACTAAACTGGAGGATCCGCGGGCCCAGGGGCTCCGCTTTCTGGCTTCTCTGTATGCGCCGAGTCGGCAGTATTACGCTTTTTTTATGGAGGAGCGCTTGCGGCCTCGGGTACCGCCCCCGCCTCGGCTTACCCCGCCCCCTTCCAGTAGCCGCGAGTCCAGCACCCCGCCTAAGGACGCCGCCTCCAAGAAGGAAGAGCCCTCCGGCAGCGACGAGCCTGGTGCCGAAGGCATGGCCTTAAGCTCGGCTTTCTGGCCTCCTCTCCAGGGGTGGATAGGGGCCCGAATGCGGTTGTATGTGCGACAGGGAGAGCTGCTGCGCCAGCAGATAGTCTGCCCACCCCTCCCCTCCAAGGAAGCTCCTATCCCCTCTGAGCCTCCCAAGGTGCCTGCTGAGCCTCCTCTGATGCCCCCTGAGCTCCCTGCCTCTGGGGAGGAAGCCCCCTCTGAAAAAGAGGCCTCCTCCTCCGTGGAGGCCCCTCTCAGCCTCGCTGATCCCACGACGGCTGAGGGTCCGGCGCCTCTTCCCGAAACCTCTACCCCTGTTACACCGGAAGAACCCGCTTTATCCTTGGAAGTCTCTGATTTGCCTGGCCCCCTCATGCCCAGCTCACAGGGACCCGCGCCCGAAAAGGAAGAAACCCCTCCCACCTCTTCTGGGTCTTTCAGCGCTCTCCATCTACAATTTGAGCTGCCCCTCAAGTCCAGTCCTCGGGTGAGTCCCTCAGCTGATCGCCCCTCTCCTGGGGAAGAAACGAGCACCTCTTCAGGGTTTTTGCGTTCGTACGTCCCCTTAGAAGAGATGGAGGCCCCCATTCATCTGCCTGTACCTGAGCCAGAACAGGCTATTCCAGAGGAGTCCCTCCCCACTTCCTCCCTGCAGGGCGCTTTCGTTCCCCTGGAAAACCCTGAGGCCCGTATACATCTGGAACCCCCTCCTTCTCTTTCTGAAGAGCTTTACAGCAGCGAATCTCCTATTCGCTCTTTCGTACCCTTGGACATTGATGTGAAGGCCTCTATCCACCTCCCCGTGCCCGAACCTACGGAGTCTTCGGAGGTCTCTTTCTCTTTTGTGGAGCCCCTGGCGAAGGAAGAAAAGGACGAGCTGCCCCTTGAAACAAACCAGGAGCCGCCTCCTTCTCTCCTCCAGAAAGGGTGGCAATCTTTTCTGGAAGAGCTCCAGCAGATGTCTTTACCCCCCGAGAAGCCGCTCACGGCCCGGTCAGAACTGGAGAACCTCAAGAGGGAATATATCAGGCGGCTCTTGGAAAGGCGTGTAATTCAACCCATCACGCCACCTGAACCCAAAACCAATGATCTGATAGACCGCATCTTAGAAAAATTAGAAAACTTCCCCAAAGCGCCTCCCACCGAAGAGACCACGGTGGAGTTGAGCGTGCCGACATGGGAACCCGCACCTAAGGCTCCGCGTATTTACACCGAGACGATGGCTCGCTTGTATTGGAGCCAGGGTGATTTAGCCCGAGCGGTGGAGGTGTACGAAGTTCTCTCTCAGCGTCACCCAGAAAAAGCCGATTACTACCGCCAGCAGATTGAACGCATCCGTTCGGGCGAATCCCCTTCTTGACGGTGTGGGATTGGGTGTTTCCGAAAGTTTGCGCTTCTTGCGGCGCTCCTCTCTTACGAGGGGAAAGGCAGGTATGTATAGGCTGTTTGCTTAGGCTGCCTCAGACGCTTTTTTGGAAGGCCCCCCAGCAAAACGAAGGATACTTTCGCTTGGCACCGCATGCGCCGGCGGTGGAGGGGGTGGTAGCAGGGTTTTGGTATGCGCCCGGCAGTCCTTTGCGAGAGTGGGTTCGGCTGGCCAAATACCACCACCAGCCAGGACCCTTGCGCGAAGCGGCTCGGTATCTGGCTTTCCTACTGCGGGAGGAGGGCCACGTGCCCTTGGAGCGCATAGAGGGGCTTCTGCCGGTGCCCGTTTCGCGCAAGCGCCTTCAGCGGCGCGGGTACAACCAAGCCGAATGGGTAGCCTACGGCTTAGGGGAAGTATGGGGCCTTCCCGTCCTAAAAAACCGGTGGCAGCGCCGGCCTCATAGCCGTTCTCAGGTGGGCAAATCCCGCATTGAACGATGGATCTCTCTGGAAGGAGAGTTCGTTTGCACGGGGCCGGTGCCTAAAACGGTAGGGGTGGTGGATGATGTGCTGACGACGGGGGCTACCCTGCAAGCTGCGTTGGCTTCTCTGCCCTCTGAGGTGCGGGTATGGGTGTTTACGGTAGGGATTACGCAACGGCGCCGCTAACTTTGCCCAGATGGCTGTGATGCAATTTCGGGAAGCGCTGCGCGCCGCCTTGCGCGAAGAGATGCGTCGGGACCCTCGCGTCTTCCTGATAGGCGAAGAGGTCGGCGAGTACAACGGCGCCTACAAAGTCAGCGAGGGGCTCTTGGCTGAATTCGGTCCCAAACGAGTGGTGGATACACCTATTTCTGAGCTGGGCTTTGCGGGCATTGGGGTCGGGGCCGCTATGGTAGGCCTGCGGCCTGTAGTGGAGTTTATGACCTTCAACTTTGCGCTGCTGGCGATAGATCAAATCGTCAATCACGCCGCTAAAATGCTCCACATGAGTGGGGGGCAATTTTCGGTGCCGATTGTCTTTCGGGGGCCAAGCGGTTCGGCAGGCCAGCTGGCTCAGCAGCATTCGCAAAGCTTTGAAAATTGGTATGCGAATGTGCCGGGGCTGAAGGTCGTCTCGCCCTCCACCCCTCGGGACGCCAAAGGTCTGCTCAAAAGCGCTATCCGAGACGACGACCCCGTCCTCGTCATGGAGTCAGAACTGATGTACGGCATGCGAGGCGAAGTGCCCGAAGAGGAGGAGTTTCTGATTCCGATTGGACAGGCGGAGGTTAAGCGACCCGGTAGCGATGTGACCGTGGTCAGCTTTGGCAAGATGGTGCATGTAGCGCTGGAAGCGGCCAATCAATTAGCGCAAGAGGGCCTTTCGCTTGAAGTGATTGACCTGCGCAGCTTGCGTCCGCTGGATTACGAGACGGTGATTCGCTCTGTGCAGAAGACGAACCGGCTGGTGGTGGTGGAGGAATCTTGGCCCTTGGGGGGCCTCGCCGCAGAAGTGGGTTTCATGGTGCAGCGACACGCTTTTGACTACCTGGATGCGCCCATCGTGCGCATTACAGGCGCAGACACGCCTATGGCCTACGCCCCGACCCTCGTGGAAGCGTACCTCCCTTCTCCCCGGCAGGTGATAGAAGCGGCTAAGTACGTAGCTTACCGGTTGTAGCCCGGCAAGCAAGATACAGGAGGATAGCGGCGGCGATCGTTACATTGAGCGAGTCGGCTCGGTTGGTTGGAGCGGAAGGCACCCGCACCCGAGGCCAGTGTCGGGGCGCCTGACGCGGACCGTGCGCCTCGCTGCCCAGATACACAGCGTTGTACAGGTGCCAGTCCAGCTCGTCCGCCGGCTCACCCTTTAGATCCGCCACGACGCAGCGCCCGTCGTAAGCTTCTAACAGGCTTTGCCAGGAGGCTATTTTTTGGACTTGGAGGCGAAATAAGCTGCCCATGCTGGCTCGCACCACCCGAGGATGATAGGGGTCTACACTTCCCTCGCTTAGCCAGAGGTGGGAGAAGCCGAACCATTCCATTGTTCGGAGGAGGGTGCCGACGTTGCCGGGGTCTTGAAGGCCTTCTGCCAATACGGCGAGAGGAAAAGGCGGGGCCAGGGGAGCAGGCTCCGGCAACCTAAGCACCGTCACCACGCCTTCGGGCGATTCTAATCCTGCGATGCGCCTCAGTTGCCACGCCGGCACAGGAAACGCTTTGGCTTCCAGCGCGGGAGGCCAGGCCTTTTCTTGGGCCCCTTCGGCGTACAGAATAGCATGAAAAGCCTCCCCAGGAAGGCTATCAAGCGCTTCCTGGAGGAGCTTTTTCCCTGGCGCTATATACAGGCCTGTCGTGTAACGATGGTCCGCTTGGTGAAGGGCCTGGTAAAACTTAGGCGGATGGGGCAGCCGGGCCATTGGCTGCGCTGGCGGCTTGGAGACGCTGCTGCAGGCGCTTGATCATTTGCTGCGTGCGCTCCAGCTGGACCTGGGTTTCCTGGATTTTTTGCTCCAATTCCTGGCGAAGGGGCTCGCTGCCTTTGCCACGGGCCAGCAGGGTCATGGTGTTCTGGTAGCCCTGAATATCTTGCTTGTACTGGGCAAGTTGGGCTTTGAGCGACTCCAGCGTACGCCGAATCTGCTGAGGAGATTGTCGGCTGACCTGAGCTGCCAGCCATGCTTCCTGGAAAGCCTCCTCTGACAGCCCTGCTGTGGTCAAAAACCGCTGTATCGCCTGCCGCTGCCGATGCTGGAGCCGCTCCCGATGGCTGGGAGCCACTTTGCCCACATCTTCGTACTCCAGGAGTTTCTGGATGAAGGCATCCAATTTTTCAGGGGTAGCTTGCTGGCCCAGCTCATCTAACTGGTTGAGGATAGCCACCCGCTTTTCCAAGTTACGGGCCAGCTCTTGGCTGTAAGCCTTTTGGGCTTCCCGCAGCCGATCGCCCAGCGCCTCTAGCTGGTTATACAACTCCGCGATGGCAGCTTCTTCTTTATGGAAGCGATGGGCTCGGCGCTTCCACAGGGCTACCCGGGCGCGATAGTGCTTTACCGCTTCTTCAAGGTCTTTCTTGAGAAGCTTTTCCACTTCTTGGATAAGCTTTTTACCGCTTTCCACAAGGCGCTGGACTTGCTGGCGGCGGTAGGCTTGGTTGAAGGCCTCTGACTTTTCGTTGAAGGTATCCAGCAGCTCGCTGAATTGCTGATTGAGCGTAGCGTAGAAACGCCTGACTTCCCGGGAGTCGTCTTCCTTCAAAGACCTCTCCGTGAGGGTGCGCCACTCCTTGACAAACTCGCGAACTTGCTTGTTAGCTTCTTTCCACTCCTCCACCGAAGCATACGCTTTTTCAACAAGGGGGCGAAGAAGTTCAATGATTTGCCGTTTGCGCCGGTAGGTCTCCTGGAGAACAGGGTTTTTCTGGACACGCTGGTAAGCCTGCGAACGGAAGAGAGCGTACTGTTCCCGAAAGCGGCTCACGAGCTGCCGATACTCAAGTGCCAGGGCCCGTTCTTCTCGGGAGGAGAGGCGAGGGAGGGACTGCCATTCACTCTGGAGGAGGGCCAGCTTATCCCGTTGCTGCTGCCAGAACTCGAGGCTGGTTTGCGCGCCCTGGGGAGGAAAAAGCTTTTTTATCTCCTCCAGGATGTGCAGACGGCGCTCGTGAAGGGCTTGCTTTTCGGCTTCAAAAATATCTTTATAGCGGGCGTACAGCGCGTCAAATTGCGCAAGAAAATCCTGGAAAGGCCGAACGAGTTCTTTGCGATCATGCGGTAAGAGTTCTCGCCGGAGCCGGCTCCATTCCCGGGTAATCTGACGCACGCGCGGGAAAGCGTCTATCTGCTCTTGCAGGACAATTTCTTTGAGTTCTGCCAGAAGCTGGCGGGCTTTTTCGGCGTTTTCTTTGCAGCGCTTCTCGTAGGCGCTTCGGGCCTCTTCAAAGCGGATGATAGCGTCTTCAAAGCGCCGCTGAAAGGCATCTAAGCGCTCTATTTCTGCTTTCTGTGTGGCGGGGTCTCTTTTTTCTGCGTGGGCTCTCCATTCAGGCAAAGTCTGGGTTACATATCGTTTGAAGGCTTGTACGAGGGGGTTGAAGGCACGCTGGTACGGAAGCTGCACAAGGTACTCGGTCAAGAGCGTAATCTCCGACAAATGCGGCTTCTTCTCGGCCAAGGTGCGCTTGAGCCCTTCCGAAGTTTCTGCCAAGAGTTCCTCCAGTGTTTTGCGCAGGTGCTCGACGGGAAATGTGGCCTCCTGCTCTGATTGTCCAGGGGTGTGAGGCTCCACCATAAGGCTGGGCAAAGGTACGGAAAAAGAGCCTACTTTTGTAAGGATGGGGAAGCTCTTAGCCGCCATTGACTATAGTCCAGCCTCGGCTGCGGTGCTGCAAGCGCTCCTTCCCCTGCGAAGGAAGCTGCGGGATTCGCTGGTTCTTTACCATGCTTATCAGCTGCCTCGTGGATTGCCCTTCCTGTCAGCTCACATAATTGAACAGATGGAACAAGAGGCGGCGCAAGCTGCCCATCAGCGCCTACGCGAGTTTGTGGCTGCCCATGTGCCCGCTAACGAACGGCGCAGTATCCGCCTGGTTTCCCAACGAGACTTCTTGACCGAGGGGTTGCACCGATACCTCCAAAGCCGAAGCTACCGCCTCTTGGCACTGGGCGCTCAAGGCCAGGGCGAAGACTCCGAAGGAGCCTTGGGCTTTCATACTCGCCACTTCATCCACCACGCTTCCATCCCTATCCTGGTGGTTTTTCCAGAGAGTCGGATAACCTGGAAGAAGATGCTGGTGGTGTACGATGCGGATTACCGTTCGCCGGAAGGGGTTTCGTTTTTTACGCACCCTCACCCGCAAAGTAGGTGCCCAGGTTGCGGCCCTTCCTCTCTTGCGCCCAGATGGCCGCATAGAGAAGATGCATAGCCGCCTTCAGCGCCTTGTACAGGCCTCTGCGTATGAGAAAGTTTCTTGGAGCGGCCCTCGCTTTGTTCAGCTGATTCTAAATGTAGCCCACACGTACGAAGCTGACCTTATTGTGCTTTTCAGCGATTCGGCCCAAGCGCTGGAAGGAATGCGCACCCTTTCCCCGGAAGCCTTTCTGGGGAGCCCTGGGTGGCTCTTTCTTCCCAGGCCTTCGAGGACTTCGGAGGAGACGGCGCCCGCCGCCGAGTAGCTGAACCCCCACCCCGTAGACTACCCTTCCAGCGTTTTGTCTAAGAAGTCCTCTACGAGCTTCTCTACCGAGTCTTGGCTGGGCAAGGCGGCCATCATGCCATAAATAGCTGCTGTACGCCGTGAAGGGCGCGGATTGCGAGCCGTGGCGCTGACCCATCTGGCCAGAGTACGCACCCAGCGCGAAGGAAGGATCCGAAGGGCGGTGTGCGTCACCGTCCGACCTAAGCGGCGACGCCACATAGCCCGGGAGGCAGAGTGCTTTTCTTCTGCCACCACGGCTTCCAGATCACGAAGAAAAGCCTCTACCACGGCTGCATGAGCGACCGTGACGGTGAGGTGCAAGCTGGGAGGCTTCTGCTGCCGGTCTAGAAACCACCCTCGCTTAGCCAGGGCATCGCCGATAGCGTAGATATCCAAGGGAGGGTGCGCGCCTATAGCCAAGATCGTAGCCGCCGGCTTGCCTACTAAGTAGAGACCTGGAATCTGCTGAATGCCGTCCCGCAGCCGTTGGGTGGCCTCCCAAGTCTTGCGAGCAGCTTCGGTGTAGCCTGCTTCGCCCAAGTAGCGCAAGACAGCCCAAGCAGCTGCGATAGCTCCACCCGAACGCGTGCCTGCAAAAGTAGCCGAGGCGTAGATACCTCCTGGCCAGCCCCCGTATACAAAAAACTGATGGCGCCGCACCTCTCGGTCCCGATACAAGAGCACCGAAGCCCCCTTAGGGGTATAGCCGTACTTATGCAGGTCCACGGAAAGGCTTGTGACCCCCTCTACCCGAAAGTCAAAGGGCGGCACCGGCACGCCGATTCGTTCCAAAAAGGGAAGGATGAACCCCCCTATGCAGGCGTCCACATGGCACAAGAGGCCCCGCGAAGCGGCCAAAGCGGCAATCTCCGGAATAGGGTCCATCACCCCATGGGGGTAAGAAGGCGCCGAGCCCACCAGGAGAATCGTGCGCTCAGAAAGGGCGGCTTCCATGGCGGCCACGTCGGCCGCTCCCTCCGTCGTGAGGGGCGTATGCACCATGCGCAGGCCCAAGTACTGGGCGGCTTTATCCAGGGCCGGGTGCGCCGAAAGAGGCGCGATCACCTCCGGCTGGGCGATATGAGGGCGCCGAGCCCGAGCGTAATCCCGGGCAGCCTTGAGCGCCAAAAAAAGGCTCTCGGTACCCCCACTGGTCAGCGTGCCTACACCCGGGCAGTGCAGAAGGTGCCTCACCATGGCGATGAGGTCGTTCTCCATGCGGCGGAGGCTGGGGAAAGCCAGCGGATTGAGCGCATTCTCGGCTATGTAGCGGGCATACGCAGCCTGGGCTAACTCATGCACTTCCGGGCTGTGGTAGTACACCAGACTCCACAACCGCCCATCCGTGCTTTGGGTATCCTGGGCTTTGAGGGCGTCCAGTTCAGCCAGGATAGACTCCTTAGACAGGCCTTGAGAAGGTAGTCTCATGCCGGTCAAAGTACACAATTTTGAGCATGGTAGGCATCATAGGCGCTGGAGGGCGTGGGGCAGGCTCTCGCCTGGAGACTGCATGAGCTGGGTTTCGCTGTGGCCCTGCTCAAGCGCCCTTATCAGGTCCTGGACACCCCCTTTCCTGGTGGTCTCTGCGGAGGAAGCTTTTCCGTGGCCGGCGTTGAAGGCGCTTTTCTTATGCGTGCGGGACGCCCAACTGCCCACGGTAGCTGCGCAGATTGCGCCGCACCTCACCCCGGAAGTGCCGGTGTTTCATACAGCCGGTTCAGTAGAACTGGCCGTACTGGAGCCTTTTTTTGGATCCCAGGCTGGTGTAGTGTATCCCTTGCAGAGCTTCAGCGCAGGGCGAAGGGTAAACTGGGGGGAATTTTTCGTTTTTTGGGAAGGGACTCCAGCGGCGCAAACTTGGGCTGAAACGCTCACCCAAGACGCTTCCAAGGTTCACTTTGCGGATAGCGGAACCCGCCTGCGCCTCCATGTAGGAGCGGTGTTCACGGCTAACTTCGTCAATGCGCTTTTTCACATGGCGGAAGCGGTTTTGCCGGCTCCTTTTTCGCGAGAGGTGTATCTACCGCTCACAAAAGAGGTTCTTTCCAAATTGCAAGGGCTCTCACCCCAGGAGGCCCAAACGGGTCCGGCTCGCCGAGGCGACGAAAAGACCCTCACCAAGCACCTGGCCCTGCTTGAGCGAATAGCCCCTCCTCTGGCGCCCATCTACCAAGCGATGAGCCAGTACATTCGTTCTTACATAGCTCAGTCATCGGTCCAGTAGTCGTAGATTTTTTCGCGCTTGATTTGGGCCTTCTCGGCCAGGTAGCGCACGAGCCGATAGGCCGCTATGGGGTCTAAGATGGGATAAACCGGCCGCAAGGTTCGGTTGTAGTAGAGGTCTCGGTAGCGCTGCTCGGCTACTTTTATGCGCTCCTGGGGGTCGGCGGGGAGGTTCTGCAGGAAGTAGGCAATAAGTTCAGGGCTAACATTGTCGCGTGCGACCTGGGTCTGGGTTTCCAGGGGCACGTTGAGCAAGGCGGTTTTGAGCTCTTCGGGGGTGCGGATAGCTGAGATGCGGACGGTAGGCAGCTCAAGGGTGTCTTCAACCAGGTAATGCACCGCATAGAGGTAGCCGGAGGTGGTATCGCCTTGGTAGGCGTCCAGGTATGGGCTCACAATGAAGCGGCCTTTTTTGTAGCCTACGGCAGAGAAATACAGCGTATCGCTGCGCACCACCGGCAAACTGTAGAAGCCCTCTGCGTTAGCGACGGTACCCCGGCGCGTACGCCCCACCCGCACCGAAACAAAAGGGATGGGTTCGCCGGTGGTGGCGCTAAGAACCATGCCGGAGAGTTGGTAGACGATAGGCTCCTGCGCCCACAGCAAGCTCGCCACCAGGAAAAGGAAGCGGTTCATGTGCGGGTAGCGACAAGGAGAATATCATCGGTGGGGGCAGCTCCTTCTCGCCAGCGGTCCCATTCTTGCCGGACCGTATCAAGCCATTCTTTGAGGTCGGTAGGGGGATGGGCAGCCAGAAAGTCTCGCACGCTGGATCGCCCGTATCGTTTGCCGTCGGAGGCCCGCACCTGGCGCTCCCACCCATCGGTCAAAAAGAGCAGGGTCCACCCCCTCTCCACAGGCACAATCGTACTGGTGTACAGGCGAGGGGTACGGTCCTCCGTTTCAGCTTTCTGGCCGATAAGGCGTTTGTCTGGGGCGAGTTGCTCCCATCCCAGCGCCGGATTGTATATCCAGAGCGGTATATGCGCCCCAGCAAAATGGACTTCCCCTAAGGAAGGGAAAAAAGCCAGGATCCCTACCTGGAACCCTTCGGCTTGGATAGCCTCCAATTCAGGAGCGGTCTTCTTGGCCGAGGGGTACAAAATGTCCAGGAGGCTTTTATGGAGTTGGCTGAGGATGCGTCCTGGATCCGAAACGGACCGCAAAGAGATGATTTCATACAACAACACGTGCGCTACGGTAGAAAGCATAGCGGCAGATACCCCCGCGCCCGAGGCGTCGGCTATCACTAAGATCTGAGCGCCTTCCTTTCCCTTGCCTGCCCATAGAAAGTCCCCACTCACGACCCCTTTGGGGACGCTCCAGAGGACGCTTTCCGGAAAGATCTGCTTTAGCTCAGCCTCGCCATGGAGCATGACTTCCTGGATTCGGCGGGCTACCAAGAGGTCTGGGGAAGCTTCCTGGCCAGCCCCCAACAGGTCTTCTCGCAAGATTTTCTCCAGCGTGCCCACTACGTTGCGGGTCACAGCCCGCTGGAGGGCAAAACGCTGTTCCACATACTGCTTGTAGTAGCGATAGGCTTCTTCAAAGCGGCCCGCCTTTTCAGCCAGCCGAGCTTGGATATCGGGCACAAAGTAGTCCAGGGAACCCACCGGCGCTTTCTCCCGATACACATAGACTTTCTCAAGCGCTTCTTGGGCTTTGTCCAAAAGATGGAGGGCCAGGCACGTGTCAGCCATTAGAACATACAGTTGGTAAAGGAGGAAAGGGCTATCCAAGGCCTGGGCCAGCACTTCAGCGCGCTGGAGCCGTTCAAGCGCTTCTTTGCTGCGGCCTGTACGATGGAAAAGCTGCGCCTGTGACAGCAGCGCCCGGATCACCAGATCCTCTTCCCCCAACTCCGTGGCGATGTCCAAAGCCTGCGCCAGGCAGTTTTCTGCCGCTTCTTTCTGCTGCGTCTCCTCGTAAAACCCCCCTAAGCTCACCAGAGAAAAGAACATACCGCGTTTGGCCCCCACAGACTCGTGAATCTTGAGAGCCTTTTCATGGTATTCCCGGGCCAGCTCGTACTGCTCCAGCTCCCCAAAAAGAGAACCGAGGTTAGCCAGCGCCTGCGCGTAAAAGAAAGCTAATTCCGGAATAAGCTGCAAATACCGCAGAGAACGCACCAGATACTCTACAGCCTTATCCAGGCGTCCCATCTGCTGGTACACGGTACCGAGGTTGGAATACGAGAGGCCGAGGCCTCGGGGGTGCTCCAGCTGCTCAAAAAGCGCTATCGCCTTTTTGAGGCAGGACTCAGCCTGCTCAAGTTCTCCTTTTATAGCGTGACCGATCCCCAGGTTTCGCCAGGCCCAGGCTTCCCCCTCGGTGTAATGGATTTTCTGGGCTTTTTCCAACGCATCCCGCGCAAACTGCAGGGTAAGCTGGGTGTTGTTGTACCGCTCGTCGTAAGCCTGCGCGTTGAGTTCGTCTACGAGCTTACGCTGGCGCTCAACATCGGGCAAGGAAGGCCCACTCATAGAGAGACCGGTTGGGCGTAGGCGCCTGCTTGTAGCCGGGCGGCTACTTCGCAGAAAGCGGCTATGGTGCGATCGACATCCGCTTCGGTATGGGCCGCCGTAGGAATGAGCCGCAAGATGATGTGGCCTTTTTCAATGACAGGGTACGTTACGGCGGAGCAGAAAATCCCGAAGTTTTCCCGCAGGTCCTTCACCAGGGCGATAGCTTCGGTCTCGCTGCCGGAAAGGTAGACGGGCGTGACGGGTGTTTCGGTCACCCCAAGGGAAAAGCCTGCCTTTTTGAGCCCTTCTTGGAGGCGACGGGTGATGTGCCAGAGCTTTTCTCGGCGCTCAGGCTGCGTGCGCAAAAGTTCAAGCCGCTTGCGAGCCCCTATCACCACGGCGATGGGTAAGGACTTGGCGTAAATCTGGCTGCGCAGGTGGTAGCGTAGGTATTGAATGACTTCCTTTTCGCCGGCCACGAAGGCTCCGATGAGGGCCATGGTTTTAGCGAAGGTGCCCAGCCAGATGTCCACGGCCTCTTCCACGCCGTAGTGCTCAGGGGTACCCCGGCCTGTGGCACCCAGTACGCCAAAGCCATGCGCATCGTCTACAAGAAGGCGGAAGGGATAGCGGGCTTTGAGGGCCGCGATCCGGTCCAGCGCACCGGTATCGCCCCGCATGCCGAAAACCCCTTCGGTGATGACAAGAATGCCCCCGCCGGTCTTCTCTATGTGAGCTAACGCCCTTTGAAGGCGGGACTCCAGGTGGGCGATGTCGTTGTGGCGAAAGCTCATGCGCAGGGCAGGGCTGAGCCGTACCCCATCTATCAGACAAGCGTGAGACAGGCTGTCGTAGATCACCACATCGTGCCGGTCTGTGAGCGCATCTATCACTGAAAGAAAGCCCTGGTACCCATAGTTCAAGAGAAAAACATCGGGCTTGCCCAGGAAATCGGCCAGTTCGCGCTCCAAAGCCTCGTGCTGGTCGGTGTTGCCGGTCAGCATGCGGGAACCCATGGGATAAGCCAAGCCGTATTCTTGGGCGGCTTGGGCATCGGCTTCTTTTACGGCGGGGTCACTGCCCAGGCCCAGATAGTCGTTGAGGGACCACACCAAGACAGGCTTGCCCTGGAAGTACATGTGAGGACCCAGCGGACCGGTGAGTTTGGGAAAAGCCAAATAGTGATGTCCGATTTCTGCATATTTGCCGAGGTCGGCCCCCATGCGAGCCCGGACTTTCTCAAATAAGTCCATACCCCACAAAGTTACGAGCCCGTCGGCATGTTTTCCTCCAGCCGGGTAATCTCAAGAGCCAGAAGGCGCACCACATAGCGGGCCGCTCCTTGAGGGGGATGCCAAAGCCAGCCTTCCAACGCAAACCGCACGGCGACCTTCGCGTGGAGAGGCACTTTTTGCACCCTTTCCACAAGCGGACCGTGGGCCTCTAACAGAATATACTGGGGCCGGGGGGTATCGGTAAGGACGACAAAAGGTTGTTTTTTCCGATCCCTTCCCAGCGGCACGACCGGCAGCAAGGCATGTAACAGACCTACAAGCTGATACTCAGGCGCGCCGCTCATGTCGCTTGCGCAAGAGGGCTTCTACCTCAGCGAAAGAGAGCCCACAAGCATAAAGTAGCACGGCCAGGTGGTATATAAGGTCGGCCGTCTCTTCAAGGAGGCGTTCCGGCGGTTCGGTAAGAGCTGCGATAGCCACTTCTACGGCTTCTTCGCCTGCTTTTTGAGCCAAGCGGGGCAGGCCGGCCTGCAGGAGCTGCGCCGTGTAGGAAGTTTGTGGGTCGGCTTGCGCTCGCTCGGTCACGATCCGCTGGAGGTGCCCCAAGAAGCTGCCGGGCCATTCGCCCGCTTCCGAAAAGCAGGAGTAAGTGCCCCGATGGCAGGTAGGGCCTTGCGGACGAGCCAGCACGAGGAGCGCATCGCCATCGCAATCCCACCGCAGCGCCACCACCGCCAGCCTGTTTCCCGAGGTTTCTCCCTTAGTCCAGAGACGCTGCCGGCTGCGGCTCCAGAAAGTCACCCAGCCCGTCTCCTGCGTGAGCCGAAAAGCTTCGGCGTTCATATAACCCAGCATGAGCACCGCATGCGTGTCGGCATCCTGCACAATGGCCGGAAAAAGGCCTTCAGGCAGAGGGGAGGACATCCTGACCACAAAGTAGGCGATTATAGGCGTACAGGAACCCCTTGGGCATGAAGGTAGGCCTTAACCTGCCAAGGTGTGAGCAAGCCTTCGTGAAAAAGCCCGGCTGCCAGCGCCGCTTCGGCTGCTCCTTCCGTCAGCACTTCAAGGAAGTGCTCCAGCTTGCCTGCTCCGCCGGAAGCGATGACAGGCACGCGGACCGCCTGAGCCACTTGACGGGTGAGGCGAAGGTCGTACCCTGCTCGTGTGCCGTCCCGGCCTATGGCGGTGAGCAGGATCTCGCCGGCGCCCTGCCGCTCTCCCTCTTGGGCCCAAGCGACCGCTTCCCAGAGCGTGGGTTTTCGGCCGCCATGCGAGTAGACCCGATAAGTCTCTCCTTCAACCTGGGCATCTATGGCCAGTACAATACACTGCCGCCCAAAAACCGCAGCCGCCTCTGCAAGGAGCGAAGGCCGCTGCAGCGCCGCGGTGTTGAGAGACACTTTGTCGGCACCAGCCTCAAGGAGACGCCGAATGTCTTCTATGGTGCTTACCCCGCCTCCCACCGTAAAAGGAATCCGCAACTGGGCGGCGATCCGTTCTACCGCAGCGAGAAAAGTACGGCGGCCCTCTACGCTGGCCGATATGTCCAAGTACACCAGTTCATCTGCGCCCGCTTCTTGGTAGTAGAGGCCGAGCTTTACGGGGTCTCCCATGTCGCGCAGGCCTAAGAACTGGACGCCCTTTACGACGCGTCCGTCGTGTACATCCAGGCAGGGGATGATGCGCTTAGCCAGCATATTGAGAGGCCCATTGGGAAGCGTGGGGGTCGGTATAAAGGGCTTTGCCCACGATGGCGGCAGGCAGGCCGACCTGCGCGAGGGCTTGGAGGTCTTCTGGCCCCCGAATGCCTCCCGAAGCTATCACAGGCACGGACCCAGCCACCTGCTGTAAAAAACGATACAGCTCCACATCGGGGCCTGCGAGGGTTCCATCCCGCTCCACCTGGGTGCATAGGAAAGCTGCGGGGGCCATGGGCCGCCAAGCGGTCAGGAAGGCTTCTACTGAAAGGGGCGTGCGCTGCTGCCAGCCATGCACGGCCACCTGCCCTTCGCGGATATCGCTGGCCAAGATGAAACGATGAGGTCCCCATCGGTCCATCCAACGCTGGACTTTGGGAGGGTCCAGGACGGCGGCGCTGCCGATCACCACCCAGTCAAACCCTGCTTCCAGGGCCCAAGCCACCTCAGCCTGCGAACGCAGACCTCCCCCCAGGCTCATCTGCACCTGAGGAAAGGTTTGACGCAGCCGGAGGAGTACCTCTTTCTGCTGGAGAGCACCTTGTCGGGCCCCTTCAAGGTCCACCACATGCCACCGACGAAGCCCCCATTGGAGAAACCGTTGGCCTGTTTCGGTCGGGGACTCGCCCACCACCTGGCGCTGCACAAAGTCCCCCTGCCACAGCCGCACGACCTGGCCAGCCCACAGGTCTATGCCTGGTATGAGGCGCACAAGCGAAGGAAGTTAGCCAGGATCATCAGGCCCACGCGGCCGCTTTTTTCCGGGTGGAACTGCACCCCCCAGAAAAGGGCTTTTCGCACGGCCGCAGAGAAAGTCTCGCCGTAGGTGGTTTCAGCCAAGGAGTAGGGGCCCACAGAGGCCCGGTATCCATGCACGAAGTAGGCGTAGAAAGGCGGTTTGAGCCCTTCCCATAAGGGGTCAGGCTGAGAAGGCGAAACGAGATTCCAGCCAATGTGGAGAGTCCGTGGGGCCTGTTGGAAAGCGATCACCTCAAAGGGAAAGATACCCAACCCAGGCACATTTCCTTCTTCAAGGTAGCGACCCATAAGCTGCATTCCTAAGCAGATGCCCAGGAAAGGCTTTTCCCAGCGGGGAAGCCAGTCCCATAGCCCTCGAGCTTGAAGGTCCTCCACGGCGGGGAGGGCCGCCCCGACCCCCGGGAAAACCAAGCCGCTGCAAACGCTCAGCGCAAAGGGATCCGCCGAATACACCACTTCGGCACCGAGCGCCTCAAGGGCGCTGCGAATAGAACGGACATTACCTCCCCGATAAGCGATGAGGCCTATCTTCATAAGCTGCCTTTGGTGGAGGGTATTTTCGGCTGGCTATAGTCCCGCTGGAAGGCCTGCCGGAGGGCTCTCCCGAGGCCTTTGAATACCGCTTCCAGAAGGTGGTGGCTGTCCAGGCCCTGCGCCCACAGGTGGAGGGTAAAGCGTCCTTCTCGGGCCAGCGTCTCAAAGAAGTGCCGCCATAAGGTGGGGGAAGCCCCTCCTACCGCTTCAGAGAGGGCCACTTCCCACCGCAGGCCTCCCCGTCCGCTCAGGTCCACGGCTACGAGAGCTAAGGCTTCGTCCATGGGGAGGGCACGGCAAATGGGCGGCACGCCTGACTGTCCATACCGAGCCAGGCCCCGCTTATCTTCCAGTAGGCGCGCCAGAGCCTGCCCCAAAGCTATTCCCACATCCTCCAGCGTGTGGTGAAGGTCCACTTCAAGGTCGCCTTGGGCTTGGAGCGTCAGCGTCCAACCCGCATGGTGCGCCAAAAGGGTAAACATGTGGTCCAGAAAGCCTATGCCGGTGCAGACTTGGGCTTCGCCCTGACCGTAGACAGCCAGCTGAAGGTGCACTTGGGTTTCGGTGGTGGTTCGGTGGAGTTCTGTAAAGAAAAACCGCTCTTGCAATAGACGCTGGATTTCGGCCCAGTTTGCCACGCGCTGATAGGTGTCGGTAGAAGCGGGCCAGCCCTGGGGCAGGGGATGCAGGGGATTCTCAAGCCAGAGGCCTCGCACCCCGATCCGCTCCGCCAGGCGCATATCCGTATACCGGTCTCCGATTACGAAACTGCGCTGGCGATCTATGGACCCTTCAAGATAAGGCAAAAGCAGGAGAGGAGAGGGCTTGCGATAGGGGGAGGGCTGGTCGCTGCGGCTGCGATCGATGTGAATACCTGTCCAGCGAATGCCCTCGGATTCGCAAATATCCAGCAGGAGCCTTTGCGGGCCCCAGAATCGCTCTTCTGGGAAAGCCGGGGTCCCCAAGCCGTCCTGGTTGGTGATCATCACCAGGCGATAGCCCATCTGCACGGCCCAGCGAAGGGTGGAAAGCACCCCAGCAAGCAACCGAAACCGCTCATAGCTGTCTATTTGCTGCGTATCGGGAGGCTCTTCAAGGAGCGTGCCATCCCGATCTACGAAGAGATAATACGGCATAACGCTTCAAGGAGGGTGTCGTTTTCTTCAGGGCGGCCTACGGTAAGGCGAAGGGTATCCTCGCACAGTGGGAGGGTGCCTCGGTAGCGCACGACTATGCCTTGCTCCAAGAGTCGTTTATACACCGCGAGGGCATCCGGCACCCGGATCAGGAGGAAATTGGCTTCGGAGGGGTAGACGCGCACCCCCGGCAAAGCGGCCAGGGCTTGGGCGAGGCGAGTACGCTCCGCTTGCAAGCGCTGGATGCTCTCTTGAACGAGGGGCCACCGCTTCAGCACTGAAAGGGCACGCGCCTGGGCCGGCTGACTCAGGTTATACGGCAGCTTGGTGCGGTAGTAGAGCGAGACCACCTCCGGGTCCGCAATCATGTACCCCACCCGCCAGCCAGCCATGCCCCAGGCCTTGGAAAAAGTGCGCAAGAGAATACACTGGGAGGTGCGCTTCTCAAGCCATCCTCGCGGTTCAGAAGAGAACTCTATGTAAGCTTCATCCAGCACTACCCACCCATCAAACTTTTGCACAAAGGCCTCTATGGTTTCTGCTGGCCAGAGGGTACCGGTGGGGTTATTAGGGCGGCAGAGGATAGCCAAGGGCGTATTAGCCCCTGCCGCCGCAAGAAGCGAGTCCACCGGCAGCGAGAAGTCCGGCTCCAACCTCACCTCCCGAACCCCCAAGCCATGGATGCGGGCGTAGGTCGCATAAACCCCGTACGAAGGGGTGACCGTGAGAAGGGCATCTTGGCCTGGTTCGGCTACGGCTCGCAGAAGCCAATCTATCAGTTCGTCGCTGCCGGCACCGCAAGCTACTTCTTGAGGGGAAACGCCCCAGTGCGCCGCAATCGCTTCCCGTAGAGCCGTATGATAAGGATCGGGATACCGATAAGCCTCAGGTTCCCAGGTTTCGGCGTAGGGGTTTTCGTTGGCGTCCAGGAAGAGACGAGCGGAGCCAGAAAACTCCTCCCGAGCGCTGGAATACGGGGGAATGGCCTGTAGGTGAGGTCTAAAGCGCGGCATAGCGCAGCTCCATGGCGTAAGCGTGGGCGGGGAGACCTTCGGCGTGGGCCAGCGTTATCACAGTGGGCGCCAGCGACCGAACCCCCTCCTGAGAAAGCTGCTGGTAGGTCATAGTACGGAGGAAGCTCATCACGGTGAGGCTACCGTAGCTGCGGGCCATACCGCCCGTGGGCAGCACATGGTTGGTGCCCGAAGCGTAATCACCTGCGCTCTCAGGCGTCCAGACCCCCAGAAAAACCGAACCGGCTGTTTGGACGCCTTCCAGCCATGGGGAAGGGTCTTCGCAGGCCAGGATAAGGTGCTCAGGGGCGATGGCGTTGGCCGCTTGGAGGGCCGTCTTCTTATCCGGCACCCAGAGAGCCCAGCTATGGCTCAGCGTAGACTCAATAAGCGAGCGACGAGGATGCTGGGCCAGCAGATGGACGATTTCCTCCTGCACTTGGAAAATAAGGTCCTTGTCCGAGGTAATAAGCCCCACGAGGCTATCGGGGCCGTGTTCAGCTTGGGCCAAAAGATCGGCGGCCACCCAGTGAGGCGGCGCCGTAGAATCCGCTATAACCACCACCTCAGAAGGGCCTGCGGGCATGTCTATAGCGATACCCCGACGCGCTAGCTCCAGTTTAGCTGCCTGCACATACCGATTACCTGGACCGAAGACCTTCCTTACCTGGGCTATGGTGGGGGTCCCCAGGCCCATGGCCGCTATCGCTTGAGCCCCCCCTATTCGGTACACTTCTTGGATGCCGCACAGGCGGGCTGCGTACAGGATAGCTGGGTGCACTTCGGCATGAGGCCCAGGAGGCGTAGCCAGTGCTACCGAGGGCACCCGGGCAATCTGCGCAGGCACCCCCAGCATCAGCACCGTAGAAAAGAGCGGAGCCGTCCCTCCCGGCACATAAAGCCCTACTCGTTCGTAGGGCACATACCGAAGGCCGCACACCACACCTGGCTGCGTCTCATAGACGACTTCGCTGGGACGCTGAGCCAAGTGAAAAGCGTAGAGGTTTTCGTAAGCCTGTTGGATAGCCTTGGCCAGCGCGGGTTCTACCGAAGCGCGGGCGATCGCCTCCGGTGGAACCCGAAGCGAAGGTAGTTCCACCCCATCCCACTGGCGGGTAAGCGCGTACAGAGCGGCGTCTCCTTCGTCTTCTACCCGCTTGAATACAGCCTGCACATCAGGGAGGGGCGGTTGCCGGGATCGCAACTGGGCATAAGAAAAGTCGGGGCTCCACTCGTACAAGGTCCAGTTCATCGGATGAGCTTTTCAATGTCTATGACGAGAATGCCCTGGGCACCCAGGGCCTGAAGCCGCTGGGTCACTTCCCAGAAGCGTTTTTCTTCAACCACCGTGTGGACGGAGATCCAACCTTCTTCAACGAGGGGCAGTACGGTAGGGCTTTTTAGGCCGGGCAAAAGCTCCACCACAGCAGGCAGAGCTTCTTTGGGGAGGTTGAAGAGGAGGTACTTCTGCTGGCGGGCTGCCAGTACGGCGTCCAGACGAAAGAGAAAATCTTCCAGGAGGGGGTTGGTGGGGTGGGGCCGGCTTACCAGGACGGCCTGGCTGTGAAAGAGGGCTTGCACTTCTCGCAGGCCGTGCAGCAGGAGGGTACTGCCCGTCGCTACGATATCCACGATGCCCTCGCACAGGCCCAGGCTGGGCGCTATCTCGGTAGAACCGTGCAAGGGCAAGATGGTGGCCGAAAGCCCTCTTTCTGCCAGGAGCCGCCGAGTCAAAGTGGGATAGCCCGTGGCAATGCGGCGCCCCGCTATGTCTTCCAGCCGCTGAATGGGGCTTTCTTTAGGCACCGCCAGCGAAAGCCGACACCGCCCAAACCCCAGCTCGCGCACAATCTGAAGGGGAAGGTCTGCCTCGGCCACCACATTTTGGCCCACGATCCCCACATCCGCCACCCCATCTGCCACATACGCCGGAATGTCATCGTCGCGAAGCAGAAAAACCTCCAGCGGGTAGTTTTGCGCAGGCAAGCGGAGACGCTCTCCCCCTTGGGGAATGGCGATACCTGCTTCGCCGAGCAGCCGAAGGGACTCTTCGGCCAGGCGCCCCTTTTTCTGCAGGGCTATGCGCAGAAGGCTCACGACACGGACAGCGTCGGGCTTACGCGATACCGGCTTAGGACGCGGCTGAGCCGCTCTATTCCTTCGTCTATTTCTTCCTTGGTGATGGTGAGGGCCGACCGCGAGCGAATAGAGTGCGCGCCTGCCCGCAGCAGAAGGAGGTTTTCTTGATCGAGAGCATCTCTGACGAGGCGGTCCCGCAGCTCGGAAGTGGGCAAGTCAAAGGCCACCAGAAGACCACGCCCGCGGACATTATGGATTAGCTCAGGATAGAGGCCTGCAAGCTCTTCAAGGCGTTTTTGCAAGTAAGCGCCTACTTCGGCGGCATGGGCCACGATGTGGTCTTGCTCTATGATTTCCAGGATTTTGTCCGCCCGCACCATGTCCACGAGGGTGCCACCCCAAGTAGAGTTGATGCGAGAGGGGACGCGAAAGACGTTGGTAGGCACTTCATCCACCTTCGGTCCGGCTAAAATGCCGCACACCTGCATTTTCTTACCGAAGGCAAGGATGTCCGGAAGCGCGTCCGGCCCGAAGTGTTCGTGCGCCCAGAAGCGCCCCGTAGCTCCGACGCCCGTCTGCACTTCGTCGTAGATCAGCAGGACATCGTTTTCGTCGGCCAGCTCCCGAAGCCGGCGCATAAACTCAGGCCGAAAATGGTTATCCCCCCCCTCTGACTGGATAGGCTCAATAAGGATGGCGCATATATCGTCGCGGTGCTCCACAAAAGCTTGCTTGATCTGGCGCACCGCCAGCTCTTCCAATTCTATCGTGCGGGCCAGATTTTCTTCATTGAGGGGGAAATGCAGTTTGGGGTTGACGATACGGGGCCAGTCGGAGAACTTGGCAAAGTAACGGGTCTTAGCAGGGTCGGTGTTGGTGAGGCTCAGCGTATAGCCCGACCGACCATGAAAAGCCTGCTCAAAGTGAATGACCTTCGTACCCACCTCCCGCCGATAGCCTTTCTGGAAGTTTTTCTGGACCTTCCAGTCCATGGCGACTTTGAGGGCGTTTTCTACGGCCAACGCCCCCCCTGCGATAAAGAAGGCATACTTGAGATACGGAGGAATAGCCACCCGTTCAAAAGTCTGCATAAAGTGGGCATACTCCTGCGTATAGATGTCGGCGTTGGTGGGGTTGATAAGGGCAGCCTGAAGGAGGTGTTCCAGGAAAGCTTCGTCGCCCACCATCTTAGGGTGGTTGTACCCCAGGGGGATCGTGGCGTAACACCCAAAAAAGTCCAGCAGTTCTCGGTTGTGCTTGCTATCGTAAAGCCATACCCCGTGGCTTTTTTTGAGGTCCATCACGAGGTCCAGCCCATCCCGTAAGATTCGGCGCTGCAGGATTTTATCCACCTCTTGCGGGGCAATGTCCATGCGATAAGCCATACGGCAAAGGTAACAATAAACTTGCGGGGTATGAGCGCTTTGTACGTAGAGGCCTTGCCGCCAGCTGGCGAGGTGCGCATTGAAGGGGAAGCGTTCCGGCATGGGATCAAGAGCCTGCGCTATCGGCCTGGAGAGCGGGTTTGGCTGACCGATGGGCAAGGGCACTTAGCCGAAGGCCTTCTTCAGCAGGTGGGGCCGCACTGGGCGAGTGTGCAAATCTTGGTTCGGCACGAGCGTCCTGGCGAACCGCCTGCGCCGCTGGCCGTGGTGGCTCCGCCCCTCAAACAGCCAGCCCGCTTGGAGTGGCTCGTGGAAAAAGCCGTAGAGCTGGGAGCTACCGAGCTGCACTTCGTACGCATGGCTCGGGCCACCAAGACCACCCTCCCCCAGGAGAGGCTCCAGAGGGTAGCTATGGCCGCCCTCAAGCAAAACCTGCGCAGTGTCTTGCCTGCCCTCCACTGGCACACAAGCTGGGAAAGTCTGCCTTGGGAGCGTTTCCCCCACCGCCTGATGGGCGAAATTGGGGCGTCCCTTCCTTTGCGAGAGGCGCTGCCTTACCCCCCTGTCGGCACCCTCATACTGGTAGGACCTGAAGGAGACTTCACCCCTGAAGAGCTGGCCTTCTTGCGGAAGTTTTGCCTTGGCGTGAGCCTGGGACGGCTGCGCCTGCGCGCCGAAACCGCCGCTATCTTCTTCTTAGCCACCCTAAAAGCGCACTGGGGCTATTAGAGAAAGGGGCTTTTCCAGCTTGGACCGGCGCCCTTCCAGGTTACCTTTGCAGGGATGGTATGGCGATGGGTGGAAATGCCTGCGCAGGCCGAAAAAGTACCCCTCTTACGGGAAAAGCTTCTCGCTCAAGCCCCCCATACCCGCAACTTCCCCGGGTGCCTCCACCTTCAGCTCTTCTACCAGCCCGAAGGCCCTACCTTTTACTCCCTCAGCCAATGGGAAAGCCTTGAAGCGCTGGAGCGCTACCGGGCCAGCACCTTGTTTCGGACTTTTTGGGGGGAAATTCGCCCTTACTTTCGGGCTAAGCCCCGTGCCCAGACCCTCCAACCCTTGAGCTGATTATGCGCTTGGTCCACCGCCCTGTCCTCTGCAACTACTACCTTACCTACCGCTGCAACGCAGCCTGCCACTTCTGCGACATCTGGGAAAAGCCCTCTCCTTACGCTTCGCTCCAGACCGTAGCCCAAAACCTGCGGGACCTACGCCGCCTGGGCGTGCGGATCATTGACTTTACAGGCGGAGAACCCCTTTTGCATCGCCACCTCCCTCAGTTCCTGGAAATGGCCCAGCGGCTGGGCTTCCTCACCACCGTCACCACCAACGGCCTCTTATACCCCAAACGCGCAAAAGAACTGGCAGGGAAGGTGGACATGCTGCACTTTTCCCTGGACGCCGCCAACGCCCCCCAACACAACGCCCTGCGAGGAGGTGTGCCCTGCTTTGAGTTTGTGATGGAAAGCCTGAAGGTAGCACAGCAGCTTGGCGAAAAGCCCGATATCCTCTTCACGGTAACCCCCGATAACTGGCAGGAGATTGAAGCCGTGTACGAACGCTTCGTACGACCCTACCGGCTTATCCTGATACTTAACCCGGTTTTTGCCTACAACAAGGTAGGTACGGCTGGACTTCCCCCTGAGGCGATGCGGGCCCTACGCCAGTGGGGCCGACGACCCGATGTGTACCTTAATGAGGCTTTCCTGCGCCTGCGCGAGCAAGGCGGCAACCACCCCGAAAAACCCGTTTGTAGAGCCGCCTCTACCACCGTCGTCATTTCGCCCGATAACCACCTGCTCTTGCCCTGCTATCATGCTCACGAAGCAGGGTATCGCTTCCCTATTCAAGGTAACCTTTACCAGCTTTACCATAGCCCAGCGGTAGCCCACCTACGGGCCCTGGAAGGAAGGTTTTCCTTCTGCTCGGGGTGCGTGATCAACTGCTACATGGAGCCCAGCTTTGCGGTGGAAGTGTCTCGCTACTTTTGGGCTTCCTTGCCCAGCACCTGGCGCTACCTACGCAAGAAGTGGGGCCTGCGAGGGGTATGGGCGCTCTTGCGGCGTCGCTGGCAAGCCCCAAGCCCTGAAGAACCTCAGCCAGCCCCCGCTTTTGTTTAGCTTTGTCTGATGTCGCAGCTCCGCCTCTCTGAACAAGTCCAACCTACTTTCTTCCCTAAGCACCAGCAGGCCCTTTACCGCCGGCTGGAAGATAAGCACACGCTGGTGGAAGTGGACACCTCCGACCCCTTGCGCACCCAAGTGGTGCTCAATATGGGGCCTCAGCATCCCGCTACCCATGGCGTGCTCCGAGCGGTGCTCCTCTTGGACGGGGAACGCATCGTCAAAGCGGTGATAGACATCGGTTACCTGCACCGCGGCATTGAAAAAATCGCTGAATACAAAACCCCCCAGGAGTTCATGCCTTACACCGACCGGATGGATTACCTCTCCCCCTATTCCAACAATGTAGCCTTCTGCTTGGCGGTGGAAAAGCTTCTGGGCATCACCGCCCCCCCTCGGGCCCAGTATATTCGCACGATCGCCTGCGAACTGGCCCGCATCTCCTCCCACCTTCTGTGGCTGGGCACGCTTACCATGGATGCCGGCGCCGTCTCTATGTTCCTGTGGACCTTCCGGGAACGGGAGAAAATCTACGCCATCTTTGACAAGCTGGCAGGGGTGCGTTTCACGGTCAGCCACTGCCGCATCGGCGGCGTGCAGTACGACCTGACCGAAGAAACGATAGACATGATTCGGGCCTTCCTCAAGGGATTCTACCCTGAGCTGCGCAGTTGGCGCAAACTCCTGGACAAAAACCCCATCTTCCGAGGCCGCACCGAAGGCATCGGCGCCATCTCCAAAGAGGACGCCATCGCCTACGGCTTCACCGGCCCTAACCTGCGGGCTTGTGGGGTGCCCTACGACATCCGGTTATATGAGCCTTACTTGGTTTACGAGGAGCTGGACTTTGAGGTGCCTGTACGCGAGGAAGGTGACCTCTTAGCCCGCTACTTCGTCCGAATGGCGGAAATGGAGCAAAGCGCTTACCTGATTGAGCAGTGCCTGGCCCGCCTCCCCAAAGGCGAAATCCGACTGGACAACGCCAAATACGCTTACCCCTCCAAAAACGAAGTCTACTTCTCCATGGAGGGGATGATCCACGACTTTATGATGACCGATGTGGGGCCTTTAGCGCCGGCCGGCACGGAAGTGTACCACGCCATTGAAGCCCCCAAAGGGGAACTGGGCTTTTACCTCTACTCGGACGGCACGGGCATCCCCTGGCGCGTCAAGATCAAGTCCCCTTCCTTCGCCAACATTCAGGTCCTGGAAAAGCTCCTTGAAGGAGCGATGGTGTCGGATGCGGTCTTGCTAATTGGCTCGGTGGATCCGGTGCTGGGCGAAGCCGACAAATGAGCGGTGTGCGGGCTGGCAGGCTATTACTTCTGGCGGGAGGGGTCGCCCCCTGACTTGGGCTTAGCGCTGGGGCTATTGCGCCATCGCGGCCCTGACGCAGCCGGCCACTGGAAACATCCCCAGCAAAAAGCCGGGTTAGCCCACACCCGCCTCAGCATCCTTGACTTATCCGAAGCCGCTAACCAGCCCTTCTCCCTTCACCGCACCTACCTCGTCTACAACGGAGAGCTGTACAATTTCCGGGAGCTTGCCCAGGAAGGCGGCTTCGTGTGTCGCACCTCCAGCGATACGGAAGTGCTCTTGCATGCCTGGCTTCGCTGGGGCTTGGCTGCGCTGCCCCGCCTCTCAGGAATGTTTGCGTTTGCCCTCTACGACGAAGCGCACCACGCCCTGCTTCTGGCCCGCGATCCCTACGGCATCAAGCCTCTCTGGGTGGCCGTGCGTCCTGAAGGCGTCTTTTTCGCCTCAGAGCTCAAAGTCCTAAAGGCCTGGGGACTGGCTACCCAGGTCCGTCCTGCCTCCGTGGCGGAATTTTTGCATCTGGGCTTCGTTCCAGCCCCTCATAGCTGGTACGAGGGCATCTACAAAGTCCAGCCCGGGGAAGCTTGGTACCTTGCAGAAGGCCGGCTGGAACGGTTCTTTTACTACGAGCGGCCTCGCTTGTGGGCCGCTGCACCCCTCTCCTCCTCCCCTACCGAGCTTATAGAACAGCTGGAAGCGGCGCTGAAGCAGGCTGTTCGGTCGCACCTTGTGAGCGACGTGCCTGTGGGGCTTTTTCTCAGCGGGGGCACGGACTCCTCTCTGGTAGCAGCCGTCGCCGCCCACCAGGGTGTGGCCCTCCAGGCTTTCAGTATAGGCTTCACGGAGGGGGCCTACAACGAGCTCCCTTATGCCAAGGCCGTAGCCGCGCATCTGGGCCTACCGCTGGAAAGTGCCCTCCTTTCCCCCGACCTGGCCCTACAGCTGGTGCCTCAATGGCCAGCCTGGTACGACGAGCCTTTCGGGGACTACTCCGCCCTGCCTACCTATTTGGTGTCTCGCTTGGCCGCAAGTCGGGTAAAGGTAGTTCTGGCAGGAGACGGAGGCGACGAACTTTTTGGCGGCTATGGCCGCTATCGCTGGGCTGAACGGCTACGCCGCTACGGCCCATGGCTCCGAATGGGGGCGCCCCTGCTCTCGGCTTGGCCCGCCTCCCGAATGCGCCGAGTAGCCCACCTCCTGAACCAGCCCCCCATCGCTACCACCGAACACACCTTTTCGCAAGAAGAGCACCTTTTCGCCTGGCGGGAAGTAAGAGCGCTGTATCCTTTGGCGCCGGAGCAGCCCTGGCAGAGTCCCTTCCCGCTGCCAGAAGACCCTCTCGCCGCCCAAGCAGCATGGGACTTCCTCCACTACCTGCCTGATGACCTGCTGACCAAAGTAGATCGCGCCTCTATGCAGCACAGCCTTGAGGTGCGTGTACCTCTCTTAGACAAAGCGGTCGCCGAACTGGCCTGGCAAATGCCCCCCTCTCTAAAGCGCCCCCTTCCGGGTCGTCCGCCCCAGTATAAGCCCCTTTTGCGGGCCTTACTGAAAAAATACCTCCCGGCCCCTTTGGTAGAACGGAAAAAGTGGGGCTTTACCGTGCCTATGGCGGGGTGGCTACGGGGGTCCCTTGCATGAGTGGGCTCGGGAATACGCTCATCCGGACCGGCTTGCCAAAGCGTACGGTCTGGCCCCCCAGCCCGTAGATCGCCTCTGGAAACGGTTCCTTCAGGGAGAGAGCTACCTGGCCAAGCGGCTTTGGCTTCTCATTCAGTTGGGCCTGTACGCATAACCAGGGCTTTCTCCACAGCCGCCACAACGTCCCCAGGCGAAATGGCTTGCAAGCAAGGGCATCCTTCTCCTGGGCAGCGCAGACACAGCGCACTTCCCCCTAACACCTGGCTGAGGGGTGAAAGGGGCCTCCACCGCCAAGGCCCCGTACTGGGTCCTGAGGGAAAGAGCCCCACCACGGGCACGCCCACAGCCGCTCCTATGTGTAGAGGGCCGGTACTGCCTGCGACCAGCACCCTAAGGCGAGCCAGCACCCCCACCAGGTCGGCCAAAGAAAGCTGCCCTGCCAGCATCACCCATGGCAGCCCAGAGGCAAGGCGAATCAACCCTTCCACGAGGGGCCTTTCTGGGTAGCTACCCGTGAGCACCAGGCCTGCCTGAGGGAAGCGCTCAGCAAGGGCTTCTGCCAGGACCTTCCAAGAGGAAAGAGGCCACCGCGGTGCCCCCCCTGCTCCTCCTACATGCAACCCGATAAGAAAAGAAAACGGCGCCAGGGCTTCCTCCACCGGCCCAGGAAGCGGTGCGACCGGCCGTAGCCGCGCCCGGTACGCCAGGAGCTCCTCCCAAGAGAAGTTCTGAGCCTTTTCCCGCAAAGGCCGCGGCAAAAGAGGAGCCATCAGACGAAAGTTCAAGAGGGCCTCATGCAGGCCGCTATGGCGCCGGGCCACGCGAGGAAGGTCGGTGCACGTAAGCCAGTGGTACCATCGCCGCGAAGTGCCCACCCGCCGGGGAATCCCACTCCCTAAAGCCCACCAAGCCAAGGCAAACCGGGGAAACACATGCACTATCGCCTGATAGCCGCGCAGCGAAGGCTTCTCTTCCCACACCAAGTACGACGCAGGCGGATCGTGCGCCTGAAGCAGGGGAGCTGTATACCGACTTACCAAAAAAAACCGGCTGGACTTCAGGCAGGTGCCTCCGGAGGAAGTTCCCCAGAGGAAGCGTCAGCAACAGGTCCCCCAAGCGATCCGTCCGGCTCACTATCCACCTCTCCGGCATAGGCGGTTTCCCAAAGGTACGCCTCCCAGCCCCGAGTACGAAGGTACTGGGCCATCTCCGCCCGGTAGCCATGCGTGAGAAACACCCGCTGAGCACCCGACTCGCGTATCGTCTCTTCCAGCGCGGGAAAGTCCGCATGATCCGAAAGCACGAACCCGCGATCGAGAGCTCGCTGGCGTCGCCGGCCCCGTATGGCCATCCAACCCGAGGCTTGACCTTCTTCGTAGGGGGCGAACCGTTCCACCCATCGGGAACCCTGCACCTGGGGCGGAGCCAGAATAAGGGCTCCGGCGGTGCCTTTGACCCATTCGGTCGCAGGCCGCCAGGAGGCCAACTTTACCCCTTCGGCCTCGTATAACGCATTGATGGCGGCTATGCTCGCATGCACATAAAGAGGGCCGGCGTCAGAAGGGAGGCTAGCCAAAACCCGCTGCGCCTTGCCCAGCGCATACACATACAGCACAGCGTTTTTGCCTTCGGCGGCACAAGCCTGCCACCACGCCAGAAGCTCCTGGATTACCCCTTCGGCAGGAGGCCAGCGGTAAATGGGCAGCCCAAAAGTGCATTCTGACACGATTACGTCGGCGCGTAGAGGTTCAAACAAAGCCGTCGTAGGGTCCGCCTGCCGCTTGTAATCGCCGGTAATCACCCACACCTCGCCTCGGTAGGCCAACCGGATCTGCGCCGAGCCCCGAATATGCCCCGCCGGATGAAAGCTCACTTCCACGGGCCCGATCCGCAGAGGCTTGCCCCACGGGAGCGCCTCAATGGAAGCCGAACCCACGCGGTGCCGCAAAAGCGGGGCATTTTCTGCGCTGGTTAGGTAAGCTCCACAGCCGGCCCGCGCATGATCGCTGTGCGCATGGGTGATGAGCGCCCGGGGAACCGGCCGCCAAGGGTCAATATAGAAGTCACCCGGCTCACAGTAGATGCCTTCGGGTGCAGGCCGAAGCCACTCGCCGGAAAGGAACATGCATCTCCTCAGGAAGGGTCACAGGCTGCTGAAACATAGGCCCAGCATAGCAAAAAGTGTGAAACTCGCCCTGTTCGCCGCAGGGATCTACCTCTTTCGGCAGCGAACGGAGCCAGACGTAGTCGTAGGCCGCAGGCACTTTGATGCCGGGGAGGCGCTCAGAGTCTACCGCCGTCACAACGGCGCGCAGTCCACGCCTCAGCAGAGTGCGGGCCAGCCTCGCCGAAGCCCGCCGATCCCCCAGCCAAAGGGGAAAAAGAGGCTCCAGCCCCGCCGCCCGAACCAGCTTCTCCCTATAGGCCCGAAGGTCCTCCAGGTACAAGTCCCCAAAAGCCACATGGGTAAAACCCTGCTGACGAGCCTGGAGGAGCGCCGTGCCTACTACAGCTTCATAGAGGGCGTTGGAGGAAGGGAATGGCAACGGCACCACCCAGAGGGGCAAGTTAGCGGCGATGGCCTGGCGACGCACCCAACTGACGGGCACATCGTGGTACGGAACCCGCTGGCCAGGGGTGGTCACCGTGAGGAGCGCACCTACCGGCATACGGGCCCGCCTGAGGCGGTAAAGGGCCCAAGCGCTGTCTTTGCCCGAGCTCCAGAAGAGAAGCACTTTCATGACCTGCCCGATGTAACCGCCGTTGCAAGGGAAAGGGGATACGCTTCGGTGAGGGCTTTTTCGGTGGCACAGGCAGAGAGCAGTACACCCGGCACCCCTGCCCCTGGATGCGTGCCAGCCCCCACCAGAAAGACATTGGGCAAACGCCGGCTGCGATTAGAGGGCCGCAAGACCGCCGTCTGCCAAAGAAGAGGCTCCGGTCCCCACGCCGCCCCATAGGTGCAGTTCCGCTGCTCGGCAAAGTCCAAGGGCGTGTAAAACGCCTGCACCGCCACCTGCTGCCTGAGCCCCTCCAAGCCCACCTTCTCCTCCAGAAAAGTCAGGATGCGTTCGGCGTAGGGGTACTTTTCCTTTTCCCAGTTCACGCTGGCTTGCAGGTTGGGCACAGGGGAGAGGATATATAGGCTTTCTCCGCCAGGTGGGGCCATGGCGGGTTCTGTGCGGGTGGGGGCATGAAGGTAGAGGGAAAAGTCTGGGGCCAGCACCTTGCGCCGAAAGATGTCTTTGACCAACCCCCGATACCGAGGCCCCAACGCAATCGTATGGTGCGGCAGCCGCTCAGGATAAGTGCGCTTTAGGCCCAGATACACCAAAAAAGCGCTCATGGAGTACTGCACGAGCCGTTCCCGAAGCCGGCTTAGCCGATAAGGCTCGGGGTACAAGCGGGTCACGGTGTGGAGATAATCGGCATTGGATACCACGATGTCAGCGGGTATTTCGCCCGCCGAGGTGCGTACCGCCACCGCTTGCCCGTTCCTTACGACGATTTCCTGCGCTTCGGTGGAAAGCAGAAGGGTGCCTCCCAGCTCCTGAAAGAGACGAGCCAACGCCTGAGCCACGGCATGCATACCGCCCTTGGCATACCAAACCCCTCCCACCTTCTCAAGGTAGGGGATCATCTGGTACACCGCCGGCGCCAGAAAAGGATCCCCCCCAATAAAAAGCGGATGAAAAGAAAAAGTGAACCGCAACCGCTCATCCCGAAAGTATTGAGCTGCCAAGCTGTAGGCCGAACGAAGCGCCCCCAGCCGCAACGCCGCCGGCAAAAAAGACCAAAGCTCCTTCCATCCAAAGGGCCGAGCCCCCAGCCCTTCCTCTATGACGGCTTGGTAAAAGGCTTTGGCGTGCGCCATGAACCCGTCGTAGGCTTTCTCCTCGCCGGGGCTAAGCTGAGCCAGTTGGGCCTTCATCCGTTCTGCGTCCCCTGTGTAGTCCAGGTAGCTTCCGTCCCAGAAGTAAATGCGGTAGTAAGGGTCCAACGGGATAAGCTCAAGGTACGCGCTCAGGGAACGGCCCGCCAGCTGAAAGAGCTCCTCAAGCAGGTACGGAGCCGTGATCAGCGAAGGGCCCATGTCAAACCTGTAGCCTCCCATTTCCAGGCGAAGGGCATGCCCGCCCGGTTGAGCTTGCTTATCTAAGAGGGTTACCTGGTAACCCCGCGCCTGCAGACGAACCCCCAGGCTTAGCCCCCCAAAACCCGCGCCGATAACTACGACTTTGGCCATGTGGGAGACTAAACATTTTTAGACGGCCTTAAGTACGCTTCTGCAATCAAGTCGGCGGCATGCCGCCCTGACAAAAGCACCAGCGGAATGCCCCCGCCTGGATGAGCAGAGCCCCCCACGAAGTAAAGCCCTTGTATCCTGCGGCTGCGGTTGGGAGGCCGCAAAAACGCAGACCAAGGACGATTGGAGGCAGTGCCGTACAGGCTCCCAAAGGCGCTCCCTAACCCCGCCCAGTACGAAGGAGAAAGCACCGCCTCTACCTCTATCAGCTTCTCTGAAAAGCCTGGCACCTGCCGCCGAAACACCTGCCAAGCGTAAGCCCTGAGCCGATCCGTTTCCTCAGCAGGCCAAGCCCCTTCCCACGCCGGCATATTCAGTAGGACAAACCAGTTTTCGCCACCAGGGGGGGCATGGTCGGGGTCTTGCCGCGCGGTGATCGCCACATAAAGCGTAGGCTGGCTGGGGGGACGCCTCAGCCGGAAAAGTTCCCGGAATTCTTGCTCATAGTCAGGGCTGAAAAACACCGAGTGGTGCCCCAGGGGCGTCTGGCTTCTCAGACCCCAGAGAAAAACCAGCCCCGACAGGGAAGGCTCGCTGAGCCGAACCCCTAAGGGCTCGCTGAGCCCGAGAAGCTGCCGGTACGTGGTGCGCACATCCACCCCACTCACCACCACCTGGGCGGGAAAAAAGCCGGCTTCTGTCTCCACGCCCACCACCCGGCCGCTCTTTACCACGATGCGCCGGACAGGGGTCTGCAACCGAAGCTCTACCCCCTTCCGGGCTGCCAGCCGACCCAGCGCCTCCACCAGCCGATACACCCCCCCCGCCGGGTAAAACACCCCCAAGCCGTTCTCCACCCAAAAGATAAGGTTGAGCGTAGCGGGAGCCTGAAAGGAATCCGAGCCGTTGTACGTGGCGTACCGGTCCGCTATCTGAACCAGGTGGGGGTCTCGTAAGAGGGCCTGCGCCGCTCGGTGCATAGAGCGAAACGGGTCTATGGGCAAGAGCAGGTTTCGCCAGCGCCAGAAAGCCCGACTGCGAAGCAGGCGCCGAACCTCATGGATAGGCACTTCCAGGAAGAGGGGGGCGGCGTTTTCGTACAGGCGCCGGCTGTAGTCCAAAAACCGCCGCCAGCGCTGGGCCGCCTCCGAACCCCAAGCCCGTAAGGCGCCCTCCATCCGCTCCCCATCCCGCCACACCTCAAGCCGGCGACCGTCGGGGAACACATAGCTCGTGACGGGTTCCACAGGCACCAGCCGCAACCACGCCGAAGGGTCTTCCCCTACCTCACGAAAGAGCCCCTCTATCACCCAGGGCAGCGTCACGACGGAAGGCCCCGTATCAAACCGATACCCTCCAAGGCGAACCTCCTGGGCCTTGCCCCCGAGCGCGGCTTCTTTCTCAAAGAGAACGACCTGAGCCCCCCGATGGGCCAGATGGATGGCGGCGCTGAGGCCAGCCAGCCCCCCGCCTACGACGGCCACCGAAACCGCCATGGCCAAAAAGAGGAGTTTAGCCGGCCTCGCCAGCTGGCCAAGAAGCCCCACAAAAGGCTTAAGCCAACCAGGAGGCTCCCCGCCGCGGCGCTCTCTAAGGGTCCCTGCCTCCACGCAAAAGACCCCACAAGAAGAACCAGACAGCCCACGGCAGCGCTCAGTCCACGGGCCACCGCAGGAGAAAACCGAAGCGGGTAGGGCAGCAAGGCGACTATCCCTCCGCTGAGAAAGGCCCAACTGAGGTAATTGCTCCAAGGGATGACGCCGTTTGCCCAGACCCAGTAGCCTCGCCCCGCCGTGGCAAAAGGCTCCAGCAGCACATCTATGCCCGTAACCAGCAGGGCTGCCCAGCCCGCGCGTCCCAGACGAGTCTTTCCGGGGCCCATCCCTGCCGCATACAGAATGAGCGCGCCCCACGCCAGCGGTATCACCACCGGCACCCCAGCCCACTGCGGCTGCAGCACAGCGGTGTAGTGGTACAGGCCGAAAGGCCAGCCCGTGTGAACCCCGATGACTTCTGCGGCGCCGCCGGCCAACGCCCCCACCAAAAAAGAGCGCAGGCTCCCTCTGGCCTGCAGCGCTAACCCCAGCACCACGGCCTCCCACACAAAGAGATAAAGGCTATCCATCCAGCGCCATTCCGCAAAGAGCCCCGTATATAGCGACACAAGGGCCGAAGCCGTCAAGCCCAGCAGCCCTACCAACCCCCACCTCGCATACCGCATGCTTACCCGCTGAGCCACTTCTCGCAGTTCCAAGGCCCCTTGCTGGGCAGCCAAAAAGACTTTGCGCCAAAGGGGCACATACACCCGCTTATGCAGGTTGGGGAACCCCTCCGCTTCCAGCCGGTCAAGGATGCCTGCATACAGCGAAGCCATGCTCCGAACCGTAAGACGCGCAGGCAAAGAAGGGAGGTACTTCAGCCCTTCCAGCCCTTCCCGGTAGAAGGCCCGGGCGCGTTCCACCTGGAACGCCATCAACGCCCGGTAAGCGGGCGTGTAGGTTTTCTGCGCCAGGTCCGCTTCGTCGCAACCAAAACGCCGAAGCTCCTCCTGCGGGAGGTATACCCGACCTCGCTCCCAGTCTTCGCCCACATCCCGCACAATATTGGTGAGCTGCATCGCCAGACCCAACCGCTCCGCATAGTAAAAGGCCTTCTCGTCCTCAAACCCCAAAATGTAGACCATCATCAGCCCAACCACCGACGCCACCCGGTAACAATACAGGCGAAGCTCCTCAAAAGTTTCGTAACGGGTTTGGGTGAAATCCATCTCTACCCCCCGCAAGAGTTCCTCAAAGAGCTGCAGGGGGATCCCATACCGTTGGACCGTATCCCACCAGGCGAGCGCCCAGGGGTAAAGCGCCAGGTGCGCTTCGGGCTGGGTTAGGAGGGCTCGCAGCCGAAGGAGCTCTCCCTGGGGGTCAGGACCCGGCTCATCCGCCACCTGATCCGCCGCCCGACAAAAGGCGTACACCGCATACGAGGCCCATCGGCGCCCAGCATCCAGCCCATGCGAGGCAAAGTAAAAAGTTCGGGCATAGCGCCGAGTCAGGCGACGCGCCTCAGCGTACGACGCCCTCAGCGCCTGCGAAGGAAAGGGCAAAGCCTCGGAGGTGAAGGGCACTCCTTTAGAAAGCCTGATCATCGCCCCGCGAGAGCTTGAGAAGAGGAGGGTCTGAAGGACTGACTCTTACCAAGCACCAGCTGACGCCTAACGGTAACCTCAGGGAGGGGCTCGGCCTCCCCCACGTCAGGAGGAGCCCAACCCGCCGCTGCCGCAAGCTCCCCGATCGCTTCTTTCTGAAAACCAAAACGCCCACGATCCTACCTAAACAAATACTGGCCGCCCCCTTCCAAGCTCATCCCCCACCACGCCCTGACGCTTTACTTCCTCAGCTGCCCGTCCGCATCCAGCTTGAGCACATAGATGTCCTTCCCTCCAGACCCAAACGACTCCGTCGTCCCCACAATCGCATAGCCCCCATCCGAAGTCTGTACAATGGAGCAGCCTTCATCATTCTTGCTCCCGCCAAACGTGCGCTCCCACTGAACCCGCCCAGCTTGATCCAACTTGAGCACACACACGTCTGTGTCCCTATCCTCAGACGACTCCGTCATCCCCGCAACCGCATAGCCCCCATCCGAAGTCTGTATAATGGAGTAGCCCCTGCATCCTCTCCCCCCAACGTCCGCTCCCACTGGACTTTCCCCTCGTTACTCAACTTGATTACATACACACCGCCTTCCCCGGCCCCAAAGTGGATTATGTCCCCCAAAACCACATAACCTCCATCCGAAACCGGAGTAATGGAATAAGCATGGGAGAAAATCTCTGACCCAGGCTCTCCAATGGAGTGCTCCCACTGGACATTCCCAGCCCTATCCAGCTTGGCCACATACCCGTGGGGCAGCCCAGTATGGTTCACCCACAACCACATACCCTCCATCTGAAGTCTGAATAATAGAATGGCCCCTATCATCCCCACCCCAATCAAGCATACGCTGCCACTGAATATTGCCACCTGCCCCCAGCTTGATTACATGGACATCGTTCCATATAGTCTCCTACTCCATATGCCGTGCCCGCAATCGCATAGCCCCCATCCGAAGTCTGAACAATGGAGTGACCCACAGCTCCCATCTTACCCTCTGCGGGTATGGTACGCATCCACTGAAGATTCCCAGACCCATCCAACTTAAGCACATACACATCTGTCCTGAACCCGTCCATCTCGCCAGACCCAAACGAAGCCGTAGCTCCCCACAATCGCATACCCCCCATCCGAAGTCTGTATAATGGAGGAGCCTACATCCCACTTGCTCCCACCGAACACGCGCTCCCACTGAACCTCCCCAGCTTGATCCAGCTTGAGCACATACACATCCGTATCCTCCTCTCCAGTCCCAAACGACCCCGTGGTCCCCACAATCGCATACCCCCCATCCGAAGTGTGTATAATGGAGTAGCCCTCATCAGCTCCCCCCCCCCGAAGGTCCGCTGGAAGGTTATAGGCTGTGCCATGGTGCAGCCCACGACCGCCAAAGCTACAACCACTCGCATGCCGCAAAAGTAAAGAAAAATCCTCTGCTCCTGCTCTATGGCTCGTTTTCCTCTTCAAAAAGAGCCAAGCGGCGGGTGCCGGTGGGCGGGCCCTTCGCCGTGCGCCAGTAGGTGTCTTTGGCGTAAGCCAGGCTCTGCTTCCAGTCTACAATGGGCTCCGGGTAGCCCAAAGCTCCCCGCACAGCCGCTTCCGGCATGAAAATCCGCGGCACCGAAAGCGGGCGCAGCTCCGGCACCCACAACCGAATAAACTCGCCCCGAGGATCGTAAAGTTTGGCCTGCCGCACCGGGTCAAACCACCGAAACCCCCGCCCATCGGTTCCCACCCCCGCTTGATAAAGCCAATTGCCCCAGTTGCTGTACACATCGTAGTCTATGAGCTGGGTCTCAAAGTAGGAGGCTCCCCAGCGCCAGTCCAGGAAGAGGTTTTTGGTGAAGAAGCTGGCGACGATTTGGCGGGCGCGGTTGGAAGTCCAGCCGGTGGTGGCCAGTTCGCGCATGGCTGCATCTACGATGGGGTAGCCGGTGCGTCCTTCGGTCCAGGCGCGGTAGAGGCGCTCTTCTTGCTTCCAGGGCAGCTTATAGCCCCGAATGCCGCCTGGCAAGAAAACCTTCGCGCCGAACCGAGCCCCAAGCCAGCGGAAATACTCCCTCCAAAGGAGTTCTAAGAAGAGGGCATAGGTAGAGTCGTTGGCGCCGTGGGTCTTTTCGGCCTGACGAAGGGCTGCATACACCCACCGGGGAGAAACGCAGCCCAACGCCAGCCAAGGCGAGAAGTGGCTGCTAAAAGTCGGGCCTACAAAGCCATTGCGGGTCTGCTGGTAGGTGAAAACCGGCCCGTCAAAGTAGGTTTTGACCCACTTTTGGCCGGCGGTTTCCCCTCCCTGAAAAGGAAAGCTCTGAGGGGAAGGGGTAGGGAGCTGTTGGAGCCGATGGCGCAGCCACGCTATGGTTTGGGGTTCTGGGGGAGAAGGGAGGCTGGCCGGCGCCGGCAACGGCCACTTGACCTCTACGCTGCGCTCCACCAGCTGCCGAAACCGCGTGAAAAGCAACGGCAGCCCTTCCAGGGGAAACGGCAGCTGGGCCTGCTCGTAAAGGGCATTGGCCTCCAAGAGGTGAAAGGCGATGCCTCGCCTGGCCAGGGCTTGGGCTACGGCCTGTTGGTACGCTTCTTCTTCGGGGGCCCCTTCGCGGTGGGCGTAGAGGGCCACCACCCCCTTGTGCTGGGCCCATTCGGGCAAGACCCGATGCGGCTCCCCCTCCAAGATGGTGAGCCGAACCCGCTGCGCCAAGTCTAAAAGCGACTCCACCAGGAAACGTTCCCGGGCAGGGCTGATGCGGGGGCGAGACTCCGGCAGAAGGGGCTTATACGACCGCTCCCCCCACGCTACACTGGGCGGGCCCCACACATACACAAAGTCTACCTCTTCAGGCTGGGTACGCAGCGCCGCATGGAGAGCGGGATGGTCGTGCAGCCGTAGGTCGTTCAACAGCCAGATAGCTACGCGAGCAGCCACTACCTGCAAAACAAAAAAAACCCTATCGCCTAAAGGTTGTATCTTTGCGGCATGGAGTTTGTCCTGCCAAACCTGCCTTACCCGTACGACGCGCTGGAACCGCACATAGACGCCCAAACCATGGAGATCCACCACCAGAAACACCACGGCACCTACCTCAATAACCTCAAGGCTGCGCTGGAGAAGTACCCCGACTGGGCCGCCAAACCCTTGGAGGAGATTTTAGGCAGCCTTTCCAAGCTTCCGGAGGACATTCGCACCGCCGTACGCAACAATGGGGGCGGGCATTGGAACCACAGCTTTTTCTGGCCGCTTCTCACGGCTAAAAGTCCCGGCAAACCGGTAGGCCGACTGGCTGAGGCCATAAAAGCGGCGTTTGGCAGCTTTGAGGCTTTCCAGGAAAAGTTCACGGCGGCGGCGTTGGGCCGCTTTGGCTCGGGGTGGGCTTGGCTGGTCTGGCAAAACGGCCAGCTCGCCATCGGCTCCACCCCCAACCAAGATAACCCCCTCATGGACATCAGCGAATTTCGCGGCAAGCCTATCCTCGGCCTGGATGTGTGGGAGCACGCTTACTACTTGCGCTACCAGAACCGCCGCGGCGACTACATCAAAGCCTGGTGGAACGTGGTGAACTGGGAAAAAGCCGAAGAACACTTCCAGGCTGCGCAGTCGTAAATCGTGGAGAAACTCTGGGTCGTAGACTTTGGGTCCCAGTATAGCCTGCTTCTCGTGCGACGGGCGCGAGAGCTGGGCGTGTATGCGGAGCTTCTGCCTTGGCATAGCTGCCCTCCTGAGGTCCCCCCCGAGGTGAGGGGGGTTATTTTTTCGGGCAGTTACGCTTCGGTCTCGGAAGGGCCGCCTTTGCCTGCGTCGTGGATAGGGCAGAGGCCGGCGCTGGCTATCTGCTACAGTGCCCAGTGGCTGGCTGCCCACGGTGGGGGCGCGGTGGCCGAAAGCCACGCCCGGGAGTTCGGCCCCGCCGAAGTAACGGTGTTGGAACCCGACTCTCCCCTCTGGAAGGGCATTCCCTCTCGCTCTCAGGTCTGGATGAGCCACAGCGACACCATCACAGCCCTTCCTAAGGGGGCCTTGCCCACCGCCCGCACCGATAAGATCCCCTTCGCAGCGTACGAAGACCCAGCCCGCCAGCTCTACGCGGTTCAGTTTCACCCCGAGGTAGCCCACACCACCTACGGGAAGGCCCTCCTACAAAATTTTCTCTATCACCTATGCGGCTTTTCTGGGTCCTGGCGGCCCGAAGATGAAATAGAGACCTTAGTTGCGGAGCTGCGCCAGGCCATGCCTACGGGGCAGGCCCTCTGCGCCCTTTCGGGAGGGATTGATTCCACGGTGGCAGCGCTTTTGGTTCATCGCGCCATAGGCGAGCGGTTCCATGGGCTCTTTGTAGATACGGGCCTTTTGCGCGCCGAGGAAAAAAACCAAGTGCTCGCTGCCTACAAAAGCGTAGACTTGCCTGTGACCGTCATAGAGGCCCAGGACCGCTTTTTTTCGGCGTTGAAAGGCGTAACCGAACCCGAAAAAAAAAGACAAATTATAGGCCGCATCTTTATAGAGATTTTTGAGGAGGAAGCTCGCCAACGCCCTGATGTGCGTTATCTGGTGCAGGGTACCATTTACCCTGATGTGGTAGAAAGTGGGGCAGGCGTTTCCGCAAAAATCAAGTCTCACCACAATGTAGGGGGTCTTCCAGACAAGCTCTCGCTGCAGCTGGTAGAGCCTTTGCGCCGGTTTTTCAAGGATGAAGTGCGGGCGCTGGGTGCGCGGTTGGGACTGCCCACTTCTTTTTTAGAACGGCATCCTTTTCCTGGGCCGGGGTTGGCGGTGCGTATTCTGGGCGAAGTGACCCCCGAGCGCGTGGTCCGACTGCAAAAGGCCGATCAGCTTTTTTTAGAGACCCTCCAGAGGGCCGGGTGGTACACCCGCACCTGGCAGGCCTTCGCCGTACTGGTGCCCCAACGCACCGTAGGGGTCAGCGGAGACAACCGATCGTATGGCGAAATCATTGCGCTGCGGGCTGTAGACAGCACCGACGGCATGACGGCCGCTCCTACTTTCCTACCTTACGAGGTCCTTACCGAAGCCGCCCGCCGCATCTTAGCCGAAGTGCCCGACATCACTCGCGTCGTGTATGATATTTCCACCAAGCCGCCCGCTACGATTGAGTGGGAGTAGCCTGAGACCGGTAGCCTGGGGATGGATAGCGGGTCTTTTCCTTTGGGCGCAAAGGCCCTCTCCTTTGCCCGAGGCCTACGAGGCCCTCCAAAAAAACCTCACCCTCAACGCCAAGCGGCTCCTGCAGGAGGCTCGCGAACACCCTGACAGCGCTGTCCGGCACGAAGCCCTCCTGATGCTGGGGCACCTGGCGGCGCGCAGCGGCCAGGAAGAAGAAGCCCTCCGCCACTGGTATTTTCTCTCGCAGCGAGCGCCCCTTTCCCCGTTCGGACAGGAGGCCACTTACCTACGCGCCGACCTGCTGCTGCGTCGGCACGACAGGTGGACCCAGGGCCTGTATCTGCTGCGCAGCCTACTGGAAGCCCCCACCACCGACCCGAGCCTTCGCCGCGAGGCCGAAAAGCGCCTCCTTTACTTTCTCTACCGGCAAGCTACGGCCGGCTTCCTCTGGGAGTACCTGCAAAACCCCGCCATAGGCATCCTCTACCCCCACGTCTGGGCTGCGCTGCGCTACCACCTCCGGCAAGCCTGCTTGTGGCCAGCCTGGCGGCTGGCAGAGAACCTGCATGCCACCCTCTGCACCACGCCCCCCCCCGACTCCCTCACGTGGCAAGCTCTCACCGATTCGCTGCCGGTAGACACCTTCCGAGTCTTGCTCCTCCTGCCTCTCATGGCCACGCAGGAACGCTCCTCGCCTTTTTTTGAGTTTTGGCAGGGCCTTGAACTGGGCTTGCAGGAGAGCGTTTCTCCTTACCCTGTCTGGCAAGTGCGCGTTGAAGACAGCGAGCGCAGCGCCTTCCGCATACAGGAGCTTCTAACCCAATGTGAGGCAGCCCCTCCCCACGCCGTGGTAGGGGAAGTGTCGTGGTCCCTCAACCGGCCGATTGCCGACTTCTGCGCAAGAAAAGGCATCTGGCACGCCATCCCTATCAACCCCGCTTATCCGGAAGGGGCTTTTTCTTTTCCCCTTGCCGTTCCCGCCGAATGCCAAGGCGTCCAACTGGGTAAACTCCTGTTCTCCTCCGACTCCCGCTACAGAGGGCAGTGGGTATGCCTGTACGATGCCGACGATCCGCAAGCCGCCGCTTTCGCCAAAGGGATCCAACGGGCCGGTTACCTCCCTACCTACCCTATTCCCACCCAGCTGAGCGCCCTGACCCACCGCTGGAGCACCCTGCGGGACTCCCTCAAGCAAGTGGACACCTTGATTTTAGCCCTGGCGCGGGAAGAGCCCTTGGCCTTCCTTCTCCACAAGCTGGGACGCGATACCTTGCCCCCTCTTGTGGTGGGCATGGAAGCTTGGCATAACCTTGCGCACACCCAACTGCGAGACTACCGCCGGCTACGCCTGTGGGTTCCCCAAACCCTTCTGCCTGACAGCGGCAGCTGGGGGGCCTTCGCTCAAAAGGTGCTCCGCACTTACTACCAGCCTCCCACTTTCTTCCATGCTCAAGGCTACGATGCGGCTCGGTTTTTGGCGGCCTTGTCTGCTTCCTATAGCCGAGAGAGGGCCCCTGGTGGCTCTTACGAAGGTCTTCTGAACCGCTACACCGTTCCCCCTGTTTGTGAGCGCTATCGTCTGCGGATCTGGGCTTACGAAAAGGGGGAGCGTTACATTGTCTGGGAGAGCCCATGAGCCTAGCCCGCTACAGAGCCCAATGGCTGCTTCCTGCCTGGGATCAAGAGCGCCTTCTGCAAAGCACCGCGCTGGTGGTAGGCGTAGGGGGGTTGGGCGTGCCGGCCGCCCTTTACTTGGCCGCAATGGGGTTAGGACATCTGGTGCTGGTAGACCCCGACACCGTTGCAGAGGAGAACCTTCACCGCCAGCCTCTCTACACCCCTCCAGACGTTGGTCAGCCCAAGGTAGAGGTGCTGGCCCGCTACCTACAGCGCTTTCGGCCCGACCTGCGCCTTACGCTGCATGCCCGCTGGGCAGATGAAACCTTCCTTCGGGAGACAGGCCAGGGCGCCGACATCTGGCTGGACGGCACCGACAACGCTCCCAGCCGCCTGGCTATAGATGCCGCCGCTCAAGCGTTAGGCAAGCCCTGGGTGTACGGCGCTATTTTCCAATGGGAAGGGCAAGCCGCTCTGCTGGAAGGGGTCAGCTACCGGGCCTTTTTTGGGGAGGGCACCACCGGCCCTTCCTGTTCTGAGGCGGGGGTTGCCGGCGCCGTGCCAGGCATAATAGGTAGCCTCCAAGCCGCCTTAGCGGCACGCTACCTCACTGATCCAGCCCACGCCCCCAAAAACCGCCTCTTCCGGATAGACTTGGCTACGGGCTTGTGGGAAAGCTACACGCTTGCTTCTTCTCTTTTGGCTGCCGCCCCTCCTCCAGTGGGGCCTCCCCTTGAGCTGAGCTTGCAAGCCGCCCAGCAAATCCCCTCCCTGGAATGGATAGACCTGCGAGAAGAAGGCCCTCCCCTGCCTTACCCGGCTCATCGCTGGCCTTGGTATCAGTGGGATAGCTGGCGGCTTCCGGATCGCCCTCTTCTCCTGGTGTGCCAGCAGGGCCGCCAAAGCCGTCAGATTGCCTTCGCCCTGCGCAAAAAAACCGGCCGCACCGATATCTATAGCCTTCAAGGAGGTGCCGCCGCCTTGCTAGCATCGCAAAAAGGCCCTTCAACCTAAAGGCAAGCCGCCTAAAACCGGAAATTATAAGTGATGGAAGGCACCCACCGGAAAAGGTATAAGTTATAGGCCCGCTGAAGGTTAGGGTTGTTTTCATCGGTGCGTAAGCGCAAAGCCCACATGTTGCGCCGACCGTAGAGGTTATACACGGAAAAGTTCCAGCTTGACTGCCAGCGGCGTCCTTCCTTAGGGCGGGGTTTCCAAGTGAGGGAAAGGTCCGCTCGGTGGTAGTCAGGCATCCGGCGGTTGTTGCGCTCGGTGTACACGCCTACGACTTGGCCGTCGTATACATACTTAGCCACAGGCAAGGTGATAGGCCGCCCCGTCCCGTAAATCGCCGTGAAGCCCAGCTCCCACTGGCTGTTTAGCGTGTAGTTGAGCACCAGGGTGGCCTGGTGGGGCCGATCCACATAACTGGGAAAAGGATTAGGCGCAATAGCCGGAATGTACCGAAAGCTCCGGCTGTAGGTGTAGCTTAGCCAGCCGGTGAGCTTGCCGGTAAGCTTTTGGACCATCCACTCGCTGCCGTAAGCCCAGCCCCGGCCCTGTACCATATCCCGCTCCAGCTGCGGGTTGAGAAAAATATCTGCCCCGGAACGAAAGTCCAGCACATTGAGCATCCACCGGTAAAAGAGTTCCCAGGAGACGTCCCATCCTATGCCTTTCCAGCGGGGTGTGCCTTGGAGGGCCAGGGCCACTTGGTAGCCGTCTTGGCGGCGCACGTTGGGGGTGGTAGGCCACCAGATGTCGGTAGGCAGCCCCACAGGGGAAAGGGTGGCTACATGCAAAAACTGCTGTACGCGCCCTGAGGAGGCTTTGAGGGCCCACCGGTCAGAGAGACCATAGCGCAGACTCAAGCGCGGTTCCAGCCCCCCCCATCCCCGAATAAGACGGCCCTGGCTATAAGTCAGCGTATCCTGCACTTGCCCTTCCGGCGTGAAGGTATACAGCGTAGCCGGCCCCCACAACCCGAAGCCTGCCCACCGCAGGCCCCCCTCCACCAGCCACCGCGCCCCCAATTTGTACCCCGTCTGCACATACGCCGCCGCCTCCACCCCCCTCAAAGAAGGAACCCGATAAGGACGCACATTAGAACTGTCACCGGTAGGCTCCAAAATCCCCGGCAAAAACGTATGCCGGCAAAGCCCAGCCCCAAACCGAAGCTTGACTCGCTCCGACAAAAAGTACTCTCCATCCGTGCGCCAAGCCCAGTCTTCTATGCCCGAGCTGAAACGAGCCCGATTGTTGCCTTGCTCAACGAGAAAGGCGTAGTCATATTTGCTGTAGTAGGCGATCGTATTGAGAAAAAGTCGGGGGGAAGGGATGAAGTTCCAGCGAAGGGTGGTGGTGGCGTTGCCCCAGTTGAAGTCCAAGAAGGAGGTGCGAAACACATCCCGCCCGAAGTACCCCGAGAGGTAGAAGCGGTGCTTTTCGCCGGCTCGGTAGTTGACCTTAGCGGTGAGGTCATAAAAGTAGAGAGCTGTTTTTCGCAGCTCAGGGTCCTGAGCCAAGAGGAGGAAGAGGTCGGCGTAGCTGCGCCGGCCAGTAAGTAAGAGGCCTGCGCGGTCTTTCCAGAGGGGGCCTTCTACGTTGAGACGGGAAGAGATGAGGCCGATTCCGCCGGCGGCTTGCCAGCGAGGGCTATTGCCCTCACGCAGGCGCACATCCAGGGCCGAGGCCAAGCGTCCACCATACTCGGGAGGCATGTACCCTTTGTAGAGCTGAGCTTCCTGGACCGCATCCGCGTTGAAAGCCGAGAAAATACCTCCAATATGGCCAGGGTTATATACGACGGCTTCGTCTAAGAGCACCAGATTTTGATCAAAAGACCCCCCTCGCACGAAAAAGGCGGCGCTTCCGTCGCCGGCCGTAGCCACCCCCGGCAGCAGGCTCAACGATCGAAGCACATCTACCTCTCCCAGCAGAGCGGGCAGTTTTTTCAGCCGTTGTACTTCCAGGCGGTTCTGGCTGGTGGCTGCACCGCTAAAGCGCCGCTGCTCGTAGGTCTCCACGATTTCTACCGCCGCTACTTCTACGGCTTCCTCTCGCAGCCAGAAGTCGTGCTTTAGGTCTGCCCGCAAAGCCACCCGCAAGGTTTCACTTCGGTACCCCACGAACTGCGCCACGACCGTATACTGGCCAGCCGGCAACCGCAGGGCATAATAGCCATAAGCATTGGTGTAACTGCCCGTACCGCGTTCCTTAACGAGGACGCTGGCACCTGGCAGAGGCTCGCGGTTGGCTTGGTCTCGCACATACCCGCTCAAGGTAAAAAGAGGCTGAGCCGCCAAAACACCCCACACCCCCATCCACCACTTCATGCCGCAAAATAACAAAATAAGTTCCCTCTCCCCAGCGACGGCGAACCGCATCCCCCCTCCTAATAGCGGGGCTTTTTATACTTTTGCGGGATGGACAGGATGTTTTGGGGCTTAGCCCTGCTAAGCAGCCTCTCTTTACGGGAGTGTAGCGGGCACAAGGCCGCCTCCTCAAAAGAAGCCCCCAGACCCGCTAACCTTTACCTGCGCATTGAAAGAACCCCCTGTTATGGACGATGCCCCATAGACAAGGTGGAGCTTTTTCCTGACGGGAAGGTGCGCTACGAAGGGCAGCGGTTTGTGCCTCGCTTAGGCGTCTACACCCGCCAACTTTCCCCCCAAGAACAGGCCCAGGTAGAAAAAACCCTCCGAGAAGCCCACTTTGAAGCGTACGCCGACTTGTATGACAACCCAGGCATTTCGGACCTGCCCTCTTTGATCTTGGCATACCGCTTGGACGGCCAGGAAAAACAAATCACCTGCCGAACAGGCTGTCCCCCAGAGCTGCCTGAGAAAATAGAAAAGCTTCGTGAACTTCTCGTGGAAAAGGGTTCCTTTCAAATGGAAAAAGGCCCTGGCGAGGAAGAAAAACATGAAGGAGATGAATAAGTCCGTCATCCTTGGAGGTATTTTGCTGGGGCTGGTTGGGGGGTGTGGGCTTTTCCGTGATCCGCGAGCCAATTGCAACCATCCCCGGCACGAAGAGTACGTGCGCCAGCAGCAAGAGGCGCGCCTGGCCAAGCAAACCCGCCACTACACCAAACCTGGCAAGAAACCCGGCCGAGTCCAGAAAAGCTGCCCTAACCCTTGAGGAGGCTCTTCCTGCTGCTGGTAGGCCTGCTGCCCGCCCAGGAGACCTGGCTACAGCGGGTAGAGCGTCTTTTGGCCGCCGCCGAAGAAGCTCCTGATCATCAAGTGGAAGCCCTGGCCCATCAGGCTCTTGCCCTTTTCCCTGCGCAGGTCTTCCCCATTAGCGACTCTCTCGTAGCTCTGCACGCAGGCAGCGCCCTGGACCTATTAGCCTACGGGTTGGCCCACCGCGGCCAGGTAGACTCCGCCCTTTTCTGGTGCGACTCGGCCTACAAGCTCCTTTCCCGCTTCGGCCACCACAAAAAGGCCGCCTCGGTAAAAGCTAACCTCGCCTACTATTACCACCAAAAAGGCCGGATCATAGACGCTATCCAGGCTCACAGGGAAATTATCGCCTTGGCCTCCGGGCAAGGGGACCTGAACCTTCTTTATTACACCCTGAATAACCTCGGTGGGCTTTTCTCCGAGATTGGTCTGCAGGACTCGGCCGCTGAACTTTACCGGCAAGCGCTCCTCGTGGCAGACTCCCTGAAAGCCCCCCGCCAGAAAGCCATCACCCTCAATAACCTGGCTGTCCTCTATGAGACCCAGAACCTGTATGCGTATGCTAGGAAGTACGCTCTGGAAGCGCTCCAGCTCAGGCTTGCGCTGGGCGACTCTGCAAACCTTCCCAACACCCTCTCCGGCCTCGGGCGTCTTCATCACCATGAAGGGCATTTGGATTCCGCTTACTTCTATTACCGGCGGGCTTTTGAAGTGGCTCGCGCCGTCAACAATGTGGGTGCCCTCGCCACCGCCGCCACCAATTTGGGCTCTTTCTTCATTCAGTTAGCGCAGCCCGATAGCGCAGCTCACTACTTGAACCTGGCCCTGGCCTTGCGCGAAAAGAGCACCCCCAACGAACGATTCAAAGCCTACAAAAGCCAAGTAGAACTCTATGCCCTCCTGGCCCGAAAAAACCCTCACCGCAAGGAGTTTCTCCACCAAGCTTACTTCTGGGCCCAGAAAGCAGAATCCCTCCTGGCCACCTCTAAGCAGGTGTATGATCTGGACGCCATCCAGATCTTTTACGAAAAGGCTCATTCTCTGTACGCCACTTTAGGTCTCTGGGACAAAGCTTACGAGGCTCAAAACCGATACTACCTCTACCGAGACAGCCTGACGAACCAGCGAACCCTGCGCAAAGCCCTTGAAACACGCTACCAGTACGAGTGGCAAAAGCACGAACAGGCCCTACAGGCCGAAATGCTGCGCCAGCAGATCCAAGCCGAGGAAAAGCAAAAGCGCCAGCGCCTGTGGGTGGGGTTTCTGGCCACGCTTTCGCTTCTGCTGGCCGGAGGAGGGCTCGTGCTTTGGGGGCTTTATCAGAAGACGCGCCAACAGCGTGACCTGATCACTTACCAGAAAGCCGAGCTGGAAAAATCCCACGCCCGCATTTCTGAGCAGCACACCGAGCTCATGCAGAGCCTTCGCTATGCCCGCCGAATCCAGCAAGCCCTCCTGCCGGACAAAACCACGTTGGACCTTCTGCCTTTTTCTCATGCCCTGTGGTTTCAGCCGCTGACCGAGGTGGGCGGTGATTTTTACTATGTGCGCCGCCTGCGCGAGACCGAAGTCCTGGTGGTTTTGGGGGACTGCACCGGCCACGGCGTACCAGGAGGGTTCATGACCGTCTTAGCTATTAGTCTGCTGGAGCGCATGCTTGAAACCGAAGGCCCTTTCGATCTGCCCCAACGCCTCCAGGCTCTTCAAGCAGGATTCCTCCATATTCTGCATGCAGAGAGGCAGGACAGCGTTCAGGACGGCATGGAAGCCTCCTTCGCCCAGATAGACCTGGCTCAGCAAGAGCTTGTAATCGTGACGGCTGGCCATTATGCCTGGTGGCTCCAGCGGGGCTCCCTGCATACGATACCTCCTACGGGTCCTGGCATGGGGCAAGGCCTCCGAGAGACCCTCCCCAGCTGGGCCACAAGGAAAATCTCTTTCGCAGGCGGCGGGCGATTGGTATTGGCTACGGATGGGGCGCGCGATCAACTTGGGCCTTCGTACCGCAAGTGGGGGCGCAAAAAATGGGAAGAGGCTTTGCTAAGCACCGCCGCCTTGCCTCCCGACCAGGCCCTCCAAGCTATACGAGAAGCCTGGGAAGCCTTCCGCCAGGGAAGCCCTCAAATAGACGACATCGCCGTGTGGATCATAGACCTACCGCCGCGCCACGAGATAGCCTAAAAACCGCCGGTCTAACTGCCTCTCTACAGAAAAACCGGCAGCCTCAAGCTTATGCACGAGAGGGTGAGGGGCCGCATGGTACTCAATATGCCAGACTTTTACCCGCCGGAGCGCTTCCACAGGTAAGGTCTCTATGAGAGCAAACTCGCATCCCTCGCAGTCCAGCTTGAGAAAGTCTATCTCTTCCTGGCCGACCTGAGCCAGAAGGTCTTCAAATGACCACACCTCTACTTCCACAGTCTGGGTAAAGGCGATGAGCTTTTGCAGGGGAGATCCGGCAAGGGTAAGGGTGTTGGCGTCGGGCTCTTGAGCGGCCACTTGGAGTTGGGCTTTACCCCGCTGGGCCCCCAGCGCCACCGGCAGAAGCGTCACCCGATCGGAGAGTCCCATCCTGCGGACATTCTCTGCAGCCAGTTCAAAATTAGGCGGATAGGGTTCAAAAGCTATCACACGGCGGGCCCCTGCCAGCGCAAAAAACACCGCAGAGTCTCCATTGTAGGCCCCTACATCCACGACCACCTGCCCCGAGAAATCGCTTCCATAGTCCTTGCGTCCAAAGACCTCATAGAGGGTCATCAGGTCCATCCCCACCGTGAGCCGCGTGAGGAAGGTACGCCCTGGGGCCAGTTCCCACAAAAGCTGGTCTGCCGAGGCGGGCTGCTCGGCCGCCAAGGCTATTCCGGCTTCTCTCAGGCGCAAAAATCCGTACAGGTTAGGAGGGGTGATCCGCCTCTGCAGGGGCTTCCCGTCAGGCAGGAGGAGGATGTGAGCCGTTTGCCCACGCAAAACCCGCCACAGCAAGCTCCACGGCGAGGGCGAAATCCGGCTTAGGCGGGGAAAGGCCCGCAGAAGCTTCAAGAAGTAAAGCCAGTGCATCATGCCCGAGGGTGCAGGCGAAGGTAAGCTTCTTTGAGGGCCTGCGGGGTAATGGCGAGGTACTTTTGGGTGGTGGCCAGGCTGCTATGGCCTAAGAGTTCTTTGACGGCCTGTACGCTGGCACCCCGCCCAAGCAGATGCGTAGCTATGCTGTGCCGAAGCGCATGCGGATGCGTACCCAAGTACCTGCGCACCAGCCGGTAGAGCGCCTTCGGATAGAGGGGGGCACCCTTTTCCGTGCACAGTAAAAAGCTATGCTGCACCCCCAGCTTGGTACGATGGGCAAGGTACGCCTTGAGAAGCGCTTCCACCTCATCGTAGAGGGGAATCACTCGCCACTTACTGCCCTTGCCGAGAATGTGGAGCTGCCGCAGAGAAAAATGCACCTGTTCTACCTTGAGGGAAGCGACCTCACTCCGCCGCAGCCCACATCCATACAGCAGTTCCAGGGCCAGCCGATCGCGCAGGGTAACAAAGTCCTGAGGCTGCTCAGATAGCCTCTCAAGGGTAGCCAGGAGGTGTTTTTCGGGGAGGGCTCGGGGTAGCCCCCGAGGCAGACGAGGCGTAGCAGGACGCCAAGAGAGGCCCGGCTTGCGCAAAACTTGACGCACGTAAGCATCAAAGCGTCGGACCGCTGCGACCTTCCGAGCACGGGTAGAGGCCCGAGGAAACGCGCTCAGCCAAGCCCAAAGGGCAGGCCGGCCCAGCTGGGCCCATGCTTCCGGCCCCGCAAAGGGATCAAAACCGTACTGCGCCCGGCAAAAAGCCTGCAGGCCTTCCAGGTCACGCCGGTAAGCTTCTATCGTGTGGGGGCTGGCTTTGCGCAAACCCGCCAAGTAAGCCACAAAGGCTTCTACCACCCCCTAAAGGTAGCCTCTTCGCAGCATTTTTGTAGCCGTGCTGTACCTGGTCCTCTCCATCCTGACGAATGTGCTTCTGCTGGTGTGGCTGCGCAGCCTCCAGGTGCCGGTGTTTTCGCTGGTCACGCTGAACTACTGGGTATGTGTGGGGGTGGCGCTGGCGCTGGATACCCCTCAACCTGACCTGCTAGCAAGCTTGCCCTTGGCGACGTGGGCGCTAATAGCCGTCCTGGGAGGGCTTTTCATTGGGGTCTTTGCTCTGACCGGCCAGGCCTCCCGCGAAATAGGCGTAGGCCTGACGGGCATGCTGGCCAAGCTTTCTGTGATCCTTCCTGTGGCTTTTGTCTCGCTTTTCCTGGGCGAAAGCTTGAACCTAAAGCAGGTGCTGGGCATCCTCGCTGGCCTTGCTGCGATCGTGCTGGTGCATCGGCCCTACCTCCAAAAAGGGGCTTGGCAGACGCTCCTTCGGCATGGCCGCACCGGCCTCCTCCTCTGGCTCGGAAACGGCGTCATTGACATCCTCTTCAAAGCAGGTCAGCCCCTCTTGCATCCACTTTCCCCCCTGCAGGTGCCTCTTTTCATTATGAGCGTAGCGGGTTCCATAGGCCTGGGAGCCCACCTGCGAAATAATCGCTTGTCTCTCCTCCGTCAGGGTTCCATATGGCGAGGTGCTCTCCTGCTGGGCCTTACCAACCTCCTCTCCATCTACGCTTACCTGCAAGCCCTGAACGCTTTGCCCGCTGCGCAGTTTTTCCTCTGGAACAACCTGGGCATCGTCCTTCTGGCCGGCCTGGTGGGTATAGCCTTTTATAAAGAGCGCCTCTCCTGGGAAGTGGGGCTGGGTTACGCGCTGGGCGGCCTGGGGCTTGTACTCATGGCTTAAAACGAAAAGGCCCTCCCGACGGAGGGCCCCTGGCTGGGATCAGGAAAGAACACCTTCAAAAGACCCGACGAAGAACAACCCTATTGCGTAGGGAAAGAACCTTTTCTCCCGAAAAGACCGGATAGAAGACCGAGCGCGTTCTCAAAGAACCTAAGAACCGCTGCTTTCTCAAGAACCGCCTTCCAAAAGCATATACGGAAGAGGGGTGGGAGTAGGTTGCAAGAAAGCTGTACCTTGGGAGGGATGCGGTGGGGCTGGCTCGGCATAGCGCTGGGCTGGAGTCAGGTCGCCTATGTGTGCCTGCGGCCCGAGGCTCAAAGCCTTCGGCGTGAGTTTGAGCAGGCGGCGCAGGGACAAAACGCCCTGGCCCGACAAAGCCCTCTCTGGAGAAGCCTTACGCAAGTAGAGGCCCTGGCTCCAGAGCTGCCTGGGTGGTATGTGCTTCGCTTCACAGGGCGAGACAGTAGGGGCCTATTGGACACCTTGCGGCGACTGCCGGAGCTCCAGCTCGTGGAAGAGGCTCGGTTTCGCCGGCTCTGTGCCGCTCCCGAAGGCCTTCCCGGCTGGCATCATCGCGCTCTCGGCACAGAAACCGCCTGGACCCGTACCCAAGGGAGCCCTTCCATCGTCATAGCTCTCCTGGATAGCGGCACGGACTGGACCCTGCCAGCCTTCCACCGGCAACTCTGGATCAACCCCCCCGAAGACCTCAACCACAATGGAACGCTGGATTCCCTCGACCTAAATGGCCGGGACGATGATGGCAACGGCTTCGTGGACGATGTGATGGGCTACGACTTTACAGACCAACCCGGAGGAGTGGGATTAGGGGACTTTTTAGGTGCGGATCCTTGGCCGGCCGACCAAAACGGCCACGGCACCGCCATGGCCAGCTTGATGGTGGCCCGTCCCGACCGAAGTCCTGTGGTAGGCCTTGCGCCAGGCTGCCGCCTAATGGTGCTGCGCTGCTTCAACGCCGAAGGATACGGCGAAGACGATGACATCGCCCGCGCCCTCCTGTATGCCGTACGACAGGGAGCCCGGATTATCAATTGCAGCTTCGGCGAGGAAAAGCCTTCCCAGCTTCTGTGGGCAGCGATCCGGTACGCGACCGAACAGGGTGCTATCGTAGTAGCCGCCTCCGGCAATGGCACGGGACGCCAACCCCACTTCCCTTCGGGCTTCCCGGAAGTGATAGCGGCAGGCGGCCTCGCGTACAATGAGGCTTCTGGGAGCTACTACCTCTGGCCCTTCTCAGGGTACTATCGCGTAGACTGGCTGGCTCCGGCGGATCGCGTGCCGGTCCTCTTGCCCGGAGGCGAGGTGAGCTGGCTCAGCGGCACCAGCCTGGCCGCCGCGCTCTCCTCAGCCAGTGCGGCCCTCCTGCTGAGCCAGCACCCTTCCCTCACCGCCGCCGATGTGCGAGCCACCTTCGCCGCCCGGGCTATCCCCCTGGGAAGTCGCCTTACTCCTTACGCCGGCAGTGGATACCTCTACCTACCTCCGGCGTTAGACCAGCCCCAGAACAGCCGTGCAGGATGGCTTTTCCCCCCAGAAGGAGCCGTCTGCACAGGGCCAGTGCCCCTGGTCTTCGCCACCTACCACAGCCTCCTGGACCACTGGGAGGTAGAATGGCGACCCGAACTTGATGTGCCGCCTGCCCGGCTGGCCTCAGGCCACGAACCCCACCTTTCAGACACCCTGCCCAACTGGAGCCTTCCTGCGGACAGGGTCTTCCTCCGGCTGGTGCTTCACCTGCGCAACGGCAACCAACAAACTTTCACCCGCACGCTCTACCGCCTTTCTGCCCAGCAGCTGCCCGCTACGGTCCAAGCGCTACCGGGGTGGAAAGACGGCCTGAACGGAGCTATCGTCTCCTGGCAAAGCGGCGCTTTCCTTCCCGGCTGTGTAGCTACCTCTCGCGCCACCTTCTGCGCCGACAAAGTAGACTCGCTTGGCGGTGTGTGGCTCCCTGCGCCCCTGCCTGATTCTTTCACGCTTGTCCTGCATGGCCAGCCGGATACCTTTCGCTTGCGGGCAGGTTTCCCCCCTGTAGCCCCAGGAGCCTTGCCTTATGCGCCTTTCGCCGCCACACCCTTCCAGGCGCCAGCAGGGTTTTACTACCCAGATACGGCCCCAGACTGGAATGGCGATGGGCAGCCTGACTTCCTGGTCAGCGGGCCTTCACCCCAAACCGGCCCTATAGGCCGCCTATACTTCTGCGCCCTGCAAGGCAACCGCCTGAAGCCTTACGACAGCATCCCCTATCCTGGGGGGCTTTTGCCTCGCCATTTGGCAGACTGGGACGGCGACGGCATGCCCGAACTGCTATGCGTATGGCTAGACAGCTTTTATGTGTTTGGCGGAGCTCCCCCGAAAACCCTTCTCTGGAAAGGCCAGGGACGAGCCGCTCGCCTCGCACCCACCAGGCAAGTGGCCCTGCGCACGCCGGCAGGTCATTACGCCTTTGTTTCAGCCCAGGGAGACACTGCTCTGCTTCTGAGAGACACGCTGCCCCCTGAAGGCAGTACTTCCGTCCCTCGCCTGCTGGAGCTGACCACCGCTTCAGGACGCGTGTGGGTTTTTGGCAACTATCGGGGAAGCATCTTCCTTTACGACGAACAAGGCCGGCTCCTTCGGGCTTCCCACACAGGCCTTCTTGATGTGGGTAGCCACTTGGGGAAAGCAGACATAGACGGCGACGGACAAGATGAACTGCTCTATGCTGGCCAAAGCCCCACCCACGAGTGGTGGGAAGTAGGCATAGTATACCCCTTGACGGGTCAGGAGATAGACCGAAAGCGTTTTTGGCAACGTGTTCCGACGGGAGGGCGGTTTTGGGTAGGGGCCGGCCTGGCGGCTTTATGGCTGCCCCCCCACTTGTATGTCGGCACGCTTGCCCCCACGGGCTGGCGCGTCCAGGCTTTTGATGCAGAAGTGTGGGGAGCTTTTGGCTTGTGGGCCTGGGGTGGAGACCCACTTTTGCTTTTAGGCCGCGACAGCGTAGGGCGGTTTTACCGGTTACAGCCGCCGGTGTATGCAGGACCGGCCTGGGACCGACCAGGCGGGCTTAGCCCTACGGAGGTGCTCTTGCGCTGGCACCCCCTCCAACCCGGCCTCACCTACCAGCTTTATCGCTTCTCCTTTTGGGGCGCGCCTGTCTTAGTCTACAGCGGCCCCGATACCAGCTATACCGACAGGGGCCTCACCCCGGAAGCAGCCTACTTCTACGTCGTGCGAGGGGCAGGTGGTGCTTTCTCAGAGCCTTTTTTCGTGCGGCCTGGGCCTCGTCCGTGCCTCGTGTCGGCGGTGAGGCTCCCCAATGGCCTCATAGAGCTGCGCGGGAACGGCCTCTGGTTGGAAGAAAACCCTGCGGCCTTTACCCTGCTACCCAGCAACGAAGCCCCCCTTTTTGCCCTGGCCAGCGGAAACACCTGGGTCCTTGCGCCTTCTGGGACAGATACCCTCCTCCAGGTGCGCATAGATACCGTGCTGCTTGATGCTTGGGGGCGTTTTCTTTCCCCTGCCTGTACACTCTTGACTGTACAGAGCTCTCCTTCGCAGGCGTGTCCGACCCCGCTGGATTGGCGTATCACCGGCGATCACACCGCTGAAGTCCGCTTTGCCGACCCCCTGCCCCCACGCGCCTACGACCCCGGGTCTTACCGAGTCTTTCCTTCGGGTCAAGTAACCGCTATACAGCCTCTGCCCCAGGGCATTGAAGTGCACTTTTCGCTCCCGCTCACCATCCAGCCCATAACGCTAAGTTGGGATTGGGCGTCCCCTCCCTGCGTTCGCCAGGTGGCCTTCTCACCCCGGGAAGTGGCTTCCAGCAAGTGGGGCTTCTACCCCAATCCTGTCAAAGCCAGTCATCGCAGCGTGTACTTCTGGGGCTTGCCCGCAGGAACCCGGCTTCGTGTGCTTACGCCGGATGGTCAGCTGTGCGCCCAGTGGGAAGTGCCTGACACCGAGAGTCCCGCAACCTGGCCCCTTCAGACCCTTAGCGGAACTAAGTTAGCCCCTGGCATTTACCTGCTCTTTGTAGAAAACGAACGCTGGAAAGCCGTAGAAAAGCTGGTCGTAGAGTAACTTACGGCAGCCAAGCCCGAAGGTTCCCCATCTTATCGGGCCTCTCCTGGTACTCCACCTCGTATCCCAGTCCACGAAGCCGCTGGGCTATAGGTTCTCCTCCTCCATGAAACTCCATCACCCATCGTTTGACTCGTCGCAGCACCGAATCGGGTGTGGTGGAAAAGATGGCGTACTCGCACCCTTCACAGTCTACCTTGGCCAAGTCTATCGTTTCCCAGCCAAGCTCCTTTAGCAGGCGTTCAAAGGTCCATACGGGAACAGATGCTGGTTCAAAACCTTTTGTGTTTTTCTCTGCCTTTTCGCCCAAGTTGCCGATTTGAGAACCCGCTGGATGGTCTTGAGACACAAGTAGGATTTGCTCTCCTTCTGTAGCTCCTATGGCCACCGGATAAAGCCGCAAACGCTCTTTCAGGTGAGGAGCATGACGAATTACCTCTTGTATGGTCCTGAAGCCTTCAGGAGAGGGTTCTAAAGCAGCCACTTCTGCCGCACCTTCCAAAAGGAAAAACAAGGTACTTTCGCCACGAAAAGCGCCTATATCCAGAATCCGCTTACCTTCGAAGTGGTCCCCATAGATGTTTTTGACGAAAACTTCATAGAGAGTTTCTAAGTCGCTCCTCCGGTCTGTGCGAGTGGGAAAAAACACCCCCTCAGTCACTTCCCAGACCAGGAGGTTTTCTGCAGGCCGGACTTCCTTCACAGGGAAGCGCCCCCACAGTTTGACAAGCGCCGAAAGCGCTGTAGGGGATACCTCCATCCGCACGGGTTGAGGCAAGTGGAGCGTATGCGTGGTTTTCCCCAGAAGTACCCGGAAAGCAGCGCCCCGCACAGAAGGCAAGATCTGACGGGCTTTGTCGGTATGCCGTAATAGGTCATTCATCCGAAGCAGCCGAAGGCCTATACTTCTTTCGCTTGCGACCGGTAATATGCCCCACCGATTCAGTTGGATGAAAAGTCGCATTCGCCAGGAAAGGGACTCAGGACTCACCCAGCAAAGGTACGCATGCAACAAAGTATTTTCAGAGCCTGAAACCTTTTTCGTATTTTTGCCGCATGCCCTACTATGTGCGTCTGGGGCAAGTGCCCCACAAAAGACATACCCAGTTCCGGCGCAATGGCGCTTTGTATGCGGAGGAGCTTATTAGCACGGAAGGGTTTTCCGACCTCTATAGCCTCGTGTACCATGTGCGGCCCCCTACCTTGGTCAAAGCCGTGGAAGAGGCCACACGGGACCTGCGCCCCAAAGCCGCCGTGCCCAACAACATGAAGCATCGGGCTTTTCGGGGATTCCAGATTGCGCCTAAGGACGACTACTTGGAAAGCCGAGTCGTGGTGCTCTTCAACGATGATGTGCACCTCTCTTTGGCAGCCCCTACCCAGGGCTTTTCTGACTACTTCTACAAAAACGCCTCGGCGGATGAGCTTATTTTTGTGCACGAAGGCACCGGTGAGCTGCGCACCGGCTACGGAAAAATCCGCTTCGCACCAGGGGATTACCTCCACATCCCGAGAGGCACTATTTACCAACTTCACTTTGACACCCCGCAGAACCGCCTTTTCATTCTGGAGTCTTACTGCGGTGCCCTTCGCTTCCCCAAGCGCTACATGAACGAGTACGGGCAGCTTATGGAACACGCGCCCTTCTGCGAGCGGGACATTCGGCCTCCCACCGACCTGGAGACCTACGACATGGAGGGAGAATTCGTAGTCAAAATCAAGAAACGGGGCGAGCTTTTCACTTACATTTTGGCTTCGCATCCCTTTGACTTTGTGGGTTGGGACGGGTGCTTGTATCCTTACGCTTTCTCTATCCACGACTTTGAGCCGATAACGGGGCGCATTCACCAGCCGCCGCCGGTGCACCAAACTTTTGAGGCCCGGCAGTTCGTGGTATGCTCTTTCGTGCCACGGCTCTACGATTACCACCCCCTTGCGATCCCTGCCCCCTACAACCACAGCAATGTAGACTCAGACGAAGTCCTCTACTACGTAGAAGGAGAGTTCATGAGCCGCAAGCATGTGGAACGGGGCATGATCACCTTACACCCGATGGGTATCCCGCACGGGCCTCACCCCGGGGCCGTAGAAAAGAGCCTCGGCGCAAAGGAAACCCGAGAGCTGGCGGTGATGGTGGATACCTTCCGTCCCCTCTCGCTGACCCCTGAAGCGCTGGACATTGAGATAAAAGAGTACTACCTGAGCTGGCTTCCTGAAACCGAAAAAACCCAAACACAATAACCCTATGAGCACGACAGCAGAAATCCTTTCCACCCCTACCCAGACAGAAGATTTTCTTCCGATTCTGGGCACAGATTACATTGAATTCTACGTCGGCAACGCCAAGCAGTCGGCTTACTTCTACCAGCATGCGTTTGGGTTTCAGCCTCTGGCCTATCGGGGGCTTGAAACCGGCTACCGCGAAGCCGCCAGCTATGTTTTGCGGCAGGGTAAAGTCACCCTGGTATTGACTACCCCCTACCATCCGGGCAACTTCATCGCTGACCACATCTACCGGCATGGGGATGGTGTACGGGTATTAGCCCTCACCGTAGAAGACGCCTCCAAGGCCTTTGAAGAGACCACCAAGCGGGGAGGCCGCCCGTTCTTGAGCCCTACCCGCCTTGCGGACGAACACGGCGAAGTGGTCCTCTCCGGCATCCATACTTACGGCGATACCGTACACCTCTTCGTGGAGCGAAAACGCTACCAGGGACCTTTCCTGCCCGGCTTTGTGCCCTGGAGCGGCTTCGGAAAAAGCGAACCCGTGGGCTTTAAATACGTAGACCACTGCGTAGGCAACGTCTATTTGGGAGAAATGAACCAGTTCGTTGCCTTCTACCGCGACGTCATGGGCTTCAAGCAGCTTATCTCCTTTGACGACAAAGACATCTCTACGGAGTACTCCGCCCTCATGAGCAAAGTGATGGCCAACGGCAACGGCTACATCAAGTTTCCCATCAACGAACCAGCCCAGGGGCGTCGCAAATCTCAGATCGAGGAGTACTTGGAGTACTACCATGGGCAAGGGGTTCAGCATATTGCCCTGGCCACCGACGACATCATTACCACGGTACGCGAGCTGCGTCGCCGGGGTGTGGAGTTTCTTGAGACCCCCCGAGCCTATTACGAAACCCTCCTGGACAGGGTAGGAAAGATAGACGAGCCTCTGGAGGTGCTGGCCGAGCTGGGCATCCTGGTAGACCGAGACGACGAAGGGTACCTGCTCCAAATTTTCACCCGTCCGGTGCAGGACCGACCTACCGTGTTTTACGAGATCATCCAGCGGAAAGGCGCCCGCTCCTTCGGGAAAGGCAACTTCAAAGCGCTCTTTGAAGCCATAGAGCGCGAGCAGGCCCGCCGGGGCAACCTCTGATTCCTGCATGCCCTTTTCTTGGCGCCGGCTCCTCCGACAGGCCCGTTGGAGGAGCCGTGTTTTTTTGCGCAGCAGCTGGAGCCTTCTGGAAAGGCCTTTCTTTCAAGCCGCCCAACCCCAAGCAGGGGAAGGGGTTGTCCTACTGCGGTTAGATGGAATCGGCGATTTTTGGTTGGGATTGCCGCTTTTAGCTTCGCTTCGGCAAGCTTACGCAGGGCAGCGGCTGACCCTCCTCGCTAACGCCCTATGGGCGGACCTGGCGCAGGAAGTGGGCCTTTTTCAAGAGGTCGTGCCCATCGCTGTGCCTGCTTTCCTGCGAAAGCCTGCCTACCGGTACAAAGTGCTTAGGAAACTGCGGGAAAGAGAGCCCTTTGCCGAGCTATGGAGCCTGGCCCTGCGCCGCCGCATCGCCGTAGAAGACCTTATAGCTCACGCCCTCCCCGCCCAGCGCAAGCACGCTTGGAGCCGCGACCCCTCCGCAGAAGAAGTTAGCTGGCTGGCTCAAACCATAGACAAAAAAACCTACACCCACATCTACCCAGACCCTCTACCCTTTGCTGCTCATGAGTGGCTTCATGCGGCGCAGCAGGTGCGCGCCGCCGTACTGCCCCCTTTGGATTTCCGGATCTACCTGCGCCTGCGAGAGCGGTGGCGAGCTCCCAACGGAACCCCCTTTGTTGCGGTAATAGGAGGGTCAGGTTCTCCAAAAAGGCGCCCCCCTCTCCCTTTCTTTGCCCACCTTGCTCAAGCTCTTGCGGCGCGCTTGGGCAGCCCCCTCCGGCTTTTTGGCGGGGCCAGTGACCGCCCCTACCTGGAAGCCCTCGCCCAGCTTCTCCCTTCTGCCTACATACAAAGCGTGGACGCTGGCTCCTTGTCGCTGCGCCGCGTGGTCAAAGAGCTGCTTTCGGCTCAAGTGGTCATTGCGCCTGAAACCGGTTTAGCCCATGTGGCCGCTACCTTGGGCATACCGACGCTCCTGGTGGCGGGAGGAGGCCATTGGGGGCGGTTCGTACCCTACCCTCCAGAGGCCCCCTTTCTCCTTAAGGTGCTTCACCATCCGCTTCCTTGCTATGGATGCGGATGGCAGTGCATACATCCCCTACGGCCTGATCAGCCCTTCTTCTGCCTGCACACCTTAGACCCCCACCAAGCTGCCGAAGAGGCCCTTCTGTGGTGGGAAACGCAGGTAGGCACCCCTTCCAACCCCTTCTCACGCACATGAGCTTGGTAACTTTGCTTGGATGGAAAAGGCCTATACACCGGGCCCTATAGAAGCCCGATGGCGCTCCCTGTGGGAAGAGCACGCCACTTACCATAGCGAGCCGGATGAGCGTGTCTCCTATACCTTGGTGATGCCCCCACCCAACGTCACCGGCGTTCTCCACATGGGGCACGTGCTCAACAACACGATCCAGGACATCTTAGCCCGCTTCCACCGCATGAAAGGCTACAACGTCTGCTGGGTGCCAGGTACCGATCACGCTTCCATCGCCACAGAAGCCAAGGTCGTAGCCCGCTTGCGGGAGGAAGGGCTGGACAAACGCACCCTTGGCCGAGAGACCTTCCTCCAAAAGGCCTGGGAGTGGACCCACAAGCATGGCGGCATCATCGTCCAACAGCTTAAACAGCTCGGCGTAAGCGCAGATTGGAAGCGGTATCGCTTTACCCTGGATCCCCCCCTCTACCGCGCCGTGGAAAAAGTTTTTGTAGAGCTTTACCGCCAGGGGCTTATTTACCGGGGTAAACGAATGATCCATTGGGACCCCGTAGCCCTCACTGCCCTCTCTGACGAAGAGGTCCTCTACAAAGAGCGGGAATCCCTCCTCTGTTATGTACGGTATCCCGCAGAAAACGGGGAGTACTTGACTATCGCCACGGTACGGCCGGAGACCATTTTAGCGGATGTGGCGGTTGCCGTTCATCCCTCCGACGAACGGTACCGAAGCTGGATTGGCCGGCAGGTCCGGGTGCCCCTCACCGACCGGTGGGTGCCTGTCATCGCCGATGAAGCCGTAGACCCTTCATTTGGCACCGGCTGCCTCAAAGTGACCCCCGCACACGACCCCAAAGACTACGAAATCGGCCTCCGACACGGCCTGCCTATCATAGATATCTTCACACCTGAGGCCCACCTCAACGAAAACGCCGGCCCTTATGCCGGCCTTAGCCGAGAAGAAGCCCGCCACCGAATCTTAGCTGACCTGGCAGCGGCAGGCCTCTTAGCCAAAACCGAACCTTACACCCACACCGTGGGCCACTCCGAACGCACCGATGCCGTCGTAGAGCCCCGCCTCTCCGAACAGTGGTTTGTGCGAATGAAGCCCCTGGCTGAACTGGCCCTCCAAGCCGTTGAAAAAGGCGACGTGCGCCTCGTCCCGGACCGGTTTGAGGGGATATACCGCCACTGGCTGGAGAATGTACGCGATTGGTGCATCTCTCGGCAGCTGTGGTGGGGGCACCGCATCCCAGCTTGGTACGCACCCGATGGCCAGGTCTTTGTCGCCCTCACCGCCGAAGAGGCCCAAACTCAAGCCCTCCAAGCAGGGTATGACCCCTCTTCCCTGCGCCAAGATGAAGACGTGTTAGACACCTGGTTCTCGTCCTGGTTATGGCCCTTATCGGTGTTTGACTACTTTGAAGCCCCAGAAAACCCAGATTTCCGCTACTACTATCCCACCCAAGTCCTGGTTACGGCTCCTGAGATTCTCTTTTTCTGGGTAGCGCGCATGATTATGGCAGGGTACCACTTTACAGGGAAAAAGCCCTTTTCCGTCGTGTACCTGCATGGCATTGTGCGGGATAAACTGCGCCGCAAAATGAGCAAGTCTCTGGGCAACTCGCCAGACCCCCTGGACCTCATTGCGCGCTACGGAGCAGACGCGGTACGGATAGGCATCGTCCTAAGCGCCCCCGCAGGCAATGACCTCCTTTTTGACGAAGCTCTCTGCGAACAAGGAAAAAACTTTTGCAATAAAGTCTGGAATAGCTTCCGTCTGCTCAGCTTGTGGGAAGAGCGTTCCACCCCCGGCGAACCGGATCCTTTCCATCAAGCCGCCTACCGGTGGTTTACCTTGCGGCTCCGAGAGCTCCACACCGAGGTAGAGTCCCTCCTTGGTCAATACCGGTTCTATGAAGCCATGCACACCCTGTACCGGGGGATCTGGGAAGATTTTTGCAGCTGGTATTTAGAAGCGCTCAAGCCTGGTCCCTCTCAGCCTCTCTTGCAAGAGGTGGCCGCCCAAGCCTTACACCTCCTGCAGCTTTTACATCCCTTTGCGCCTTTTCTCACCGAAGAGCTATGGCATGTGCGCACGGGCGCTCCCCCAGAAAAAAGCCTAAGTTTCACCTCGCTACCCGAACCTACCTCCCTCTCCCCTTCTGAAAAGACCTATCTGCAAGCGGTGCGCTACATCCAGCAAGCCATTTCGCGCATCCGAGGGCTCGTGCACAGCTTCTCTTTGCAAGGCCCTTTAAGGCTGCATATCCAGACCGAGCGTCCTGAGCGCTTCTCAGACCTTCAAGGTTGGCTCCACCATTTCCTACCCCTTGAGGAGCTCACCCTTAGTGAGAAACCCTTTACCGGCCCTGCCCTGCGCGTGCTGGTGGAGACTGACATGTATTTCGTAGCAGCGGACTTGCCAGAAACCGCCTGGCAAACCCTGCGCGAAAAACTCCAGAAAGAGCTGGCCCATGTGGAAAGCTTCCTACGGCAGCTTGAGGCCAAACTCCATAACCCTCAGTTTCGCACCCGGGCCGCCCCAGAAGTGATCGCCCGCGAAGAGAAAAAGCTAGCCGACAACCAAGCCCGCCGCACCCTTTTGTTAGAGCAGTTAGAAGCGCTGGGTAGCTTATGAGCATCCTACATGCCCATACGGGCTTAGACTTGGACGACACGCAGGTGGGGTTTGCTTACCGCAGCACCCGCGACCTTGAAGTGGCTTACGCGCTGTTTAAGCTCCTTCGGTGGGGGCCCCTGGTCAGGGTGTCTAACACCCTGGGGGGAGTGGCCCTACGATGGGGTCTGCCCGTGAAACCCCTCCTTCGGGCTACGTTAGGCCGTCTCTTTCTCGGCGGAGAATCGCTTCCGGACACCCTGCCCCTCCTGAAAAAACTTCACGCGTACGGCGTTACGAGTATGTTAGACTACGCCGTAGAAGCCTCCACAGACCCCGCCGACCAGGAAAAGACCCTGCAGGAATACCTGCACATGATAGCCTTCGCCAGGGCGCATCCTGAGCTCGTCGGCTTCGTGGCTGTAAAACTAACCGCTCTGGCCCACCCCCTTCTGTGGGAAAAGATAGCTTCCCCTCCCCTACCTCCTTCTTTGAGGCGAGAAGAGGAGCGCTTTCGGGAAAAGTTTGAGCAGCTGCTTGCCGCCGCGCAGGAGGCTTCTATCCCCCTCATGGTGGATGCGGAAGAGAGCTGGCTCCAGGCAGGAATAGACCTCGTGGTAGAGGAGTACATGCAGCGCTTCAACCAAGAGCGGGTGGTGCTGTACACCACCGTCCAGATGTACCGCCAGGATCGGCTAGAGTATCTTGAGGGGTTACTTAGGCGGGCTTCTTCTTACCGGCTGGGGATCAAGCTTGTTCGCGGTGCCTACGTGGAAAAGGAGCGCAAAAGGGCCCGAAACCAGGGTTATGCCGACCCCATCCACCCTACCAAAGCCGCCACCGATATAGCCTACGATGCCGCCCTTATGCAGTGTCTGGAGCGCCTGGACCAGGTGGCCCTTTGCGTGGCCAGCCATAACCGCAACAGCTGCATGAAAGCCGCCCAGTTCATGATCCTGAAAAATCTACCGCACGATCACCCCCACCTGTGGTTTTCGCAGTTGTATGGGATGGCAGACCCGCTCAGCTTCGGTCTGGCTCGAGCGGGTTTCCGGGTGGCTAAGTATGTGCCATATGGGCCGATAGAGAAGGCTTTTCCTTACCTGGCCCGCCGAGCAGAGGAAAACTCCAGCCTCTCTGACCAAAGCGGCCGAGAGCTGGCTTGGATCGCCGAAGAGCTGGCTCGCCGCAGGAAACTTTTCCAACCCGGCTAATGTTTTACTTATTATGCGACTGACCCAAAATGTCGGCGGCATAGACAAAATCGCCCGAATTGTAGGGGGCCTTGCCTTGGTAGGAGCAGCCGTGTATTTGGGGATGTGGTGGCTTGCTGCTGCAGGAGCGCTTTTGGCGCTGACGGGCCTGGTGGGACGCTGCGGCCTGTACTACCTGCTGGGCATCAACACCTGCCGCACCCAACCAAAGCCCTGACCCTTTACCTTTGTAGAGAATGGATCTGGAAAAGGCTCTCAGCCAGCAAGGCTTCTTGCTGGCGAAATTGGATGATCTGGTAGGATGGGCTCGTGCGGGTTCTCTCTGGCCTATGCCGATGGGCTTAGCCTGCTGCGCCATTGAAATGATGGCCGCGGCGTCACCGAAATATGATATTGCCCGCTTCGGTATGGAGCGCTTTTCGTTTTCGCCCCGACAAGCCGACGTCATGATCGTCGCCGGCTGGTGCACTTACAAAATGGCCCATGCGATCAAGCGCATTTGGGACCAGATGGCCGAACCCAAATGGTGCATTGCGATGGGGGCCTGCGCCTCTACTGGCGGCATGCACCGGGTCTATGGGGTAGTGCAAGGGATAGACCAGTTCCTTCCCGTAGATGTGTATGTGCCGGGCTGCCCTCCCCGCCCGGAAGTGCTCCTTCATGCCCTCATGGAGCTGCAGGAAAAAATCCGGCGCGAGCACTCCCTCGCTCAAGACTTCAAGACTCGGCTGGAAACCTGAAGCGCCTCCAGGAGCTTTTCAGCTTTTACCCAGCTCTCCTCCCACTCCAGCGACGGTTCTGAATCGTAGGTAATGCCACTTCCCACCTGCAGCAGAAGCCTTCGGGCTGCACTGTCATAAATCCAACTCCGAATTCCCACGGCGAAATCAGCCCTTCCTTCGGGAGACATATAGCCCACGGCGCCAGCGTAGAATCCCCGCCCTACCGGTTCGTACTCATGGATGTAGTGCATGGCGGCCTGCTTCGGCGCGCCTGTCATGGAACCCGCCGGAAATAAACTCGCTGCGGCTTTCACCCAGGATACGTCTTTCTCCCGCTCCCCGTACACCGTAGAGACCAGATGGTGAAGGTTGGCATAACTGCGGACAAAAGCCAACCCTGCTACTTGGACGGTTCCAGGCACGCATACGCGAGACAGATCATTGCGTACCAGGTCCACGATCATGGTGTTTTCGGCCAGTTCTTTTGAGCTGCGGCGGAGCCTTTCTACCTGCTGAAGGTCTTCTTCCCAAGTAGCCCCCCGCCGAATGGTGCCCTTGATGGGTTGCTGGGCCACAAGGTTTCGCCATTGCCAGAAAAACCGCTCCGGGGAAGCTCCAATGATGTATTTCTGCTGGTACTTGAAGAGATAATTGTAACCAGCCGGGAAAGCCGCCAGGAGCTGCTGGTACGCCGAAAGAGGGTCCAGCGTAGCGTGCTCCCACCACAGCCCAAAGGACAAGTTCACCTGGTATACCTCTCCGTGGTAAATGTGCTCCCGAATGCGCTCCACGCGCTCCAAAAACTGCGCTTTTGTTAGCGTGGTTTGGAAAGGTCCGAGCCGCCGAGTGGGAGATGCCACCTCTTCCTCTTCCCACGAAGGGGCTTCCTCCTGAGCGATCACAAGCTGGGGCACGAAAAAAGCCGCCTTGGGAAACTCTATGAGGGGCCTCTTATAGGGAGCCTGCCACTCATAAGTCCATCCGCCCATGTACCAGTGACCCTCCCAAAGGGGATCTCTATGCGGAGACTTTCCTACCCCCATCACCCACCGGTAATGCCAGAGGTCGTCGTAAGGGTCATTCTGCAAGAGGAAGAAGAAGAAAGGATGCTTGTCAGCCCATTTGAGGAGCGCAGAAAGCTTCATCAGTGTATCGGTCTGTAGTAGAGTTTCTCGCAGAGGTCCTCCAGCGAAGGAGCGACTTTCACCCTCCTGGAAGGTGGCGTTCCTTGCCAGTGCAGGTACACCGCCCCATCTCGCATATCCCACAAGAGCAGATTGCCAAAAACATCATACGCCAGCGGTAGGCATCCTTCAGGAAAAAGCCGCTGTACCCTCTCAAGGTGCGCAAACAGATCCCTATCCCCTTTTTGCGGCTCAAGGAGGTAAGACAGCTTGACAGAGCAGAGTACCCCTTCCCGCCACACGTTGAGCATAGGGAAACGGCGGGCCGTCTCCAGCCACCGATAATACTCCGGCGGCAGCGTCGGGGTATCTACTTCCGCCATCCCTCAAAAGTAGTAATTTAGCAGAGATGAAAGGGGCATTCCTCCTTCTGGGGGTTCTCTTGTATGCCCAAAGCGGCGGATACAACCCCAACGAAGTCATTGGTGAAGAAGATGGAACCGAGGCTCCCGCTCCGGCTGCTGTCACAGCCCGAGGAGAAGACATAAGTGTTCGTGTCAATGGTCAGCCTTTTGACTGGACGGACCCCTTGGTCATCGGCGGCGGTAAAACTTACACCATCCACATCACCGGCCTAAAACCCCGTTCCAAATTCATCATTCGCCTCTTCAAGGCAGGCCAAAGTGCGGGCGCGACCCACTTTGACGCAAACGAGGTCGGCGAGCTGGAATTGGAAGCTACGCTGGATAAGCGACGCTTCCAAGGCACCGCAGAAGTGATCTACTACCCTGCCAGAGGAAAGGAGATTCGCCGGCGCTTCAAGGTGAAGGTACAGTAGCCGGCCGCAAGAGTCGTCGGGCCCAGTAGGTTTCCATCCCCACTAGAAGAAGGGCCAGCAAAACCCAACCAGCCCAACCGCCCCAGCGCCAGGCCTTTTCCGACACAAGCGACCCCTCCTCCCAGCGCTTTACTGTGATCGGGACCCCCGTGCGGGCCCAGTCCTGCCGGAAAAAAACCGTATCCGCCGACTCCGATAAGGGAACCTGAACACCCAAGTAAGCACGCCGATTACCTACTTTTACTTCGTAGAGACCTGCGGGAATAGGCTCCTCACCTAAAAAGAACTCAACTTTTCCGCCTTTGTACTCAAAGGATGGCACCAAAATCTGGCCGCTGGACACACGCCGTAAAAGGGGGCGATCCTCCGGCAGCGCAGGCAAAACAAAACCTTTTCGGACCCCTAACCATGCCACCCAAGCTTTACCCCCCGCTTCCTGGCTCTCATAAAGCCTGGCAAAAAGCGGTACAAAGAGGCTGTGGGCCCCTAAGTTCGCCACTTGCCACGGGAAGGCAAAGAGATAGACTCGCCCCCTCCCCCAGGGAATTTCCCACAAAAGAGGCGTGCCGTCCTCCCCTTCTATAAGTACCCGCCCAGCCTGAGGTCTGAAGAGGTAAGCGTACCCTACCTGAAGCGGCTCAGCCAAAGAGGCCGAACCTGCAGGAAATCGCAGAAACACAGGCTCCCAGAAAGAAGCTTCCGGCAAACGCAAAGAAAGCGGCTGCGTGTAGGAGACTCGACGCCCCGAAAACTCCACACCCTCGCTTAAGAATAACTTCTGCCAGGTCCCAGAGCTAAGGTCGGCTGGAGGAAACAAGATCAGCCTCCCGCCCTGAGAAACCCACCGAGAGGCTTCGCTGGGAAGATTCCTGGCCTCAGCTATCCATATCGTAGAAGAAGTAAGCGCTTTCTCCGGCGGGGTCTCTATGCCCAAAACCCGATGCAGGCGAAGAAAGGCCTGTTGGGCTTCCTGAGGAACCTGCCAGCCTACACGAAGGGAAGACCCTTCCCCCTCTACCCCTACATACAGCGTGTTGTCAAAGTCACTGCCGTCCCCCTCTATCTGGAAAGCCACATAACCCGCGGTGTCACTTAGCCCTTCCTCGTAAAGGCCTGGCGTAAGCTTGCGTGGGTTTTTTCCCACCTGCACCGAATAAGGGTACCCAGCGGTTCCCTGCAAGCGAAAGGCTACCTGGTACCTGGCTCCTATTTGTTTCAAGCTTACGGAGTCTATGTAGGCGTTGCCCTTCAGGGTATGTTCCACGGGCACAAGAACGATTTCCCCGAGGGGCTTCCCGCCCAGCCGAGTCAGGTCCCCCTCCGAACTGCGCTGAAAGTCCGAGACCACATACACCCGTCTATTGGGATAAGAGGCCCCCTGGAACAAAAAATCGGCCCTTTCCAGGAGGGTCGCCAGCGGGTACCCCATGTCTGCGGGTTGAATGTCCTGGACTCGCTCTTGCAGCACCCGAGCCCCTACAAATCCCCCTCGGGGTAGGTAGCTGTCGGTGCAAAGAAGCCGGTATTCGTCTTCGGCTCCTTCCCGGAGAATAGCTTGCACCAGGGCCCGACTGGTCTCAAAGACCGGCTTCATAGAAGGGGAAACATCCCACACTATCAGCGCAGAAGTGCCTTTAGCTGGAGAGAGGAGGCCTTGAGACCCCCCCACTGGCCGAGCAAAGAGAAGGACCAGCACCGCCACCAGCGCCAGCCGGATAAGAAGCAAAAGCAGATGCCGCACACGCAGATAAGGCCGACTTGCCTGGCGCAACCGCTCTACAATATCTGCCCGAGAAAAGACATACCGCCGGGACCGCCTGAGGTAAAAAAAATGCACAATAATGGGCACCGCCAGGGCTACAAGCCCCCACAAAAGTTCGGGGTGTAGAAAGGTCATGCGGTTCTGGGCTTTACATGGCGCTCGGAATGGTAAGAGGAGCGCACAAGCGGCCCACTTTCCACATAGTCAAAGCCCATTTCGTAGCCTATACGAGCGTACTCCTCAAACTCCTCCGGAGGCACAAAACGCTGCACCGGTAAGTGGGCAGGTGTGGGCTGTAAGTACTGCCCAAGGGTCAGCACATCGCACCCATGCGCCAAAAGGTCCTCCATAAGCTGGAGAAGCTCTTCTCGTGTCTCACCCAAGCCCAGCATGGCGCCGGATTTCGTGCGAAAGCCTGCCTCCTTGGTACGGCGGATTTGCTCCAAGCTCCGCTCGTACTTGGCCTGAGGGCGAACTATCCTATATAGGCGCTTCACGGTCTCCATGTTGTGCGAAACCACATCAGGTTTTTCTTCCAGCACCCGGTACAACGCATCCCAGTTTCCCTTAAAGTCTGGCAGAAGCACTTCTATCGTGGTTTCGGGCATGCGCTCCTTGATGGCCCGAACGGTGCGGGCCCAGATTTCTGCACCCCCATCTTTGAGCTCATCTCGGTTAACGGAGGTGATGACGCAGTGCTTGAGCTTCATAAGGGCCACCGCTTCAGCCACCCTCTGAGGCTCCTCCCAGTCCAGCTCAGTAGGCCGGCCCGTAAGGACCGCACAAAACCCACAAGACCGCGTGCATACATTGCCCAGAATCATGAAGGTAGCCGTCCCTGCTCCCCAACATTCCCCCATGTTGGGGCAGTGGGCACTCTCACATACCGTATGAAGCTGGTGGGCGTCTATGACAGCTCGGACAAAACGATAATTTTCCCCTGACGGGAGCCTGACCCGCAGCCAATGAGGCCGGGGCACTACAGGATTGGCCATACCCTCACAAAGATAAAGACACCCCCTGCTGATTCGTCCTACCTTTGAGAGAAAGATGACGTGGCCTCGCCTTCTCCTGCTCGGAAGCCTGATCGGGCACCTCCTCCTGCATGTGCGCCATTTTGAGCTGGACCTGTTTGGCTTCCATGCTTGGCGTCAGTGCCAGACCGTGGCCACCGCCGTAAGCTTTTACGAAGAAGATTTCCGATTGTGGAACCCCAGGCGAGATTGCCGGGGCAGCGGAGAAGGGCTCTTCCGTATGGAGTTTCCGCTCTTCCAATGGGGTCTTGCAGCTGCAGCCAAACTGACGAAGCGTCATCCCTCCTCCCTCGCAAGAGCTGGCACCTACCTGTGCTTTCTGCTCAGTGTAGCCGGTATGTTTCTCTTCCTTTCTACGCTCCTACCCCAAGAAGGCGCTTGGCTCGGAACGGCCGCTTATCTCTGGTCACCAGCGCTTTTTTACTACAGCGTTACGCCCCTTCCCGACATGACTGCGCTGGCTGCTGCCCTGTGGGGCCTGGGACTATGGAGAAAACACCAGCCCCTGGCCGCCAGCTTGTGCCTAAGTCTGGCTACAGCTATCAAGATCCCTTTCGTCTTACTCTGGGCTTTTCCGCTTCTGGAGGCGCAGCTTGATTTCCTTAGAACCCGCAAAGTTGTAGTCTATGGGGCCCTCTCTATGGTTTTGCCCTCCCTCTGGTATGCCCACTCCGAAATCTGGAAGAACGAAGGCCTCATCAAAGGCCTGGGCGCTCATCCGTTCTCCTGGGCCTCCTATCTGCACCTCGTTTACCACCATCTTCTTTCCCTCTTGCCTGAAAACCTCATCGGCTACGCTTCGGTAGGGCCTTTTCTAATCGGCAGCTACGCCCTTCTCCAAGAGCGAGATACCCGCCGGCTTTTTCTCGGCACAGGGTTTGTGCTTCTGGCTTACCTCCTCTATGAACTGCCCACCTTAGGCTACCCTCACGACTATTACCTCTTTCCCTGGTTTCCCTGGACAGGATGGGCCATCGCCATAGGGCTTACCAAGCTTTGGAAAAGCCCAAAAAGGGTATGGGTCTTTCTTTTTCTCTTAGCCGCACCGGTAGGGGCCTGGGCACGCATGCACCATCGCTGGAACCCAGAAAAACCCGGCTTCAATCCCGACCTTCTTATCTGCAAAACCCACCTTCAGAACGCAGTGCCTGACACCAGCCGGGTGGTGGTGGGTTTAGACAAATCCGGCTTCATCTACCTATACCATCTACATAAAAAGGGCTGGTGTCTTTCTTCGCTGGAAGACTCTTGCCTACTTGAACAGGCTGTCCTTCAGGGCGGCGAGTATCTTTACAGCGACTCGCGCGCGCTTGATAGCTTGGCCCGCCCTTACCTTAGGGAAAAGGTCAAGGAGTGTGGGTCCTTCCGTGTTTACCGGCTTGCTACACATTCTGAGTCCATGGCCCCATAAAAAAGCTGAGAGAGCGCGGCCACAGGACTGCAAACCTCCTCAGCCGACTGGACAGGTAGAGGTTTCCCACTCAAGCCGTACCGAAGCCATGTTTGCAAGCAGGATTCCTGTTTTTCCCAGTGCAGGTCTCGCGCTGCGGCCCGGGCTCCCTCTACCCACTTCGCATACGAAGGATATGACCGACTGAGCTCTTCCAGGGCCTGAGCTATCTCTCTCGGCTGCCAGGAGGGCACTATATACCCACAACCATAATGACGGACAAGGGCTCGCAAAAGAGGAGCTTCCCCCACCAGGAGAGGGATCCCTTGCTGGAGGTAGTCAAACGCCTTGTTGGGCAAAGCAAACCTATGGTTCAGGGAACGGGGCACTTCCCCCGAAACGCCCAAAGTAGCCTGTTCTGTGTACCCGCTTAGTACTTCAAAGGGCACCAACCCAAAAAATTGTACCCTTTGCGAGAGACCTTGCTGGGAAGCAAGCTTCTCCAAGTAGGGACGAAGCGGACCGTCTCCCACTATCCACAGTTTCCACCCAGCGACGTACGTCAGAGCCAAGATAAGTTCCTCTAAGCCTCTATCAGGATGAAGCATACCTTGGTAGAGGAGGAGACGATTCTCCAAGCGGGGGTTCGCGAACTTATCCCTCCTCAGAGGCAAGTTGTAGATTAGCCAGACTGTTTTTTTGTACCTTGTTGAGAAGTAAGATGCGATGGGAGGGCTCACAGTCAAGATATACCAGACTCTGGGGTAGAGAAGCCTCTCTGCAAGGAGCCACACTTTTTGGCTGAAAGGTTTACGCTGGACGAGAGAGGTTTGGGTATAAAGCTCTCGGCTATCCAGAAGGAGTTTTTTTCTCCGCAGGACCGAAGCAAGCCAACAGGCTGGTAAAATGTCCAGGTCACAAGCCACTACGGCATCCCACTTGCTCCGGAAAAAGAGATAAAAGAAGAACCGAACATTGGCCATAAGAAAGAAGAGAGGGCCTCGCTTTACCGGCACAAAAAGCCGTCGGGTAGAATAGGGACGCTTAGACAAAGGCACCTTCGTAGCAGGAGTTACAACACCCACTACCTCCACCTCGTGCTCTTTAGAGAAAGTGAGAGCCACCTTATGCAGGCGCTGCTCGTAAACCAAGTTGTTGAGAATGCAGTGGATAACCCGAGCCATACCCGTGCAAAAGCGCCTTTGAGCCGGGGACAAAAGTAGGCAAACCCCCTACAGGCTTTGACCTTATCCGTCTTCTCCCCCGACTTTTCTGCACGACCATCCACAGCCCCTGCAGGTCAGAGTGCCCTATCTGTCAGCCATTTTTGTTACCTTCGGTAAGTATGTCCACCGTATCCACAAGCCCATTAACCTTCGCCGAAAACATTTCTAAATGGGTAGAGGAGTATGGCTATGTGCCGATCGAGCCACCTTTGGGGATAGATCTGGTGGCAGAAATCCAGCGGCTCAAACGAGAAAAAAACGCCGTACTCCTGGCTCACTACTACCAGGAAGCTGAGATCCAGGATATCGCAGACTTTATTGGAGATAGCTTAGGTCTATCTCAAAAGGCTGCCGAGACAAACGCAGATATTATTGTCTTTGCGGGGGTCCATTTTATGGCGGAGACGGCTAAAATCCTCAATCCCACTAAGAAGGTTCTTATTCCCGACCTCAATGCGGGGTGCTCCCTCTCTGACAGCTGTCCTCCAGAGGCCTTTGCTGCCTTCAAGGCCCAGTACCCTGACCATAAAGTGGTCAGCTACATAAACACCTCAGCCCGCATTAAGGCCATGAGTGACATCATTGTGACCTCTTCCAATGCGGTTCCTATTGTACAGGCTTTGCCTGCAGACTGGAAGTTGATTTTTGCCCCTGATAAAAACCTTGGTTTGTATGTGATGCGCAAGACAGGCAGAGACATGGTTCTGTGGAACGGGGTGTGCATGGTGCATACGATTTTTTCTCATCAGAAAGTGCGGGCCCTCCGGCAGGCGTATCCCGATGCAGAACTTATCGCCCATCCAGAATGTGAGCCTGCCCTGCTTGAACAGGCTGACTTCATTGGCTCTACCACGGCTCTGCTTAACTACGTGGTGAACTCTCCAAAGAAACGGTTCATCGTAGCTACAGAGACGGGGATTCTTCATCAGATGCGTAAGAAGGCTCCTGATAAAGAACTTATACAAGCTCCTGCGGAGTACTCCTGCAGCTGCAACACTTGCCCCCATATGAAGCTCAACACCTTGGAAAAGATCTACAATGCCCTTCTTTATGAAGCGCCGGAGGTTACTTTACCTCCAGACATTATGGAGGCTGCCCGGCGCCCTATTGAGCTCATGCTTCAGATGAGTCGGGACTTAGGGCTTGTTCAAAAGGGGTAAGCGGCTCAAAGTCGTACCAGTAACTCTTCGTACGCTTGGTCGGGTAAGGCTGGAAAGTTAGCTATCCGGAAGTGTGTTTGGCTTTCCTTGCCATAGCCTTTTCCCAGGTAGAGGCCTTCTTTCTCCAGTTTTTCTGTCTTTTCCTGGGCTTTGGTGGGGTCTTTCCAGGTAGCCGAGATTACGGTAGGTGCCCGGTAGGCTTCAGGGATGGGTAGAAGGTAGCCTTTCTCGGTAAGCGCTTGGTATAAGGTATGAGCGCGGGCTTGAAGACGCCGGTGAGTCTCGCTTAGGGGAGGGCGGTTAGGTAAACTCCTGGCCAGGAGATAAATGCCCAGCAGGTTGGGGGTGAAGGGCGGCTGGTGGATTTGGGCTTTCCTTATCAGGTAGCTGAGGGTGTTGTGACGAAGGTGGGGGTATTCTCCGTACCGTTCTTGGGCTGCTGGGGAGAGGATCATCAGGGCTATACCTGGAGGAAGCCCCAGGCATTTCTGCACGGAGGCGAACCACACATCTCCTGCTTCCCAGGGCAGCTGAAGTCCTCCCAGGCTGCTGGTAGCATCTATGGCTATCAGGGCAGAAGGGAAGGCTTTTCGCAGGGTAGGCAGATCGGGTAGAGCGGCGCCTCGGGAGGTTTCTACATGCACGGCCCCGACGAAGGCGGCCCCAGCGTATTTCCGGCTGGCGGCTTCTACCTGCTCTGGCCAGGTTAGGGTTTCGTCTACGGTATGGCTAAAGGCAAAAGGAGAGGCGTTTTTCTGCAAGGTGTACCATCGCTCTCCAAAAGCTCCCTGTATGAAGTGCAAACTGGGGCTTTCTGCGGAGGCATCTACGAGGATTTGCCAGGCTTCGGTGGCAGAGCTCACAAAGAGCACCAGCCAGTCGGAGGGCACACCCAGGAAAGTCTTGACCGCCTCTTGGGCTGAGCGGTATAGGGCTTTCCAAACGGGATCGCGATGGTAGCGGGAAAGCAGCCCTTCGCTCAGGGCTTCCTGGATGTAGGTTCCAATGTCGGGGTAAAGTTGGGAGGGGCCAGGTTGGAAAGAATACCGAATCAGCGGCCTGTCCATTTTGGAGGACGCTTCTCCATAAAGGCGCGCATGCCTTCTTTTTGGTCCTCTGTGGCGAAGAGAAGGTAGAAGTTTCGCCGTTCAAAGTGAAGGCCTTCCTCAAGGGAGAGTTCGTATGCCTTATTGACGGCTTGTTTAGCCAGCTGTACAGCGAGGGGGGGCATGCTGGCGATCTCACTGGCCAGGTTCAGGGCCTCTTCCAGGTAGAGTTCCACCGGTACGACCCGGCTTACGAGTCCCCAAGCTTCGGCTTGTCTGGCCGAGAAGAAGCGGCCTGTAAGGATGTATTCCATGGCTCGGGATTTGCCGATAGCTCGGGTCAATCGTTGGGTTCCTCCGGCCCCTGGGATAACGCCTATCTTAATCTCAGGCTGGCCAAATTGAGCTGTCTCGCTGGCAATGATGATATCGCAAAGCATAGCCAGTTCACATCCGCCTCCCAGCGCATACCCGCTTACGGCGGCGATAAGGGGTTTCTTGAGCCGTTTTATCTGATCCCACCGCTGGAACTGGTCCAGCAGAAGCATGTCTACCGCAGAATCGTTAGCCATTTCTTTGATGTCTGCCCCAGCAGCAAAAGCCCGCTCATTTCCTGTTAGTACAATGACCCTTACCTCGTCGTCTTTGTCCAGCGTCAGCAGGGTATCGGTGAGTTCTGCTACCAGGCTGCGGTTGAGGGCGTTGAGGCTCTCTGGGCGGTTCAAGCGAATCAAGGCTACCCCCGGTCGGATACCTTTCTCCAGCAAGAGAAAGCTCATGCCGCAAAGATACCCCTTTTCCCTGGGCTGGCAGGGGCTTTTTCCTCAGGCCAACCCTTTTGTGTATCTTTGTAGGAAAACCGTATGACCTCTTCCCTCCGAGAGCGGCTAGTGGCATTCCGAGCAGCGTATTACAGAATCCGGATTGTGCGAGGGCTTTTGCTGTCGGGTATCCTCAGTGGGGTTGTTTTTGTGCTTTTTTCTTTGACAGAAGGGCTTTTCTGGTGGACGGTGCCGGTTCGGTCGCTGTTGTGGGGGGTTTGGGTGGCTGGCACGGTTTTTCTTTTGGGATGGGGGGTGGTGTATCCGCTCCTTCAGTACGGCTTTCGGTTGCGAGGCTACTTGTCTGACGAAGAAGCCGCCCGATGGATAGGCCGCCGTTTGCCCGAAGTGCAAGACAAACTGCTAAATGCCCTCCAGCTCAGCCAGCAAGATCCTTCTGCGAACGCTGCGATAGCCCTTGCCCTTGAAGAGCGGATGCAGCGTTTGTCTGTGATTCCCTGGGAAGTGACCCTTCCCAAAGCGGACCTTCGGCGGTATCTCGTGGTTCTCTTGCTGGTGGTAGCTGGAACGGCCCTCTTGTGGGTAACCAGCCCCTCGTTTTTCCGGGCAGGGGCCCTTCGCTTTTTGAAGCCCAACCAGGCTTTTACCCGCCCCCTTCCTTACCAGCTCGTTGTGGAGGGGCTCAAGCCCTTCTACAAGAGAGGGGAACCCCTCACTTTGCGGTTTATCCTCCAGGGTCAGCGGCTCCCCAAGGACATTTTCGCCAGCACGGATAAAGGGCCTTTGCCCCTCGTAAAGGAAGCCGCTCATCGGTACGTTTTTCAGGCGGGTGCTTTGCAGGAGAGCTTTGTGCTGCGTCTGGAGACGCCGGAGGGCCTTCTTCGGGAGATACCTATCCGAGTGCTTCAGCCGCCTACCATTGCTCAGATAGCGGTAACTTGCCTGTACCCTGCTTACACCCGGCAAAAGCCTGATACGCTCTTTCAACCTACGGTTCGGGTCCTAAAGGGCACGCAGCTTCAAGTGAGGCTGGAGGTGGCGGAAACTGGCCGGGCCTACCACCTTGACGGAGGGCAAGTCTCCTGGCGCCCCCTAGGGGGAGGCCGCTGGGAAGGTCGTCTTGCGGCCCTTGAGTCCGGCCTTTATTCGGTCGTTGTGTGGGACTCGCTGTTTCGGGACTCTTTGTCTTTGAGGGTAGAGGTGTATCCCGACGGCTATCCTTCGGTGCAGCTTTTCTCAGACTGGCTGAACCCTGACAGCTGGATGCAGGGTATTCGGCTTCGGCTAATGGATGATTACGGGTTTAGCCGGGCGGTGTTGTGGTATCGGATTGCGGAGGGGCTGATGCCGTCACGAGTTCAGGAGTCGTTTCGTGCTTACCCCTTGCCTATCACGGGAGAGGCCGTGCAAGAGGCCCGCTTTACCCTGGATTGGAGGCAAATGGGGGTTCAGCCGGGCGAAAAAGTGGAATACTACGTAGAAGCCTGGGATAACGACGCTATTTCCGGCCCCAAGTCCAGCCGCAGCATCCTCTATACGCTGGAGCCGCAGGACGACCAAGCTCGTCAGCAGGTCTTTGCCTCTTTGCAAGATTCGCTTTTTCAGGAGCTGGAGAAGTTTCATCGGCAGCTTCAGGCTCTTCTTTCTCAGTCGGACTTGAGTACGGCGGCTCGGCGGGCCACGGAACTGTCAGAACGATTTCGTGAGCTGCGCAGCGAGCTTCGGTCGCTTGAACGGCTGGCTGCCGAGCAGCACCTTTACACGCCGGAACTCCTGGAGCAGATGCGCCGGCTCCAGCAGCTCCTGGAAGAGATGAATCCGCAAAAGCCTGAGCAGATCCTGTCTGAACTCCAGCAGGCTCCATCCATGGATTCCTTGCGCACGCAGCAGCTAAAGCAAGAGCTGGAAAGAGCCTTCCAGGAGTGGGAGGAAAAACTCCGGCGATGGGAAGCCCTCGTGTCTCCCTATCAGTTCGAGCGCAAGCTGGAGGAGCTGATGACCCGGCTTTCGGAGATGGCTGAGCGACAAGCTCGCATGGCTGACCTTCCTGATTCGCTTCAGCGTGAAGGGTCTACGCAGGCCCTCCAGCGGCGCCTCCAAGAGGAGACCGAAGAGCTCCGCCGCCAGGTAGATAGCCTGCAGAAGGACGCTTCAGGGGTCTTGCGGGATAGCATGGAGCAAGCAGAAAAGCACCTTCAGCAGGCTATACAGTCTATGCAAGAGGCCTTGCAGAAGATGCAATCAGGAAGCGATTCTCCCAGAGAATCCCAAAAGAATGCGGCTGAATCCCTGGAAAAGGCGCTAAATGCTATAGACCAAGGCAACCAAGAAGCCCAAGGTGCCGAAGAAGCGGAAGAGTACGAAGCGCTGCGCCTTCTGCTGAAGGGTATTTTGACGCTCTCTTTTCGGCAAGAGGACCTTCGCAGTAAAGCCCAAGAAAACCGAAACCTACTCTCGGCTTTGGAGACGATTTTTAGCCAGCAGCAAGTTTTACGGCGAGACTATCAGCAAGTGCGGGATAGTTTGTATGCGCTGGCGCACCGTTCGCCCGTCATAGAGGAGGCTATACTGGACCTTTTGCGGGACATGGATCGGTATTTTCAGGGGCTTTCTCTTCAGGATCCGGGGGCGCTTGTTCGTCGGCAGCAGTATATTTTGCAGGGGCTCAATCGTTTGGCCAACCTGCTGACAGAACTCTTAGCCCAGCTGGAGCAGAATCAGCGGGATCGCCAGCAGGCTGGGGGGGCTTGTCAGCGTTCTTTTCGGGTTCGGCGCAAGGGGGCTCAGGGCAAGCCTTCTTCCAGCGCGGGGAATCAACCCTCCTCGCAAAGCGGTCAGCGTCCTTCTGCTCGTCCTAAGGGAGGTCATCAGCCGTCTTTGGAACAGCTTCAGCGTCAGCTCAATGAAGCGCTTGAGCGGGCTCTTTCGCCCAACCCAGGCGCAGAGCATCCAGGGGGTCTTTCGCCGGAAGAGAGAGCCCGCTTGTCGGCGCAGCAGGAGCTGATCCGGCTCCAGCTGCAGGAAAGGCTGCGTCATAATCCAGGGGATGCGGCGCAGCTCCAGGGCCTCCTCGAAGAAATGCAGAAGGCCGAGAAAGAACTCCTGGGGGGCCAGCTCACCCGGGAACGGCTCCTTCGGCAGCAGCAGATTCTTACCCGGCTCCTGGATTATGAGCGTTCGCAGCGCGAGCGCGAGCTATCGCCAGAGCGGGAGTCTCGTACCGCGCAGCAGTTTTTCCAGCGTACGGTGGGGGTGTATCCACGCCCTCAGATAAGCCCTTCTTCGGCGACTTCTGTGCCGCCGGTGTGGCTGTATCGTCCCTTGTACCAGCAACTCATTGAAAACTACCTGCGTTCGCTATGAATAGCTTCGTAGTCTCTCCGGAGGCGTTCTCTTACGAAGAGCGGATTCCCAGCCATGTAGACCAGCTTGTGCAGGTGGAGCCCCTTTTAGAGCAGATAGCTAAACGAGCTGGGCTGTCTGAAGAGCGAATACCCCTCTTTATCGTAGCTATTACCGAAGCGATCGCCAACGCTATCCTCCATGGCAATCGCCAGGACGCCTCTAAGCAAGTCTGGCTGCGCTTCTCTTACGATCCCGCTCAGCGGCTCTTAGTGGTGGAGGTAGAGGACGAAGGGGTGGGCTTTGATCCGACGACCTTGCCAGACCCTACGGTGGAGGAAAACCTCCTCCGAGAATCGGGCCGGGGCATCTTCCTAATGCGCAACTTAGCTGATGCAGTGGAATACAAGAAAGGAGGGCGATGCGTAGAGCTACGGTTCGTCCTTTGATTCGGTTTTTGTACGAGGGCGTAGGTAGATGGCGTCTGCCCACAGCTCGCCGCCACAAAGCCTGGCTCAGGGCCTGTATTCAAGCCTTGCCCTCGGCCTACCGAGTAGGGCGGCTTTACTATACCTTTCTTTCGGTAGAGGCTATAACGGCGCTTCATGAACGGTATTTGGGCGATCCTTCCCCTACGGATGTGATTACTTTCTCCTACGAAGAAGAAGGGCTGGTGGAAGGAGAAATTTTCATAGCTCCTCAGGTGGTGAAGGAGCTGGCCGCGGCGTATGGAGAGGCGGAGGACCGAGCCCTGCGACGAACCTTGGTTCATGGGCTCTTGCATCTTTTGGGTTGGGGAGACGACACCCCAGCGCGACAGCGTGAAATGCGCCGACAGGAAGAGGTCTGTCTGCATGTATGGGAAACCCTCAAGGAAGTTTCACATGAAACACACGCCGGACTTTGAGGTTATTGTCGTCGGAGCAGGCCACGCAGGCAACGAAGCGGCCGCCGCAGCCGCTCGGATGGGCTGCCGAACCCTCCTTATCACCCTGGACATGACCAAGATCGGCCAAATGTCCTGTAACCCCGCTATGGGGGGCATTGGGAAAGGTCAGCTTGTGCGGGAAATAGATGCGTTGGGAGGGCTTTCGGGCATTGTCACCGACGAGACCATGATTCAGTTCCGCATGCTCAATCGTTCTAAGGGGCCTGCTCTGTGGAGCCCCCGAGCCCAGAACGACCGGGCGGCTTTTGCTGCTCGCTGGCGCTGGCACCTGGAGCAGATTCCTTCCCTCTTCTTCTGGCAGGATGCGGTCGTTGGGCTGCTTTTTTCCCCTGACAAAAAGCGGGTCGAGGGTGTGCGCACCCGCAGTGGCAAAGTATTCACTGCGGAGGCGGTGGTCCTAACCACGGGCACCTTCCTGGGAGGGGTCATTCATATTGGGCTTAGCCAGCAAAGCGGTGGGCGCTTAGGCGAGGCCGCCAGTTATGGCCTGACCGAGCAGCTCCGAGAGCTGGGTTTTGAGACAGGCCGTATGAAAACCGGTACCCCTCCCCGTCTGGATGGACGAACCATAGATTACAGTCGGTTAGAAATCCAGCCAGGGGATGAGCCGCCTGGCCGGTTTTCCTTTGAGGAGACGCCCCCGCTCAAGGACCAGCTCCCTTGCTGGATCACTTATACCAACCCTCGCGTCCACGAAATCCTAAAAAAGGGGTTCGCAGAGTCTCCCCTCTTTACGGGGGTTATTCAAGGTGTGGGCCCGCGGTATTGCCCTTCTATTGAGGACAAGATCGTGCGCTTTGCGGAAAAAGAGCGGCACCAACTCTTTCTGGAGCCGGAAGGGCGCCATACTATTGAAGTTTACTTGAACGGGTTTTCCTCCTCTTTACCAGAAGCTATTCAGGCCGAAGCGCTGCGGCACATACCCGGCTTGGAAAATGCGCGCATGTTTCGGCCCGGCTACGCCATTGAATACGACTTTTTCCCCCCCTACCAGCTCAAGCCTACGCTTGAGACGCACTTGGTAGAGAACCTCTTTTTTGCAGGCCAGATCAACGGCACCACGGGGTATGAAGAGGCGGCGGCCCAGGGCATTATCGCCGGCATTAACGCCGCAGCCAAGGTAAAAGGACTGCCTCCCTTCGTGCTGAGGCGGGACGAAGCCTACATTGGCGTTCTCATTGACGATTTGATTACCCGAGGGGTGGACGAACCCTATCGCATGTTCACTTCCCGAGCGGAATTTCGGCTCCTTCTGCGCCAGGATAACGCCGACCTTCGTCTGACGGAGAGAAGTTACCAGATAGGGCTGGCCTCAGAACAGCGGTACCAGCGAATGCGCCGCCGACGGGAACAGATAGAGGAGATTCTTCGTTTTCTGCGGGAAGTCAAGCTTCCACCAGAAGCGATCAACGGGTGGCTGGAAGCGCAGGGAGAGTCTCCTGTGGTGCAGAAGATCTCCTTGGAGGCGCTGGTGCTGCGGCCGCATCTCTCTTTTGCGAAGCTGGGAGAGATGTATCCGCCGCTGCGGGCTTTGCTTGAGCGCATGGATCCGTCGGCGGTGGAAACGGCCGAAATAGAAGTCAAATACCAGGGCTACTTGGAAAAGGAGAGGCTTCAAGCCGAAAAGCTCAAGCGACTTGAAGAGGTGCCTCTGCCGGAGGACTTGGATTATTGGCGTTTGCAAGCCCTCTCGTATGAAGCCCGCGAAAAGCTGAGCAAGTACCGTCCCCGCACCATTCGCCAAGCCAGCCAGGTGAGCGGCGTGACGCCTGCCGATATTGCGGCCCTCCTTACTTACTTGGGCCGATGAGAGGAGGATGGAGAGTGGTTTTAGCCTGGCTGGTGTGGATAGCGGGAATGAGGGCGCAGGAGCGGGACTTCTCGGCCGAACGCAAGCGCTTGGAGCGGCAGCGCCAACAGATTGAGATCGAGTTGCGTCAGACCCAAGTCCTCCTCCATGAGACTCGCCAACGGCGTCGCCGTTCGCTGGGAGAACTGGCCCTTTTGCGGCGGCAGATTGCTTTGCAGGAGCGGTTGCTTCGCAGCATTCAGCAGGAGATCGCTTTGCTGGACCAGGATATTTTTCGGCTGGCTCGGGTGAATCAGGCCTTGGAGCGTGACCTACGCCGCTTGTATCGCAATTACGTCTGGAGCCTTTACCTGCTGGAGAAGTCCCAGCGGCATATTAGCCCCTGGGTATGGGTGATTAGCGCAGAGTCTTTTCAGCAGGCGTACGAGCGGCTGTTTTACTTTCGGGCAGTCTCCCGGTTTCGTCAGGAGCAGCTCAGGCTCATTGCGCGCACACGGCGTTACCTGGAAGGGCGTACCCAGAGGCTGCGCAAAAACCGAGAAGAGAAAAGTCGGCTCTTGGGCTTGTATGCGGAGCAAGCCGCAGCCCTTCAGCGGAGCCGCTCTGAGAAAAAAGCCCTCTATGAGAGTTTGCGCCTTCAGGAAGTTTCTTATCAGAAGCGGGTGTCGGACTTTCGGCGACGGTTGCAGGAGATTCAGACGCGCATAGATGCGCTTATCCGGGCGGAGGTAGAGCGGGCCCGTACCTCGGCCGTTTCCACCGCCGAGGTGCGCCTGACCGGCGCTTTTGAGCAGAATAAAGGCCATCTACCCTGGCCTATCGCTTCGGATAAGGCGGTGGTGCTAAGTCCTTTTGGTACGGTAGAAGATGAGAGCGGGGGGTTCATCACGAACCAAGGGGTGTATTTGGCGGGTCCTGCAAAAGCCGAGGTACGGGCCGTCTTTTCGGGTAAAGTCACGGCCGTGGCCACCATCCCAGGCCAAGGCAAAGTCGTGATTCTTCAGCATGGCTCTTACCGCACAGTATACGCTCGGCTGGAAGAGGTGTTTGTCCGGGTGGGACAGTCGGTTTCGCTCCTGGAACCTATAGGACGGCTAAGCCCGGCCACCGAAGCGGAGCCTCCGCAGTTGTACTTTCTCTTGTACAAGGGCAAGACCCCCCTCAACCCCCTGGAATGGATAAGCGGCCGATAGTTTCACGTGAAACCTTTTCCCTGGCCGCTCTCCTTCAGGAGGGGCGAGATCGGTTGGCTTCTGTAGTCTCTCCTGAGGAAGCGCGGGCTATGGTGCGTCGGCTATTGTCCCACCTCTGGCCTGGTTGGGAAGCTATTTGGCTAGCCACCCGAGGCGAGGCCTCTTTGCCTCCTGAAAAACGCTCCGCCTGGCAAGCTGCCCTCCATCGCCTTGCGCAAGGCGAGCCCTTGGCCTATGTGCTTGGCGAGGTGGAGTTTGGCGGCTTGGCCCTCAAGATTGTCCCAGGGGTTTTTATCCCCCGCCCGGAAACGGAAGAGTGGGCCTTTTGGGTGGTCCGACAGCTGGCCGCCTCGCCCCCTCGCACGGTACTGGATGTGGGAACCGGTTCAGGGGCGCTGGCCCTTTTTCTGGCGTCGGCGTTCCCTTCAGCCGAGGTGTTTGCGCTTGACAAAAGCCCCCTTGCGTTGTCCGTGGCAGCGCAGAACGCCCGCCGCCTCGGTCTCTCCGTCAAGTGGGCGCAGCTAACCTTTGGCCATGAATCCTTGCCGGCGGATTGGCCTGCTTCGTGGGATCTGATGGTGTCCAATCCTCCCTACATCCCTTGGTCTTTTTGGAATGAAACGGATCCTCGCGTGCGCCACTTTGAACCTCCCGAAGCCCTCTTTTGCAGCGATTTTTCTCTCTATGCTACCTTGGGTGAATTTGCCCATAAGTTCCTTTCTGAAAGGGGCCTATTAGTTTGCGAAGTCTTTCCTCCTTTGGGCCAAGAAGTCGCAAGTTTATTCCAAAAATTTTCGCTTTCATCCGTTATTCTTCATGACTTTCACGGGAGGGCTCGTTGGATAGCTGCTTGTAAGGGAGAATTTCCTACCTTTGCCCCCGCTTCGGGGAGTAGCTCAGCCCGGTAGAGCACTAGTTTAGGGGACTAGGGGTCGTGGGTTCAAATCCCGCCTCCCCGACGAAGCCAGGCCGCCAGAGCGCAAAGGTTCTGCACCGTATCTTTGCGCTGTGGTAGAAGAAATAGACCTCTTTCCGAAGGGTCTGCTTGCGCTTTTGCGCACATTGCATAGGAACTTTGAGCCGGAGCGGCGTTACTTAATACGAGCACGAAGGAAATTCCTTGCTGGCCTTCCTTCGGTGTCGGCTTCTCTGCGAGATAGCTCCTGGCAGGTGCGCCCTTTGCCAGAACCTCTGCGAAAACGGCATGTAGAGATCACCGGCCCGGCTGAACCCAAAATTCTCATCAACGCCCTGCACTCCGGTGCGGATGCCTTCATGGCTGACCTGGAAGACGCCCTTACCCCCCATTGGGAAAATCAGCTGCGGGCGCAAAAGGCCTTGTATCAGGCGGCGCGGGGCAGGCTGTCCTTTCAGAGTGCGGAGGGCAAGGTATACCAGCTGGACCCGGCCTATTCTACTACCCTCATGGTGCGTCCGAGGGGCTTGCACCTGGTGGAGAGACACTTTCCTATAGAAGGGCAACCCATAGCGGCCAGTTTTTTTGACACGGCCACCTTCCTCTATCACAACGCAGAAGCACTCCTCCAGCGGGGTAAGGGTCCCTATCTCTATCTGCCCAAGATAGAAAGCGCTGCGGAGGCTCGCCTATGGGAAGAGGTGCTATCTGCCTGCGAAGCCTATCTTGGGCTGCCGCTGGGTGCTGTACGGGTGACCGTGCTGATAGAGACCTTTCCTGCGGCTTTCCAGATGGAGGAGATTCTTTTTGAGCTGCGAGAGCATGTGGCTGGCCTAAACGCAGGCCGGTGGGATTACCTTTTTAGCCTCATCAAGACCTACCAGCGAAGGCGGGACTTTCTCCTGCCTGAGCGCGAGAAGCTGACCATGGACCAGCCCTTCATGCAAGCCTACGCGCAGGAAGTGGTGCGGGCCGCACATCGGCGCGGAGCCCTGGCTATTGGAGGCATGTCCGCTTTTATTCCGGACCGCCGAAACCCCGACCTTAATGCCCGTGCCCTCCAGCAGGTCACAAAAGACAAAACCCGCGAGATCGCCCAAGGCTTTGATGGAGCTTGGGTGGCCCACCCAGACTTGGTTCCGGTGGTCAAATCGCTTTTTGAGAAGAGCCTTCAAGGGGCACCTAACCAGGCTGCCCAAGTGCCAACAGAACCCTTCAACCCGCAGCGATTGCAAGACTTCCCGACCCTAGAAGACGGAGCTCTTTCGCTGGAGGGGATTCGGCATAACACCGAAGTAGCTCTTTTGTATCTCTCGTCGTGGCTGCAGGGGCAGGGTGCTGTGGCGCTTTTCCACCTCATGGAAGACACCGCTACAGCAGAAATAGCCCGAGCCCAACTGTGGCAGTGGCTTCATGCGGAGGAGCCCCCTCTCGTGAAGGAAAAAGGGGTCCCGGTTTCTCATGCCCTGTATGAGCACCTCATAGAAGAGGCCCAAGCTCGCTACCCTACGATCTTGCCCCAAGCGGCACGATTTTTGCGGGAGCTGGTGTATAGTCCTGTTTTCATACCTTTTCTGACGAGTTATGGCTACAGCCGATACTTACCGTAATCCATCCTGGACAGAACGGGCCAAGGCCCTGGCGCGTGATTGGCAAGAGAATCCTCGGTGGCGGGGTATTCTCCGCCCTTACTCTGCGGAAGCTGTGATCCAACTGCGGGGGTCGTATGATTGGGTTTATCCTATAGCGGAGCGGGGTGCCCGCCGCTTGTGGGAGCTGCTTCACACCCGGCCCTGGGTGGCTGCCCTGGGAGCGCTTACCGGCTTGCAAGCGGTGCAGGAAGTGCAGGCAGGCCTTCAGTCTATCTACGTGAGTGGGTGGCAGGTGGCAGCCGATGCCAATGCCGCCGGGCAAACGTACCCCGACCAGAGCCTTTACCCCGTTGAGAGCGTGCCAACGCTGGTTAGGCGCATCAACAACGCTCTCTTGCGGGCCGATCAGGTAGAATTTGCCGAAAACCCCGAAAAAGGGGCTTCGCGGGACTGGCTCGTGCCTATCGTGGCCGATGCCGAGGCCGGCTTCGGGGGCAACCTCAACGCCTTTGAACTGATGAAGATGATGATTGAGGCGGGGGCCGCAGGAGTTCATTTTGAAGATCAACTTTCCTCCGCCAAGAAGTGCGGCCACCTCGGCGGCAAAGTGCTCGTTCCTACCTCGGAGGCGATTCAGAAGCTGGTGGCGGCGCGCTTGGCGGCCGATGTGATGGGCGTGCCGACGATTCTCATTGCGCGTACGGACGCACACAGCGCTACGCTTATCACTTCGGACGTGGACCCGGCCGACGAACCGTTTATTTTACGGCACCGAGGGCGCTCTTCGGAAGGGTTCTACTACATCCGGTCGGGGCTGGAGATGGCGATTGCGCGGGCGCGTGCGTATGCGCCGTATGCGGACCTGCTGTGGTGTGAGACCTCCACGCCGGACGTCGGCGAAGCGCGAGAGTTTGCGCAAGGGGTGCACGAGGCCTTTCCCGGCAAGCTCCTTGCTTACAACTGCTCCCCCTCCTTCAACTGGAAGAAGCACCTTTCTGATGAAGAGCTGCTTGCGTTTCGGGAAAAGCTGGCAGAGATGGGCTATCGCTACCAGTTCATCACGCTGGCCGGCTTCCATGCGCTCAATACAAGCATGTTTGAGCTGGCGCTGGCCTATCAGGAGCGGGGTATGAAGGGGTATTCTGAACTGCAGGAGCGAGAATTTGCCCTCCAAGCCCAAGGGTTCCGGGCCGTCAAGCATCAGGCTTTTGTGGGTACGGGCTACTTTGACCAGGTGCAGCTGACGATTACAGCTGGGCAAAGTGCCCTCACCGCGATGGACGGTTCCACCGAAAAAGCGCAGTTCTGAATGCTCCTGGGCACGCCGGCAGGCTGCTTGCAAAGGCAGGGATAGGAACCGCTCAAGAAGAACCCTCCGCTTGAGGCTGGTCTTTCCTGCCAAGGAGGCTATCCCAACTTACCAGCTCGACCCTTTCCACCTGCCCGAGGGAGTCTTCGGCCCAGACACCTTCGCCTTCTTTGACAAAGCCGATAATGTGTATCTGTTCTTCCTGTTGGAGGCGCTCGTAGGCGGTGACCGGCGCGGTGAAAAGCAGTTCGTACTCTTCGCCTCCGTATAGAAGGAGGGCCGAAAGGGGCATGTCTAAGAGCTGGGCGACTTTGTAGGTCTGTTCGTGGAAAGGAAGCCGATCCAAATAAATGTGAAAGGCCGCTTGGGAAGCGGTAGATAGGTGGTGGAGGCCGGCGGCAAGCCCATCCGACAGATCCGTCATGCTGCTAGGCTGAACCCCCAGCTCCCGCAGGCGTCGTACCATATCCAGCCGCGCTTCTGGTTTGAGCTGTCGGCTGACGATGTAGTTGAACCCGCTAATATCCGGTTGGATGCTGGGGTTTTGGAGGAAAACCGCTTTTTCCCGTTGGAGAATCTTTAGGCCGGCGTAGGCCCCTCCTAAATCTCCCGTGACACAGACAAGGTGAGTGGGCTGAGCGCCCCGGCGGTAAGTGATGCGAGCTTTTTCTACTTGCCCCACCACGGTGACGGTTAGCCAGAGGTCCCGGGCAGGCGAGATGTCCCCTCCTATTACGGCTACACCGTATTTTTCTTCCACCTGGCGGAGGCCGTCGTAGAGCGCTTCAAGGTAAGCGGGGCTTACGTAGCGGGGCACCCCCAGCGCGACTACGAGAAAGAGCGGCTCGCCATTCATGGCGCAGATGTCGCTAAGGGCGCTGGTTGCCGCTTTATAGCCGATGTACTTGGCAGGATGGTATACTCGGTCAAAGTCCCAGTGCTCGTGCAAGGTGTCGGTGGAAATAAGGCCGTAGGTTTGGGGATTCCATTCCCACACGGCGGCGTCATCGCCTATCCCTGTGACAAGGAGGGGGTGCCTTCCGCTCAGGTGAGCGGTTAGCTTGGCAATGAGATCTGCTTCCCGCACTTTAGAGGAGGAGCCTTTCAGGTGTTTCTAAAAGCTGCTTGAGCGTCTGGAGGAATTGGGCGCCGGTGGCCCCGTCCACTACCCGATGGTCGCATGAAAGGGTTACTTGCATACGCCGCTCAATAGCGAGGGTTTCCCCCTTTACAACCGGCACAGGCTGGATAGCCCCTACAGCGAGGATAGCGGCTTCTGGGGGGTTGATCACAGCGGTGAAGTGCTCAATGCCATACATGCCCAGGTTGGAGATGCTGAAAGTACTGCCGGAATACTCTTCGGGGGAGAGCTTACGGGCACGGGCCTTTTCGGCCAGCAGCCGGGTCTCGACGGCGATTTCTGCCAGACCTTTCCGGTCAGCATGGCGCACCACAGGCACGATGAGGCCCTCTTCCACCGCTACGGCAAAACCAATATGCACCTCGTTGTAGAGCCGGATGCTTTCTCCGGTCCAGCTGGCGTTGAGCAGGGGATGTTTGCGCAAAGCGTGCGCACACGCCTTGATGATGAGGTCGTTGAAGGAGATTTTGGTTTCGGAGAGGGGGTTGAGCCGCTCGCGCCAATGGGCGGCGTTTTCCATGGAGATAGAGAGGGAGAGGTAGAAGTGCGGAGCTTCCTGCATGCTGGCGGTGAGGCGGCGGGCGATGGTTTTGCGCATCTGAGAGAGGGGCTGTTCGCTATAAGGGGCTGCGGGAGCGGACGGGGCCGAAACAGAGGGTTTAGGGGCTGGTTGGGCTTGGAGAGCCGCTTCCACATCGCGTTTGATGATGCGGCCGCCTTCGCCTGTACCTTGCAGGGTGCTCAGATCCAGGCCGGCTTCTTTAGCCATGGCCCGGGCAAGGGGCGAAGCCTTGAGACGACCAGGGGAGGCTTCGGGCTGCGGGGGGGCCGCAGGAATGGTAGGAGTAGAAGCAGGCGCCACCCCAGCAGGGGCCGGGGCAGGGCTTGTTTGCACAGAAGAAGCGCCTGCCTGCCCCAGCAGCGCAGAGATGTCTTCGCCGGGCTTGCCAATAATAGCGATCACCGCCCCGATGGGAACGGGCTTGCCTTCTTCTGCGCCAATGTGGAGGAGGGTTCCGCCCACGGGAGCTTCAAATTCCATGGTGGCTTTGTCGGTTTCAATTTCGGCCAGGAGGTCGCCGGGTTTGACGGTGTCACCGACTTTTTTGAGCCAGCGAGCCACGACGCCTTCGGTCATGGTGTCGCTGAGTCGGGGCATTTCTATCACTTCGGCCATAAGCGTCAGGGAAGGAGATGGGATTGGGTTTCGTCGCGGTGTTTAGCCAGGTAAGGCATGAAAGGCGTGCCGCCAGTGCCCACCTCGGTGGGGTTGGTGGCGCTTTTCTGGTGTTGGCGGGCAATGTACTGCGCGGCGTACTCCAGGTGCTTAGTACGGAAGCGTTCCAGCCAGTGCACGCACTGGTTGTAGAGCTTTTTAAGAGCAGGGGTTCGGGCAAAAAAGCGATGGTCTACCTCGTACTTTTCCAGATCCAGCACAAAGGCCCGGTGAGCCGGCGGCATGTAATCCAGCATTTCGCGCAGGTACGCTCGCAAAGGATCGTCTGCATGGGTAATTCCGAAGGCGGCATCCAGGGCGGGTACAATGGAGCTTTGGGCGCCGGTTTCGCCGCGCAGCTGCTGGGGTTGGCCTGCGAAGGCCTCTACACCTTCGTAGTAGAGACCTTCCGGCAAGGCCGGGTTGTTTTTCCAGCCATGGATGTAGGGCCGCACCCGGTGATAGTAGATGTAAGGGTCGCACTTCTCTGGCATGCGCAGCAGGATCTGGTACATGGCTTGCAGAGCCGGCTCAATTTGGGCGAGGGCAGCTTCGGCTTCGGTAGGGTTATCGGCTTGGAAGGCCTGCACAAGCTCGGGTAAAGCGCGAATCGCCGGTGCCGCAGCCGCTTCTATGGCTACATGGACCAAGATGAACCACTCCTCATCAAGCCCTCCCAGGAAGTTTTGCAGGAGGGCGAGGTTGTCAAGGGCAATAGGGCCTTCAGGCTCAAGACGCCGCCAGTTGTCCAGGGCATAAGAGGCGTAAGAGAGCACGGGAGGACGGCCCAGCTTTTGAGCCACCTGGTGCCACGGTAAGGCGAGGTTGGCGGGGAGGCGGTCTGTAGGTGTGTCTTCTCCCCATACCCAGGCGTGGCCCAGATACGAGAGGGCCTGCATAGCTCGCCGCCATTCCCTTTCGGTCTGTAAGAACGGCGTCGGATCCAAAAGGGGCAGTTCCCGTAGAAATCGCCTAATGCGCCCACTCACCAGGAGCTTAGGCAGGTCGTAAGCCAGTTCGTCCCAAGGAGCCAGCGCAGCAGGCAGTTCTACCAAAGGGTCTTCAGGCGGCAGAAAGCCCCGCTCTGGGTGAACCTGGTAGTGAGGAAGCGGCTGCATACCTGCAAACCTACAAACAGGAGCTGGAACATGGGCCTGAGTAAGGGGAACTTTGCATTTTCGCCGCGTGGAGCAGAGGGCGGTAGCGAGAGGGGTTGTGTGGAACCTGGTGGGCTATGGACTGGGGGGGGTTGCTGCGGTGGCCTTGCCGGTATTTCTTCTTCGGTGGCTGGGGCGGAGCGAGTATGGCCTCGTCATGTACATCACGGGCTTAGTAAGCCAAGCACACCTTTTCAATCTGGGCTTAGGCGAAGTTATGGCGCAAAGGCTCACCGCAAACGCTTCTGTAGGGCGGTTGAAGGAAGGATGGGCTTTCGTTCGGGCGGCGCTGGCGGGAGTCTGGCTCGTATCGGCAGCCTTGAGCGGATTCTGGCTATTCTCTGGCCCTGCCTTGCTGGCTAAGCTGCTGACGCTTTCTGCGGCTCAGCAGGCCCTGCTGCGTGAGGTCCGATGGCTGGTCGTGCCCGCTGTATGGGGTATTCAGACCGGGATCCTTGTGGCTTGGGTCCCCATTGCCCTGCGTCGTCCTCGGTGGGTGGCTTTCAGCACTTTTCTGCAAGGCCTCTTACAGGGTTTTCTGCCTTTTCTGGTGATAGCTCTGGCTCCCCAAAGGACCCCTCTCCTTGCGGCTCAAGCCATCCTGATAGGGTATGCCCTTTACGGGCTGGGCCAATGGCTGGGCGGGAGCTTTTTAGCGGGGCGGCTCTTGCTTCCTGGGGCTGTAGGCCGACTGGGTGGTCTGCTCAAAAGCAGCCCATGGCTTTCTCTCTTGGGAGGAATGGGTATTCTGCTCAATTATACCGAGCGCACGCTGATCGGCCGGTGGGTTTCACTCAGCATTATGGGTTTTTACACGGCTGTGCATTACCTCCTTGTGAAGGCAGGAGCGGTGCTGTATAAAATCTCTGAGGTGCTTTTTCCGGTGTTTGGTTCTGTGGCGGAGTCGGCTTTGCGCCAGCGCTTTCGGCTGAGTCAGGTGGTGTGGCTGCTCTTGTTTGGGAGCGTGGTGGTGTGGGGGTTTTTGTGGGCGGCTTGGGTGCTCATAGAGCGGTCCCTGCCTATTAGAATAGGCCCGGTGGAAAGGCGCATTCTGGCGGGAGCGGTGGGTTCGTGGATCGCCTCGGTGCTCTTCACCCCGCTTACCGCTTTTCTGCAGGGGAGAGGTTTCTTTCGTTCGGTCTTCCTGCTGAATGGCTTTTTAGGTCTGATGCAGCTTGGTGCGACGCCCTGGCTGGTCAAGGTTGGGTATTTCTTCTGGGCGTCTGTGGTAGGGGCCGCATCGGCCATGGTTTGGGCTACCTACTGGCTGGGCAAGGGAGCTGGTGGGACTCTCTGGCGTGTCTGGGTCTGGAGGAGCTATGTTAGAAGCTTGGCGGCTTGGGGCTTTTCTGCGGTGGCTTACCTTTCTTGGGACTCTCCCGGGGGGGTGGCGGCCTGCGTGGGAGGGATAACCCTGCTTTATGTAGCGGCCGAGCTCAAGGGCAAAAGCGGAGCCCGCAAAAGGCTACTTCTACGCCAGCTCTGGAGCGTGGGGCTGAAATTAGGCCAGTCCGCCCTGCGCCGCTATCTGGGTCCATTTCGGTAAGGCGCGCTGAATAATCGGTAGCAGCGTGGGTTCAATCGGCAGCTCCCAAGGACTCTCTACCCCCAGCGTAAGGGGTACAGGGAGATCCTTACGTTCCGCCAGGAGCCTTTCTCGCACCGAAAAAAATCCAACTTGGTCATAAGTCCCCACAAAGGAAAGGCGGATAGCTACCTGCTGCCCCTGAGCGTCGTACATGCGACGCAGTTCGTAGAGGTAGACATGAATCTCCCTTTCGGTGCCTCGCCGCAAGAGGACATACCCTTCGTCCCGGTACATGGGCACTACGCCTACGACTTGTACGTAGAGGGATTGGGCGATGGTTTCGTACAGGACGCGACCTTCTTCAATGGAGGACTCCAGCCGAGGAAGGGAGAAAGTGAGGATTTCCTGGAGGGTTTCCAGTTCTGGGGTAGGGTCTGCTTCCTCGACTTGGCGAGAGAGGGTGCGCATTTCTTCGTAAGAGGCCACGAGGTCAGCGAGGTGGGGGTAAAGCCGCTGGGCTAAATACTCTCTGCGGACCCGAGCCAGGTAGGCTAAAAGGCGATACTGCTGATACTCTGCGTCCCACAGCCCTTGCAGAAACCAGCCAGGCCGCAGCCTTTCCATACCGGTTCAGACGGCAAAACTTGTGCCACAAGCGCAGGTACGGGTAGCGTTCGGGTTCTTGAAGTGGAAGCCTCGGCCGTTCAGCCCGTCGGTAAAGTCCAGCTCGGTGCCGACGAGGTAAAGGAGGCTTTTTTTGGGCACATAGAGGGTGATGCCTTCGGACTCAAAGACAAGGTCCTGAGGGCCCGGTTCTGTAGCGAAGGAGAGGTCATACGTAAGGCCTGAGCAACCGCCGGCCTTTACTTCTATGCGGAGGGCGGCTTTTTCGTGGCCTTCTTCGGCTTGGATGGCTCGGATGCGAGCCGCCGCACGCGGACTCACGGTGAGCATACACCAAAGATAACAAAACCTACCCAATGAGGCTTCGTAGAGCTCTTAGCCGTTCCAGCAGGGCGGCGCGAGGGAGATTTTGGTAAAGCGGCGGCAGGAGGCTTCGGCGGGTGCACTCCAGCACCGCCAGCAAGGTCATGTACTCAATCTCCTCGGGATAAGTGGGGGGCAAGAAGTCCTGCATCGCGCTCTCTATGTGGTGCCAGGAGGGGGTGGCTTGGCCGGCGAGGAAAGCCTGCAGTCGGGCTCGGGTAAGAATAGCTTCCCATTCTGCGCCTGAGAAAGAAGGAAGGTCCGCCCACCGGTCAGGAGGCACCTCCAGGGGAGGAAAGCCTAACCGAGAAGCAAGCGCCCGAACAAACTCTTCTTTTTCTTCCGGAGCGGTCGGGGGGAAAAGAGGAATATGCTCTTCAGCGCGACCTTGCCGCTTGAAGTCTACCGGTAGCAAATCAGGACGGGCTGTAAGGAGAAACCACAAAATGCGTCCTCGGTGCCTCGGATCGCTCATGAAGCTGGCCAGTTTACCGAAGACCCTGGCTGAGACGCCGCTGTCACCTCCCCGTTCCCGGCTCCCTAACTGGGTGTCTGCTTCGTCTATCACCACGGCGATCGGAGCCAGCGCTTCCAAAAGCGCCAGAATCCGCTCTAAGTTGGCTTCGGTTTCTCCTACCCACGGGGAACGGAAGTTTTTGAGTTGGACCATGGGCACCCCTATCTCTCCGGCAAAGCACCGCAGAAGGAAGGTTTTTCCCGTACCTACAGGCCCCACCACCAGAAATCCCATGGGAATCCCTTGGGAGTGTCCCTCTCGCAGCGCCTGGGCAATAGAACGCAGGTAGGCTTTGGCGGCGTGGTGGCCTGCCACGGCATCCAGCGTAAAGTGGGTGCTCATGAATTCCAGCAAGCCTCCCGCATGAGCTTCCACGAGCATCTTTTTTCGCTCAAGGAGTTCGCCTTCCGTCCAGGGGCTGGGGCTATGCGCGATCTCAGAAAGGAGCTTCTCTATCTGCACCAACGTCAGCCCTCCTAAGGCCACCGCAAGCGAGGCAGCCGAAGGCGACGGTGTGAGCTTGCCGGTCAGGGGCGATTGCTGTAGAAAAGCCTGAATGAACGCCTTTCGGGTGCCTTCGTCGGGGTACGGAACACGGATAGCCGAAACATGGGGGTTGCTCACCAGCTTGGGATGTACTTCGCTCAGGCTCTCGCTCAGGAGAAGGATGGTGAGGTCCGAACGGAGAAAAAGCGGGTCTTGGGCCCACCGGAGGAAATACAGGAGGGTGGTGCGCTCTTCGGCTGAGAGGCTGGTGCCTACGGCGGGCACGAGGGTTTCAGCAAACTCTACAATGAAGGCGATGCGGCGGCCTTCGCTGAGCCTCTGCTGGAAGTAGTGGTGCAGGAGGGGGAGTGCTTCGCTGGGGGTACGCGGGAAAACAGGCTTTTCCAGGACCTGGCGAAGAAACCGTTCTGCGTCCTGGCGGGTTTTTTCATCCCGATAGGCCAGACCTGTGGCGCGGTTGTAGGTGAGCACCAAGTCTCGCCGGCGAAAGACGACCTGCTGCAGGAAGCTGCGAAAAGGATGGGCTTTTGCTTCGTACCAGACCTGATCGTGGATGTTGCCGTGCAGAAGGAAAAGACAAGTACGGCCAGCGTAGTACTGGCGGGCAAGTTCGCTGAGCCATGCGGGCAGGGCGCTGCTCATCGGAAAATCCCTACCGTGAGCTGACCGCGTGCGTCCTTGCTGGCTCGGTACATGCCTGGGGTGTTGAAGTGAAAGAGGACTTCTCCTGTGGGCGTGACGGCGATGATCCCTCCCTGGCCGCCAAGGGGTTCCAGCCTATCCCGGAAGGCTTCCTGGATAGCTTGGGAAGGGGAGCTGCCCTGGTATCGTAGGCGGGCAGCGATGTCGTAAGCCAGGACGCTACGGATAAAATACTCTCCCTGCCCTGTAGCCGAGAGGGCTATGAGGCCATTTTCAGCGTAGGTGCCCGCGCCAATCAGGGGAGAGTCCCCCACCCTGCCGGCCATTTTGCCCGTGATCCCTCCCGTAGATGTGGCGGCGGCAAGGTTGCCGTATTTGTCTAAGGCCACGGCGCCGACGGTGCCATAGCTCCAGGGCACTTCAGGCAAGGGGGCGGCTTCGTTGCGTAAGGGGAGCTCCCAAGCCTGCGCCAAGCTATCAGCCCCTTGGCCTACGATCAGCACGTGCGGCGTTCGCTCCATGACTAAGCGGGCCAAGGTGATGGGGTTGCGGACTTTTTTCACGGCTGCGACGGCGCCGGCCCGGCGGTTGTGGCCGTCCATGATGGCGGCGTCCAGTTCTACCTCTCCGCGGGCGTTGGGCACCGCGCCAGCCCCAGCGTTGAAGAAGCCCGCATCCTCCAGCCGACGAACCGCAATCTCCACCACTTCTAAGGCCATGCGGCCCTGCTGGAGGAGGGTATAAGCTTCTTCTACGACGGAACGGAGGTAAGCTTCTACTTTCTGGGCCTTCTCAGGCGGGAGGTTTTCTGGGCGAATGTTGCCGGCCCCGCCGTGGATGGCGATAGCGATGGGCTGAGCCATAAGGGCATGTATCAGGCTTATCGTGAGGAAGGCTCGGACCACTTTGTTAGTGGAGGGCGTAGAGGGTGCCGGCGCTGGTCAACACATACACCGACCCGTCCAGGATATGAGCCGCCGCCTGAATGGGCGCGTCCAGCTTGGTCTTCCAAGCGACTTTACCCGTGGGCACTTCCAAAGCGTAGAACTGCCCATCCATCGCTCCGATGTAAAGATAGCCTTCCGCCAGGGAGGGGGAGGCTTTGAAAGAGCCTTTGATCCGGAAGGTCCACTTTTCCTGACCGGTTTTGCTATCCAGGGCTGCCACAAGCCCAGACTCGCTGGCTACAAAAATCACATCAATGTCCTCTGACAAGGCTGGCGAAGCGGTGACTTTCCCTCCCGTGGCATAACGCCATTTTTCCATACCGCTTTTGGCGTCTACGGCATAAAGGTTGCCGTCATCGCTGCCAAAGTACACAAGCCCTTCCGACACAATAGGCGTGGTATTGACTTCGTTCTCGGTCTTGAACTGCCAGAGCAGTTTGCCCTCCTTGAGCGAAAGCGCATAAACGCTGTAGTCATCCGAACCTATATAGACGACCCCGTCGGCAATGGCAGGGCCGGACTGGACCACACGGCCCGTGGTGTATTCCCACAGCTTTTCGCCGGTGTTCCGGTCTAAGGCGTACACATTGTAATCATGGCACCCAAAGACAATGATGTCACCCGTGATGGCGGGAGGGCTCTGGATAGCGGCGTTGGCTTGGAAGCGCCAGATTTCCTTTTTGCTTTCCTCCAAGGCATAAAAGAAGCCGTCGTCGCTACCAAAGTACACCTTCCCCTCATAGTAAGCAGCGGGGCAAGCCACATAGTCGCCTGTGGTGTATTTCCAGAAAATCTTTCCGTCAGAAATATTGATGGCGTACATGTTTTTGTCCTTGCCGCCGACAAAGACGCGGGTTCCTGCGGCTACGGGTGCGGCGGTTTCGGAAACCCCGTTTACGATTTTGACTTGCCAGCGGATGCCGTTGAGCTTGGGGAGCGCTTTGGTGCGGAAAGCCGCGGTGCGTCGGGCGATGCTCCGGTAAAAGCGAATGTTTCGGTTGAGTTCTTCTTTGGCTTGGGGGTCGGGTTGGGCAAGGAGAAGGCCTACCCCCGCAAGGAGTAAGTAACGCATGGGGCAAAAATACGCAGCCTTCAGGATGCTTCCATCCAGCGGCGCAGGGGCCGCGCCAGAAGGAAAAGCAAGAGGCCCCCTACCCCACTGATGACCAGAAGGCTGGGGTACAGAGGCAAGTGGTATCGTTCCAGGAGGGCTTCGGAAACGCCGGCCATGTAGTTTCCAAAGGCCGAAGAAAGAAACCATACCCCCATCATGAGGGCAGCTACGCTGGTCGGCGCGACCCGGGTAACCATGGACAGCCCCACCGGCGAAAGACACAGCTCACCCAAGGTATGCAGGAAGTACACCGAAGCCAGCCAGAGGGGGCTGACCTTGTGGAGTTGAGCTTTCTGCTGGGCGATCGTCATTACGGCGAAACCCGCTGCCAGAAGCAGAAGTCCCAGAGCCATTTTCGCAGGCGTAGAGGGCTCCAGGCGGCGGCGAGCCAGCCAAACCCACCCTACCGAGAAAAGTGGCGCCAATATAAAGATCAACAGCGGATTGAGCGATTGGAAGTAGGGAGCGGGAAATTCTACTTGCCAGCTGCCCAGGCGCAGGATACGGTTCGTGTGTTCGTAGGCAAAGAGGTTGAAGGTGCCGCCGGCTTGCTCAAATCCCATCCAGAAGAGGGCTGAGAAGAGAGCCAGGACGAGAATGCTGCCCACGCGTTTCCATTCGGTACGGCTTTGGAGGCGCAGAAGGAGGTAGATCAGCACGGCGGCCACTGCGCCCAGCATCATCCACCGGAAGGCCAGCGAGACGGTGCTTCGCCCCAGGAGCAGGGCCAAGTGCACGCCGCCTACACTGACGAGGGCCCCTACCCCAATCGTGACGAGCACCCGCAGCCCTTCCTGGCGTGTGAAGGGGGTATAGGAGCTGGCTGCGGGTTTGAGGGTCTTCAGCCCCGAGAGAAAGATCACCAGGCTAATAAGCATACCCACCCCTGCTGCGCCGAAGCCCCAATGCGGACTCAGGGTATCCGCCAGGGTGCTACAGACAAGGGGAGAGAAAAACGCTCCCAGGTTGATTCCCATGTAGAACAGGGTAAAGGCCGCATCGCGGCGGGGATCATCAGACAGGTAGAGGGAGCCGACGAGGGTGGAGATGTTGGGCTTGAAGAGGCCGTTGCCGAGGATGAGCAGAGCTAAGGCGGGGAAAAGGAGGGAAGGCACGGCCATAGCGAAGTGCCCCAGCATCATGAGAAAAGCCCCGGCCAGCACAGTACCCCGATACCCCAACCACCGGTCTGCCAGCAGGCCCCCCAAGAGCGGGGTGAGGTATACCAGGCCGGTGTAAAGGCCGTAGATTTCCAGGGCGGCTTCTCGGCGGTAGGCGAGGTAATACGTAAGGTAGAGCACGAGGATGGCCCGCATCCCGTAGTAGCTGAAGCGCTCCCACATCTCAGAGAAGAAGAGCACATACAGCCCCTTCGGGTGGGCCCAGAAGGAGGTGCGTGAGGCGGCGGGCGCCTCTTTCATGTGGAGCTTTGGGCCAAGCGCTGGGCTACCAGGCGCGCCAGACGGGACTTGTATCGGGCGGCTTTGTTGCGGTGAATGATATTCCTGCGGGCTACGCGGTCTATGACAGAATGGGCTTCACGAAGGAGCTGGGGTAGTTTAGCGGGGTCGTTCTCCTTGCGCAGAGCGCGCAGGGCCTGCCGGAGTTTCGCCTTCCAGAGGAGGTTGCGTGCCCTGCGGCGTGCTGTTTGGCGCTGCCGTTTGAGCGCGGATCGGGACCGGGCTGTCTTCTTCTTCTTTGCAGGTGCAGCCATGAGGCGCAAAGGTAGGCGTTTCAGTCCTACTATAGGTCAGGGGTGGGAAGCTTGTGCTCAGGAAGTGCTATCTTTGCGGCCGCTATGCCATGCGGTAGGAAAAGAAAACTCCGGAAGATAAAGCGGCACAAGCTTAAGAAACGCCGTCGCCTCAACCGGCACAAGAAGAAGCTGCGCTAATCAGGGTCTCCTTGCGGGAGCTTATCCTGACCCAAGAGCGAGATAAGCTAAGGGCTTACCTGCTGGAGCACCACCAGCTCGTGGAGTTCTACGAACTGGGGGGATCGGTGTCTTATTCCTTGGGGGATGTCTTTTTGGGTCGGGTTACGCAGGTGGTGCGCGGGCTGAATGCTGCGTTTGTAGACATTGGGCTGGCGCGGGAGGGGTTTTTGCACTACAGCGACCTGGGGCCAAGTTTTCCCTTGCAACAAGCTTTTCTGCGGAGCTTGCGACGGGGGCACTGGAACCCCAGCGATCAAGTGGGGCATTTTCCTCCCCCTGCACGGGAGGCTAACATCGCTGACTATGTGCAAGTAGGCGACTGGATCCTGGTGCAAGTGGTGAAGGAAATGTCAGAGACGAAAGGCCCTCGCTTGAGTGCTCAGGTGGGCTTGACCGGGCAAGCGCTGGTCTTGCTGCCTTTCTCTGCAGAAATAGGGGTCTCGCATCGCATTTCCGATCCAGCGCTACGCGCTCAGTGGAAAGAGCACCTTCGCCAGATGTACTGTTCGCCCTATGGCATCGTGCTGCGTACCCAGGGCCAGTACCTTTCCCCGGCTGAAGTCGCAGCCGAATATGAGCGCCTGATCCAGCGCTGGGAGGCTCAACTTCAGGCCCTCCTGGGCAAACATCCACCTTACCGTCTATTTGGAGACAACACGCCTTTTTCTGCCCTCTTGCACGAGCTTCTCTCCCCTCCCCCCCAGGTGATACATGCGGTGGAAGCGGAGCTTCACCAAAAGGTTTGCAGTTATTTAGAGGCTTATCCTCTTCCTGTGTCGCCGCAGGTTCGCCTTGGCTTGCGGAAAACGCCTTTTACCCATGCGGCTGAATTGGATCGGGTGGCGAGGCAGCTTTTAGGCCGTACCGTAACCCTCCCCAACGGCGGCTATCTGGTCATAGAACACACCGAGGCGCTGCATGTGATAGATGTCAATAGCGGTTCGCTGGCAGCCCAGGGCAAGCTTCCCGAAGAGACCATCCTCCAGACCAATCTGCTGGCTGCTCACGAAGTAGCCCGACAGCTTCGGCTGCGAGACATGGGTGGGATTATTGTGGTGGACTTCATTGACATGCGCCAGCCTGAGCATCGCCAGCTGGTGTACGAGCGGCTGCGGGAGGCGATGAAAGCCGACCGAGCCAAGCACGCTGTCTTGCCCATGAGCGAATTCGGGCTGGTGCAAATCACCCGGCAGCGTCGTCGCCTGCCGGTAGAACTTCCAGAAGAGCACCGCTGCCCTACTTGTAAAGGAAGCGGTCGTCTCGCCTATCCGGGAAAGCCGCTGGAAGAGATGCAGGCCCAAATTCGGCATTGGGGGGCGCAGTATCCGAAAACGCCTCTTACCCTGCGGGTGCATCCTTCTCTCCTGGCCTACTGGCGAAGCCTCTATCCGGCGGCCGGCTACTGGATTTGGAACCTCCTTCCGCATCGGTGGCTGCGAGTTGAACCTTCCCAGGAAGTGCTGCCCCTGCGTGGACTGCTGCTGGACCCGGCTGGCCGCCCCCTGGCGGAAGTGGGGTAGTTTCATGCCAAAGTGCTACCTTAGTTGAGCCTTATGACAAAGGGAATGTGGGGGTGGGCGCTCTGCTTTGTCCTGCCTCTATGGGCGCAGACGGGGTTTTACCTGGTCTACTTTGAAGAGAAGCCCGATAGCCTGCTTCTGCACCCTGAAAAGAGCCTTTCCCCTTGGGCGCTTGAAAGACGCTTTCTCCAAGGCATACCTATAGATAAAGCGGACGTAAGCGCTCCTCCGGCCTGGATAGATAGCCTCAGGTGCTACGGGACTTTCTGGGGCTATTCTCGGTGGCTCAACGCCGCTTTGATGGAGCTGCCGAACTCGGCACGGTTGCCCAGGTGGTCCTTCGTGCGATGCATGGAGCCCCTCACCTGGCGTGCACGCAGGGGCCGTTCGTCGCTGGCGTCGTTTCGCCTCGTGCAGGCCCCGGGTAAAGCCGCCTCCGTGGTCAATGCTCTTCAGCTTGACCAGCTCAAGCTCTCTACGCTTCACGCTATGGGCTACACAGGAAGGGGAATACGGGTGGCCATTTTTGACGCAGGATTTCCTAACATGAACCAAATCCCAGCTTTTCAGGCGCTCTTCCAGGAAGGGCGGTACTTGGGGGGGTATGACTTTGTGGCGGGAGACAGCAGTGTATTTGAAGACAACAGCCACGGCACCCAAGTGGCTTCGGTGATAGTGGCGCATGACCCGGAAGGCATAGGCTTTGTTGGGGGCGCGCCGGGGGTGTCGGTGCTCCTGGCCCGTACAGAAAACGCCCTCTCCGAGTCCCGCTTAGAAGAGTGGAACTGGGCCCGGGCCGCCGAATGGGCCGACTCCATGGGCGCGCACATCATTCAAAGCTCCTTGGGATACAGCACGTTTGACGATCCCGCCGAGAATTACACCTACGCCGACATGAATGGGCGTACCGCCATTACCACCCAGGCTGCGCTTACGGCTGCCCGCAAAGGCCTTCTTGTCGTGAACTCAGCGGGAAACGAAGGCGCTTCTCCCTGGCGTTACATCACAGCCCCGGCGGACGCGGATAGCATCCTGGCGGTAGGGGCCATAGGCCCTTCGGGTCAGATTGCTCCTTTTTCTTCTCGGGGGCCTACTTCGGATGGGCGCATCAAGCCCGAAGTGGTGGCGCTGGGCTGGGGCACGTATGTGGTAAGTCCTTCGGGGCAGGTTCAGCAGGCCAGCGGCACGTCTTTTTCGGCGCCTCTCCTGACCAGCCTGGCGGCTTGCCTATGGCAGGCCCACCCTCACGCTTCGGCCCAGGCCCTCCGGCAGGCTATCCTCGCCGCCTCGGATCGGTTCTCCCAACCTGATACGGTCTACGGCTACGGCCTGCCTGATGGCGAAAAAGCCCTTCAGCGGCTCACCAGCCTTGCTCCGGCCTCCCAGACCCCTTTAGAGCTTCGCCTTTATCCCAACCCGGCTTGGGCGACGATTTCGGTTTTTCTGCCAGATACCACATTAGGGTGGTATGAGCTAACCCTCACCGACACAGAGGGGCGAGAAGTATTGAGCCGGCCTTACCGGGGCTTTACCCAACTTTCCTTGCCGGTGGACTTCTTGCGGCCAGGCTTGTACTGGGTCCACTTGCGGGCTCTGTCCGGTTCTGGAAACTTCACCCAAGCTTTCATAAAGCTATGAACGCGGGCAAGTACTTCTTGTTTCTGGGGCTGCTCTGGATAGGAGGCAGTGCCCCTTCTTGCCAGAAAAAAACGCCTACGGGGTCTTCCGGTTTGAGCTTCAACCTCTTCTCCACCGAAGACGATCTCAAGCTGGGCCAGCAGGTGATGCAGGAAATTGAGTCCAACCCCTCCAAGTATCCTATTCTGGACTCTGCCCAGTACCCCACCGCTTACGCGCACCTGTACCGGATGCGCAACACCATTTTGGCCACAGGCAAGGTGGATTACGCCGATAAGTTTCCCTGGCGCATCCGCATCATTCGGGATGACTCCACGCTGAACGCCTTCTGTGCTCCCGGCGGGTATATCTATGTGTATACGGGGATTATCAAATACCTGCGCAACGAGGCCCAACTGATGGGGGTATTGGCCCACGAGATGGCGCATGCGGCTCGGCGGCATTCCACCCAGCTTCTGACGCAAGCGTATGGGATTCAGACGCTGGCGCAGCTCATCACCGGCCAGCAAGATCCGGGGCTGATAGCCCAGATTGCGTCCAGCCTGGTTTTGCTCTCGTTTAGTCGCGATCATGAACGGGACGCAGATGCGCATTCGGTAATTTACCTCTGCCCCACGGAGTATCGGGCGGATGGCGCGGCGGACTTTTTTGAGTACATCACGCAGGGGGGTGGGGTCCGTCCGCCGGCTTTTCTCAGCACGCACCCCGATCCCGGCGAGCGCGTGAGGAATATCCGTACGCTGGCTCAGCAGATGGCCTGCAGTGGAACCCAGAGTTATGAGGGCCGTTATGCCCAGCTCGTGGCGGCCCTCCCTTAGCCATATCAAAGAAACTTGTCTTTATATCCAAGACACGGCGCGCACTCGGGCTTTTTATGAAGGAGTCTTGGGTTTTCCTTGTCTAGCAGAGGAGCCTGGAAAGTTTGTTTTCTTTCAAGTCGGACCTGACATGCTTTTGGCTTTTGTGAGGAGCTATACGCAGGCCAATCCCACCCTGCCAGCGCATGGAGCCGAAGGGGTGCAGCATGTGGCTTTTGAGGCCCCTTCCAAGCAGGCTTACGAGGCTTGGAAACGCCACCTCCTGGAACAAGGCATAGCCCTGGAGCACGAAGCGACTTGGCGGCAAGGGCGCCGTTCGGTGTACTTCCGAGACCCGGATGGACACAGCCTTGAGATCACCGAACCAGGTATATGGCCCGATCCGCCCGCTAAGCGGGTGCGGGAACCTGAGGCAGACGCCGGTCCATGACTTTGCGCCACAGGGGAGGTACCAGCGCCAGGTAAATCATCCCGGCGTACCCCGTAGGCAACCGAGGCGCTCTCTCCAGCGCATTCAGGGTATGATAAGGCTTAGCCCCATGCAAATGGTGGTCAGAATGCCGAGACAAATCTACCAAAAAGAACCGGCTAAAGTACTTGTTGCTTTCCCAGGAGTGCCAAGGACGAATGGGCTCTTCAGGCCGGCGAACCAGGCCGTAGTGCTCAATGTAATTCACATACTCCAGGAGGAAGTTGGCCACGAGCCCTTGCAGGACAAAAGCCGCAAAGCCCATACGACCCCTCCGACTGCGGCAAAGACAGCCGCCAGCAAAACCCAAAGCAGCGCTTGTTGAAGCATGTAGTTCTGCGCGTGGAGGGGGGGCAGACTTTGGGCGGAAAGGCGCTTTTTTTCGGAAGCCCAGGCCCACTTTAGCTGACCTGGCACGGTGCGCAAAAGGAAAGCGTAGAACGATTCCCCGGGTCGGGCTGTGCTGTGGTCTAAGTCGGTACCTACGTAGCGGTGGTGCATCCGCACGTGGGTCACATAGAAGTAGATGTTGCCTGTGCTGGCGAGAAGGGTTTTGGCTCCGAGCTGCCAAAGCGAGCCTTTCCGGTGGAGCATTTCATGGGCCACGACGATAGCGGAAGCCCCCCCTGAGAAGCCTACCGCCAGCGCTACGAGCAGAGCTTCTTTAGGAGAGTAGGCCCCCTGCGCCAGACGAAGGGCCCACCACGCGAGCAGTCCTGCGTGGGCTATCCAGTGCAGGACGAGAATACCGGCTGGCAAGGGCTCCGTCGGAGTCGTGCTGGTTGTCGGTGTTTTCTGGGAGGAGCAGCTCAATGAGCGCAATCAGCCCGAAAGTCACGCCCCAGGGCAGGAGCCCCCACCATCCCCCCAACCCCACGGCTATGTAAGCCATGGCCGGCACGAGGAGGCTATTTAGGTAGTGCAGGTTGCGCCGCATGCCCAAAAATAACGAATTACCAGCTTCCTGTCAGCCCCAGCGAGGGTAAAATCGGCAGCTGGTTGTAGCGGCGGGCTGAGATGCGGTCTATGTAGAAAAGGTTGGGGCGGTTGTAGGCGTTGAGGAGGGTGAAGTTGGCTTCCAGGAGGAAGGCCGGGCCTATGCGCCAGCGGTGCTTCACCATCAGATCCAGGCGGTGGTAAGCGGGCAAGCGAGCCCCATTGTAGTTGGGGCTAAGGAGGACGGCAAGCTGGCCCTGCTGAATGGGGTAAGGCGACTGAGAGCCCTGTAAGAGTAGGAGCTTCTCAAAAAAGCCCAGGGTTTGGGTGAAAGGTAGGCCCGAACCCAGGGTCCATCGCACCGAGAACTCCCAGCGGGACTCTCGGAGGCGCGGCGTAGAGACGAATCCCCCCCATCGGTAAGCCGCCAGGAAGTTGGCCGTGTGTCGTCTATCCCAGAGAGGGAAGTAGGTCAGCCGAAAGTCGGTGCGCCGGTTGTACTGGTAGCTGTAGGTGCCGTAGGCGTACCATGAGCGGCTCTGGTAGCGTACGGAGAAGTCAGCTCCGTAGGCATACCCTACCTCGGTCAGGAAGGCGGGGTCTTCAGGAAAGAGCCGCTCCCGGTTGACGATGGTGAGCTGTGTGAAGCGCTTGTACCATCCTTCCAGAGAGAGGAGCGCGGGGCCGAGCTGGTACTCCCCGCCCAGGGTGAGGTGGTAGGCTTCTTGAAGGGGGTGGGCCAGCTGTCGGTTAGCTGGCAGTTCTGGGGCCGTGAGAAACCCCTGAAAGAGAATCACCACATCCCGGTCGGAGACGGCAGCCACCCAGTTCTGGGTGTAGCGACCAGCGGCGGCCTGAAGGCTCCAGCGGGAACCGGTGTATTTGGCACGCAAGCGAGGCTCAATAGAGAAATACCCGTAGGTGTTGTAAAAGTGCAGGCGCAAGCTGGGTTCTATCACGGCTCGGGTCAAGAGGCGCACTTCCCCATCGGGCCCTATTTCCTGTTTGCGGAAGGCCTTGAGGTAGCGACCGTAAGCGGCAAATTCGGTGTTGCTCTGCTGCTGCTGCGTGATGAATCCAAGCCCATTGGTGAAGAGAAAGTCGGTTGAGAAGCCCCGCACTTCTACGGCGTAGGCCAGTTCGTCCGCGCCGAAGAGGTAAGAGAAAGTGAACCCGCCGTTGAAGCCCCCGATGGTGCTATAGCGGGGGCGCAGCTCCCGGAGGTCTTGGAAGGTGTTGGCAAAACGGGAGTAGGCGAGGTTTCCTGTGATGCGGACCCGGGTTCCGCTGGGTAGGTTAGCGAAGGTCAGTCCCGTGCCCCACTGGTTCCAGGTGTTGATGCCGTTGGCTCCCAGGTCTACCCGGTCCGTCTGCCGAAAACCGAAGACCTGGAGCTGGTCTGGGCCCCGTCCAAAGGTGGCCTTGCCGTAGAGGTCCTGGAACTGAAACGGCAGGGAATCGCGCAGATAGGGGTATAACCGAGGGGCGGCCTGTTGGATGTAGCCTTGGCGGGCGGAGACCAGCCACGAGCTATTCCGCAAGAGGGGGGTGGGGCCTTCTAAAGAGGCTCCCGCCACGAAGGGTGTGGCGTACACCCGGCCACCCAGCCGTTCAAAATCGCCCGCTCGCGTGCGGATGTCTATCACCGAGGAGATGCGTCCGCCGTATTCGGCTCCGAAGCCTGCCGAGTATACATTCACTTGGCGGAGGAGGTCTGTCTCAAAGATGCTAAAAAGCGACAGGGTATGGAAAGGGCTGTAGACGATGGCGCCATCCAACAGGGTAAGGTTCTGGATGGGGGTTCCTCCGCGGATGTAGAGCTGACCGCCCTGATCGCCCGTAAAGACAACGCCTGGCAGCACCTGTAGGTACTGTGCCACGTCTGGTACGCCAAAGCTCGGCAGCAAAAACACCTGTCGGGGTGTGATGGGGGTCACGGCGACGGTTACGCGGGTGGGGTCTATGCGGGTGGGGGCCAGCGACTCGGTGATTTCCACGGCTTGCATCTCAATGTCCCGAGCGGCGGCCTGAAGCTTGAGGGTGGCCACAGGACGACGCTTGTCTATGGCGACGTCGGCCCAAATGGTGTCTATCCCCAAAGCGGTGATGCGTAGCCTGTAGGTGCCGAAGGGTACGCCGGGGAAGGAAAAAAGTCCTTCGGGGTTTGTGAGGGTGCCTTTCTGGAGAGGGAGCAATAGCACCTGCGCCCCCACCACGGGCTCTCCTTCGCTGTCTATAACCGAACCCCGAATAGTCCCCTGGGCCAAGAGAAGGGAAAACAGGCCCAGCCAGAGTCTCTGCACAGAGGCAAAGGTAGCGTTCTGGCTTGGGCACCCCAGCAAGGAAGTCAAGGTTACGATGTTACGATCGGTACATCGGGGGGGTGAGGGCTTTGCTTTAGGCCTTTCCTGGCGTGCTCTGGATGCCTACCTTTGAGCCATGTTATGGACCTACGAGCTTCCGCCGGAGCGGATTGCTCAGTACCCTGTGGAGCCGCGTCATGCGGCCCGGCTTCTGATTTACAAGCAGGGCCAGCTCCATGAGGACGTCTTTTTGAATTTGGCGGACTGGCTGGCTCCCGATACGCTTCTTTTTTACAACGACAGTCGGGTGGTGCCTGCGCGTCTGCGGCAGGGCCGGGTGGAGTTTCTTCTTACCGCCATCATGGAGGGCAGCTGGGAGGCCGGATCCCCCCAACGGTGGAAGGGGCTTTTCCGGCCGGGGCGCTTCTGGCGGCGAGGCGGTGAAGCAGCCTGGGAAAAAGGCGAGCGCCGACTTCTCCTTCGGTGGGCAGGCCCAGCCGACGAACGGCAGGGCTTCTTCCTTGCCGAGTGGACGCCTTCCTCGTTGTCGGCCCTGGAAGTGGTGGAGACTTTCGGGGAAGTGCCTCTGCCGCCTTACCTCAAGCGCCCTGCCGAAGAGGCAGACAAAACCCGCTACCAGACTTTTTACGCTCGGGAACCGGGCTCGGTAGCGGCTCCTACTGCGGGGTTGCATTTTACCCCCGCAGTCTGGGAAAAACTTCACCAGAGGGGCATTCAGACCCAGCCTGTGACCCTTCATGTGGGGCTGGGCACCTTTCTGCCCCTGCGCACCCCCGAACTCCCCGAAGCGCACCCCATGCACGCCGAGACCTTTTCGGTGAGCGCCGAAGCCCTCCAGCGCTTACAACAAGCCGGTGAAAGGCCTATCTTGTGCGTAGGCACCACCACCCTCCGGCTGCTTGAAAGCTTATACTGGATTGGGGCTTTGCGCCTGCGAGGCGAACCTGTCCCCACCCTGCCAGCCCTTGTCTGGAAGGAGCTGCGGCCCTTGCCTCCCCTCAAAGAAGCGCTTCAAGCCCTGGAGCCTTTCTCGGGTTCTACCAGCCTGTACATTCTGCCTGGCTATCCCTTCCAAGTGGCTCATGCGCTGGTGACCAACTTCCACCAGCCAGAAAGTACCTTGTTGGGGCTGGTGGAGGCTTTTATTGGGCGTTCGGGTATCCAGCAGGTGTATGGCTATGCCCTTGAAAAGGGTTTCCGGTTTTTGAGTTATGGGGATGCATCCCTTTTGTGGCGGGTATGAACTGGATTTTGCGGGATGTGCGGATGATTTTGCCGGAGGGCGAAGTGGAGGGCGACGCCTGGATAAAGGAAGGTCGCTGGGCAGCTTTGGGACGGGTGCCTGATCGGGCTGCGGGCCAGACCTTTTTAGCGAGGGGGGCTTACCTCTTGCCAGGGCTCATTGATACGCATGTGCATTTTCGTGAGCCGGGTCTTTCGCATAAGGGCACCTTTTTCACCGAAAGTCGGGCGGCGTTGGCGGGGGGCGTGACGACCACCTTAGATATGCCCAATACCGCCCCGCCTATCACCAGCGTGGCCCGCTGGGAGGAAAAAATGCGCCTTTTGCAGGGCCGAAGCTGGACCCATTACGGGTGTTATGTAGGGGCCACTTCCGACAACCTGGCCGAGCTAAGGCGACTGGACCCTCGCCGGGTGCCGGGGGTGAAGGTGTTCCTGGCCTCTTCTACAGGGGATCTCCTTGTGACGGAAGAGGCGGTGGTGCGGCGGATTCTGCAGGAGAGTCCTGTCCGGGTTCTTTTTCACAGCGAGAGCGAGGCGCTTATTCAGGCGGCGCGCCAGCGCTGGGAAAGCTGCACATGGGACGACGTGCCTGACTTACATGCCCGTGCTCGCCCTTCCGAAGCCTGCATAGAGAGCACCCGCTGGCTTCTGAGCGTAGCGAGGGAGTTTTCCACCCCCCTTCACATCCTGCATGTGACCACGCAAGAAGAGGTGGCGCTTTTGCGGGGCCGCCCTTCGCATGTGTCGGCCGAGACATGCCCCGTTTACCTGACCTGGAGTGCGGCGGATTTCCCCACCTATCGTAACTTCCTCAAGTGCAATCCTTCGCTCAAGTACGAAACTGATCGCGAAGCCTTGTGGCAGGGGCTGGCGGACGGTACGCTGGAAGTGGTGGGCACCGACCATGCCCCCCATCTTTGGCAGGAAAAGGAGCAGCCCTATCCTCTTGCGCCGAGTGGGGTGCCCAGCCACGGGTATCTCCTGCCTTGGCTCTGGACAATAGGGCAGGCGCGTCACCTTCCCTTGCGCTTCTGGGTAGAAAAGGCCTGCCACGCTCCAGCCCGGCTCTGGCGCCTCCGGGAACGGGGCCCTCTGAGAGAGGGCTATTGGGCTGATGGGGTGCTTTTTGACCCGGAGGGCCAAACCATCGTGCCTCCGCACTTAGATCCGCGCCATTTCAGCAAGTGTCGCTGGCATCCTCTTGCGGGGCGGGTCTTGCAGGGGCAGGTGCTGGCCGTCTGGGTGAATGGTTCGCTTTCTTATCACAAGGGGGCCTTTTATGGAGCGCCGGCAGGGCAAGCGGTGGAGATGGATTAGCGTGGCGCTGTTCCTGGGGGCCTGCTCCCCAAGCCGATTTTTAGCCCCAGGCGAGCAGCTCGTGGCTCGCGAACCCCTTCTTCGGGGACATGTGCTGGAGGAGACCCCACCCCTCTATGTGCGTAGCAATAGCCGCAGTTTGGGGATTCGGCTGGGGCTTCAGCTCTATTTTGGGGGCCTGCTCCTGCAGGAAAGCCCGCGCTTTCCTTACAAGCAGCTCCGGCAGGTGCCCAAGCTGCGCTACTACACCTACATAGCGGGTCAAGCCCTGCGAGAAAAGCTGGGAGAGCCGCCCGCCCTCCTCTCGCAGAAAGCCCTGGATCAGGATGTGCGCCTGCTGGAAGAAGCGTATATCCGGGAAGGGTACTTTCAAGCGGTCATCCAGCCCCAAGTGAAGGTCCTGAGCCGAAGCGATGTGCAGGTCATTTACCGCATTCGTCCGGGGCCTCGGTGGATTATTACAGAGTTTGCTACGGAGGGCAAGGACACGGCGTTGGTGCAGCTGGCAAGTCGCTTCTTGGAAGGGCAAGGGCTTCCTGTAGGAGAGCCGTTCCGGCTGGCTCGCCTGGATGCGCTCCGAGAGGCGCTGCACAAGCACTTCCTGGCCGAGGGGTACTACGGGCTTCCCCTGAGTAGTCTCACTTGGCGGGTAGATACCACGACCGGCCACCCCACGACCTCCTCTTCCAAGGGGCTTCTGCGCCGGTGGCTGGGTATAGAACGAAAAGAGGGGCCTTCTTGTCGAGTTACGTTGGTTTTACCGGCCCAGGCGCAGCGCTACAAGTGGGCCGGCAGCGAGATCGCCTTGCATACTTCAGAAGGCACCCCGACCGAGGTTAGTCAAAAAGGGGGGGTTCGGCTGGTGGTGGAACCCAGGGCTTGGACGATAGTAGAGCCGGCGGTGCTGGTGAATCGGCTGTACTTTCCACCCCAGCCCTATTATGACCAGCGAGCTGTGCAGGCTTCTCAGCGGGCTTTGCAAAACCTGGAAGTGGTCCAGTGGGTCAGCCCTTCGGTTCAAGGCATAGGGGCCGATTCCCTCAAGGTGCGATACGAAGTGGTGGTTCGGCCGCCCTTGGAAGTGGCGCTGGGGGTGGAAGGCTTTCAGTCCACGCAGCCCCTGTTGGGGAGTTTGCCCTTGCCTGGTGCCAGCGCCAATCTTCGGGTAGCCCATCTGTCGCTTTTCCGGCGGGGGTGGCCCTTGCGTATGCGGGGGCAGGCCGCTGTGAGTTACTTCCGCAGGACCCCTGACGCTCCCCCCCTCTTCTTGTACAACCTGGCCGGAGAACTCACGCTTACCTTGCCTGAGCGAACGCTGCGGCTGGCTAACGCCGCACCTCGGCCCCTTTCGGGCACCCTCTCGCAAAATCAGCAATACCTTGCCCTGGCCTACCAGGATGTTCGCCAGGTGGACTTTTCTCGGCGCTACGCCACCTTTTCCTGGAGCCGACGAACCCGCTTTCTCTTTGAGGACAGGCGCCAGGAAGAGCAGGTTTGGACCCCTTTCAGCGTGACTTTCGTAGATAGCCGGTTCTCCCCCGTTTTTGAGGCCCAAATTGAAGCCCTCTCCCCCCTTGTGCGAAGCCTCATTTTGCGTGACTATCTGCCTCGCCTCACCCAGGTTACCGCATGGCAGGTCTCCTCTAATCGCAACTACTTCCAAAGCACGCAGGGCCATGGAGATTATTCCTCCCTGCTGATTGAGCTGGGGGGCGCCGTGCCCTTCTTCCTGGAACACCTCATGGTGTTGACAAGACCCCAGTGGGATAGCACCTACAGGGACAATTTCCTCTTCAATAGGCTGCGTTACGGAGTCTTTTTACGCTTTTTGGCAGAAGTGCGTTATCGGCGGACTTTGCTCAGTCCCAAGCAGCAACTCTTTATGAGAGTTCGGCTCGGCATGGGGCAAGGGCTGTACTATACGATTGACCTCCCCTTTGAGAACCGATTTTTTGTAGGAGGACCGAATAGCATGCGGGCCTGGCAATTTGGGGCTTTAGGGCCTGGTCGCTACGCTTTTCCCCAGAACCTTTTTCTTATTCCTGGGGGGAATTTCCTGGCCGAAGCCAACGTTGAGCTGCGGCAATACCTCTTTCGGGGTTTGCAGCTTGCCCCCTTTGTAGATGTGGGCAATGTGTGGTTTGGAACGGTGACCAACTTTGAGGATCCAAGGGGTATCTTGGAGAAAAATCCTTTGCCAGGTGTAGGAGCCGGTGTAGGGCTGCGATGGGATTTTTCGGTGCTGGTGATCCGGCTGGATGTGGCGCAGCAGGTATTTGATCCCGCTTCCGGTTGGGTGAGGCGTGATTTTCCCCTTGGGGGCTCTCGGAGTCAGTATGTGTTTGCCATAGGCTATCCCTTCTAAACGCCCTTCGGGCATTTTGTTTAGGAGAAAATGCGCCTTTTGGTCGCCTTGACTTTTGTGGGGCTACAGGCCCAGTCCGTGCGTCCTTGGCGTGTGGGCGCTCAGCTCGGGCTAAACATCCCCGCCTACCGCACCAATAAGCCTGTAGAAGAAGCCACCATCATGCCGGGGTTTACGGGTGGGCTCTTACTGCGCTATGAGCTGGCTTCTCGGTGGGCCTTGCAGAGTGGGCTCTACTTCAGCCAGCGCAACTCAACCTACCGAACCACCGAAAGCCGTCAAGCGGACACCACGGTAGGGGGATTTCAGGATGAGTACATCGTGCACATAACGAATCGGGGGCGGATAGAGTTGGGTCAGTTGGAGGTACCCCTTTTGGTGGAGTGGGCCTTTCTAAACAGCGCACCGATGCGCTCGTACTTCCTTGTGGGGGTGCATGGAGGGTATCGGCTCTTTGCGCGCAATTACGGCACTACGCAGGTGGCTTTGGAGGGGCTGGACTTTTTGCCTCTTTTTGGTTTTCCTCCGCAGACGCGTCTCATCGTATCCGAAGGCCCCATAGAATCCAACCGGGTGATTTTCCGGCGGGGTGATGTGGGCTTATGGCTGGGCGGTGGCAACGCCTACACCCTAAAGCGAGGACAGATGGTGTTTGAGATACGAGCTTTCGCAGGGGTGGTCAATCTCTTCAAGGAGCCGGCCGATACCCGCTTTTACAATGGGTCGGTGATGTTTCTGACCGGATGGTGTTACTGAGCTGATAACTTTGGGGCTGTGACGGGGCAGGCACCTGGTCGGGAAGTGCGTTTCACGCTGGCGGGGGTGTTTATGGGGCTGTTTCTGGCGGCGCTGGACCAGACCCTTGTGGCTACGGCTCTCCCACGCATCGTACACGAGCTCCAAGGGCATGGTTGGTATGCCTGGGTGGGGGTTATTTACCTGCTGGGCAGTACGGTAGCCGCTCCGGTGGCGGGACGCCTGGTGGAAATTTTCCCCCGAAAGGCCGTGTTGGTAGGGGCGCTTCTACTTTTTGGGGCAGGATCGGCCCTATGTGGGGCAGCGCCTACCTTTACTGGCCTTCTTGCTTTTCGGTTCCTCCAAGGCGTAGGAGGAGGAGCGTTGTTTTCGCTGACCTTTACGACGCTGGCGTGGTTTTTCTCACCCCGCGAACGCAGCCGGTGGGCCGGGGTGGTAGGAGCGCTATTTGGGTTAGCCTCAGCCGTGGGACCGGTAGTAGGGGGCTACTTTGCTGAGCACCTTTCTTGGCGTTGGGCCTTTTGGGTGAACTTGCCTTTTCTGGCGCTGGCCCTGCTTTTTGTCGTGCGGTACATGCCCCATCAACCGCCTCCTGTCTCCGCACCTATGGATTGGGGGGGCGTGCTTCTTCTTGTAGGATGGGTGTTTCCTTTGTTGCTGGCTTTTTCCTGCTGGGGGCCTGAACGCATAGCTCCTACCTGGGTAGGGGGGCTTCTACTGGGGGTGGCCCTTCTTATGGCTGTGTGGTGGGTGCGCCTGGAGAGGCAGCGATCCGATCCCCTCTTTGATCTGTCCCTTTTTCGGCTGCGTACTTTCCGGTACGCGGCGCTCGCAGGGTTCTTTTTCGGGCCGATTTTTCTGGGGGGGGTGACCTTCTTTCCCCTGTATCTACAGGGCGTTTTGGGGTATTCTCCCTCTGAGAGTGGGGTCCTTCTCCTGGCTTTCACGGTCGGGGCGGTCGGCAGTACGGGGGCGGTCGGAGCCTGGGTAAGCCGACACGGTCGTTTCAAGCCGGTTCTGGTTGGAAGCGCCCTTCTTCTGGGGCTCCTGCTTGCTGTTGCGGCGCTGACTTTGCCGGCCACCTTTTCGCTGGGGCCCCTGCTGAGCATCATGGTGGTCGGAGGGGTGTTACTGGGCCCTTTTCAGGCCCTTCTTAGTGTCGTAGGTCAGAACGATGCTCCTGTCCAGCGGATAGGGTCCGTCACCAGCGCCATTCAGTTCGCTCGCCAGGTGGGTTCTACGATCGGGCTGGCCTTTCTGAACACGCTCTTCCTGATGGGAAAAGGGCTGGGAGGGCACCTTCTGCCGGGTCTCAAGGCTGTGTTTGGAGGGAGCGCCGTCCTGGGGGTGTTTTTGCTTGCAGCCTTGGCGGCTCTGCCCAACGTGCGCCTGCGTAGCGAGCGTATCCCCGCAAGCCAGTAACTTTGGGCCCATGTGGGCGCTCTGGCGAAAGGAAACTTTCGCCCTCCTCTATTCCTTCACGGCTTACCTGGTGTGGGGCCTTTTCCTGGTGGGAACAGGGCTATTTGTGTGGGTTTTTGCGGGGGGGGTAGTCCAGACAGGCGCCGCAGAAATGGAAGCCTTCTTTTCGGTGGCGCCATGGTTTTTGCTTTTCCTGGCCCCAGCGCTCACCATGCGAAGTTTTGCCGAGGAGTTTCGCACCGGCTCGTATGAACTCTTGGCCACCGCACCTTTGTCCCGCTGGGAAATCGTGTTAGGCAAATACTTGGCGGTGGCGACGGTGCTGGCCTTTGCCCTGGTGCCGACAGGGGTGTTTTACTTGTCTATTGCGTGGCTGGCGCAGCCCCAGTGGCAAGTGGATCATGGCGCCATCCAAGGCGCCTACATCGGTCTTTTCGGGCTGGGCCTGGCCCTGGCCGCGCTCGGCATCTGGGCTTCTACCCTGACGACGCATACCATCGTTGCTTTTCTGCTTGGACTCTTCTGGGGCTTTGTTTTTTTGATTGGGCTGGAGTTTGCGTCAGAGCTGCCCGTAGGCCGCTTCCTCCAGGAGCTCTTAGCCCAGCTTAGCCTTATGGAACACTACCGCAGCGTCAGCCGGGGAGTGGTGGATTTGCGGGATGTGACCTACTTCTTCAGCGTCATAGCGGGAGGGCTGGGACTAGCCCATTTCCAGCTCAGTCGGCGGCACCCATGAAGGCATTCCTCCGATTGCTCATAGGGCTGGCAGCCCTTATTCTGCTCAACCCTCCTGGTCCAACGGTTTTTTCTTTCGCTACGACCTCACAGCAGAAAAGCGTTATACCCTTTCGCAGGGCACTCGGACCCTCCTTCAGCGCCTTCCCTCAGGCGGTGTATGTGACGGTGTACCTTGAAGGGGACTTTCCCTATCCCATAGCTCGTTACAAAAAGGCCGTGGAGACCCTGCTGGCGGAAATGCGCGCCATTTCCTCCAAGCCGTTCTATTACACCTTCGTCAATCCCGCAAAAAACCCTGAGGTGCTCCAGCTCTTCAAACGCAAGGGCGTCCAACCCATCCCCATTCATGTGCGTGTCTCCCAGACCGAGACCCGGCGTCAGTACCTATATCCCCTTGCGGTGGTGCATTGTGGGCTGCAGGACATCTGGGTGGACCTTGTAAAGGGCAACCTTCGCCCCACCGGCGAGATAGACCTCTTAGAGGCCGAGCAAGATGTGGAATACAAGATGGCGGCCGCCCTTCGCCAGATTGCGGTATACGGAGAGAAGCCGATTATCGGCGTGCTGACAGGCCATGGCGAGTACACGATGGACCAAATGCCGCAGCTTAAGGCCGAACTTGAGCGTTTTTATCGGGTGCTGCCGGTTCGGGTGCGGGAAGGGCAAGCGCTGGCCCCCCGCTAAGGCCTTTTTTGCCTGAGTCGCTCCGCAAAAAGTTGCAAGGAGATGGGTTTTGCGGCGATTCTGGTGCTGGGCCCCGATAGCGCCTTCACCGAACGAGAGAAGTACGAATTAGAGCAATACCTCCTTCGGGGGGGGCGGCTTTTGTGGCTGGTGGATTTCCAGCGCATCAACCTCTCTGAAAGCACGGCCCTTACGCAGCTGCGAGAGTTGGGGCTGGACGATTTGTTTTTCCGGTGGGGGTGGCGGCCTGGTTACGATCTGGTGCAAGACTTTTCCTGCGGGTATATTGAGGTCATTCGCGGCTACTACAATGGCCCGCTTTGGGGAGCGGAGAAGTGGTTGTATTACCCCATCGTGTACATCTTTCCGCCGCACCCCATTACCCGTACGGTGGATGCGGTGCTTTTTCGGTATGCGGGCAGCGTGGATACGCTCCCTCGGCCAGGCCTTCGGCATACGATCCTTGCCTTGAGTTCACCCCTTAGCCGATCGGTCAAGGGTACTCAGCTCATTGACATCAACCTTCTGCTCAAAAGCCCTCCTTCGCCGGAAGCGTTTCGGGGCAAGGGGTTCCGACCTATGGCTGTGCTGTCTGAGGGGGTGTTTGAGTCGGTTTTTCAGGACCGGGAGCCGCCGACCGATGCGTTTGCGCCTTCTCCTCCTACGGCGCGGTTTTTGCCTCGTTCAGGCTTGCCGGGCAAGGCCATCCTCATCACCGATGGCGAGCTGGCCCTGCCCGCCGAAGTGCAGGGCCGCAGCGCCGACTACACCCCCCTGGATAACTTGACCTTCCTCCTGAACTGTGTGGATTACCTGACAGGGGAAATAGCCTTGACCCAAGTGCGCAGCCGAAGCGTCCAGATCCGCCGGCTAAATCCTGAATGGCTGCGTAGGCATACCCTCCTTATCCAGGCGCTGAATCTCGGCGGGCCTCTCGTCTTGATGATCGCGGTAGGCGTAGGGCTGTACTTTTGGCGCAGAAACCGCTATCGCAAACCGCTCGTATGAAAAACTCCCTTTGGGCTTCGGTTGGGCTTTTTCTGGTGCTGGTAGGGGGCATCGTGGTGGTGGTGTGGGGAAATCGCTGGGTAGAGGCGCGCCAAGCCCGCGAACGCACCTTTGCCTTTCCAGACACCCAAGCCATCGTGGAGATTCATCTCGTGGAGCTTCACTACGATACGATTTTCCGGAAGCTGGATCTGAAGCGCACCCCGCGTGGGTGGCGGATTGGGGATACGCTGGAAGCTTTTCTGCAGCCGGTTCAGACGCTACTCAAGACGCTGGCGGGCCAGCAGCCGCGCGCGCCGGTGGCCGAAACCGCCCGAGCCAACGTCCTGCGCTTCCTCAAGGAACATCGCATAGAGGTAACCCTTGTCTTTGCAGACGGTCGGCAAGAGCGCTTTTATGTGGGAGGGCCTACGCCAGACCAAGCGGCTTCCTACATGCTGCGGGAAGGCTTTGACCAGCCGTACGAAGTCTTCCTGCCGGGCCATACAGGCTATTTGACCACCCGGTATTATCCTGACCTGAGCGCCTGGCAGGAAAACGTCCTTTTTAGCGCGCGGGCAGCCGACCTTCAAGCGATTCAGCTTGATTGGATGGGGGACCCGGCCGAAAGTTGGCGACTGGAGCGGCCCCGCTATGACGCTCCCTGGACCTTGGCCACCGGTGAACCCGTGGATTCCCTCGCTGTGGCAGAGTACCTCTTAGCTTATGCGGGCAAATTCTTCGCCGAGGATCTGGCTAACCCTGATTCCCTGGCCGGCCTCGGACCCCTGGCTGAATTGCGCCTCTTCCCTTGGAAGGGCAACACCTTTCACCTCGTGGTATACCCCCACTCCAGCAGTCCGCTCCACTACTATGTAAAGCTCCTTCATTCGCCCTACTTTGTGCACGTAATAAGCCGCTATCAGATGGACCGGCTCTTGCAGCGACGCTCGCACTTCCTGAAGAAGGTGGGGTAAGGCGTTTTTGTTAGTTTTGTGGCATGCAATTTCGTTTCACCGAGGAGCATGAGATGATTCGGCAGGCCGCGCGGGACTTTGCCCAGACGGTGCTTCTGCCGGGAGTTATTGAGCGCGACGAAAAACAAGAACTGCCTCAAGAGCTGGTCCATGAAATGGCCAAGCTGGGCTTTTTGGGGCTGATGGTTTCTCCCGAGTACGGAGGAGCAGGCATGGACACCGTTAGCTATGTCTTGCTCATGGAAGAGCTGTCTAAAGTGGATGCTTCGGCCAGTGTGCTGGTCTCGGTGCAGAATTCGCTGGTCAACTGGGGCATAGAAACCTACGGCACCGAAGAGCAAAAGCGCAAATACCTCCCTCGTCTGGCGAAGGGGGAGCTTATAGGGGCTTTTTGTTTGTCGGAACCCGAGGCAGGGAGCGACGCCACCCGTCAGCGTACCACCGCTGTGCGCAAGGGCGACCGGTACATTCTCAACGGCACCAAAAACTGGATCACCAACGCCGGCCGGGCGGGTATCTATCTGGTGATAGCCCAGACCGATCCCGCTCAAGGCAGCCGGGGGATCAGCGCCTTCATCGTGGAACGAGAATGGCCGGGGGTCGTCGTCGGCAAAAAGGAAAACAAGCTGGGTATACGCGGTTCAGATACCCATACCATGATTTTCAACGATGTGGAGGTGCCGGTAGAGAACCGCATTGGCGAAGAGGGATTCGGCTTCAAGTTTGCCATGAAGACCTTGGATGGGGGGCGGATCGGCATTGCGGCGCAGGCCTTGGGGATTGCGTCGGGAGCTTACGAACTGGCCCTGCGCTACAGCACGCAAAGGCAGGCATTCGGGGTGCCCATCGGCAAGCACCAGGCCATCGCTTTCAAGCTGGCCCGCATGGCCACCGAAATAGAGGCAGCACGGCTATTGTGTCTGCGGGCTGCTTACGCCAAAGATCGGGGGCTGCCTTATGGGTTGGCCGCTTCCCTGGCTAAATTGTACGCTTCTCGCACGGCGATGTGGGTTACCACCGAGGCGGTTCAAATTCACGGAGGCTACGGCTATGTGAAGGAATACCATGTAGAGCGACTCTTCCGCGATGCCAAAATCACCGAGATTTACGAGGGCACCAGCGAAGTCCAGCGTATCGTCATCTCCCGCGCTATCCAGAAAGGAGAGCCGGCCTTGCTTTTAGCATAAAGGGGGCTGATCTCCAGCCTATGTCTGGGGTCAAGACCGTAGCTTCCCTTCCACCGCCGCTCAAGTGGGCCGGCGGCAAAAGGTGGTTGGTTCCCCACTTGAGAGTTCTTTTTGAGCCTCATCGCCACAGAAGGCTGGTAGAACCTTTTGCAGGCGGGCTTGCGGTGACCCTGGGCCTTTTGCCGGAAAGGGCCCTTCTCAACGACATCAATCCCCACCTGATCAACTTCTACCAATGGCTCAAAAGGGGCTTGCAAATACACATCCCCCTTGAGAACAGCCGAGAGACCTACTACAAGCATCGGGAGACCTTCAACAAGCTCATTCGAGAAGGTCAGGCCTTTTCTCAAGAGGCTGCTGCCCTTTTTTACTACCTCAACCGCACGGGCTACAATGGCTTATGTAGGTTCAACGCCAAGGGCGAGTTTAATGTGCCTTTTGGCAAGTACAAAAACATCCCTTATCAACGCGATTTTACAGCTTACAAATCTATTCTAAGAGGGTGGGATTTTGTATGCATGGACTTTGAAGAAATAAGCTTGGAGCCAGAGGATTTTGTGTATGCTGACCCGCCCTACGATGTGGAGTTTACTGCGTACGCTCCTGGAGGTTTTTCTTGGGAGGATCAGGTGCGGTTAGTGAGGTGGCTACAGCGTCATCCGGGGCCTGTGGTGGTGTCCAACCAGGCTACGGCAAGGATCCTTTCTTTGTACCAGGAGCATGGGTTTGCGATTCGGCTTTTGCAGGCCCCACGGCGGATCGCTTGCAATGGCGATAGAACCCCAGCCCAGGAAGTGTTGGCCTTTAGGAACCTTACCCTCTTCCCTAAAAGCCAACCAGCGCAAGCTCTAAGGCTTGGGGCGGGTAGAGAGCCCAGGGCAAGAGGGGAGGTTTTTGGATTCAATATAGATAGTACCTTTGAGGTGTGAGCGAAGCTTTTGTGACCTTTCGGGAAACGCTGGAAGCGGCGCTGGTGGTGGGCATTCTGGCGCGGTATGTGGCGCCCTCTGAACGGTTTTACCTGTGGGGTGGGGTTCTTGCTGCGGTAGGGGCGAGCTTGGGGGCTGCTTGGGCGCTAAGCCAGATCGTGACCGGTCACCTGCTCTGGGAGATTAGCGTTTCGGCGGCGGCCGCCGTTCTGCTCCTCTCCATGGTCGTGTGGATGAAGCACCGTAGCGCTTCGCTCTCCCACGAACTGCGTGAGGCGGCTGAGACCCGAGCAGGTTGGATGCTCTTTAGCCTGGCCTTTTTGGCGGTGGCTCGGGAAGGGCTTGAGACCGTGCTTTTTCTGCGGGCGCTGTGGCAGATGCAGGCGGGTTTCTCTTGGGCAGGGGGCCTTGTGGGCGTAATGCTGGCGATGGGCCTGGGCCTGCTGATTTTTGTCGGAAGCCGCCGTATTCCCCTCCGGCCGTTCTTCCACATTACTTCGGTGCTTCTGCTTTTGCTAGCGGCAGGCATGGCCGCCTATGCGATGCATGAGCTGATAGAACTGCTGGAAGGGCGCTACCCCTGGGCCGAAGAGCTGGCCGAAGCTAAAGCCTGGACGCTTTTTCCTCCTGTGGCCCATCCCCCAGCCTCATGGGCTTGGGCCTACACCTGCGTAGAAGGAGCGTGTTTTCCTCCCCTGCATCACAAAGGCTGGATAGGCGGGCTCTTGCATGCCCTGGTAGGTTGGCGCGCCTCTATGAGCTGGGCGGAAGTGGCGACTTGGCTGCTTACTTTCTTCGTGGGCTTCTTTCTGTGGAGACGACCTACCCGCCCGCGCCAAGCCTCATAGTTTGGCGTTTCCAGGTCCAAAGTCTACTTTTGTAAAGTATGCGGGGCACGCTATTAGCGCTCTTCTCCGGCTGGGTGAGTGCGCAGGTGCTTTTCTATGTGGAACCGGTTCGCTTCTACACCTTGGAAGGCGAGCCGTATGTGGAGCTTTTTCTTGGGGTAGATGCGACGTCGGTGGTTTACGTGCCTGCAGACCCGGGTTATCAGGGGGTGGTGGATTTTACGCTGGTGCTCAAAAACAAAGCCGACCAGCCGGTGTACGCGGATAAGTTTCGGTTTGCCCTGCCGCCAGTGCCTGATACCCAGCATGTGCAGCGTCAGCGGATCTATATGGATGTTCGGCGGCTGCGGTTAGCCCCAGGTCTCTATACGCTGGAGGTTGAAGCCCGAGACCCTCATCAGCAACCCCGTCCCCAAATCGTCAAAGCGATAACCCAATTTGAGGCGCCCCCCCCTGCACGAGGTTTTTTTTATAGTGACCTGCTTTTTGCCCGGCATATCCGAAGGGATACCGCCTCCAGTGTGTACCAGCGGCACGGACTTGCGCTGGATCTTTGGATCGCCAATGGGTTTCTGGTAGACCCTGACACCCTCTTTGTCTACGGGGAGCTGTATCGGGTAGACAGCCTGACCGCCGAACCCTATTATGTGCGGGTTCGGGTGCTGGATGCGCAGCTCTCCAAGGAAGTGCCTGAACTGACGCTTCGGCAGCGGCCCCGTCGGCCAGGCCCTTTTGATGTGTTTTACTTTCCTCTCTCTGTTCGGAGCTTGCCTTCGGGGGTATACTTAGCCCAGGTGGAACTCTGCCGCAACGATGGCGAGGTTCTGGCTTCCTGGTACCGCCGGTTTTCTATTTTTTCCACGCGTGAGCCCCTGGTGGAAGCTTCCGAAGCTGAATACGATGCGCTGTACGGTTTCCCGGAAAGCCAACTTGACGAGCTTCTTGGCGCATCTATGTACTTGGCTACCCCAGTTGAGAAAAGCTTCATGAAGACGCTTAGATCCCTGGAAGACAAGAAGCGCTTTTTCGTGGCTTTCTGGAAGAAGCGCGAAGGCAAGCCGGGACAGCTTTCCTTTAGGGAATTTCGTCAGCGTTTTGAGTATGCGCAGCAGCACTTCAAATCTTCGTTGCGGCCTGGCTGGAAGACCGACCGAGGGCGCGTTTTCATCCAGTACGGCCCCCCTAACGATATGCAGTTCTTCTACAACGAGCCCGACAAGTACCCTTATCAAATCTGGACTTACAACCAGCTTGGTGCTCAGGCGCAGGTGTTTTTTGTCTTTTATGACCCGGACCTCATTACGGGCGAGTATCCGCTTCTGCATTCCAATAAGCTGGGCGAAATTCAAAATCGCAATTGGCGAGCCTTTCTTTTGCGGGCGCGCGCCGCAGCGACGGGTGAGACCGAGATCTATCAGCGCGTGGGAAGCGGCAGCGCTTTCCTCTTTCCGGGATGACCAGACGATCGGATTTACGCGGGATGACCGATAAGGCGTATCTTTGTCCCATGCGTGCTTTGGTTGGGCTTGCGGGTAGCTTTTCAGCCCTCCTTCTGGCTCAGTCTCGGGCGGCATGGGGAGGCGGTGGATGGGGTTTTGTAGGCTACACGCAGATAGGAGGGTATGGCCAGCTTCGGCAGGCGGTGCAAGCGGCGGGATTGGCTCTACCTTCGGCTTCCTCCGGTGTGGAGGTAGGGGGTGGGGGAGGAGGGTATCTGGGACGGGTATTTGTAGGCGGGACCGGTTCCTACTACGCCGGCAAGGCCGTCTCTGGAGGGGCCGGCTTCGGCGTGGTGGGCTACTTCTGGCGGCTCAAAGAACGGTGGATCCTCATGCCGCTGGTGGGGGTAGGAGGGGGTGGCTATACCTTTTTTGTGCAAGGTCGTCCTGCCGAAGCGCCGTTTGACCAGGCTACTACGGGCGGCGGGCTTCCACCGCGCAGCTTTTCTACGGGGGGCGTGCTGGGAAGCGGGTCTGTCATCCTGCAGTACTTTACCTCCAAGGGTTTCCTGCTTGGGTTGCAAGCGGGGTACGAACAGGCCCTTTCTTCGCTGCGAGATTGGAGTGCGGCGGGGATTTCCCTCCAGAATGGCCCCTCCGTGCAGCCCCAGCGGTTTTATGTGCGGCTTCTCTTAGGAGGGGGTAGCTTGTCTGCGCCGCAAAATTGAGCCTCTTCTACGAGGCAGGCGCCTAACTTTGCCGCATGCCTTTCTGGCATGAGGATGTAGCCGCCTGGGAATCGGCCTGGCAAGCCAAAGGACTCCCAGCTTTTCCCCGCATCACCCTTACCCCGGCCGATCAGCAGGGGGTGCTTACCTTCAACATCTTTCCGCTGCTCAAGGCCTTTCGGGGGGATGCGCAGGCCGCCGCTAAGGCTGTCTTGGAGCCGGTGGAAGGGGTTCAGCGGGCCGAAGTGGTCAAGGGGTTTGTTAACGTCTCTTTCTCTCCGGCTTTTTGGCGCTCGTTCCTCCAGGCTGTGCAAGAACGGGCCCCATCGGGTTATACTCGCTTGCAGCTGGAGAGGGGCCAGCACCTTATGGTGGAGTACCCTTCGCCCAACACCAACAAGCCTCTTCATCTGGGGCATCTGCGTAACCTGTGTCTGGGCGAGGCCGTCTGCCGCCTATGGGAGCGTGTGGGGGCTCGGGTTGTCCGGGCTAACCTGGTCAATGACCGAGGCATCCACATCTCTAAGTCCATGCTGGGGTGGAAAAAGTTTTTTGCCCCTGCTACACCCCAGACCACCGGCAAGAAAGGCGACCACTTCGTGGGGGATTGCTATGTGGCGTTTGAGAGGGCTTATAGGGCTGAGGTAGAAGCGCTTAAGCAGCGGGGCCTTCCCGAAGAAGAAGCCCTCGTGCAGGCTCCCCTCTTTCAGGAAGCCCAGGCGCTCCTTCGAGCGTGGGAGGCAGGGGAGCCCCAAACCCTGGCCCTCTGGCGACAAATGAACGAATGGGTGTACGAAGGTTTTGAGGCGACTTTCCGGCGCCTGGGTATCCGCTTTGACAAGGTCTACTACGAATCTGAGACTTATAAGCTGGGCAAAAAGGTGGTGGAAGAAGGACTCAAGCGAGGGCTCTTTTACCGCGAAGAGGATGGCTCTGTGTGGGCTGACCTCACCGCCGAAGGCCTGGGTAAGAAAATCCTTCTGCGCCGAGACGGCACTTCCGTCTACATCACGCAAGACCTGGGGACGGCTGACCTGAAGTTTCAAGATTACCCTGAGCTGACGCGCTCTGTGTATGTGATTGGCAACGAGCAGGACCACCACATGCGGCTGCTTGTGGCGCTTTTACGAAAGCTGGAGCGCCCTTATGCGGAGGCTATTTACCACCTCTCTTACGGCATGGTGGAGCTTCCCACGGGCCGTATGAAGACCCGCGAAGGCACGGTGGTAGACGCGGATGACCTCCTGGATGAAATGCACAGTCGGGCCCTTGAGCTGGTGGAAGAAGACCTCCCCGAATCCGAACGCCACGAAATCGCCGAAGCGGTCGGTCAAGCTGCGTTGCGTTTCTACCTCTTGCGGGTGGACCCCACCAAAAATATTGTCTTTGACCCGGCCGAATCTATTGAGTTGAAGGGGTTTACGGGTCCCTTTTTGCAGTATGGGCTGGTTCGGGCGCGGCGCCTGCTGGAAAAAGCTGCCGAAAAGGGTTTGACCCCTGCCTTGCAGGCTACCCCGGATGCCATAGAACCCGCAGAAGAAAAACTCCTCCAGCAGTTGTATGGCCTGCCGGAAGCGCTGATGGCAGCGGCCCGATCGTTTGACCCAGCGCTGCTGGCGCATTACGGCTACGAGCTGACCCGCCGCTATAATGAGTTCTACCAAAGCCTGCCCGTGCTGGGGGCAGAGGAGCCCGTACGGTCTTTTCGGTTAGCTCTGACGCAAGCTTACCAGATAGCTATGGAGGCTGTGATGGAGACCCTGGCTTTGCCTGTTCCGGCCCGCATGTGAGCTATAATCTTCTACCTTTGCCTCATGCTGACCTACATTTTGCTGGGCCTGCTGATACTCCTCCTTCTCTCTTCTATCAAAGTCATTCCCGAATATCAGCGGTTAGTGGTGCTACGGCTTGGCCGAGCGTTGCCTCAAGCCAAAGGCCCGGGACTTACGGTTATCATTCCTGTGGTAGACACGCCTATTCGGGTGGACCTGCGAGAGCGCATCATGGAGATTCCCAAGCAAACCTGCATTACCCGCGACAACGCCCCTATCTCCATAGATTTCTTGATTTATCTACAGATTGTGGATCCCCTGGCGTCGGTGGTGAATGTGCAGAATGTTTTCCAGGCTACCGAAGGCCTTGCCACGACGACGTTGAGGGCCGTGGTGGGGGACATTGCGCTGGACGATGTGCTCTCTAAAAGAGATGAGATCAACCAAAAACTTCGGGTCAAGCTTGACGAAGTCACCCACCGCTGGGGCGTCCAGGTGAATGCGGTGGAGATCAAGGAAATCCTACCGCCGGCGGATGTGCAGGAGTCCATGACCAAGCAGATGGCGGCCGAACGAAATCGTCGGGCGATGGTCACGGAAGCGGAAGGCGCCAAACAAGCGCAGATTCTGCGGGCTGAAGGGGAACGCACCGCCCGCATCCTTGAAGCCGAAGCCCAAAAAGAGGCCCTTATTCTCCAAGCTGAGGGCCAGCGCCAAGCCCAACTCCTCGCCGCCGAAGGCTATGCCCTCTCCCTCCAAAAAATCAGCGAAGCAGCCCGCTTGATCGATCAAAATACCCTGCTCCTCCAGTATCTGGAGACGCTCAAGAATCTGGGCCAGTCCACCTCCACCAAGTGGATTTTGCCCGTTGAGGTTACGGGCCTGGCCCAGCAAGTGGGGACGCTGGTCAACCGCAAAAACCCTTAAACCTTCCCCCTACCCTTCCCTCTCTCATAGGGCAGGTATGAAAACGCCGCAGAAACTGTACGGACTCGCCCTTCTGGGGGGGATTGCGGTGGCCTTGATAGCTGCCGGCTGTAAGAAGAAAGAAACCGCCAACTTCGATCCCACGCCCTTCCAAGAGACGGCGGAGGACCAAGCCCGCTCCGAAAGCGAGCAAAACTTTATCAATGACGCCGTAGACAACCAAGGGGAGACAAGCGTAAGCCGCCGCGTAGGAGGGGTAGACTCAACGTATTTGCCGTCTTGTGCGACGCTTACCTACGATAGTACCCTCCGTCGGCTCACGATCGACTTTGGACCCACAAACTGCCTCTGTCGGGATGGTGTCTACCGCCGGGGTAAAATCCTCGTTACCTTCTCAGGGCCTCGCTGGCTGCAACCTGGTGGGCTGCAACCTGGTGCCCGCGCCTTCATTACCACCGACAGCTTCTTTGTCAACGACAACCAGCATATCGTTGAGAAGGTTCTTTTCCATCAGGGTTTCAACTCAGCAGGCGAAAGGATCATCCAGGACACCGTGCAAACCCATCGGGTTATTACGCCTAATGGCACGAGTCAGTGGAGGGCTGTCCGCACCTTCCGTCAAACCCAGGGGCAAAATACCTGGCAGCGGTGGGATGATGTGTGGTTCATTGGGGGCTCGGCGCAGGGCACCTCACGCCGAGGTAGTCCTTTCACCACCCAAATTTTGGATTCGCTCAAGATCATCATCAAAGGGGACTGCTACTTCCGGGTGCCGGTGAAAGGGATAGTGCAGATAAGTACGCAGAACCGCACCGTGCGCATCAACTACGATCCGTATAACAATGAGGCCTGCGATCGCGTAGCCTCGGTGCAGGTGGACAATGGCAATCCGGTCAATGTGACCCTTCGGTGAGGCGCGTGGGGGGTGGTGCGGGGCGGCGGCGCCAGCTCAGCTGGCGCCGCCGCCCCCTTTCCTACCCTCCAGCCGCCCCAAGCAAACCCTTCCCCAGCGCAAGGGCCCTGCTCGCTTTCCTCTGCGGTTTGCCCGCTCCAGCAGGACCCTTGCAGTTCAGCCCTTAGCCTGAGAGTGCTATCTTTAGCTGATGCTACCCAGAGGCGTGGAGACGTCTCCAGAGCTGCGTGAGCGATACAGCCATGATTGGACAGAGGACCTTCGCTTTCTCCCAGATGCCGTGGCTTTTCCTGAAGACCCGGCTCACCTTCAAGCCCTTTTAGCCTACGCTTACGAGCGGGATATTCCCATTATCCCCGCAGGGGGGCGTACGGGGCTCAGTGGCGGTATGCTTCCTGTGCAGGGCGGATGGGTGTTCTCCATGGAGAAGCTGGACCGCATTCTTGCGATAGATACCCGCAACCTGGTAGCTATTGCACAAGCAGGGGTCATTACCCAACGGCTTCATGAGGCTGTTGAGGCAGTAGGGCTTTTTTACCCGCCAGACCCGTCCAGCCGGGGCAGTTGTACCCTGGGCGGGAATATTGCCCATAACGCAGGGGGCGTTCGGGCCGTCAAATACGGCACCACCCGGGAATACGTACTGGGCCTTGAAGCGTTTCTCCCTGACGGGCGACCCCTGCGCACCGGCAGCCGCACCCTTAAAAACTCTACCGGCTACAACCTCACCCAGTTCCTCGTGGGCAGTGAAGGAACCTTGGCGGTCATTCATACGGCGGTTTTCAAGCTGCTGCCCAAGCCTCGCCATGTGCGTACGCTTCTGCTGGGGTTTCCTGAAGCGGAGTCGGCCGTGGAAGCGGTCGTCCGGATTTTCCACCTGGGCTTCCTTCCAGCCGCCATAGAATTCATGGAGCGGGAAGCGGTGCTCTTTGGGCAGGCGTACCTCGGCCAAACGCTCTATCCGGAGGCCGATACCTTAGGAGGGCTCTTGCTGGTAGAAATAGACGGTAACCATCCCGATGCCTTGGAAGCGGAGGCCTTGCAAATAGAAGAAGCGGCCTTCGCTGCGGGAGCGCAAAAGAGCTGGTACGCTCAGACCCACGAAGAACGGGAGCTGTTGTGGCGGCTGCGCCGTTCGCTGGGGGTGGCGGTCAAAACCAGCGGCCCTTACAAAGAGGAGGACACGGTGGTGCCCCGTACAGCCTTGCCGGCCCTCCTGCGCAAGGTCAAAGAACTTGGCAGGCGATATGGCTTTCGTTCGGTCTGTTATGGTCATGTCGGTGACGGCAACCTCCATGTGAATATCCTGCGGGAGAACCTTCCGCTCCAGGTCTGGCAAGAGGAAGTGCCCCGGGCGGTGGAGGAACTCTTCCAGTTCGTGGTGGCGCAAGGGGGGGCGCTCTCTGGCGAACACGGCATTGGGTGGGTCCAGCGCCGCTACATGCCGTTGCAGTTCTCGGCCGACGAAATAGCGCTCATGAAAGCGCTCAAACGAGTGTTTGATCCCAAAGGCCTGCTCAATCCGGGCAAGCTTTTCCCTGACTGACTCAGTACTGATAGCGCAGCTGAAGAAGGAGTTCCACCTGCCGGCGGTAGGTGGAAGTTTCAGGGGGGCGGAAGAGGTTCTGGCCGGCTCGCAGCCATACTGTCCAGCTGCGGCCCAAACGCACACGCAAGAGGCCGTATACCCGATGCCCTGTCCCGTAGTAGGCCGGTATGTAGAAAGTCGTGGGAGGCATCGCTTCGTAAGTGTAGATGCGGGCATCGTAACTGCTTATACGGTAAATCACCCATCGTAGCGAGAGGCTGACCGCAAAAGAGGGTTGCCACCGAATGTCCTGGTAAAGCAAGTAGCCTTGGCTGGAGGTTTCTCTCTGGTAGAAGCTCATTTCTGCTCGGGCTTGGTAGCGCCAGTGTGGGGGCAGCTCGTAGGTTCCATGGAGGCGCACGTAATAGCGGGTGTGAGGCACAAGGCGGTAAATCACTTCGGCGGGAGCGTAGTCTTGGGTGAGGTTGTAAGGTTTAGATTCGTAGCGCAGGCGCGCATAGACCTGCAGCCGCCGGCGTATCGTGTAAGTGACTTGGAAAAGGCTTTCATAGCCCGTGGTCGGGCTGCTGGCCCGATAACGATACCAGGGAAAGGCATACAGGTCCTGAAAGCCGGCGATTTCCCACCGAGGAGAAGGACGCACACGAACCCCTAAGTAGAAACCTTGCTCATTGTTGAGGGCAAAGGGCCGCTCAGCAAACGAATACCCGTACAGCGAATGAAAGGTCGGGTCAAAGTGGCGCAGCTGCAGGGCTATATCCAGGGTAGGGTGCAGAGGGGCGATTAGGGAGGCTGTGAGGGCCTTGCCTCCAGAACGGCTGAAGGCTGCTTCACCGAAAAGGTTGAGGTTCCCAGCTGTGAAGTCCCAGAAGCCGCTGGCCAGTAGGTTTTCCGTGCCCTGGAAGCCGAAAAGTTTGTAAGGTTCGGGCCCAGCCAGGGCTAACGGCGGTGTGAAGCGCTGGTAGAGCAAGGTGAAGCCGGCTTGGTGCCATCGCCTGCGCCAGGTGAGGACGCCCCCCGCAGCTTCATGAAGGAGGTTTTTTCGGCGTGCCAGTTCGGAAGGGGTGCGATGAAGGCCGGATGTGAGCAGCGTACGGATTTCTTGCTGGGGTTCGGCTAAGCTGTCGGGAAACTGGATAGCCGGCGTGCCGTCCTGCCGCAGACGCGAAGCCATGGCAAGGAGGTCCCAGCGTTCGGAGAGGCGCAGTTGCAGGGCAGCCCCTCGCCAGAACTGGTATTCGTTTACAGAAGAGTACGGCACCAAACCGTAGGAGGGCTGCTTGAGGGTCAGAATGGGGTCCCCGCCTTTGCCAAAGCCCAGCCCCCGTGCAAAGACCAGCCCTTGCCCTACCTGCAGGATATAATCGCCCAAAAGGAGCTGGCGCACTTCTCCCAGACCGCTTAGCGCTATGTGGTAGCTGACAAAGTCATAGCCGTAGTAGCGACGGGTGGGGTCCCAGGCAAGGGGTTCGTAAGCGTCTTTTTCCCCTATGAGGGCTACCGAGAGGTAAGGGGTAGCTTTGAGCCAGAGACGAGTGTAGAGGCGATAAGGGTCGCCTTGGGCGTTGGGCAGGGTGTCAGGGTACCAGGCGCCGCCTTCCCAAGTGTCGGTGAAAGTTCGCTGTAGGCGCTGGATACAGCTCAGGCGGACAGCTTGCCGAATTTGGCGCCATGAAGGTCGCTGGGTAGGTCCTTCCCCGAAGTCCAGTTCGGTAGCTGGCCGTACGGTGATGAAGGGGGCCATGAGCCGAAACGCCTGTTCGGTAAAGCCTGGCACCGCTTGCAGTTCGTACAAGGAGAGAAGTGGACCATATCGGGCCTGATGGGCACGGAGGGCTTTCAGGAGGGTGGGAGTCATGCCGGGCACTTGGAGGAGGGCTTCGTCGGGAGCTCGGTTGAGGTCTAAAGGGTGGCGGGCCAGGTTTTCCAGCACGTCGCTAAGCTGGGTCCAATCAAGGCCTTCGGGGGTAGCTTCAGCTTGGTCCTCAAGCTGAAGCTCCAGGCGGCTGGCGTCGGTGGTATCCGGCAGAATCTGCCCCCATACCAGCATCCAGCCCAGCCCTATCCAAAGGGTCCTTCTCATGTCCTTACGGGTAGGCTATACCCAGCGCGGCCCAACTGCCTACATGAGGCTGGTACCGGTAAGCCATATCCAGCCCCAGGCGACGATAGCTCAGGCGTAGGCCTGCGCCGAGGGTGAGGACTGGCCATCCCGCTCCGGCTCGCAGACGCAAAAGAGGATGGATCTGGTAGCTAAAGCCGCTCTGAACCTGCAGGGGGTGGGCGCCTTCCTGCGTCAGCTCAAGGTAGGCTTCTGCCAGGGAAGAAGGTACATACGCTACGCCCAGGCCGTACTGGAGGGGGCCCGGCAGCGCTCCCCATCCTCGTCCCAGGAGGTTGTATCCGTAGCCGCCGAGGCGAAGGCGAGGACCAGGCTGCAAAATCACCCCCAAGTCCGGCGTGAAGCGAACCAGCCGCCCATACTCAGAAAACGAAGTAAGAAGCAGCCGACCGCGGGTAGCCACCGTTACCTGTCCCTTTAGCAGGCGCAAGGCGTAAGCCAAGCCCGCTTCCATTTGGCTCAGCTTGTCAAAGCGCCACTCTTGGAGGATTAGGCTTGTCATCTGGAGGGAATCCCACCGGTAGGCCAGTCCAGCGAGTCGGAAGGCTAATTCGGGGGTGGGGAGGTAAAGGGCTGTGCCCACCTGAGCGCACCAGCGGGCAGCGGGGAAGGCAGCGGCCGCATTGGCGGAGAGGGGCTCCTGCTGAAGGGGCGCCTGCACTCCTCCCAACCCTACCAGCGAAGGCGCCAAATACTGCCCCCAGCACAAAAAGCTCCATACAGCCCAAAGTCCCATCCCCCAAGATAGGGCTTTTCCGGTGTGCTTTATCGGCGGTGGAAGGCAGCAGCAAGCAGAAAAAGCCAGCCTATCATGAGGAGCGTGCCCCCTGCGGGAGCCACCACGGTGGCCCGTTCCCAACCGGCCAGGTACTTGAGGTAGATGCTGCCCGAGAAAAGAGGCACGCCCAAGCTGAAAAAGCTGGCTGAGAGCCTTTCCCACACGCTGGTCAGCCGTCCCGCAAGGAAAAGAAGCGGTGCAGTGTGGAAAAGAGCCACATAAGCTGCTTGGCCCAGGGCGGGAATCGGCATCGCATGCGCGTGAAGGGTAGCTCCTACCATGCCTGCCAGGCCATATACCCCAGCAAGGAATTGGGTCCAGCGCATGGCTTCAAAGGTAAGGGGCGAGCTGGCGGGACAAAGCCTCAGCAAGATGGGCGGCAAGGCTATCCGGACCTGTGCGAAAGGAAACGCCCGTTCCATATATGCCCAGTACGGGCGTAAAGCCCTGCATAACGTTGGTGGTGAAGACTTCTTGCGCTTCCAGGAGGGCTTCGTAGGGGTAGAGGCCCTCTTCGGTGGGGAGGCCCAGGGTGCGCGCCAGCTGAAGCGCTTGCTGGCGAAGGATGCCGGCTACGCATCCGGTTCGCAAAGAGGGGGTGCATAGCTTCTTTCCATCCCAGAAAAACAGGTTAGCTCGGCTGGTCTCGGCTAAGTGCCCTTGCACAGACAGGAGGAGCGCGTCGCCACACCGTTGGGCCTGGGCGTACGCAGCGGCCTGGATATAACCGAGGCTGCTCAGAGTCTTGTAAGCACTCCAAGGGGTTTGGACCAGAAAGGCCACGGGATACCGCACCAGGCGCTGGGCTGGGCTGAGGGGGAAGGGATGCGTCGCCTCGGCTTGGAGCCCCATCTCAATAACGGCTTCGTGGGAAGGGGGAGTATAGCTACCGGCACCGTCTCGGTACACCACGAGGCGTAGGCGGCCAGCGGGGATACCTTCTGCCAGCCGGGCTGCCTCCTGAAAGAGCGCTTCCAAGGTAAGCGGAGGGCGCAAATCCAAGGCTAAGCAAGCTTGTCTCAAGCGCTGCAGGTGGGCCCCAGCAAAAAGCAACCGCCCTTTCCGGACATGGAGGGTTTCAAAGACCCCATCCCCCAAGCGTTCGCCCCGATGGGGGAGGGGGCGCACTTGCCAGGAGCCACCTGCATATCGGAGCCACATGCCGCTCAGCGAAGGTACGCAGGGCCTGGAGTGCCAAGTCCTTGTCCCACCGGCGCGAGCCAACCCGATTGGAGATGCTGCGCACCACTAAGAGAGGAATTCGCCGGCTCCAGGCAAAGAGAAAGTACGCGGCGTTTTCCTGCGTCTCAATATCCGCTGTGGGGTAGGCCCGCCGCCAGTAGCGCACCTCGTTGGGCGTCAAACTCACCAGGGGCAGGGTCAGTCCGGTTACGGCTGGCAGGTCCAGGGAGGGCGGGGAGGAAGGGTTTTCCCACGCTAAGGGCACTTTTCCTCGGAGGGCGGGGGAGGTAGGGAGGAAACGCCGCGGGTACCGACGCCCTGTCGCTCCTTCTATTTCGGACCGCACGCGCACAACCTGACCAGGAGGAAGCTCCCTTCGGTAACTGCCGGCTATGCCCAGCACCAGCAGGCCGGCAGCGGGACTTTCTTGCCACAGCTCCCAAAGGGTATTCAGGGTAGCCAGCGCGCCCACCCCTGTCCTGTGCAGCGGTGCGGGCAAAGCTAAACCCTGAAGAGCCTCGGCCTCTACAGAAGAAGGCGTAACTATCCAAACAGAACCCTGGTTCAGCACCGATCAGGGTACTTCAAGGCCCAGTACGAGGATGTCGTCGGTTTGGGCTTGATCGCCCTGCCAGGAGCGGAGGGTGTCCAGAAGGGCCTGGCGCTGAGCTGGCAAAGGCAGGTTCTGTAGGTCGCGCAGGTATTCCATCCAAGCTTTGTTGCCCCAGCGTTTGGCTTTGGGGCCGCCTTCCTGGTCGTGGATGCCATCGGTGTAGAAGTAGAGCCGATCGCCGGGCTGGAGTTCCAAGGTCGTTTCGGTGCCGGCGCGCCCCAAAAGTTCGCCAAAGCTGAAGGGAAAGCTGTCCAACCGCAGAAGGGTGCCTCCGCGAGCCAGCACACCTTTACCCCGCAGCCCTAAGAAGGAAAGCTTGCGGCGGTGGAGGTCTACCAGCGCGATCATGCCGTCCACGGTGATGGGCAGGGGGAGCTTGCGGGCAAAAAGCTGTCCCAGACGGCTATCCAGCTCCTCGGCCAGAAGCTCGGGGCTCCAGAGCCCTTTTTCTTGTACCAGATGGCGCAGCTCTTGGATAAAGAGGGTTGAAACCAGGCTCCCAGCGATGCCATGGCCTACGCTGTCGCCCACAAACACCAGCAGGCGCCCCTTCTCCTCGTGCAGCCAGAAAAAGTCGCCACTTACCTGCTGGAGAGGGCGATATAGCACGAAATAGGGCGCAGAGATGAGCACGCCTCCTTCCCCTTCCATGGGAGGGAGGAGGGCTTTCTGGATGGTGGCGGCCAGGTTGAGGTTTTGAGCCAGCTCTTCCGACAGCAGCTGGCGCTCCTGCCGAAGCTTCTCTTCTAACTCTTTCTGGCGGGTGATGTCTACCCGCATGGAGATGTACCGATAAGGGTAACCTTCGGCATCAAGAAGGGGGCCTACCGTCGCTAATACCCAGTAAGAAGAACCATCTTTGCGCCGGTTTTTGACTTCGCCTTGCCAGATTTGGCCCGCTTTGATGGTGTCCCAAAGCTCTTTGAAGACGGCTTTGGGCATGTCCGGATGGCGAATGATGTTATGGGGCTTTCCTACGAGCTCTTCTACAGAATAGCCTGAAACCTCACAAAATTTCGGGTTGGCGTAGGTAATCACGCCCCGGGTGTCGGTTTCGCTAACCAGCGCGAAGCGATCTATGAGCGCTTTGCGGTCGCGCAGTTCTCGTTCCAGGGCCTGGAGTTTTTCCTGGAGGGAGAGGTGCTCGCCTTCGTAGCGGGCTAAGTTGTGGGTAAGCTGCTGGAGGAGCTCCAGGAGATCGGGGGGTAAAGCAGCCATGTATTAGGCGGGCTGAAGGGGGCGCTTGCTCAGGTAGGCTTGGAGGAGGTCGGCGTAGCTGGGGTGCCGAGAAGCCAAGGCGTGTACAGCAAGCAAGGCAGCGGCTTGGGCATCGCGTGGCCGAGTAAAAGCCAACGGATACCCCCGCATCGTCTCAAAAAGGGTCTCTAAGTAAGACAGAGGGGCCCCTTCACTGGGGCAAGGCATCACAATCAAAGGTTGCGTAGGAAGCAGCGAAGAGGCCAAAACAGGCAAGAGGTAAGCGCTTTTCCCCGCTGCCCATACGCACACGCTTTGTCCCACCGACTCTATGCTTTGCCGCAGGGCATGGAGGGTGGGGGTGGTAGGAAGGGCCTCTTCCCGAAATGAGATGCCCATCTGGCTCAAAATGGTCCGGGCTGCCTCAAAGCAGGCACGCTCTTCGGCGCTTTCGTACAATAGGAGCACTTCGGCTCGTCCCATACAGGCAAAGATAAGGCTTCCGGTAGGATTGTCTTGTACCTTTGCGCAGTGCGCGCGCCGACCTTGCCTTTTACGCATTCCCTCTTTAGCTTGGTGTTGGCGCTCTTTGTGCTGGGGCTGTATGGGGTATTTCTTTTGGCGGCCCAAATAGGCTTTGAGCAAGCGCGTGCTCGCCTGGAATACCGCATTCACCTGCATGCTGGCCTTTCCGCCGAACAGATAGCTCCCTTCTTGGAGTGGGTCCGGCGCCAGCCCCTCGTGAAAGAAGCCCAGTACCTTTCTCCCGAAGAGTCCATGGAACGCTTCCGAGAAGTGGCGGGAGAAGAGTTCGTACGGGCTATGGAAGGTTTCAACCCCTTTCCACCCAGCGTGCGGGTGTTTTTCCGAGGGGAGCGGGCGCAAAGCGATAGCGTGCTCCTATTTACCCAGCGCGTCTTGGAATGGGAAGTGGTCAAAGAAATAGACTACCCTCGCCGCCTTTTGGAGGTGCTGGAAAATCGCGCCCAAACCCTTCGCTGGATAGGCCTCGGGGTGGGGGTGGTGATGATAGGGGTGTCTTTTTTGCTGATCTTTAATACGGTGCGGCTGGCCCTCTTTGCCCGGCGACTGGAGATCCGCACGATGGAGCTTTTGGGTGCGACTCGGGCTTATATAGAGCGCCCTTTTTTAGGGGTGGGCTTTTTCCAAGGGGTGGTTGGCGCTTTGCTTGCCATCGTGGCGTTGCACGCGGGCTTGTGGCTGGTGCACCAACGGGTGCTGCCGCTTGACTTCCTGTTGGAAGACCTGCGACTGCTTGTTCTCTACGGCGGCTTGCTTACCTTTGGGGGCCTCGTGGGCTACTTAGCCAGTAAGTTGGCCCTGCGGCGTTTCTTGCACACATCCCTTGATCGTCTGTATGAGTGAAACAGGGAAAAAATCAGCCGGTTCGCCTGCCGAATCGCCTATGCCCTTCCGCCGGCAGAATTATCGCCTTCTGGCCATCGGGGCCGCCTTGCTTGTGGTCGGCTACGCCTTGCTGCTGGTTCCTAACCGATTCGTAGACAGCCGGAGTTTCTCGGTGGCGCTGTATGTGGCGCCCTGGGTTATCCTGGGGGGCATAGGTACCCTTCTGTACGCTATCCTCCGGCGATGAGCTGGTGGGAAGCGCTCCTGCTGGCGGTGGTGGAGGGCATCACGGAATTCTTGCCGGTCTCTTCTACGGGGCACTTGATATTGCTGAGTGCGTGGCTTGGCCGGTCCCATGAATCCTTCGTGCAGGCGTACGAAATCATCATCCAGGGAGGGGCTATCCTGGCGGTGGTGGTGCACAGCTACCAGCGCCTGTGGCAGCCCCGCCTGTACCTGCTGGTGGGCGCGGCTTTCCTCCCCACAGCGGTTTTAGGCTTTTTAGCGAAAGATTTTCTGGAGAGCTTGTTGGATTCACCCCTGGTGGTGGCGATCAACCTCCTTATAGGGGGCTTCGTGCTGATGGGGATGGACCGGTGGTTCCGAAACCGCACAGGCACGATGGAGGGCCTGACTTGGCTACAAGCTGCGGGGATTGGGCTGGTGCAGGCAGCGAGCCTTTTGCCGGGCGTCTCTCGCGCAGCTGCGGCCCTCTTCGGCGCCCAGCTCATGGGCTTGAGTAAAACCCAAGCCGCCGAATTTTCCTTTCTCCTTGCGGTGCCTACGCTGGGGGCCGCTTCCGCGTATAAGCTCTGGAAAAGTACAGAGCTCCTCTCCTCAACCGACGCAACCTTGCTCCTGCTGGGGAGCGGCGTAGCCTTCGGCGTGGCGCTGCTGGCTATGCGGTTCCTCGTGTCGTTGTGGAACCGCTACGGGATGAAGCCTTTCGGCCTCTATCGCATCTTGCTAGGTGGAGCGGTTCTGGGATGGCTGTTATGGAGGGGATCGTAGCGGTGGATAAGCCCTGGGGCTGGACTTCCTTTGCGGTGGTGAAGTGGGTGCGTCGCCGCTATGGAGTGCGCAAGGCAGGGCATGCAGGCACTTTGGACCCCCTTGCTACGGGTTTGGTTTTGGTGGCTGTAGACGCCGCCACCCGAAGGATAGCCGAAATGCAAGCCTGGGAGAAAGAGTACTATGCGCTGCTTATCCTGGGGTTTGAGACGCTGTCGGGGGATGCAGAGTTTGCACCCCAGCCGGTAAAGCCCCCGCCTGTCCTCTCCCCGACAGAAAGGCAAGCTATTTTGGCGCCTTTTGAAGGCTGGGTATGGCAACGACCGCCGGCTTTTTCTGCCTTGAAAGTAGGAGGCCGCCGAGCGTATGCCTTGGCCAGGGCTGGGGAAATACCCCATCTGCCTCCGCGTCCTGTCCAGATTCACCAGATTCAGGAGGTCCTTTACGAGCGGGAACGATGGCTCTTGCGGGTTCGGTGTGGCAAGGGGGTGTACCTCCGCAGCTTGGCCCGAGACATCGGCCAGGCCATAGGATGCGGAGCGTACCTTGGAGCCCTCCGACGCACCCGTATTGGACCTTACAGCGTGTTCCAAGCGGTGCAGCCTGATGCAGCTACTCGGTCCAACTGAACCCTCGCCTGGAGGGGGGATCCTGACAATGGGCACCTTTGATGGCGTGCACCGAGGGCATCAAGCGCTGCTTGCTGTCGCTCGGGCCTGGGCAAATCGTCACCCTACTCATCTGGAAGTGTGGATTTTCCATCCCCATCCCCGCTGGGTTCTCCGAGGCGAAGAGGTGCCTCTTTTGACGACGCTTTCTGAGCGGGTGGCCCTCCTCCAGGAGGTCGGTGTGGACTTTGTACGCGCTGTACCCTTCACCCGGGAATTGGCTGCCCTTCCCGCAGAAACCTTTGTGCGGGACTGGATTGGGCGGCTCTCTCGGCCGCAGGGGATGGTGCTGGGCTACGATCACCGTTTTGGGCAAGGGCGCAAGGGGTCGGCCGAGCTGGTGCGTCAGATGGGCATTGCCGTTGAAGAAGTGCCGCCCTTGATAGAAGGGGAAGGGCCCATTAGCAGTTCTCGCTTGCGGCGGTTGGTGCAGCAGGGGCACATGGAGGAAGCGGAAAAGCTGATGGGGCGGCCTTTTGGCCTGAGGGGTACGGTTCGGAGGGGGCAAGGTCTGGCTCGCCAGTGGGGAGTCCCCACCGCTAATCTCCCCTGGCCAGAGGAGAAACTTCGGCCGCCGGCAGGCACTTACGCAGGCTGGGCCTACTTGGACGGCGCTTACCCCGCTGTACTTTACCTACCTCCCCAAGGCGACCTGGAAGTGCATCTGCTGGCCTTTGAGCAGGACTTGTACGACAAGCCCTTGCAAGCGAGCTTTCTGGCTTTTTTGCGGCCATACGCTGACTTTTCAGACGAAGCGGCCCTCCGAAGGCAAATTCTGGAAGATGTGGAGTCGGTGCGGCGGTATTTTAGGGAGCGAGGGCTTTAGCTGGCAGGCCGCGATTTCCATCGCCAGGTGATGCCCACCAAAAGGCCGGTAGGCCACAGATAGCGGTTGACCTGGTGCAGGGTTTGGAGGTACAGAAAAGACTCGCTGTGCAAACCTTCTCGCATGCGCAGCTCGGCATACAAGGCCAGGTTGAAGATCCAGGGTGGGATCACGCGATGTAGGTCGCTGAGGCTCACGCGATTCCACTCTTGGATGGGTTGGCCGTCGGGGGTTTCGTACTCCAGCATGAGGGATTGGCCCAGGGGCCGCATAACCTGAGGCCCCGCTGCCACCGTCAAGCTCCCTTCTTGGTCAAAAGCCAAGCACCAAAGCAGCTGCATGTACAGGTAGTGGGTGTAGGTATGGGCTGAAGCGATGCCCGCAAGGGGCCTGCCTGACAGAGGTGAAATGTAAATGCTGCTGTCCAATGCCAGGCGGGAATGGCCCATCAGGTACCCAAAGCCCGGCATAAGGCCGTGGTAAAGCTGAGCCTTTCGGGAAGAGGCCAGGAAGATACGCCCTGTAGCGCCGACTTCTGCGCCCAGGCGCGCAAAAAACTGCGCGTAGGGGGTGCGATACTGATAAAAAGCCACCGCCCCTCGCACGCCAAAGGCGTTGGAGGGTTGTGCATGGAGGCAAGCCAGGGCCAGCAGAAGCCACACCCTCCAGACGAGTCGGCGCGGAGCGTGCGTGCAAACGGGATGGGCGTAGAAGAGGGTTATTCATCCAGGCCGAGGTAGAGGCGGAGTTTGGCGCGAAAGTCTTTCAAAAGAGCCAGGTCTCGTACGTCGGCGGCGATGCGGGCCCCTTCCCGGAAGGCGGTGATTGCGTCGTTTTCTCGGCCCGTGGCTTCGTAAAGGAGGCCGAGTTGGTAATAGGAGGGATGATGTCGGGGGTCTCGCCGCAGCGCTTCTTGGAAGGCGGCTTCGGCTTCGGCCCAGCGCCCCATACCCATGAGCTGCATCCCTAACACATGGGGCCAGAAGGGGTCCTCAGGGTACGCTGTGACTTTGGCTTGGAGTTCTTCAAGGCGGCTCACCTTTACGAAGATACACACTTCGGAGCACATCCATCTTGTAGCTTTGCCAGGATGCTGGGCAAGCTGGAGAAGAAACGGCGTTACTGGGAGAGTCCTTACGGGGTCTGGGGCCCCCGAGTCCCGCGTCCGGGCGGTTGGCGTGCGCAGTGGGGCTTCCCGCCGGAGGCACCTTTGCTTCTTGAAGTGGGCTGCGGCACGGGGGAATTCGCTGTGTGGATGGCCGAACGGTGCCCGACCCAGCTTGTGATAGGCTTGGACCGCAAGGCGGATAGGCTGGCCACAGGCTGCCGACTTGCCGCCGAGAAAAAGCTCTCTAATGTGGCTTTCTGGCACGGGGACGCCCTTGTACTGGCGGAGGCTTTTGCGCCCGGCGAAGTCTCAACCCTATGGCTCCATCACCCGGACCCCTATCCCAAACGGCGTCAGGAAAAACACCGGCTGGTCCATCCTCGGTTCCTTTGGCAGTATGCCCGTATTTTGGCTCGGGGAGGGCGGCTTCATTTGCGTACCGATGCCCCAGATCTGTATGCGTACGCATTGGAACAGCTCCGTCAAGCGGGATGGACGGTGGTCTATCACAGTCCCGATTTGCGACCTGGCGAAGGCCCTCCTGAAGCTCACTTTCCCACACGCTTCTTTTACCGCCGTCCAGGGCCGTTGCATTATCTGGAGGCCCTCCCTCCTGCCCCTTTGTAAAAGCTTTGGCCCATCCGAGCGAAAGCCGTACCTTTGTGCCGAAACAAGAAATACCCACGCCTATGCGAGTCAAACCGTTTTCTCAAGGATTAGGAGCGCTCACCCTACTCCTTACTACGGGCCTTCTGGTCCAGTGCGCAAAGTTCAAAGGAACCGTCGTCACCGTCAATCCCAATCCTCTGGAGGTGCACGCCGACTCTGTCAAGTATAGCATCAAGGTAACGGTTCCTCCGAAATCGGGCTTCCGACGCAAGTCCACCTACATGGGGAAGCTCGTCGTGAAGAGCGGCTCAAACCGGTACGAGATCAAAACCGTAACCATCTCATCTGACCAGTACCCTAAAAAGCAACTCAAAAACGAAGGAGTTACGGTAAGCACCCAGGGCATTTTTGCCTTTCAGGAGGGCATGGACGGGGGCCAGCTGGTGGCCGAAAATTCCTACGAGCGCAAGGGTAAAACCTTTGACCTGCCGGATGCGGAGTTGGCTCCTTGTTGCATCACCACTTCTCGGCTGGTAGATTCGCGTCCCTATGTGCTCTACGAACAGCATACTTACACTTCCAAGCGGCCGATGACCTTGGAGGCCCTCTTCCAGTTCCCCCAAAATGTGTACCTCATTCAGCCCGGCGAATACGAGCGCCAGGCGGTGAAAGACATTGTGGCTTTCCTCCAGAAGAAATACCCTGCCACTTCGGTGACGCTGGCGGGCTACGCTTCCCCTGAAGGCCGCTTCAAACGCAATCAGTTCCTGTCCCTGAATCGTTACAAAGAAGTTCAGAAGTGGCTCATTGAGCAAATGCGCAAGGAAGGTTACAAGGAGTACTTGGACAGCAGCTTCTTCAAAGTCTCTGCCACACCGCAAGACTGGGAGGGCTTCAAGCAAAACCTGGCACAGACCTCTTTGCCGGAAGCGGTGAAGCAGCAGATCGTGCAGGTCATTGCTTCCAACATGAATCCTGATGCGAAGGAGCAGAAGGTCATGCAGCTTGTGGGCGGACCCAAGGAAGTAGAGTTTATCTTGGCGCCGCTGCGTCGCACCCAAGTGCGGTTAGAAGGTTTTTCAGGGCGTCTCTCGGACGAGCAAATAGACAGCATCGCCAACGCCTTTTTGTCAGGCTCGCTCACGCAAGAAGCCCTCTTAAATGCGCTCGCTCAAGAAGAGCTCTACTTTGCTACGACGCGCCAAAAAGACCCAGGCCGTCGCGAACGGCTCCTCAAGGCTTACACCGCTCGCTATAGCCAAGATCATCGGGCGCTCAACGATCTGGGAGCCCTGGCGGTGCTGGCCGGGCGTTTGGACGAAGCGATGGATTACCTCAACACAGCGAGCCGCTATTCGGCCAACAACCCGGCGATTCTCAACAACATGGGGCTTGTCTACGCTGCCCGCAAGGAATACGCCCAGGCAGCTCAGGCCTTCCAGGCCTCCTATGCGGCGCGTCCTACCCCAGAAGCGGCCTTCAACTTGGGGGTCATTTACGAAAAGACGGCCCAGTATGCAGCCGCAGCAGAGGCCTTCAACAATGCAGGCGACCTCCCCGGCGCTCAATACAACGCTGGGCTTTCCCGCCTTCTCATGAACGATCTGGCGGGTGCTAAAGTGGCCTTGGAAAAATCTCTCCAACAAAACGCCAACCCTGCCCTTTCGCACTATGTACTGGCCATCGTGGGAGCGCGCTCAGCCGACAATAACCTCCTTATCACCAACCTCCGCAAAGCGGTCCAACTCAACCGCGACCTGGCCAAGAAAGCCCAGAACGACCTGGAGTTCCGCAAGCAGCGCGACTCCGCCGAGTTCAAGGCTGCTCTGAATCCCTAAGCAGAAGAAAACCCAAAAGGCGGCTAAGAGGGGGGCTTGGCCCCCCTCTTTACGTTGTATACGGGGCATTTTGGGTATGTTTGCGCCATGGCGATCCTCTTAGATGCCCATACACGAGTCATCGTCCAGGGTTTTACAGGCAAGGAAGGCACGTTTCATGCGCAGCAGATGCTGGAATACGGAACGAAGGTGGTGGGAGGCGTGACGCCGGGCAAAGGCGGGCAAACACACTTGGGCCTGCCCGTCTTTGATACGGTTCGCCAAGCGGTTGAGGCGACGGGGGCGGAGGCTTCCATTATTTTCGTCCCTGCGCCAAGCGCCGCCGACGCTATCTTGGAAGCGGCGGAGGCAGGCCTCCGGCTCATCGTGACCATTACAGACGGCGTGCCTGTGCGCGATATGCTGCGAGTGAAGTATGTGCTCCAAAGCGACTACCCGCATGTTCGGCTGATTGGACCTAACTGCCCGGGGGTGATTACGCCTGGCCAGGCGAAAATGGGTATCATGCCAGGCTTCATCCATCGGCCGGGCACCGTGGGGGTGGTGAGCCGCTCAGGAACCCTTACCTACGAAGCGGTGCATCAAATCACCCAACAAGGCCTTGGGCAGTCTACCTGCGTGGGCATCGGTGGCGATCCCATTGTGGGCTCTAAGCACCTTGATATCGTGAAGCTGCTCATGGAAGACCCAGGCACAGAAGCTATCGTGATGATCGGGGAGATAGGAGGCACCGACGAAGAGATCGCCGGCGAATGGATTCGGGATCACGGCACTAAGCCTGTGATAGCTTTCATCGCTGGGCAAACTGCGCCGCCAGGCCGCCGTATGGGCCATGCGGGCGCGATCATCGCAGGAGGAAAAGGCGGCGCCAGGGAAAAAATGGACTTCCTCGCCCAATGTGGGGTGCATGTCGTAGAAAACCCTGCCGAGATAGGCCTTACCGTGGCTAAAGTCCTTCGGAAAGCTGCATGAGCTTGAAGTAGCACCTGTCGCCGGGGTGGAAAGAGACCTCAATCAGTAAAAGCCCCTTTCCTTCGGCTTCAAGGCACCATCCTTCTGGGGTGGGGAAAAGGCGATAAGGGAGGTTTCGGCCCGCAGCATCCCAGACGCGCAGATGCTGGGGTAGGAGAGGAAAGTACAATCGGCCGTCTTTGAGGCGAGGCGCTTGGGTTGGCCTTTCCGCGTGCAAGCTGGCCGAAGGGGGAAGCTGATGAAGCGCCACAGCTCCGTCCAAGTCTGCGCTCAGGCGGTCGGCGCTTTGCCAGCGGGTCGCATCTTCTACGCGTACAAATCGGGCCCAGGAAAGCCCCACGACGCTTATATCAAAGGCGTCGCCGCCCGTCTGGCTCGGATCCTGCCAGTTTATAGGGCCTGTACAGCCGCTGCAGCCGGTGGGTGTGCGCCCAGCCAGCCCTACGCCTGTTACGGAATCGTAAGGAAAGGTATGCCAGCTCGTTCCATCCTGAGAGACCGACACTATCATCCATTCGTCGTACACCTGGCCGTTCCCATACAAGAAAGCGTTCTCAAACACGATGAAGTCAGGCCCTACGCCATCGGCTATGGGAGGGTCAAATTCAAGTACGATGTAGCCGCTTTTCCCCAGTGACACTATCTGACAAGGGTCTGCACAAGGGGTGGTCGGGGTGGCGGTGGTGCAGATAGGCCCTACTACATTGTAGGGAAAGTAAGCAGGCCCCTGCCCAAAGGTCTGCGAGGTTCCAAAAGCGTGCTCAACCACCCGTACGGGCCAAATAGAGGGGGGCGGGGGCGGAGAGCACCGGTCAGCGCAAGCGCACTGAGCCCAGAGGAGAGTTCCCATTAGGCCGGCAAACGAACCCCCTCGCCCCATAAGAGAGCCTTCAGGTAGGGTGTGCGGAAAAGACCCCTTGGATCGTACCGCTCGGCTAAGGCTAAAAATTCCCCCAGCTGCGGGTACACTCGGTGCAAGTAGGCTGGCGTGGCGGTGTGCATCTTGCCCCAGTGAGGGCGCCCTTCGTACGCCTGGAAAATCTCCTCTATCCCCGCGAAATACTCCTTGTACGGCATCCGGTGGTAGGCGTGCACCGCAATGAAGACCCTGTCCCCTCCGTAGGCTGGGCTTAGCGGGATCGTGTCGCCTTTCACATACCGGTACTCAATGGGGAAACTTACAGCGGGGCGGTGTTTTGCTATCCAGCTTCGGATTTCCCTCAGCACGGTGGGTCCTGCTTCGGCGGGCAGGCTATACTCCATCTCACGGAAGCGCACCCACCTCGGTGAAGCAAAAAGACGATAGGCGCGGTCAACCCGGACTTCGGTGGTCATGTTCTGGCCGGCAAACCGACACAAGGCCTCGCTTCGGGAGGGCCAGAATTGGGCTATTTTGTTCAGGGCCCAGAAGGCTCCGTTTTCCCAGGCTGCGTCAATAAGCCACCGACGCCACACAGGCACGTGCCCTGGCGTCTCGCTCTTTTCCATGAGCTTCACGGCGGCCCACTCACTGTAGGGAAACCAGAAAAACTCAAAGTGGCGATAGCCGTTCAGATACGCTTCGCTGCGCTCCAGGACCTCGTCAAGCCGCTCAAGCCGTTTGGTCAGGCGAAGGTAGTACCGAGGCTCCACCTGCAAAGAAACCTGGGTAATGACCCCCATCAGCCCAAGCGAGACCTGTAGCGCCTGAAAAAGGGCCGGGTCTGTGTCGGGATACACATCGTGGATGCGCCCTTCGCCGTCCAGGAAGCGATAGTGTACGGCTTGGGTGGCCAGGATGCCCAAAGTTTTGCCTGTGCCGTGCGTCCCTGTGCTGAAGGCCCCTGCGATACTTTGGCGGTCAATGTCCCCCTGGTTGGCGAGAGAGAAGCCTTGCTTCCACAAGCGGGGCAGGGCTTGGTACAAACGGGTGCCTGCCCACAAGGTGACGAGGTTTTCCCCTGGCCGGACCGAGACCAGGCCTTGTAGCCTATCCAGCGACAGGAGGAGCCCAGGGGTTTCTATCAGCGGCGTCCAGGAATGTCCTGCGCCCACGACGCGGACGAGCTGCTTTTTCTGGGCTGCTTGCTCAAGAGCCCGTAGGATGTCCTCTTCGTGGCGGGGTAGGCGGTATTCGGCGGGGGTGAAGGTTAGGGTACGGCCCCAGTTTCTCATGAGACAAAAGTAAGGGATACCCCCAGGTCCCGCAAGAGGTGCCAGTAGTGAGGGAAGGACTTCAGGACGCATTCGGCGCCCGTGATGGAGATAGGCACCGGGCTGCGTGTAGCTACGATGCTTAGAGCCATGGCAATGCGGTGATCGCCATGGCTGTCCAAGGTTACGGGGGCTTGGGGGAGCTTAGAGACCGGGTGAATGGAAAGGGTTTCAGCCGTCCATTCCACCCGGGCCCCCAGCCGTGCCAGTTCTGAGGCCAAGGCCTGGAGACGGTGGCTTTCCTTGTGGGGCAGGGTATGTAGCCCTCTGAGGTGGGAGGTCCCCGAAGCAAAGGCCGCCAAAACGGCCAGCACGGGCGCTGCATCGGGCCACTCAGCCAGGTCCAGCTCAAAGGGTTCCACAGCCCTGCCTGGGCTTTCAATGAGGAGTCCCTGAGCCAGGAAAGTAAGGCGTACTTGCCAGAGAGGTTCTTGTAGGAGGAGGGTTCGTTCGGGCTGGAGAGAAGCTACGGAGAGAGGCAGCACCAGCGAGGCTTCGCCCAGGGCAGCCCATCCCCAGAAGAAGACCGCTGCACTCCAGTCGGCTTCGCCAGCGAAGTGCAGCATACCCTCCGAGGCGGGCCGCTGAGTTAGGTGCCACCCTGAGGAGGCTTTTTCCCAAAGCCAGCCATAAGCCGCAAGAAGTTGGCGGGTCATCTCCGCATAAGAAGGGGTGGCCGGGTGGGAACTCCGTTCTTCTATTACGCAGCCTACAGGAAGGTGGGGTGCCGCCAGAAAAAACGCCGACAAAAACTGGCTGGAAAGAGAGCTGTCTACCGCTATACGGGAGGGTGACCATTGGGGGTGGCCCTCTATCACCAGGGGGTAGAGGGAAGAGCCCGTTCTCACGGTGAGGCCTGTGTTTCGGAGGGCCTCAAGAAGCGGCAATATAGGCCGCTTGCGCAGGGATGGGCTGGCGTCTATCGTAGTCTGGAGGGGAAGGTGGGCCAGAAGGGGCACGAGAAACCGAAGCGTGGTGCCTCCTTCGCCCGCAAAGAGCTGGGCCTCCTTGGGCCAATCGGTAGGCGGCAGGAAGGTATGACTATCCCCCTCGGCTTTCAGATGCCGATAACCCAATTGCTTGAGGGCCTGCACGAGATACAAGGTGTCCTGGGCTGTGGAGAGCCCTGTTATAGTGAAAGGTCGGCCTGTATGAGCCCCCAGGACGAGGTGTCGGTTGCTAAGGCTTTTACTGAAAGGCAGGGGGACAAAGCCTTCCAGGCGGCCCTTCACAGGGGTTAGCACGACAGCGCTCATGGCTGCACTTCCTGACGATACCAGCGGGTGGCTTTGCGTAACGCTTCTATGGAGACGGGGCTCACTTCAGCCTGGCCGATGCCGCGCAGCACCGGCATCCAAAGCTTCCCCTCGCGTATCTTTTTGTCTTGCAGGAGCGCCTTTTCCCAGTCCTTCCAGCTGAAAGGCGGGAGGGGGTTCAGCAGGCCGGCTTTCTGGAGCAGTTTCCAAAGCTCCTGAAGGTCTGAAGGGGGCAGGCTCAGGTACCCTTCCTGCAGCAGGCCTATGGCGACGGCTTCTCCGTGCAAAAGGGGGTTTTCGGTACGCAAGGAAAGGGTTTCCCATACATGCCCCAGGGTATGCCCCAGGTTGAGCAGAAAGCGAAGGCTTTTTTCTTCGTAGGGGTCTTGCCGGGCTATGTGGGTCTTGACTGCGGCAAGTTCGGCCAGGAGCTCGGTAGTAGGCAGCTCAGACAAAGGGGCGCGCTTGAGCTTTTCCCATAAAGCCCCGCCGGCCAAAAGGGCATGTTTGATGGCTTCGGCCCAGCCCGCCCGCACCTCCCGCACTGGAAGCGTCTTCAAAAACCCCTCATAACTCAGAATCGCTAAAGGCTGAGCGTAGGTCCCAATGAGGTTTTTACCGCCTTTGAAGTTGATGCCGGTTTTGCCGCCTATGGCCGCATCTATCTGAGCGACGAAGGTGGTGGGCAGGCTAATGAAGGGAACTCCTCTTTTCCAGGTGGCGGCACAAAACCCACCCACATCCAAGAGGCTTCCTCCTCCCACGAGCAATACGGCCTGCCCTTTGTCTAAGCGGTACTGCCAGAGTTTTTTCCACAGGCGGCGCGCCGTGGGCAGGCTCTTAGCCTCTTCCCCTCCGGTCAGCGTTATCACGGGGCTTCCCTGACGCAGCCGATCAACCAGGGGCTTCCACAAAGTGTACACCTTCCCATCACACACCGTGAGCCGGATAGGAACCCCTACTTCGCCGAGCGCTTCTTCCAGCTCGGACTCGGTAGGCAGGAAACGAGGCTCAGTGAGCGTGCTGCTCCTTATAGCGCTTGATAGCTTCGGTTAGGCGGGGCACCACTTCAAAGGCGTCGCCTACGATGCCGTAGTCGGCCACCTTGAAAAATGGAGCTTCTGGATCGTTGTTGATGACCACGATGTTTTTGGAGGAGGCCACCCCTGCCAGGTGTTGAATCGCGCCGGAGATGCCGATGGCGATGTAGAGGTTAGGGGAAATTTGGATACCCGTTTGCCCGACGTGTTCGTGGTGCGGCCGCCACCCTACATCAGCGACCGGCTTGGAACAAGCGGTGGCCGCGCCCAGCACACGAGCCAGCTCTTCCACCATGCCCCAGTTTTCTGGACCTTTGAGACCCCGACCTGCAGAAACGACAATTTCGGCCTCCGTGAGGGGCACCTTATCGGTGGCGACCTTCTCTACACCTGTAGGCTGCAGGCGGAGATCTTTCGCCTCTGGTGTAAAGGACACCTCTTCGGTAGCAAGGGGTTTGGGAGCCTTGGCAGGAACTACGGAGTTGGTTCGCAAGGTGGCTATAACGCGGGGGTATTCGGTGTAGACCCACTCAATGGCTTTGTTGGAGAAGGCGATACGACGGGCTTTCCAACCGGTTCCTTCTTTTTCTGGGGCCTGCGTGATCCCCGACAGGAGCGCTGCGTCGGCTTCTATCGCCAGGAGCGGGGCTATCGCCTTGCCGTCATAGGTTTGAGGTAGCACGGCGTAAGAGAGGCCCTTTTCTTTCATAAGGTGGGCTAGGGCCCGGGCATACGCGCTGTTTACAAGGGGTTCCAGCGCAGGCGAGAGGATACGAATCACTTTTTCAGCGCCGTATTCTGCCAAGGTGGAAAGCACAGCGTCGGGTATTTCTTTGCCCAGGGCAGCGGCCCACACAGGCAGGCCTGCGGATTCAGCCCAGGCGCGCGCCGCCGTCAAAGCTTCCAACACGGGCTTCTTGACGCGGCCGTCGGTGATTTCAGCCCACACTAAGATAGCGCTCATATCAGTCCTTTGTTGGCAAGTTCCTGCACCAGCTCATCCAGTTTATCAGGCTCAATCTTTTTGAAGGCCCCTTTAGGAGGGGGCAGTTCGTGCTTTAGGGTTTTCACACGGGGCTCCACGCTGACCGGCGGCACCACGTGCAGCGGCTTGGTTTTGGCTTGCATAATGCCGCGTACATTGGGAATTCTCCATTCTGCGAGGCCTTTTTGAGCGCTCAGCACGAGAGGAAGCGGGCACTCCAGCAGTTCCTTGCCGCCGGTGATTTCCCGCGTCAGTCGGGCTTTCCCGTTTTCTACCTCAAGGCTGGTGGCATAAGAGACAAAAGGCAAGTCCAGCAGGGCCGCCACCATGCCGGGAACTTGGCTGCCGTTGTAATCAATGGACTCTTTCCCAAAAAGGAGGAGGTCAAAGCCCTTGCCACGAGCATAAGCGGCGATTTGGCTCGCCACGAAGTAAGCATCTGCGGGCTGGGCGTCAATGCGCACGGCCTCATCCAGCCCCAGCGCCAGCGCTTTACGAAGGTTAGCGTCTACGCTGTCGGTGGAAGAGGCTCCGTTTTGCCCCACACAGAGAACCGTTACGTGGACACCGGTGGGGTTTTTCTCCTTCAATTCAGCGGCGCGAGCCAGCACAAAGTCATCGTAAGGGTTCACAATGAAGGTGACCCCTGACCGGTCCAAAGCCTTGCCGTCGGCCGTGAATTGTATCCGGGTGGTGGTATCCGGCACATGGCTGATGCAACACAGGATTTTCATCCCAGGCAAAAAAACAAAAAAGCCTCCGAAGTGTCTCCTCTCAGGCGAAGGGCTACTCCAGGAAGCCCGGTACACGCGACAGGCTCACGAACTCATGGCAAGCCTGGATGAGCTCCGGTGCCGAAAACTGATCCGGCCCAAAAACCCGAACCAGCTTACCCTGGTGCACCAGGTAATTGACCAAGGCGCTAAAGTCTCCGTCCCCCGACACAATCACCACTTCGTCCAGATGCGGCGCAATAGAGAGAATCTCCATCGCTATTTCCATGTCCATGTTCGCTTTGTATTCCCCGGAGGGGAGACGCTTGAGCGGCTTGGAGACTACCCGGTAGCCCATCAGCGCCAGCGCCATGAGGAAGTTCCGTTGCCCTTCCTTTTCCGGATCGTAGGAGGAGAAGGCCACAAAGGTAGTTGTGGTGTCCTCAGCATCCTGCAGAAAGTACTCCCGAAGGGCTTGATAGTTTGTTCTAAGGTTTGGGTTTAGATGGCGCACTGTGCTGAATATGTTTTGCACATCTATAAAGACCCCTCGTTTTCGCCTAAGGGGGAAGCTTCGCATGAGACAAAGATAGGGCGGAACGGCGCACCGCTACCCATAGGGTGATTTTTCCTTCCCAACTGTAGCAGCGGATTGGCTGGAACTCTTCCCACAACAGCTCGGGCAGGAAGGTGTTGGGGTGGGAGAAGCAGATGTCGTAATCAAGCCACCAGAGCGTATCGGTGGCTGCCAGCTCGCAAGGTGGAATCTCCCCATAGAAGCTCACTCCCCGAATACGACGATGCTTGGCCAGGCACTCGGTGCCGGCTGAGAGAGGGTTTACACTCTCCTTTAGGAGAAGGGTGCAGGTTGTGTCGCCGGGATAGTAAAGGAGAATCCCGGCTTGGTAGTCAGGCGATACAAGGAGGAGCTGGTGGGGCGGCTTCTGCTGAAGGAGCTGACCTATCTCCTGGTGGCGCACGCCATCCCCTGGCAAAGCTGGATACCAGCTCAGGAGCCAGGCCAGTCCTACTACACTTCCAGCCCCTATTCGCCACCGTAAAGGCAATGTCGCCAAACTTACCCCCAGCCCGACATAATAGCTTATCGCCACGGGCATGAGATAGCGAGGATTCCATATACGCAGGAAGGTGCCCGCCACCCACAGGCCTATAAAAGGTACGAAGAAGCTCAAATAAATATAGGTCACTTCAGGAGAACGCCGCGCTGGATGGGCTAGCCGCAAGAGGGTTCCTGCGAGGAGGAGGCTCATAGCTAGCACGGTAGGAACCGGCATATTGGAGAACTTCCGGAGCATATCGTAGGCGCTTTCCAGAGAGGCGAAGGAAACATAGCCGATTTCGCTGGGGCGGCTCAGCCGGTCCATTAGGAGGATGCCCTGGAGGGCCAGCATCAGCGCCAGCACACCACCCACCCACAGGAAGCGAGATGGTTTCTTCCTCCACCAGACCAGGAGCACGCCGAGCTGCCATGCTATCACTATCCCCCCCATGTAGTGGGTGTGAAAGAGAGCCCATAGCGAAGCTAGCCAGAGAAAAAACCCTTTATGGGTGCGCACCCACCGCCAGAAAAGCAGATGAGCACCCACCGTTAGGCAGCTCAGCAAGGCATAGACTCGGGCCTCCCTTCCAATAGTCTGTCCCAAGAGAGAGAAGGTCCACAACAGCCCCGCAGTCCACCCTGCCCAGGGTCCCCCCACTTGTCTGCCCCACATATACAGGCCTGCGGCTGTCCCTGCATTAAAGAGTGCCGCAAGGCTCCGAAGCGCCTCCTCCGTGTCGCCCACTCCCCTTCGCCAGAAGTGCAAGAGCATCTCCCACAAAGGGGGATTATTCCCAGTGGCCAGGTAAGCCACGATCCGCCCAGGCGTGAGGTGAGAAACCATCCAGCTGAAAATTTCGTCTGTCCACAAAGAAGCTTCGCCTAACCTGTAAAGACGAACCGCAAGCGTCACCCCAAAGATTAGCGCTACCTCGGCATATCTACTCAGCCGTTGCATGCGCTGCAAAGCTGTATATTTGGAAGCAGAATGGAGAGGGGGTGGACATTTCGGCTGCGGCATTGGCCGGGCTGGCAAAGCGGCTTGGCATGGGCGCTATTCGTGGTTTTGATGGGAAGCCAAGCGCTCCTCCGCCGCAGAGACACGCCCTCCCTTCCAGATTCCGCCCGGATAGACCTCAATACCGCAGATAGCCTTTGCATCCTCGCTGTACCTGGCTTGCGCCCCTGGCATGTGTCTCGTCTCCTTCACTGGCGAACCCAATTAGGGGGCTTCTGGAACTTGGAGGAAGTGGAACTGCTGCTGGATAGCGCTACTTTTCGGAAAGCCTTTCCCTATTTGACCGTGCAGGGGAGCGACACAACCCCCGTACAGTTTATCAACCTCAATCAAGCCGACAGCGCCACCTTCGTTGCCCTGCATTTGTGCCGTCCGCGCAGCGCAGGAAGCCTCCTTCGCTGGCGACACAAGCTGGGGGGCTTTAGCGACTGGGCGGCTGTAGATTCTCTGCGAAGCCTGCATCCCCTGGAGCGGTATCGCTTGCGGCGATGGGGCCTCCTCCTTCCGCATCCCCGCCCGGAAAAGCTTAGACGGCCTCGGCCCAGTGCGGTGGACTTGAATCGGGCCACACCAAGCGACCTGGAGAAGCTGCCAGGTATTGGCCTGTACACCGCCGAACGCATTGTCAAGTACCGCGAGAAGCTCCGCTACTTTGTCTCGGTGGACCAACTGCGCGAGGTATGGGGGCTGCGGCCGGAGAACCTGGAAAAAGCGCGCCCCTTTCTTTACGTAGGTCCGCCGCTGCGGGAGCCTCTCCGCTTGCGAGTAGCCCCCGCAGAATCGTTAGCAGCCCATCCGTACATCTCCTGGAAGCTGGCTCGCTGGCTCGTGCGCCGCAGAGAGGCTTGGGGACCAGGTCCTATCCCCCCAGACGCCTGGAAAAACTGGCTACCCGACTCCGTACGCACCCGGATCGAGCCTTACCTTACAGGCGATTGAGTAGCTTGCGTCTTATGGCGATCATCCTGCTGAGTGGAGGCCAGGACTCGGCTACGGCCCTTCTCTGGGCTCAGGAAAACCTAAAAGAGCCGTTGTGGGCGCTTTCTTTCTCGTATGGACAGCGGCACCTTGTGGAGCTTGCTTGTGCTCATCGTGTAGCCCAGCTGCTGGGCGTTCCCCATACAGTGCTGGAGCTGGGTTCCCTCTGGGCCCAATGGGAGGTGCCCTCTGCGCTCACGGCAGAAAAACCTATCCAAGTCACCCCCGATGGGCTTCCCACCACCTTCGTGCCGGGACGCAACCTGCTTTTTCTGGTCGTAGCCGCTATATGGGGCTACCCTCGCGGAGAAACTCGCCTGGTTATTGGCGCTAGCCAGGTGGACTATAGTGGGTATCCCGATTGCCGAGGGCCTTTCATGGCAGCGGCTCAAGCGGCTCTTACCCAAGCCCTTGACCGCCCTATTGAAGTGCTGGCTCCCTTTCTGGACTGGGACAAAGCCCAACTTTGGCGCTACGCCGATAGCCGAGGCGCCCGCGAGCTCATCGCCGAAGAGACCCATACCTGTTACCAGGGAGACCGCACTCATCGGCATCCGTGGGGTTACGGGTGTGGAGCGTGTCCTGCCTGCCAGCTTCGCAAGGCCGGCTACGAGCGCGCTTTTAGCTAACTTTGCCCTATGACCCCAGAAATCCAGGCCCTTCTCAAGTCCGCTGAAGAGCACATGAAAAAGTCCCTGGCCCACTACGATGAGCTTTTTGCGAAGATTCGGGCGGGAAAGGCTTCTCCAGCGCTGCTTGAGCCCATTAAAGTAGACTATTATGGCGCTCCTACCCCCCTCAAACATGTAGCCACCTTGGCTGTGCAGGATAGCCGTACGATCCTCATTCAGCCTTTTGAACCTGCCCTGGCTAAGTCCATTGAAAAAGCCATCGCCGAAGCCAACTTGGGCCTCTCGGTGGCTACGGAGGGAAAAGCTGTGCGTGTTGTCTTTCCCTCCCTCACAGAAGAGCAGCGCAAAAAGTTCGTCAAGCAGGTCAAAGACTTAGCTGAAGAGGGGCGCGTAGCGATTCGCAACATTCGCCGAGATAGCCTGGAAGAGCTGCGCAAGCTCCAGAAAAACGGCACGCCTGAAGATGTCGTCCGCAAAGCCCAAGACGAGCTCCAAAAACTCACCGATAAGTACATCACCGAAATCGATCGGCTGGCTGAGGCCAAAGAGCATGAACTCCTGACGGTCTGATGGCGCGCCTGTTGGTGGTGGATGACGATCCGGAGATTCGGCAAACGCTGGCCGAAGTGCTTAGCTACGATGGCCACGTGGTGGAGGTGGCGCGAGATGGCCTGGAAGCCCAGCAGTTCCTGACCCGCGAAGACTACGATATCGTATTGTGTGATGTGCGCATGCCAGGCAAAGACGGCATGGAATTGCTGGAGTGGGCTCGCCAGCACCGCCCCGAAGTGGAATTCATCATGCTCTCGGGCCATGCCACCATAGAGACGGCCGTGGCCGCCACCAAAAAAGGCGCGTTTGACTTCATGGAAAAGCCCTTAGACCTGCCCCGATTGGAAATCCTCATACGCAACGCCACCGAGAAGCGCAAACTCGTAGAGGAGAATAAAACGCTGGTACGACGGGCTTTTCGGGTTCGGGAGATTCTGGGGCGCTCGCCGGCTATCCAGCGCATCCGAGAACAGATAGAGCGGGTCGCCCCTCTTGAGACGCGGGTGTTGATTACGGGTCCCAGCGGGAGCGGGAAAGAACTCGTGGCCCGTTCCATCCACCTCAAAAGCGGGCGCAAAGACGGTCCCTTCGTGGATGTGAACTGCGCCGCAATTCCTCCCGACCTCATTGAAAGCGAACTCTTTGGGCACGAGAAAGGGGCTTTTACCCACGCTGTGCGACAACATATCGGCCGTTTTGAGGAGGCGCAGCGGGGCACGCTTTTTCTGGACGAGATTGGAGACATGGCCTTGCCAGCCCAGGCAAAGGTCCTGCGCGTCATTGAAGAAGGCAAGATCCGTCGCGTAGGCGGCGAGAAAGACATCTCGGTCAACGTGCGCATCATCGCCGCCACCAACAAGAACCTCGCCCAGGAAATCGCCGCAGGACGCTTCCGAGAAGATCTCTATCACCGCCTTAGCGTGGTCGTGATAGAAGTGCCCCCTCTCCGAGAGCGGCGCGAAGACATCCCCCTCCTGGCCGAAGCTTTTCTGCAGGAAATCACCCAAGAATATGGCCTACCTCCCCGTACCTTCTCCAAAGCAGCGATAGAAGCGCTGTGCAAATACGACTGGCCCGGCAATGTGCGAGAGCTGCGCAACGCCATTGAACGGCTGATTATCTTCTCCGACAAGACTATTCGGGCCGAAGACGTTGAACGCTATGTAATTACAGGAGGGGTCTCTGCCGCTCCCAACGACGCTGACTCAGTCTGGCACCGTTTGCGAGAAGAAGTGCCCCCCCAGCAATTCCTTGAGAAAGCCGAACGGGAATACCTTCTGTATCACCTCCACAAACACGGCTTCAATGTCTCCAAAACCGCCGAGGCGCTGAATATGCAGCGTACGGCGTTGCATGCGCTCATGCGGCGCCTTGGGATTAGCCGAAACGAACATGTTTGAAGCTTACCTATACGATGCGGTGCGCACCCCTCGCGGAAGGGGCAAAAAAGACGGTAAACTCCACGCTGTCCGTCCCGTAGAGCTGGTGCGCCAGCTGATTGTAGCGATCTTGGAACGCAACCCCACCTTGCCGCCCGAGGCCATTGAAGACCTCATTTTGGGCTGCGTAACCCAGGTCAAAGAACAAGGCTCCAACATAGCCAAGGTGGCGGCGCAGGTTGCGGGCCTCCCTGAAACGGTGGCCGGCGTGACCCTCAATCGCTTTTGTGCCTCCGGCTTAGAAGCGGTGAACCAAGCCGCTGCCTACTTGCGGGCAGGCATTGGCGAAGCCTTCCTGGCTGGGGGCGTAGAGTCCATGAGCCGTGTGCCCATGGGGTCGGATGGGGGGGGCCTGGTACATGGATCCGCTCGTCGCCTTTGAAGGGCATTATGTGCCACAGGGCATCTCAGCGGATCTGATTGCCACGCTGTACGGGTATACCCGCGAGCGGTTAGATGAGTTTGCGCTGCGTTCTCATCAGCGGGCCGCTTACGCCACAGCCCAGGGGTACTTTCGCCGAAGCCTCGTACCGGTGCGTGACCCCCTCGGCGAGGTACTCCTGGATAGAGACGAAAATATTCGTCCTGATACCACCCTGGAGAAGCTCTCGGCGCTTGAGCCTTCCTTTGCGCAGATAGGGCAGCAGTTTGGCTTTGATGCGGTGGCCTTGCAGAAATATCCCCAGCTTGAAGCTATCCAACATGTCCACCATGCGGGCAACTCGTCCGCTATAGTAGACGGAGCGGCGCTGGTGCTTTTGGGGTCAGAGGCGCTGGCTACCAAGTACGGCCTGCGTCCTCGGGCCCGTGTGGTCAGCTGGGCCGTCACCGGAACCGAGCCTACTATCATGCTCCTTGGCCCAGCTCCGGCTGTCCGCAAAGCCTTGGCGCGCGCCCACCTTGCCGCGGCCGACATAGACCTTTTTGAAGTCAATGAAGCCTTTGCGGCCGTACCTATCCGATTCATGGAGGAGCTTGGCGTGCCGGAAGAAAAAGTCAATGTGAATGGTGGGGCTATAGCGATGGGCCATCCCTTAGGGGCCACCGGGGCTATCCTAATAGGGACCCTCCTGGACGAACTGGAAAGGCAAAACCTTCGCTATGGCGTGGCAACCCTGTGTGTAGGGGGAGGGATGGGCATCGCCACCGTGATTGAGAGGCTATAACTCCTGCTTGAAACCCACCAAAAGACGCGGCTTGCCCACGCGGGCTTCCTCAATGGGCCAGTAAACCTCTACTCCAATAGGTAGCTGCATGAGGCGAAAGGTGACCCCTGTACCTACGCTCATGAGAAAAGGGCTCTTAAGCGTTTGTACAGAAATGACCAGAGGCGGCTTGAAGATATACTCGGCGTCAATGGGGTTTTTTTGAGAGAAGGGGTTCCCTGTGGTCCAGGTGGTGCCTATGTAGTAGCCGATCTGCCACTCAAAACCGTAGAGCGGGCGGGTAGGAAGGGTCTGGCTGGTTTGCCAAGCTAAGAGCGGTATGCGAGCTACCACCGCGCCTAAGAGAAGGTTCCGACCCCGTCGGGCATGATAGGGAAAGCCTGGCAGGTAAGCATATTCCGCTAAGTAGTACGCGCCAGCCGGCCCTAACGGAGGAATCTGACTTCGGTTCAGATACTCGTAGTTGACCCAATCGGGCGTTCCCCCTAATAGGAAATAGCGTCCTTGGGGGCCCCCCCAGGCGGCGTGGCCGTGGAGTTGGAGCACAAAAAAGCGCCCCACTGGCTGGAAGCGGGTGCTCTGCAGGCTCACCAAAGGAAATCCCCATGCAGTCCCGGCGCGATACGCTTCTGCCCGCAGCTGGAGCTTCCACCCCTCCCAAGGAAAGCGTTCCCGATAAGCGACACGGTCTATTAGAAAACGAAGTCGGCCTCCTGTCCAAAAGGTTTGGGCGGAGAGGTCAAGCTGATCGGTGGTTTGGAGGTCGTACCGATGCGCTTGGAGCCCGAGGGTGGTGGCTTCCACCGCTAAGGAAGGGGTGAAAACCCACCGAACCCCCACCCCACCCTGCCAGGTGGTATTGCGAAGGGTGCGACCGTACCGCTGCTCAGGGAAGAAATGGCTCTGCTTGCTAAGCTCCACCACCGGCTGGAGGCGATATCGGTAGGCGGTGTAGCTCAAACGCAGCTCCGAACTGCGCAGATCTATGTACGGCGTCCACTCCCATCGGAAGCTGTGGTGGCCCCGGTGATCCTGAAGGGTCAACGCTGTACGCCAGCCAAGGCGCATGAGGGGGTGAAGCGTGGGCCCCATGCGCAAATCCGCCAGCAGCAGATGAAAAGGCACCCTTCCGAGCGCTTTAGCGGTAGGAATAGAAGGTGTGCGGGACTCCTGAGGCACGACTCTGGAACGGCTGCGGCGCCGACGGGGGCGTTCGCTCTCTTCATCAAAGAGGTAAAAAGGTTGGCGTTCGGAGCGGGGAGTGTCTGCCCTGCTCGTATCGGACGAAGGAGGGGGAGTAGGCAAGGCGTAGGTAGCTGCGTAGCGGCCTTTACGCTGCAAGCGGAATTGAATCACTTCAGCGGCGCTGAGGGGGGGGAAAACTTCATTGCGAGGAGCGAGCACTTGGGCAGGCAAGACGCCAAGCCGTCCTCGTCCTCGGGCTGCATACAGGAAAAAGACGCTATCGCTTGCCCGGCCCACCCAGCTATAAAGGCCCGGCACAAACCCTGAGGCAGGTTGGCTGGTGTCTGAGGCCACCCACCAAGGGTGTCCTTGCCCATACACATCGCAGAGGGTAAAGGCCCCGCTGTCGGCAGGCAACCACCCTCCCGACGCCGCATATAGCGAAGGAAAAGGCAGGGGTTCACATAGCCCGCTCTGACATCGTACAAGGGCGCAGAGGTTCCCAAGCTACCGAGAGGGGTCGTAAGGTGCTGGTGTCGGGCTGCCAGAGCGCCCAGACCTGCCCTCCCGTCCGTGGGAGGGGCCACAGAAGGTCGCCTTTCGCTGTAAAGGCCTTTCGCAGGTTGGCCTCAGGATAGCTAAAGGTAAAAAGGAGCACTTCGCCCGCATCGGTCAAGGCTGATAGCCAGAGAGTCTTCTCGCCCTCCCAGGCCATGCTATGAATGGTACGCACCTCCACCGGGTAACGCTCGTAGCGGCGCTTGGCGGGGTCCCATATCCATACCAGCGGGCCCTCAGTCTGATAAGCCACCCAGGCCAGTTTGCCTTCCGGAGAAAAAGCCATAGGCAGCCGCAGCTCTTCGTAGGCGTTTTTCCAGGGCCAGCTGCCCGGCAGTTCGTAGGTCTGGTCCTGAAGCCGGAGGAAGTATCGGATAGCGCCCTTGTGGTAAGTGGCATACGCCAGCTGGTTTTCCTGCACGGCGGCCGCGAGAACAGGCTGTGACAACTTTTCTTCTGGGGAAAAGGGAGACTCTTGTTTGAGAGACTCTACAAAAGCTTGCCATTTTTGGGTCAGCTCCTGCTCAGAGAGATTCAGGGTCAGGGCGAGGGCTTCCGAAATGCTTCGGGTCAGACGCGCCATGTACAAGAGGTCTATGACTTTTCGCTGCCCGTACGTGCGGTAGAGGTAAAACCAGATAGACTTGTAGAGGCTGCGGTAGAAGGGGGAACGAGGAGGCTGGCGACTGGCGATAAGGGCAAACGCTGAGGTCGGCTTTTGCTGTAGCCAGGCTATATCTTCCCCCGTCCAACCCTCCCCCCAGAAGTAAGCAAACCCCCACAAAAACCAGTCCGGCATGTACAGAAGGGTCCGATTCTGAAAGCGCATCCCTTCAGAAAAGTACAGATGCTCCAGCACGGTGGCAATCAGGCGGCTACGCACTTGGGCAGCGAGGGCAGCCCTTGATCCGGTGGGGAAAACCTCTACGATCCGGGAGGGGGGGGTAAGGCTACCCTGGGGGGCAGGCAGCGGCTGCTCGGCCCAGGCACGCGGGCTGGGATGAAGCCGCACCGTAAGTACCCCTTCTGGCTGAAACTCCAGCAAACCCGTGATTTCCTGCAAGGCGTCCGCGCCCCATGCGCTTACCTGCTGAGCCAGGCTTTCTTGCCCGCGAAGGTACCATACCTGAACCGCGCCCCGCTGAAGGGCTTCCCACCCTCGGGGAGGTCGCTCATACCGAGGAAATCCTTGGGCCCATACCAGACTTAGGACTATCCAGCTGACCTGCCGCACTACCCAAATAAACTAAATTTGCCGCATGTCACGATGGCTCGTGGGGGGCTTAGCTTGCCTTCTTCTGTGGGCGCAGAAAAAAAAATCCTCTAAGGCTGACTCGGAAGCGGCTTCTTCCTCTCCTACCCCAGCCCAAAAGATGTATATCCGAGCTGTGCAGTACGGGGATCCTCTCACGCAGATAGTGGCGCTGCACTGGCGCCTTGCTACCGAAGGAGCTTCTTTTGGGCTTCGGGACACGCTGGCGCAGGCGTACTTTCAGGGAGGATTTTACCGGCAGGCGATAGCTGTAGCGGAAGAGCTTTTGCGAGAGCAGCCTCGCAACGCCGATTTGGCTGAGCTGCGCGCCCTGGCCTACTTCTACCTCCAGGATACCAAAAATGCCTTGGATGCCTACGAAAAACTGTACGAGATAACCCAGTCTCCCCTCCACTTGTATCAGGTTATCACGCTTCAATTCAACCTTCAACGATAT